>JBBQRH010000019.1:0-60544 GCA_038215035.1 Gemmatimonadales bacterium | reverse complement strand
GCCGAACTTGGTGCCTTTGAGGTCGAGCACATCACGCAGCACCCAGAGGAGCGGCATGTCGGAGGGGACGTCAACGGTTCGAGGGGTTCCGTTGACAGAGAACGTGACCGGCATGCTCGGGCTCCTGAGTTGAGGCAGACCCGGTAATTTCGCGGAGTGCCCGGGGGTTGGCAACACAGGTCGGTGGTTCCGCGGGCTGGCTACCGGTCCAGGTTCACGCGCATGGCCCGCAGCGTTCGTGTGATCGCCGGGTTGACGGTGGCCTGACTCCGCCCCCCCAGACAGCGCGCCAGGAACTGCTCTGTTGCGCGGTTGACGGCGAGTCTCGTTTCGGATTCGCCGAAGCTGTGCCCGGCGGCTGCAGCGAGCAGGTAGGTCACCGGAATGCCACGCCGGTGCAGCGCCGCCGCGATCTGATCGGACTGTGCCTTCGTCACCCGTGGATCATTGGCGCCCTGAAAGATTAGCAGGGGCGCGACCACGGAATCGACGTGGAACAACGGTGAGCGCCGCAGCAGGTCCGCCCGACTGCTCGAATCGCGCGGATCGCCGACGTAGGGGTACCAACTGCGCGGCAGGAATGGTTGCCACGATGGCGGAAATGCTTCGAGCAGCGTGACGAGATTGCTGCTACCGGCGAAATCAACGGCGCACCGGAACGCACGTGGGGTGAAGGTGAGCCCCACTAGCGCTGCGTAGCCACCGTAAGAACCACCCATGATGGCGACTCGCGTGGAATCGGCGAAGTTGTTCGCGACGGCCCACTGCACGCCATCGAGGAGGTCCGTGTGCATGGCCTGAGCGAACTCGTGACGCGCGGCACCGGAGAAGCGCTTCCCGAATCCGGTCGATCCCCGAAAGTTTACCTGCAGCACGGCGTACCCGCGATTGGCAAGCATCTGCACATCGGCCTGAAAATTCCACACATCGCGTTCCCACGGTCCTCCGTGCACGAGCACCACCAGCGGTGGCGGTTGTGCTGCGGTGGCCAATGGTTGCGTGAGGTATCCGTGCAACGGCAGGCCGTCTCTGGCGGTGAACGCCACCGGGCGCATCGGCGCCATCCTGTAGCGGTCCAGCGCGGGCCGAACAGCGTGCAACAGCTGGACGTTGCCGGTGGTCGTGTGCACCAACCAGGAGCGATTCGATCGGTCCGGGGCCGAGTGTGACACAACCCAACGTGTCCGGTCGGTGCTCACGCTGCCAACCGAGAGGGCGCCTCCGCCAGCACGCGCACGCACCAGGCCGAGCATCGTGCGCGCGTCGGGGTCGTGGGCGTAAGTACGCGTCGTGTCGGCAGGGTAGGTGGTAACCAGCAACGCGCCGCTGGTCGCATCAAAGAGTGGCACGCCAATGTCCGACGCGTGCAGGGGATCCGCATCGACCTGCGTCTCCGCGCCGCGCGTCAGATCGACCAGAACCAGTCGCGTCAGATCCGTCTCGGCGTTGCTGAGCATGTAGAGCCGGAGGCCATCTGCATGAAATCGCAGCGGCGTGATCCGATCGGTCGGCGGGTACGTGCGCACCACCCGCCATGGCTGGCGCTCCGTCGCGCGCGCCTGGAGGGAGTAGCGGCCGAGCGAATCGACGGAGTATGCGACGCGCACAGCGCCGTCCGCATCGGCGATGTATCCGAGAAATGCGCCGGGGTTTTCCGCCGCCAGTTCGAGCGCCCCGGTCTCGAGATTGACCCGGAACGCATCAGCGAGGCGCGGATCGCGCCGGTTGAGCGTAATGACTGCGACGGCTGGCGTTTTGTGCGGTAGCGCCACGAGTTCAACTTCGACGCCTCGGAACGGCGTCAGATCGCGTACACCACCAGTATCTGCGACCCGACGTGCGAACAGGTGAAACCGTTCATCACCACCGTTGTCCTGCAGGTAGAGCAGACGTTGGCCGTCGGCGCTCCACCAGAACACCGGAATCGAATGTGCGGCATCCGAGGTGATCCTCCGCGGGCCTCCACCGGTGATCGGCCGAACGAAGATGTTCAGCCGACCTCGCCACGGGGTGAGAAACGCCAACGATCGTCCGTCGGGAGACACCGCATCGTCCACCGCCACCGGCGCCGAGAACAACGACTCGATCGGAATCAGCGTTGGCAGGAGCCGCGCCTTCGGGCCGGACGGTGTCGACTGCGCGACGAGACTGCCAGCGAAACAGAGCGTCGTCAGGCAGCGAGTGGCGCAGGCGAGGGGGCGATTGGGCATGGGGCTGTTCCAATGGGAGACGTCCGAGTGATGCCTGTCTGATGCCGCCGCGGCCCAGCGTGCATAGCACTACGCAAAGCAACCGTGGCCGGCATCCAACTGCCGCACCCTTTCCCCGAGTCTATCTGCATGCATCGAATGCCGTCGTCCAGCGCGCTGCTTGTCTTGTTGCCGACGTTGGTGCAGGCCCAGTGGTGCCCGGCACGAGGGCCGGAAGAAGTGCCGCGCGGTGTGACCGCGGTGGCGACACTGACCCGCCCTGACGAACCCGGTGAGCGCTTGGTCGTGACCGGGATCGTCCGGCAGATGGACGGACGCACGATTGCCCCCGGCGTGATCGTTTACGCCTATCAGACCAATCAGCGCGGCGCATACGCACGGGACGCCGGCGCGACTGGGCTCGCGTCGCTGCACGGACGGATTCGAGGCTGGGCGATCACCAATGCCGATGGGCGCTACACACTGACGACGATCCGGCCGGGCGCCTATCCGGGCAACGTCGAAGCGCAGCACATTCACCTCGAGATTCTGGCGCCCGGCGGCATCGCCTGCGAAATCGACGCGGTGGAGTTCGCGGACGATCCCTTGATGACTGCCGCGCGCCGCGCCACTCGGCCGGGCTACGGCGGCGATGGCGTCGTCATGCCGACGCGTGCCAGCGACGGAACCTGGAGAGCGACGCGTGATATCCGCCTCTGGGACCCGGCGCGGGCCGACACCATGCGACTCGATATCGACTCGACCATCGTGGCGTGGAAGGGCACGAAGTTCGGCGGACGTGGCAAGCACGAAGGGACGGTTCGCGTGGCGCCCGGTACGATGCTGCTCGGTGGTGCGGACCTGGTGTCTGGTGCAGTCACGATTCCACTGTCCACGCTCGATGTCACGGACATTCCAGCCTGGGAGCCGATCCCGAAGAACCGGCTGCGAAAGCACCTGCTTGCGGCCGACTTCTTTGACGTCGCGCGCTTCCCGACAGCCACTCTGCGCATCCAACGGGCCCGCAGGACAACCCAGAGCGTCCTGCGGGTCGACGCCCTGCTCACGATCCGGGATTCCACAAAGCTCATCGCCTTTGACGCTCGGCTCGATGCGGCACCTGAGGCGAGCGTCGCCGCCAACGCGTACTTTCGTATCAACCGACATCTCTGGGGGCTGTCGTACCGTGGCTCGGAACTTGGCAATGATCTCGTTGATGACGACATCACCTTCCGCATCCGTCTCGTCGCCCGACGACGCCGACCGTGAGCGGGCGCTGGTCGCGTCGGCACAGCAGGGCGACGATGGCGCATTCAGCGCGCTCTATCGTCGCCACGCGCCGCGTGTCTTTGCGCTGCTGATCCGGCTGGCGGGTGACGACGCGCTGGCGTCTGATCTGCTGCAGGAAACGTTTCTGCAGGCGTGGCGAGGCCTGCCACACTGGCGCGGTGAGAGTGCCTTTGCGACCTGGTTGCATCGCATCGCGGTGAATGCGCACCTCGGCGCGCTTCGCGCGCAGCGCCGCCGTGATGCACGCGAGACCGCCGAGGAAGAACTGGAGAAGCTCGCCGGCATCGCGGCCCCGTCGACCGAACCCGGCACGCGCATCGATCTCGAACGTGCCATCGCGGCGCTTCCTCCTCGGATGCGTACCGCGTTCGTTCTGCGCGATGTCGAGGGGTACAGCTACGAGGAGATTGCACTGATCACCGACAATGCGCCGGGCACGATCCGCGCGCAGGTGTCACGGGCTCGGTTGCTGCTCAGTCGGGAGCTGGAGCGATGACGACACCGCCACCCCCCGAGTCAACGGCCGATAGCGGCCCAGGCGAGGCACTCCGGCGCGCCATCCGTGCGTTGCCGGCCGAGCGTACGCCACCCGCTGATTCATGGGCGCAGGTGCAGCAGGCGATGCTGGCCGCTCCCCGTGACAGCGACGCGGAGCAGCCATCGCAGCGCGTGCGGACCAATCGCCGAACGGTTCGCGTGGCGATGCTTGGTATGGCGGCGCTGTTGGCGGTGGTTCTGGTGTCGTCCATCTCACGAACGCGACGCAGTGCTGGCGTTGACCCTGCGTCTGTCTTGCTGCCAGAGGAGCGGCGTGATCCACGGGTGAGGGCGGTGCTCGATGAGACGCGCAACTGGCGTGCGGCCTCGACCGATTCCCTGCGGTCGATACGATGGCCGCTCGAGGCGCGTGATGCGATCGAATCGGCATTGGTCGCCACGGAAACGGCGCTTGCGTCGGCCCGGAGTGCCGTGCGCCTGGATCCCGACGATGCGGCTGCGCGTGACGCGATCGTGGTGCTGCGCGCGAAGCAACTGCTCCTGCTGCAGCGCGCAATGACGCTGCTCGACGAGATCTGATGCGTCGAGCGCTAGAGCTGCTTCGATCGATCGCGTGCCTGGTCGCGCTCGTCGCACTCGGGACGTCGGTGCTGCGCGCACAGGCGCCCACCATTGCGCGCGGCTGGCGTGTGGCGCCCGCGGCGTCGATCAAGATTCACGCGCCAAGCGGAGTTCTCGAGGTCGTAGGCTGGGGGCGTGATTCAGTGGCGATCTCCGGCACTCTTGCCGCCGGCGAAACGCTCTTCGGTGGCGGTAGCCTGACAGGGCTCAAGCTCGGCGCCGAAGGGACCGCCACCGCGGGGCAGTCGCGATTGCTGGTCCGCGTGCCGATCGGCTCTCGTCTGGTGGTGCGCAGCGGCGCCGCGAACGTGAAAGTGCGTGGCGTGACTGGCTCGGTCGATGTGGGGTCGGCGGCCGGCGACGTGGACGTCTCCGGTGAGCTCGAGTCGGTCACGGTCGAGTCGATCAGTGGAGATGTGCATGTCGCCGCCACCACTCCCAGCGTCCGGGCGCGCACCACTCGCGGCCGGCTCGACATCGCCGGCCGGATCGACGAAGCGCAACTGACATCGGTCAGCGGGCCGGTGACGGTCTCCGCACAACCCATCGGCCGGATGCGCATCGAGACGGTTGATGGACGTGTGAGCGTACGTGGCCGTCTGGCCGCCGCCGGTTCGCTCGACATTGAGACGTTCGGCGGGCCAGTGCACCTGAAGTTTCCGGTCGATCAGCGTGCGGCCCTCGATCTTCGC
The DNA here is from genome assembly GCA_038215035.1 of Gemmatimonadales bacterium. Taxonomy (GTDB): domain Bacteria; phylum Gemmatimonadota; class Gemmatimonadetes; order Gemmatimonadales; family Gemmatimonadaceae; genus JACMLX01. The sequence goes on along the minus strand of JBBQRH010000019.1, from coordinate 55,254 downwards.
GCGTCCGGCGGTGACATCATCGGCAGAATTGCGGTGCCCGCAGGCGGCGCATCATTTGATCTCGGTACTGCCGTCGTGCGGAACGGCACCACAGCCACTCTCTCACGTTCGATCGGCGGCGGCACCGGAGCGGCACCGCCGGTGACGGTCCGGACGTTTCGCGGTCGGGTTACCGTCGACGCATTTCGCCCGCGGAGCTGAACTCCGCTACGCCAGCGTCGTCTCCACGAAGACCGGCGCCATCAATCCCGCCAGCGAACGCCCGTGCGCATCATGCCGCTCGCGGACGATATTCACCATCTCGAGTGCCGTCTGCGTACAAGGCGGGAGCGCGGCGTCGGACACACCGAGCGGCGTCACGCGCTCTCCCCACTTCACCAGCAGCGAGCAGTAGGTCAGCCCACCGCCGAAGGCCGGCATCAGGATGCGAGCGCCCGGCGTTACGCGCCCTTCCTCGAGCGCTTCGACAAGTGCCACTGGGACGGTCGCGGCGCTCATGTTGCCGTACTTGTGGACGGTGACCATCACACGCTCCATCGGGATGTTGCAGTACTTCGCCACCGACTCGATGATGCGGAGGTTTGCCTGATGCGGGACCACCAGATCGATCTGCTCCGACGTCAGGTGAGCATCCTCGAGCACCTTCTTCGAGGCCTCGGCCATGGCATGCACGGCCCGCTTGAAGATCACCGGACCATCGAAATCCCAGATCGTATCGCCGAAGCTCACGTCGCGATTTGCATAGTTCAGCCCGAGGCCGCGGACCCGCAGCGTTTCGCGCGCCTCGGCATCGCAGCCGAGCACACTGCCGACCAGCCCCTGCTCGTCGTTGGAGGCCTGGAGCACCACCGCCGCCGCCCCGTCACCGAACAGTACCGCCACGTTGCGATTGCTCCAATCGAGGAACTGACTGATGAGCTCCACGCCGATCACGACCGCGTTGCGCGCCATGCCGTTGCGAATCATTGCGGTGGCGGTGGCCAGTCCGTAGCAGAAACTGGTGCAGGCAGTATTCACGTCCATCGCCGCTGCACGTGTCGCACCAAGTGCGATCTGCACACCGGAGGCGCTGTTTGGCACCCCTTCATCGTTGCTGCAGCTGCCGTAGATGATCAGGTCGACGTCCTTCCCCTCCAATCCGGCGCACGCCAGCGCATGTTTTGCCGCCACCACCGACATGTCGATCGCGCTGACATGCGACACTCGTCGCTCGCGCATCCCGGTGCGTGACGTGATCCACTCGTCCGATGTCTCGAGAAAGGTCGAGATGTCATCATTCGTGAGGATGGCAGGCGGGGTACACTTGCCCCATCCGGTGATCGCAGCGTAGGTCATGGCGGTCGGTCGAGGTGCTGAAACGGCGTCCATTTCTGGCTGCCTGAACAGTACAGGCGGGGGCAGCGAGCCGCGATAGGGGCGAACGGCCTACAGCGCCAACTGCTCCATCGGCAGGGCGTCTCGGGCGCGGACGGACGCCTCGTAGGGGCCCAACAGATGCGCAATGCTGTTGGCGTAGTAGCTCACCAGCTCCCGTCCACGCGGGAGCACCAGGTAGTTCTCGCCCTGCGTCAGCACCACGTGACGCATCTCCAGCATCTTGAGCGCGAGATCCAGTGTCTCCCGGGCATCGCGATCGGCGCGTACGACGCGCGCATTGAGGTCCACCAGTTCATCGCGCAGATCCTCGATCCGCGTCAGCAGCTTCGCGCGCGGCAGCAGTTCGCCACCAAGGCTCTGGATCGCAGCGCAGACGAGCGGAACGGGGGTCACCGGAATCAGCGTGCCGATGCGTTCCATGATGCGATCCGTGAGTTCGGCCACCAGCGCCAGTCGTTCCGGTCGCGGCAATACGAACAGGTCGGGTTGGTTCGCGTACCACGGAGCGAGTGGGATGGGAGCACCGATCATCACGGCGGCGCGTCCGTAGCGCTTCCAGCGCCGCGTGACGAGCCGAGTCATGTTCCAGAAGAGGTACGGCACCACCTCGCCGAACTGCGTCAGTTTGCCTGGGGGCTTGCCGCCACTGGTCCGATCGAGCTCGCGCAGCAGCGACCGATCCTCGAGCACCCGGTCGTAGTTGATGGCGACCGGAATCACGTGGATGCGGCTGTGGTATGCCGGATCGTGGCCAATACCAAGGACATAGTCCAGCAGACCGATCTTCGGCGGTCGCAGCTTGCCGTCCCGGGTCAGGCCCCCTTCGAGAAAGATGCCCTGGGTGACTCCTTCGCGCGTGATCAGTTGGACATACCGTTCGAGCACCGTGTGATAGAGCTTTTCGCGATGCTTGCGACGGACGAAGTAGCCGCCGAATGCCTTGAATATCTGTTCGAGCGGGAACGCGCGGGCCCACTCGCCGACGGCGTACGAGATCGCAACCTGGCCCGAGAGTGCATACCCCACCAGAACGTAGTCGGCGTTCGACCGGTGATTGATGAGATAGACGACCACCGCGTTGCGCGGTAGACGTCGCACCGCGTCGCGGTCCTCATACTCCACCGTCACCTTGTAGAACAACCCGAGCAGCAGGCGCGAGACGCGGAAGCCGATCTCGTAATAGGCGATGATGTTGAAAAACGGCACGATCTCGCGCACGTAGACGTCAACCATCTTCCAGGCGGTGGCTGCGTCGGTTCCGGTGGTCGCGACATGTTCGTCGACCGCGGTGGCAATCACCGGATCGTTCACCAGCAGACCCCGCACATTGGCCCGGCTGAGCAACTTGAAGCGGTCGAGACGACCCCGATACTTCATCCGTGCCCGCGCGGCGGCGCGATTCGCGAAGCGTCGCAGCGGGCGTCGGAACACGACCGCCAGCAGCAGCACGGCGACGGTCAGCGCCAGGAGGTCGATGAGGAAGGTCTGCACAGGTGTCCGAACTTCTGCCCCGTCGCAGCAAACGGCAAGGACTGCCACGTCATCACCGCCGGTGCTTGCCCGGGCCCGATCCAGCTGGTTGGTTCCGGTATCCAGAACCGAGGGTGCAGATGCTTCGCAAGATCGTCATCGGATGTACCGTGCTCGTCGCGCTCACCGCGCTGCTCGCGTTCACGGTGCTGCCCGGGGTCGTCGACAAACGCATGAACAAGGTGGTGGACGCGTCGCACCTGCGGGTCAGTGACGCGGCGAAGACCGCCCATGCGCAACTGACGATCGCCGATATGCATGCCGACCAGCTGCTCTGGGCGCGCGATCCGCTGGAACGGTCCGACCATGGCCACGTCGATCTGCCGCGCATGGCTGACGGGAATGTCGCGTTGCAGATTTTCTCCGTCGTCACCAAGACGCCGAAGAACCAGAACTACGACAACAACACCGGCGAAACGGACAACATCACGTTGCTCGCGATCGTGCAGCGCTGGCCGCTGGCGTCGTTGACCAGCCTGCGGGCGCGGGCCATCCATCAGGCGGATCGTCTGCAGGATGCCGTGTCGCGATCGAAGGGCTCGCTGGTATTGGTTACCGACAGTGCGTCGTTGTTCGCGTTCATCGCGAAGCGGAAGACGTCCCCGGATGTACACGCCGCTGTGCTCGCGATCGAAGGCTTGCATGCATTGGACGGTAGACTCGAGAGTGTCGACACGCTTTTCGCCCACGGCTTCCGCATGATGGGCCTGACGCATTTCTTCGACAACGAAGTCGCGGCCTCGGCGCACGGCGTTACACATGGCGGACTGACACCGCTCGGCCGTCGGGTCGTACAGCGCATGGAGTCGCTCGGCATCATCGTCGACCTTGCGCATGCATCGCCACAGACGGTCACCGAAGTGCTGGCCATGGCCACACGACCGGTGGCGGTGTCACACACGGGCGTGGCCGCCACCTGTCCCGGCCCACGCAACCTCACCGACGCGCAGCTGACGGCAATCGCCGCCAACGGTGGCGTGGTGGGGATCGGCTACTGGGACGCGGCCGTCTGCACGCTTGGCGCCCAGTCGATTGCGAAGGCGATCCGCCACGCCGTCAACGTTGCCGGCATCGACCATGTCGGGCTGGGCTCCGACTTCGATGGTGCCACGTCCACACCCTTCGCTACCGATGCACTTGCCGAGATCACGCAGGCGTTGATGGATCAGCAGTTCACGCCCGATGAGATTGGCAAGATCATGGGGGGGAACGTGTTTCGGCTGCTTGGACAGGGGCTGCCATGACGGTCCATGTGCTGGCAGTGACGCGGGAACCATAAAGAGCGCGGGCAGCCGCACCGACTCACTGGAGCGCGAACGGCCACGACAGGCAGATACAAGCGGGCGAACGGCCACTAACAGCCTGACACAGAGACACAGAGACGCAGAGGCACAGAGAAAAGCGTACTTGGAATGCGCGGACGAGCGAATTCCTGACGGAACACACCGCGCACAGTGCCGGTGTTGGACTCGTCAAAAATTTCGGACGTTCCCGAGCAGCTCGGTCATTCTCTAAGAAACAGCTCTTCTCTGTGTCTCTGTGACTCTGCGTCTCTGCGTGAATCAGTTAGTTGCTCGTCCCCCGTTCGCTGACCCGACCCCGTTCACTGACTGTCGCCAGGAGAGCCTCCTCGAGCCGGCCACGCCGCTGAGCCACCGCGCGGTGCGCTCCCCGGCGGTTACGCAATCCCTTGCCGCATGGCCCACAACACCTTCTCCGCGAACACGTCCACTTCCTGCGGCGTCGTGTAGACGTTCGGCGTGACGCGAATGCCCATGAACTCCTTCTCGTGCACGATCGGTGTGGTCACGATGTTGTGCTTGCTGTAGAGCCATCCACCCAGCTTCACCGGGTCGATTCCGTCAACGTTGAAGAAGCCAATGCCGCCACCATTCGGTGAGTCGAGCGGCGTCAGTACCTTCACGCGGCCGTTGCCCTCGGCCAGCAGTCGCTTCGCCCAGCGATCACGCAACCAGCGCATCCGCGCAATCTTCCGCTCCGAACCGATGCCGCGATGGAACACGATCGCCGCCGCAATGGCGTTGAAATTCGCCTGCGGGTGCGTGCCGATCTCCTCATACTTGCGGATGTCGTTGTCCTGCCCCGGATTGCCAGCCATCAGCGGCCAGAGTGCCTTTTGCTTCTCCTTGCGGACATACAGAAAGCCCGTCCCGATTGGCGCATACAACCATTTGTGCAGGCTGGTGCCGTAGTAGTCCACGCCCAGCTCATCGCGCTTGAAAGGGAAGTGGGCGAACGCATGTGCCCCATCGACGAACACCTCGATGCCCTTGGGCTTGGCCATGTCGACGATCTTGCGCACCGGGAGAATCTGGCCGGTGAGGTTCGTGATGTGTGTGATCTCGATGACTTTCGTACGCGGCGTGATGGCCGCGGCAAAGGCGGCCACGACATCCTCGTCCCGCACGACCGGTACCGCGAACTGTACCCGCTTGAGCACGATGCCCTCACGACGCACGCGCTGTTCCCAGGCATTGATCATGCGGCCATAATTCTGCGTGCTCACGATCACTTCGTCGCCGCGCTTGAGGTCCAGCCCGAAGATCATCGTCTCGAGCGCTTCCGAGGCGTTACGCGTGATCGCCATCTCCTCCGGATCGCAGCCGAACTCCGTCGCCAGCTCCCGGCGAACGCTTTCCATCCGCGGCTGCAGGTGACGCCACATGTGGTCCACCGGAATTTCGTTGCTGTAGCGAATGTCGCGGATCATCTGCTCGATGACCATCGACGGCGCCGGACTGACGCCGCCGTTGTTCAGGTTCACCCAGGTCCGGTCCACCTCGAAGGCGCGCTGGATCTCGAACCAGAACGTCTCGTCGTCAGCCAGGTCGATCGCCGTCCGGTTGCCGGCCAGCGCCTGAGCGCGGGTCAGTTGGGCGAAGGCGCGTGTGCTGAAGGCGGGGGCGGCGGCCAGGGCGGCGGCGGCAGTCAGAAAGCCACGGCGGGTAGTCATCAGCGGGCTCAGCAGGGGAGTGGAGCTCGAATCCTCTGGGCGATCGGCTGTCCTGATCGAGACGACCGCCACGCAATCTGTACGTCACGTCGATGCTACCGCGTGGTGCAGGTAGACGGTAGCCACGGCGGCAAGGAGGGCACCCTTTGGCTCGCCTCACGGCCCTGAGCTGATCCACCCATGTCCGCCCGCTCGCTGCGCGAAGGTCGCGCGCGCCACGGCGACCAACTGTCGGCAGCGTGTGAGGGAAACGTGCGGCTGGTGTCGCTATCTTGCGACGATGTCGACTTCACCCAATGACACGCCCGCAATACCGTCGCCGCTGGACGGTCTGACGCCAGACGAAGTTGCAGCGCATGTTCGCGCCGCTGCCGCGCTCCTCGAGTCGATCGCGGGCGACCGCGCGTTGCTGGCGCAGATCGCCGCGGCCGATCGGACGCGACTGCTGCACGCCGCAGGTGAAGTGTCGCGCCCCGACGCACTGGCCCGTCGCCGACTGGTGAAGGCGACGCGGGTGCAACGCAAGCAGGAACGTGTGCAGCGCGCCGAGTCGGTTCTCCAGGACACTGGGATCAGAAAGCTCCGTCGCGAGGAGGTGTTCATCACGCCGCGACTCTTTGCGCCAGCGGATTTCGTGCAGGAGACGGTCGAGGAAGAACCAGAGACGCAGCACGCGCGGGAAACGCTCAACTGTTACGTCTGCAAGCAGGACTATACCGAGCTGCATCACTTCTACGACCAGATGTGCCCGGCATGTGCGGCGTTCAACTATGCCAAGCGGACGGAGACTGCCGATCTGCGCGGGCGGGTGGCGCTGTTGACCGGCGGCCGCGTGAAGATCGGTTATCAGGCCGGGATCAAGTTGCTCCGTGCTGGAGCCAACCTCATTGTCACGACGCGTTTTCCACGTGACTCGGCATCTCGCTACGCTGCCGAGCCGGATTTCGCCGACTGGGGTGACCGGCTCGAAATCTTTGGGCTGGATCTGCGGCACACGCCGAGCGTCGAGGCGTTCTGTGCCCATCTGGTCGCCACGCGCGATCGGCTGGACTTCATCGTCAATAACGCCTGTCAGACCGTCCGGCGGCCGCCAAGTTTCTATCACCACATGATGGACATCGAGAATGCGGCGATTGGGGTGATGCCCGGGCCGGTGCGACGGTTGCTTGGCGCGTACGAAGGGGTGCGTGGATACAACATGCTGCCGGAAGGGAAGGGCGCGGACGCGCTGCTGACGCCTGAGTTGACGGAGGCCGTCGGGCTCACGCACGCCGCCCAACTCAGCCAGGTGAAGCTGCTCGACGAGGAGCATGAAGCGCAGCAGGCGCTGTTCCCGGTTGGCCGTCTCGATCAGGACCTGCAACAGGTCGACCTGCGCGATCGCAACAGCTGGCGCCTGCAGATGGACGAAGTCCCGGCAGTGGAGTTGCTGGAAGTCCAGTTGGTGAATGCGGTGGCCCCGTTTCTGATCAACGCGCGTCTCAAGCCGTTGATGATGAAAACGGGAGGCCGCGACAAGCACATCGTGAATGTGTCAGCGGTCGAGGGGCAGTTCTACCGACGTTTCAAGACCACGCGGCATCCGCACACCAACATGGCCAAGGCGGCGCTCAACATGATGACGCGCACCTCCGCCGCCGACTACCACACCGCCGGTATCCACATGAACAGTGTGGATACCGGGTGGGTGACCGATGAGGATCCGGTGGAGATCGCGGCCCGCAAGACGGCCGAGCATCGGTTTCATCCGCCGCTCGACATTGTTGATGGGGCGGCGCGCATCGTTGACCCAATCATCGATGGGGCGAACACCGGCCGGCACGTATGGGGACAGTTCCTGAAGGACTACGTGCCGACCGATTGGTAGCGATGGTGCGTCGGCGCAATCAGCCGTTGATCGCGCGCGACGCCTCCGCAGTGCCGATCGCGATCTTGCGCGGTACCGCCACGCTGGACTTCGGTACCGTGACACGCAGCACGCCATCGGTGAACGTGGCACTGATCTTCTCCACATCCACATGCTCTGGCAGCCGGATGGAGCGCGAGAAGCCTCCGCTGAGCCGTTCCGAACTGAACACGCGCAGCTGCGTTGCCTTGTCCTTCGAGGGCAGTGTTGCGGCCCGCGTACCACTCAGGGTCAGTGTGTTGCGATCGAATTGGAGGTCGAGGTTTTCCTGATGGACGCCCGGCAGGTCCGCCTCGACCACGATGGCGTTCTCGGTCTCGTATATATCGACCGGCGGCATCCACAACTGGGTGCGGACGCGGCCGTCGAGATTCGCCGGCGTGCGAATCGCCGTTTCATCGATCGCCTGGCTGACAGTCATGAGGCGATCGAACACGGAATTGAGGTTCGCTGCAAACATCTGGGACTCTCCCTGTAGGGTGTGAAGGACTGGAAAATCCGGTCAACGGTCGACCGCCGGGTCGGCGATCGGTGCGCCGGACAGCCCGGTCGCACGCCACAGCAGGAGGGCAACCCGTATTCCACCAACGGTGCGCCATCGTGGCAGTCCGCCCGAACCACGGGTGTGCCATTTCTGCACTCGGTGTGTCGGAGTGGCAACCGGTGGTTCGGTCTAGGTGCGGGTCATCAGCCGGGCGCTGCCGTAACGAGCTGATACCCGGGAGCCAGAGACTGTGGAGCGCCGCGACGGGGGGCGAAGGCGGTCGTGCGCGCACCCGGCGCCTGGGTTCAGGCGCGGATCATTGCATTGATGACGTTACTCGCTGAACGCCAGCTGCTCATGCAGATCGGCGAGCGGCGTGAGCGCTTCGTGCGCGAGGGGCATCCACACACCGATGATGTTGCGATCGTCTTGCACTCGGTCGTTACGCAGCCACCACCCATGCGCCTGCACGATGCCGGCAACGATACCCAGGCTGTCTTCCCTGCCGAAGGAGCGACGCGGCGCCTCGTGTCGCTGGGCATCAATCAACCGCCGCTGGCGATCATGCGTCATGGCGCGGCCACTGTCGGCCACTTCGAGAACGATGTAGTGCCCCGCAGGCACCGCTGCGTCGTCGGTTCGGTCGTCGGTGATTTCGACGAAGCGTGTCGTGAGTGTCAGGGTACCACCAGTCGGCATGGCATCCTGAGCTGACCGCATGAGCAGTCTCAGCGCATGTGCGAGACGCTTCCGGTCAGCGTGGACGATGGCCGGTGTGATGTTGAAGTACAACTCGAGCTTGACGTTCTGCCCGCGCGATTCGGTCAAGCCGCTGGCGAGCTCCGAGATGAGAGCGTTCGCGTCAAATGTCGTCTGCGCCAGCTGATCACGACGCACGAGCGATCGTCCGCCGATACTGAATGTGCGCCAGGCCATTACGCACCCGATGCACGCTGCCACCAGCACCGCCATGCCCCAGAGCGGTGGCGTCCCGCCGCTTTGCGTCGCGATCGTCATCAGCCGACTTTGCGCCCCAGCGAGAGCGGGCGCCTCCGGTGTATCGGCAGGCATGTACGATGGCACGACGGCATCTGCCAACATCCCGTCCTCCGCCAATGACGCCGCGACAGATGGTGACAGCGCGGCCACCAGTACGCCGTCCGCGTCCATCATGCAGTCACAGTGCGTCTCGCCGCGCAGCACTGGCTTCACGAAGACCAGACTGAGGCTGTCGCCGACACTCGGGACACGCAATGTCTCGGTGGTCGCATCCGGATCGGCCCGTTCAGATCCACGGGCACGGAACACCGCGGTGCTCGCGAGTACACGGCGACGCGCACGCGATATCGCATCGACAGCCGCTCCATCGCCGAGGAGCAGCGCCACTCTCACACCGGATGTGTCGAGCAGCGCGATGTTGAGCTGGTGCAGCGAGGGGTCGATGCTCGAAAGAGCGAATCCGAACGGGCGCAACACGTTCCCTGATTGCGCCAGCTCAGCGGGGCCGGAATCAAGGAGCGCTCGGACGTATCCGATCCGATGATCGACGCGGCGTGCGGAAGCGGGGGCCGTCGTCGGTGCGGCCAGTCGTGCAGGCTCCGATACCGAAGGCTGTTGGGCGCCGATGACCTGCATCGTCAGCAGCGCCGCGCAGGTCAGCGCGACAATAGTGGACCGGCTTCTGAAGCGAGCGATGTGGCGCAGGGAGTCACCGCGTCGAGGTGGTTTTCGGGTATTTCTTCAGGGCGCTCGGGCCCGACCGTCGCAGGGCGCAGGGCGGCGGACACGACACCACGTGATCGGGGATCGATTCCGTCCCGGTCAAGTTGCTGCGGCGCGCCGGCCTCTGCGATCCGCATCGTCGCGACCGTGCCAATAGTGATCTGATTGTGACAGACGGGAATTGGCCGAGCGCCGCCGCACCATGGCCGGCCCGGACGCGCTTCGGCGGCCATCTGCCGTGATCGGTGCCACCGGATAGGTTGTCCGGATACCGTCCACCTCCGAACATCCATGCCTATGCTCTGCGTGATCCGCCGTCGAACCGTCCTTGCTCTGAGTAGTGGGCTCTTCACGGCCGTGGGCGCCTGTCACCGCGCTCCCGTCTCGCTCGATACGGTGACCGCAGCGAGCACTGTCACCGTCAGTTCGGGCGCGGCGATGGGCTCCCGCGTCCCGCTGCTCCGCTGGTCCGAGCAGATCACGACCCGCGAAAAGTGGCTGACACAGCGCCACGCCATGCTGTTGCCGATGATGCGCCGGCACAACATCGGCATGTGGATCGTCGTCAACGAAGAGTTCCACGACGACCCGCTGTCGCAATACATCGCGCCGCCGCGCCCGTACACCGGCAACCGCGACATTTTCGTCTTCATCGATGGTGGCGACAAGGGACTGAAGAAGTACGCCATCACCGGCTACACCGAGGAAAATATTGCTCGCTTCTTCGATTCACCAACCGACGAACCGCGTCCTGCTGGCCCGACGATACGGATGTTGTATGACACGTGGCAGCCGAAAACGATCGGCCTTGGCATTGGCGGTCGGCGGGGTCAGACGCGGTCACTCGGTTACGATGCCTGGAAGTTTCTCTCGGATGCGATGGGCGCTGAGGCGACGACGCGCTTCACCAGCGCCAGCGATCTGATCGAGGAGTATCTCGACACGCGTCTGCCTGATGAAATGGAGCACTACCGCACCGCAGTTGCCGTGACCGAGGGTATCGTGAAGCACGCGCTGTCGCCCGCGGTGATCACGCCTGGCACCACCACCGTCGGCGATGTGCGGCGGCATCTGTACGACGCACTCTGGGCCGCCGGCGTGCGCACCTGGTTTCAGCCTGACCTTCGCGTGCAGCGCGCCGGTGGCGACATCGCCACATCGCGGGGATTCCTCGCGGTGGCAACTGAAGGTATCGTGATCGAGCCGGGCGATCTGGTGCACATCGACTTCGGCATCAGCTACATGGGCTTCGATACGGACTGGCAGAAGATGGCCTACGTCCTCCGCCCAGGGGAAACTCAGGCGCCGGCAGGTCTGCGACAGGCGCTGCAGAACACGAACACGCTGCAGGACGCCCTGATGCTCCGCCATTCCCGACCGGGCCTCACCGGTGGTGCCGTCTTCCGCGCGACGATGGCGGAGATGAAGGAAAAAGGGATCGAAGCGATGGTCTACTCCCATCCGATCGGCACTCAGGGACACGGGCTCGGCGCGGGCATCGACTTCCGTGCCGCCAATCGTAGCGACACCACGGCGCTCAGTAGCCGGCTGCGTCTCGGATCGTACATCTCGATCGAGCTGAACACCGGCACCCCCGTTCCGGAGTGGGGCGGCAAGAAAGTGTTCGTGATGATGGAGGATGACGCCTACCTGACGCCTGACGGCTTCCGATTCTTTCGCCCGCGGCAGGAGCAGTTCTATCTGATCCCGAGTCGGAGTCTGGTGCCGTAGCACCGCGCGGCACGATTACCTCCCAGGAAGCCTGCCGCAGAGACCACAGCACGACGCCAACCGCTGAACTGCAACTGCTGCACTGCAACTGCTGCACTGCAACTGCTGCACTGCAACTGCTGCACTGCAACTGCTGAACTGCAACTGCTTGACGCAAAGATGCAAAGATGCAAAGGCGCAAAGGCGCAAAGGCGCAAAGGACAGCAAATCATTGGGAACAGCAGACGGACGGCGCTGCTGAAGTTGCCGTTCCCAAGCATTCTTGCTCAAGTCGCTGTTGAACATCGCATCGCGCCGCGGTCTCTGGATCGTGTAGACGGCCCTTTGCGCCCTTTGCGCCCTTGCGCCTTTGCGTCAGGCAGTTTGCTCTTCGTTCGCGCGTCCATCTCGCATTCGGTGCTCGACGAAGGCAAGAAATCAGCGCGTGTTGAGATTGTATCGCATGATCGATGCATGCCGACCGCCCTTCTCGCGTTCGAGCTCATAGACGTCGCCGAGTGGCCCCGTTGCCCGGTCGAGCAGGGCGTGGAGCGCGGCGCGTTCGTCGCTGGTGATGGAGAGCGCGGCTGCCGCGAGCGTGGCTGGCAGGTGCCCAGCATGGCGGGCACCGACGATCGCCGCTGCCACGGCCGGCTGATCGAGTACGTAGCGAAGTGCGACCGCGCCAATCGTCGTGCCGTGCGCCGTCGCAATCCGAGCGAGCGTGGCCAGCAACTGCTGAAACAGTGCCCAGCCACCGAAGTCATCGATGATCAGTTTGTACTTCACCAGTGAACGGTTCTCCAGTGGTTCCGCTGGCTCGCCAACGCCGAGCCAGCGTTCGTGCATGAAGCCTCCGGCAAGCGCACCATAGGCCAGCAGGCTCACGCCACGAGTTGCACAGAGTGTCGCCATGGCGCGCAGTGGACGCGCGTCGAGGACTGACACCTGCACCTGATGCGTAATGATCGGAACACCCGCGTCGAGCATCGCCTGAAGGTGCGGCGTGTCGAAGTTGGTGAGCCCAAGCTGATTGATCTTGCCGGCCAACTGCAGGTCGCGCAGATGCAGGGCGGCGTCAACCGCGCCCGGGATGTCGCAGTCCCACCAGTGGAACTGCACCAAATCCAGTCGTTCGACGCCCAGTCGACGCAGTGACCGGTCAATCAGCCGCTCGATGTCGGCGCGGTCGAGTGTGGGGAGCGCGGCGAGGTCGGGAACGCACTTGGTGTGTACTCGGATCGTTGCGGCGTCGCCGCCACGGCGCGACCGCCACTCGCGGAGGAATCGGCCAATCAGTTCCTCGACGCCGGTGTAGATGTCTGCACAATCGAACGCCGTGATGCCGGCGTCGGCGAACGCAAACATGTCGGCGATGGCCGCGTCGGCATCGATCGCACCATGGCCACCTGCCAGCTGCCAGCCGCCCTTGATGAGGCGCGGGATCGTGTACCCTGGCGCAAGTGTGACCTGCGGCTGTTCGTGGGAAGCAGACATCAGGTGGCGCGGTCGGTGGTTGGGAGTGGAACGAGCGTCACGTCTCCATGGCGAAACGTGGTGGTGCCGGTTCGGGTGATGCGGAATCGCCCCCCGCAGAACGGATCAGGACAGGCGATGTCGGCGTCGGTCGTCATCCAGTCGTTGGGATGCGTCGGACGCTGCTTGGCCGGCAGCAACGGCAGCAGCGCCGCCAGCGGGTACAGCGGAAAGCTTTGCCCGGGTGGGAAACTCAGGTTCTCGCCCACCAGTTCGAACCAGTCGCCCGCGCGGTGATTGCACACCATCGGTCGATCGGTGGCGATGACTTCGACGCGAAGGTCGAACAGGGGAAACGAATCGTCAGCCACCGGCGCGGGCTCTGGAGTCTCTGGCATGGCGCGAACGATAGCCGACGGCGAGTTTCTTCGTCCACATGCCGACACACCCCGACTCGACATCAGCGCCTCCGCTCTCCTTCCATGGCGGCCTGGCCGGCGCACTGGCGCCGTTCGGTGTCTTCCTGGCCGGCGTGACGGTACTCGCCCTCAATGGCGCGCCTGACGAGAAGGGCTTCTGGCCGATCCTGCTTGCCGCGCTCACCCTGGGGCTGCTGTTGGCCAAAGATCGCGCGCGGTACTCGGAGGCGATGCTCGCCGGCATGAGCCAGCGCGTCGTCATGGTGATGCTCTGTGCGTGGCTCTTTGCCGGCGTGCTGGGGACGATCCTGGGGGCATCAGGCTTCATTGGCGCGCTTGCCTGGCTCGCGCGCAGCGCGCATCTGACCGGCGGCCCGTACGTCGGCGCGGCATTTCTCGCGTGTGCGTTGATCTCGACCGCAACCGGGACGAGTTTCGGGACGATCCTTCTGGCGGGACCCTTGCTCTACCCGGCTGGTGGGCCTGCCGGCGCCGAACCGGCGGTCCTGATGGGCGCGATCCTCGCTGGTGCGACCTTCGGTGATTCGATTTCGCCGGTGTCCGACACGACGATCGCCTCGAGTGGAACGCAGGACGCCGATATCGGCGGGACGGTGCGCAGCCGGTTGCGTTATGTCCTGCCGGTCGGCCTGCTCGCGCTGATCACGTCGATGGCGTTTGGTGCCCGCGGTGACGTGTCGTCGATCGCAGAACGCGGGCCGGCCACCGACGCAGGACCGCTCGCGCTCCTGATGCTGTTCGCGCCAGCGCTCGTGATCGGCATGCTGCTTCGGAAGCGCCATCTGATCGAGTCCCTGCTCGTTGGCTGTGCAGTATCGGTGCTGCTGGCAGTGGCGTTGCGCCTCGTCACACCAGCGGCACTGTTGCACGTCGTCCCAGGGACCTTCGGTGCTACCGGGCTGATCGTCGACGGCATGCAGCGGGCGGTTGGCGTGAGCATCTTCACCTTGCTGCTGGTTGCACTGGTCGGGACACTGCAGGCGACCGATGCACTGGACCGGCTCGTGCGCGCGGCCGAGGGCCGTGCGAGCACGGCGCGGATGGCCGAAGTGTGGATCGTCGCCGTGGTCAGCGGTGCCGTTCTCCTCACCACGCACAGTGTTGTAGCCATTCTGGCGGTGGGCCCGTTCGCCAAGCAGACCGGTGAGCGCTTCGCCCTGTCGCGCTACCGCCGCGCGAATCTGCTCGACATGACTGTCTGTACCTGGCCCTTCCTGCTCCCCTGGTTTCTACCGACGATCCTGGCGGCGAGCGCCAGTGCCGGCGGAGCCGAGTTCGGCATGCCGCAGCAGTCGGCACTGAGCATCGGTCTCCACAACAGCTACGCCTGGGCGCTGGCGGGTGCCGTCTTGCTTGTCGTGACTACTGGCTACGGGCGGCGGTGGGAAGCGAGTGACGACGCGCCCGCAGTTTCGCCGAAACCCGCTCCAGCAACTGTGCACCCGTGAAGGGTTTCTGGATGAAGTCGTCCGTCGGTATCTCGGCACCATGGCGGAGCTCCAGGTCCGAGTAGCCGGAAATGAAGACGACGGCCAGGTCGGGCGACTGCGTCCGAAGCGACGTTGCCAGCGTCAAGCCGCTGTCGCCAGGCATGACGACGTCCGTCACCATCAGGGCGATGTCGTTTGCGTGCTGCATGAATACCGCCCGAGCGCTGCTGGCGTCGGCAGCCGTCAAGACGCGATATCCTTCCGCCATCAGCATGCGGCGCGTCACCTGCCGCACCGCGGCCTCGTCTTCGACCAGAAGGATCGTGTCGCCCGTTTCGAGAGTGAAGTCGTCGTCGAGCACCAATATGGGCGTGGCCGGAGGCTCGACGATCGACTCGCCGGCGACCCGCGGCAGGTACAGCGTGAAGCGTGACCCGCGACCGACCGTACTCTCGACGGCGATGCCTCCGTTGTTCTGGCGCATGATGCCGTACGAGCTGGCTAACCCGAGGCCGGTACCTTCGCCACGCGCCTTCGTCGAGAAGAACGGTTCGAAGATGTGGGCGCGGATCTCGGGTGGTATGCCGACGCCCGTATCCTGAACACTGAGGATGACGTATTCGCCGATGGGCAGCGTCAGATCGCAGGCCGACGTCTCGGACAGCGTGATGTTGCGCGCACAGATCGAGATCGTGCCGCCGTCGGGCATCGCATCGCGAGCGTTGGTGACGAGGTTGGCCAGGACCTGTTCGATCTGCCCACGGTCAGCACGCACCGCGCCGACATCCGCCGACAGGTCGAACACCAGCCGATGTCGCTCGCCGGCCAGTCGCTGCAACAGGCGCTCCATCTCGCGCAGAACGAGATCCGGCTGCAACAGCACCGGCGCGATGACGGACTTGCGACTGAAAGCGAGGAGCTGGCGAATCAACTCGGCACCGCGCATGGCCGCGCCACGAATGTCGAGCACCTCGGCATGGGCGGGGTCGCCACGTCGGAGTTGCGTCAGCGCGAACTCGCTGTTCCCGAGGACGGTGGTCAGAAGATTGTTGAAGTCGTGCGCAATTCCGCCGGCCAGACGGCCGACCGACTCCAGGCGCTGACTCTCGCGCGATAACGCCTCGAAGCGCGCACGGCTTTCGGCGTCCGCGCGAGCCAGTTGGAGCTCAAGGTTCTCGCGGCCGACCAGGAATTGCTTGACGATGAACAACACGTTGAGTGCAATCGCCGTCAGCACCAGCACGGTGAGCGGCTGCCCGTGGTCGGAGAGCGTCGCCCAGAGGAGCACCACGTAGACCCCGGCTGCCGATACAGCGGGCAGCACATGCAACGGATAGTACGCTGAGTCGCGGACGGCGCTCGAAGGCGTCGTGTTGCTGATGAGCTGTTCACACGCACGGATGATCACGACGTACGTGAACGGATAGATGAGGAGCACCCAGTCGGTCGATGGAACCGGTGCGATGTCGGATTCGAGTGCGAGCATCATGTCGAGCGTCACTTGCGCGAACAGTCCCAACAGCAGCCAGACCAGATCGCGCCGCAACGTGGTCGACGACTGCTGCAGCAGTCCGCGCGAGATCAAGGCGAGGACGATGACGCAGCCCGACGGATACAGGATGCCGAGCACCAGCGTACTGAACCTGGCCGTTGTCCAGTCGATCGGGCTCAGAACGAAGGTCCACGACAGTGCGCCGATCGACAGGATGATGCACGCCACATCGATCGTGTACTTCCAGCCGTCGGTGTCGGTGCGCGGTGCGATGGGGAGGCGCACCAGCGCCGCGATCGCAATCGCATAGGACAAGAGAAGGAACGTGTTGCCCGACGAGCCCATCTCCGGCACCGAGCGCTCGATCGCGTCGTACGCCAGGATGACGTTGCCCGCAATCGTGCAGACATACATCGCAGCCAGCAGTCGCAGTGCAGTTGTCTCGGGGGGCAGCAGTCTCCCGACGCGCGCGGCCCGCAGCAGCCACACGATCGCGCCAAGGTGCAGCGGAACGTATGCCAGCGCGTCGACCCATTTCCCCGCGTGAGTCTGGAGGCCAAGCCCCGACAGAGTCCAGGCGTAGTAGACCACCAGGAAGGCGGCAAAGCCGATCCAGGCACGACCCATCGGTACGCCATGGGTGCTGCCGGCTGGCAAGGTCGTCGCGTCAGCGGCGGGTGTGGAGCTGCTCGTCAAGAACTGTGCACTCCCGTCGGAGATCGTGCCTGCCCCGCGGACCGGTCGGCACTGCCAGTCTGTCGTTCGGCCCGTGGCGTGTCAACCTGACGAGCCCGACTTTATTGGAAACGCAAGGATCCGGATGCGCGTCGCCTGTAGCGACCGCCCAGTCCGCTCGTTTCTTTGCGTACCAGTGCAGCCGAAGATTTCTGATCGGCACCGCGAACCTTCCGCCGGACCCGCCGTGACCCTGACCACTCTCGACTGGATCATCGTCGTCGTCTCGATCGTCGTCTCGTTCCTGCCGGCCATCGTGATGGCGAAGCGGGCTGGATCGAGCACCTCCGAGTTCTTCACGTCCGGCCGCTCCGCCCCGTGGTGGCTGGTCGGTGTGTCGATGGTCGCCACGACGTTCTCCACCGATACGCCCAACCTCGTGACGGATCTCGTCCGATCGAAGGGCGTCGCCAACAACTGGGCCTGGTGGTCGTTCCTGCTCACCGGCATGATGACCGTGTTTTTCTACGCCCGTCTCTGGCGCCGGTCCAACGTGCTTACGGACCTCGAGTTCTACGAGATCCGATACTCGGGCAAGGCCGCCACCTTCGTGCGCGGCTTCCGGGCGGTGTATCTGGGCCTGTTCTTCAACCTCGTCATCATGGCGAGTGTGAATCTGGCGGCGGCCAAGATCGCGAACGTGATGCTGGGCTGGCCGATGTGGCAGACGCTGACCATCTGCGCTGGCATGAACATCGCCTTCGCCGCGACGTCGGGGTTGTGGGGGGTTTTGGTCACGGACTTCATCCAGTTCGGCATTGCCATGGCCGGCTCCTTCTCGGCGGCGTACTTCGCCGTGCAGCAGCCGGAGGTCGGCGGCCTCGCCGGCCTCTTCGCGAAGATTCCCGCCAGCACCTTGAGTCTCGTCCCCGATTTCTCGGACTGGGGGCTGACGCTCTCGGTGCTGATCATTCCGATCACGGTGCAGTGGTGGTCGGTGTGGTATCCTGGGGCCGAGCCGGGCGGCGGCAGCTACATCGCGCAGCGCATGCTGGCGTCGAAGTCGGAGAATGATGCGCTTGCCGGTACGCTGTTCTTCAACTTCGCCCACTATGCGGTGCGTCCCTGGCCGTGGATCATCGTGGCGTTGAGCTCCATTCTCGTCTTCCCGGAACTGTCCGATATCACCCGCACCTTCCCCTACGTCGATCCCAAGCTGATCGGCAACGACATGGCGTATCCGGCGATGCTGAAGTTCCTTCCCGCCGGATTCATGGGCCTGATGATCGCCGGCATGCTCGCGGCGTACGTCTCGACCATCGCCACGCATCTGAACTGGGGCACGTCGTATCTGGTGCACGACGTCTATCGCCGATTCGGCAGGACAGGACGGAGCGAGAAGCACTATATCATGGTCAGCCGGCTCGTCACTGCCGCGCTGATGATCCTCGCCGCGCTGCTGACGTTCGTGCTCGATTCGGCCCGACAGTCGTTTGAGCTGTTGATGTCGATCGGCGCCGGAACCGGGCTGCTGTATCTGCTGCGGTGGTTCTGGTGGCGGGTCAGCGCGTGGTGCGAGATCGCCGCGATGGTCACGTCGTTCCTCGTGGCGACAGGATTCTTCATCGCGACCAAGAACGGCGCACAGATTCCGTCGCACATCTCCCTGATCATCGGCGTCGCCATCACCACGGTGGTGTGGGTGTCGGTGGCGTACTTCGGACCGGCCACCGACCGCACCGTGCTCGAGAAGTTCTACGCGCTGGTGCGGCCGGCCGGGCCCGGATGGAACGTGATCCGTGAGCGCACGGGGCTGCCGGCCTCAGATGATTCACTCCCGATGGCGATGCTGGGCTGGATTCTCGGGTGTGCGTTTGTCTATGCCGCACTGTTCGGGATGGGCAGCTGGCTCTATGGCTACACCACGCAGGCGTTGGTCTGGCTGGGAATCGGGATCGGGAGTTTCCTCGGGCTGTCGCAGATCCTGCCGCGGATCTGGCGTTCCTCGTCGGAGACCGTCGCCAGCGGGAAGTAGCACATGCCTGTGACCACCAAGGCCGTGATTCTGGCGCGCGGTCTGGGAACGCGCATGCGTCGCGAGGATGCGGCGGCGCAGCTCGACGCGGCGCAAGCGCGGGTGGCCGACGGTGGTGTGAAGGCGATGATCCCCATCGGGCGACCCTTCCTCGATCACGCGATGAGCGCGCTGGCGGATGCAGGGATTACGGACGTGTGTCTGGTCATCGGTCCGGAGCATGAGGCGATCAGGGCCTACTATGCCGCACTCCAGTTGCATCGAGTACGCGTGCGCTTCGCCATCCAGGACACGCCGACGGGAACCGCTGGTGCGGTCGCGGCCGCCGAGGCGTTTGCCGACGGAGAGTGCGCGCTGGTGATGAACGGCGACAACTACTATTCAGTCGCGGCCTGCCACGCGCTGGCGCAGCTGGGTACATCTGGCGCCGTTGGATTTTCATTGGCGGGATTGGTGGCCAACAGCAACATCCCGGAGGATCGCGTGCGGCAGTTCGCGCTGCTGCAGCATGACGCGGCCGGCATGCTGACAGGTATCGTCGAGAAACCCGACGCCACCACATACGCGGCGCTGATCGATCACTCGCTGGTGAGCATGAACCTCTGGTCCTTCACGCCGATGATCTTCGAGGCGTGTCGCCGCGTGGTGCCGAGTGTGCGCGGTGAGCTGGAATTGCAGGATGCCGTGTGCCTGGCAATGACGGAGCTCGGTGAGCGATTCACGATCGTGCGGAGCGACGACGGCGTGCTCGATCTGTCAACGCGTGGCGATATCGAAAGTGTGGCTCGGGTGTTGCGCGATCGGGCGGTGGTGCTCTAGTGGCAGCGTCGCCACAGCGCTTTGCCTCGGCCCTGCTGATGTCAGGCTTCGCACCAGCTGAGTGCGATCGGAAGTCACGTGCGCTCGCACGCTGCGATGCGGCCCTCGAGGCGCGTGGTGCGGCAGCCCACAGCCGCGTGAGTGTCTGGTCGCCAGGGCGGATCGAGATCCTCGGGAAACACACGGACTACGCTGGCGGCCGATCGCTGTTGATCGCGGTGGACCGAGGGTTCATCGTGCGCGCCGCTCCGCGCAGCGACTCTCGTGTACGGGTCTTTGGCGCTGGCGGAGACATCGCATGTGAAACGTCGCTCGACCTGCGTGCCTTCGCCCCGGATGGCCACTGGTCGAACTATGTCGCCACCGTGGCCCGACGCATTGCGCGCAACTTTCCGGACGCCCGATGTGGCGTCGACATCGCCTTCGAAAGCGACCTGCCCGTCGCGGCGGGCGTCAGCTCGTCGTCGGCGCTGCTGATTGCGGTGTTCTCCGCCATCGCGGCAGTCAATCACTTGCGCGACACCACAATCTGGCGCACGTCACTGCCAACGCTGCCCCTGCTCGCGGGATACCTGGGCGCGATGGAGAACGGTGGCGTCTTCGGGCTGCTGGCCGGCGAGACTGGGGTCGGAACGCTGGGTGGGAGTCAGGACCAGACGGCCATCGTCTGCGCCGAACCCGGCCACATCGTCGACTTTGGATGGATGCCGGTGCGACGGATCGGGGCCTATCCGTTGCCGGAATCGCATTGCTTCGTGGTCGCCTCGTCCGGCATCGTCGCTGAAAAGTCTGCCGGCGCGCGTGAGCAGTACAACCGCGCGTCGCGGATGGTGTCGTACCTCGTTGCCCTCTGGAACCGAGTCAGTGGCCGCGACGACCCGTCGCTGGCTGCGGCCATGCAGAGTGATCCGCACGCTCACGACCGATTGCGCAGCATCATCGAGGCCGATACGACGGGTCAGTTTTCCTCCGCCGCGCTCCGGCACCGTCTCGACCAGTTCCTGCTCGAGACCTACACGCTGATTCCAGCCGCGGCCACAGCGTTTGCGGCACACGATTGGTCCGCGCTTGGCGAGATCACCGCCAGGTCGATGTCGGCGGCCGACCTATGGCTCGGGAACCAGATTCCGGAGACGCGTGCGCTGGTCCATACTGCACTTGAGCGGGGCGCAGTTGCCGCCTCGGCGTTCGGCGCCGGTTTCGGCGGCAGCGTCTGGGCGCTGGTGCGCACGACCGAGGCCGCGGCATTCACGGTCGCGTGGGAGGCGGGGTATCGCAGCCAGTTCCCCGAAGCTGGTGCAGCCGCAATGTTTTTCTCCACCGCAGCCGGACCGGCTGCAACCTGCTGGATCGATGATACGCACGCCGACTGACATCACCCGCCATTTGCCGCCATGACCGACACGCCGAACGACCCCGCCCGCCGCGACCTGTTGAAGGGTGCCGCCTTTGCCGGTGCCGGCCTCGCACTTGGGCTGCCCGTCGTGGCGCGCGCTGACGGCGGGCCGACACCGCTGACGCCCATCGCGCTGCCGCAGCCTGTCGCCGCGGCACCGACGATGCTCGGCATTCCCTTTGAAAAACACGCGGTCGTGCGGGTTGCGATCGTCGGCACCGGACTGCGTGGACGGTCCGTGCTGCACGAGTTGCTCGGCGTGGACAACGTGCGGATCACCGCACTGTGCGACACGGTGCCAGAAAAAATCGAAATGGCCGTGAAGCAGATGCGCGACGCCGGCCACACCTACGAACCAGCGCGCTTCAGCAATGGCGAGCGCGCGTTCGAACAGCTCGTGCAACGCGACGACATCGATCTCGTGTACACGGCGACACCCTGGCAATTTCATGTGCCGGTCTGCCTGGCTGCCATGAAAGCCGGTAAGCATGCGGCCACCGAAGTGCCGGCGGCGTATACTGTTGACGAACTCTGGAAATTGGTCGACGCGTCGGAACGCTCGCGGAAGCACTGCATCATGATGGAGAACTGCAGCTATGGCTACAACGAGCTGCTGGTGCTGAACATGGTGCGCGCTGGTGTGTTCGGTGAGCTCAAGCACGGCGGTGCGGCGTACAACCATGATCTGCGCGAAATTCTCTTCGAGAACCGCGATGAAGGGCTCTGGCGGCGCGCGCACCACACGCTGCGCAATGCGAATCTCTACTCGACCCACGGTCTGGGTCCGATCGCGGCGATGATGAACATCAATCGCGGCGACAAGTTCGACTACCTGGTGTCGATGAGCACACCGGAGATGGGGCTCACCAAGTGGCGCGAGGATCATGAGCCGAAGGATTCACCGAAGTGGGCCGAAAAGTATGTCACCGGTGATCTGAACATCTCGCTGATCAAGACGGCGAAGGGTCGCACGATCCGCCTCGAGCATGATGTGTCCAGTCCGCGCCCGTACTCGCGTGTCAACTCGGTGCAGGGAACGAAGGGGATCTTCGAGGACTACCCGGCGCGCGTGTACGTCGAAGGGGACGGCGCCGAGCATCGATGGGCAGCGATCGACACCTACAAGGCCAAGCACGAGCACGCGCTCTGGCGCGAGCTGGGCGACAAGGCACGCGCCGGCGGCCATGGTGGCATGGACTACGTGATGGCCTATCGCCTCATCCAGACCATGCGCGAAGGCCTTACGCCCGACATGGACGTCTATGACGCCGCGGCGTGGTGCGCCCCGGGGCCGCTGAGCGAACTCTCGGTGGCCAAGGGAAGCATGCCGGTGCAGTTCCCCGACTTCACGCGCGGACGCTGGCGCGAGTCGCGGTCGATGATGTAGGCGTTGATGCAACCAGCCTGCGCAGCGACACTGGCTGCGCAGGCCGCCCGAAGCGACGACGTTCAGCCAGCCGCAGGGAGCTGGTAGTCCTTGAACCGTTCGCGTAGCGCGCGCTTGAGGAACTTGCCGACGGTCGTCTTTGGAATTTCGTCCACGACTTCGTACGCGTCGGGAAGCTGCCACTTGGCCACCGCTCGCTCGAGCAGGAATTGGTCGAACTCGTCCTTGCTCACCGTCACGGCCGGATCGCGCAGGACGATCACGCCCAGCGGACGCTCATCCCACTTCGGATGCGGTACCGCGATCACGGCCGCCTCGCGCACTGCAGGATGGCCCATCAGCTGGTTCTCCAGATCGACGCTGCTGATCCACTCGCCACCGGACTTGATCAGGTCCTTGGCACGATCCTGAATCATCATCGTCCCATCGATGTCGATGGTCGCAATGTCACCGGTGTCGAACCAGCCGTTGTGCTGGGTGGCGGCCGTCGCCGCCGGATTGTTGTAGTAGCTGCCCGTGATCCATGGGCCGCGCACCAACAGTCGTCCCGATTCTCCGGTGCCCCACGCCATCTCGGTCCCTTCGTCATCTTCGAGGCGCAGTTCCACCAGCGGTGACATCTTGCCGCTGTAGACCATCCGGTCGTACTTGTGCTCGGGGTCATCCGGATAGTCTTCGCGACGCACCGCGTTGGCAGTGCCCAGTGGTGTCGTCTCGGTCATGCCCCACGCTGGCGTGACGTGGATGCCATGGCGACTGCCGAATCCCGCGATCAGAGCCCGAGGAGTGGAGCTGCCGCCGATGACCAGACACTTGAGAGCCGGAAACTGATAGGGCGTCCCAGCTGACTTGGCGCGGTCCATCTCGTCGAGCAAACCGAGGAAGATCGTTGGTACACCGGCACAAACGGTCGCCTTCTCCTCTGCGATGAAGCGTGACACCGTCTTGGGATCGGTGAAGACACTCATGAACACCAGCTTCGCGCCGGTCATCGTACAGGTGTACGGATATCCCCATGCATTGACGTGAAACATCGGCACGATCGGCATGATCGTGTCACGCGAATTCACGCCCAGCAGGTCCGTGCTGAGGCTGGCCAGACTGTGCAGCACGATGGCGCGATGGCTGTACAGCACACCTTTCGGTTCGCCGGTGGTGCCGCTGGTGTAGCACATGCCGCTGGCCTGTCGTTCGTCGATCTCCGGGTAGGCAAACGTGGCGGGCTGCCCACCGATGAACGTTTCGTAGTCGATCAACCCTGGCGGAAGGCCGCCAGGCACCGGGCCCAGCACCACGATCGTCGTCACCTTCGGCGCATGCTGCCGGATCAGCGGGATCATTCCCGCAAACACATTCTCGATGAAAAGAATCCGGTCGTCGGCGTGGTTCAGGATGTAGGCGATCTGCTCCAGCGGCAGCCGGATGTTCACCATGTGACAGACCGCGCCAACCGACGGCGCGGCGAAGTACAGCTCGAAGTGGCGAAAGGTGTTCAGCGCCATCGTGGCCACCCGATCCCCAGGCTTCACGCCCGCCGCCACGAGCGCGTTGCAGAGCTGCATCACACGAGGATATGTCTTGCCATAGGTCGTGCGGTGGACACCCGGCACCGGTGCCTTGGTCTCCGGATCGACGCCGACCGGGATCACCGAGACGATCTCCTGCTCCGGGTGCATGCGCACCGCCCGTTCCAGAATCGATGGAATGGTGAGCTGGTAGTCCATCATCGTGGATTCGAGCATAGGCGGCTCCGGGCAGGACGGGCGGGCTGAGCAGGCGGACGCTGGTGTGCGTGACGCCGACAATCGAAGCGCCGCGCAGGGCATCAAGCAAGGGCGTGGCGCTGGCGCCCGTGCATGAGCTGGCAGATCGAGTTCTTGCGCGTGTGATATGAAGGCATGGCGACCGCCATGGCTCGTTACGACCCCAACCGGTTTCCGCGAATGCCTCACGCTCTGCTGACGCTCCTGGCCGACATCGCGCCCAGCCCGCCGCGCCTCGCCGATAACCTTCCTCAAGGGCCCACGCTCGTGATCGCAGCCGTGCTTGCCAGCGCCGCGGCCGTGCTGCTGGTCCTGCGTGCTCGCCGCCGCAAGTGAGCTGCCGCCGGCGTCGGTTGCCGGCCGCCAGCGATTTACTGCCATCGCGCTACTGATCGGCCTTGCCGTGACCTGGCTGGTGGTGGTCGCACCGGTCTCCCTGGCGATCGCAGCGTTGTTTCTCTGTGCCGGTCCGCACAACTGGATGGAGGCGCGCTACATCCTGTCGCGTCTGCCCTCGCGCGCGGGACCGTTTCTGGCATTCATGGCGCTGGGTGCCACTGGTGTGCTGGCGCTGGCGGTGACCGCCACACTGCTGCCCACGGTGGCGCGGATCACGCCGTTTGGCGCCGGCGCTGACGACAGCGTGCTGGTGTTCTGCGCCGTCGTCTGGAATCTGGCGCTGGTCGCCTGGATCGCAGCAATGCTGAATGTTCGTGCGGCGCAGAAACCCGTGCGCGACTGGTGGTGGGTGGCTCCCGCCGCACTGCTGCTGGGCGCGGCGATGTGTGTGCGACCGTTCGCCTGGTCGCTCGCTCTGGTGTATCTGCACCCGCTGGTTGCTTTTCTGATTCTCGATCGCGAACTGCGTGCCCGCCGTCGCGACCTGCGGCCGGCGTTCCACGCGCTGCTCGCCGTGGTACCTCTGCTCATTGGCATTCTCTGGTGGCAGTTGCACGATGCGCCACCGCTGCCGGGCGTTGGCGACGATGCATTGACGATGCGGATCGTGCGCAACGCGGGAGGCGACACAGCCAACGGCGTGCCCATGCACTTTCTGGTGGCGACGCACGTGTTGCTCGAGACGCTGCACTACGCCGTCTGGCTACTGGCGATCCCGATGGTCGCCATCCGCGGCCGGCTGTGGCGACTCACCGCGATTCCGGTCGCCGCACGCTCCGCGGTCTGGCGGCGCGGCATTGGCGTCGGTCTTGCCGTGTCGGCCTGCCTCGTCGTCGCGCTCTGGGCGGCATTCACGCAGAACTACGTGGCAACGCGCGACCTCTACTTCACCCTCTCAATCATCCACGTCCTGGCCGAAGCACCACTGCTGATCCGGCTCCTCTGATGTTTGCGCCAGTCCTGACGTCGTTCGTGCGCGACTGGGCACTGACGGTGCTGCTCGAAGGCGTCGTCCTCTGGTTCGCGCTGTCGCCGGCGCACTCGTCTGGTGTGCGGCTGCTGGCGGCCGTCTGGCTCTCGACCTGCACGCTGCCGCTGGTGCAATTCGTCTTTCCACTGCTGTCGCTCGTCGGATGGCCCCGGTGGGTCTGGGTCTCGAGTGCTGAACTGTTCGCCCCGGTGGCGGAGTGTCTGCTCTTCAGGCAGCTGGTGGCCACCACATCGGGCCCGAGCCCGAGCCGAAGCGCGACATGGCGCGACAACGCCGCGATCGTCGCCGCGAATCTGTTCTCCTTCACGACGGGGGAAGCGCTGGTGTCCTTCGGGCTGCGATAGCGCGGGCGATTTCTGGCCAGCCCCGGCGTCGCACCGCGGGTGTAAACTTCGCGTAGACCCGTCCGACCGCTCCCTCACTCCTGCGATTCTCCTGCATGCGTTTCCAGCTATTGGGCGCCGCGCTCCTGATTGGCTCCGCCGCGATTCCGACGGATGCACGTGCCGGCTCGGCCGTGCCACCAGATTCACTCTCGAAGAGCGAGAAGACGCTGGCGCGATACGCGACGACGAACGAAGCGGAAGCACTCCGGCTGCTCGAACGCCTCGTCAACGTGAACAGCGGTACGCAGAACCACGCCGGCGTGCGCGAAGTGGGACGGGTGCTGCAGGCCGAGTACGACGCCCTCGGCTTCCAGACGCGCTGGGAGGCGGGCGGAGCGTTCGGCCGGGCGGGGCATCTGGTGGCCGAACGCACCGGTGTGGGGCCGCGTGTGCTCCTGATTGGTCACCTCGACACCGTGTTCGAATCAGACAGTCCGTTCCAGCGCTGGGTGCGGCTCAGCGATACGACCGCGCGGGGCCCCGGCTCGACCGATATGAAAGGCGGGGACGTGATCATGCTCTTCGCTCTCAAAGCGCTCAAGGCGGCCGGCCAGCTCGATCGGATGAGCATCACCGTCGTGCTCACCGGTGACGAAGAGGATCCCGGTGAGCCGATCGTCGCCGCGCGCCAGGTGCTGGTCGATGCAGGCGCACGCTCGCAGATCGCCATCGGATTCGAGGATGGCGATGGCGACCCGCGCACCGCCGTCGCTGCGCGGCGTGGCTTCACCGGTTGGACACTCCGCGTGACGGGCACACCGGCGCATTCCTCGCAGATCTTCCGCGACGACATCGGCCCGGGCGCGATTTATGAGGCGGCTCGCATTCTCAACACGTTCCGTACGACGCTCGGTGGCGATCCCTTGCGGACCTTCAACGCCGGTGTTGCAGTCGGCGGCACCACCGTCGCCCTCGACAGCACTGGCACGCGCGGCACCGCCTATGGCAAGAGCAACATCGTGCCGGAACAGTTCGTGGTGTCAGGTGATCTGCGTGTCATCTCTCCCGAGGCGGTAGCCACGGCGAAAGCCCAGATGCAGTCGATCGTTGCCGCAGCGTCGGCGCGAACGACTGCCACGCTGACGTTCGACGACGGCTATCCCCCCATGGCACCGAAGCCCGGTAACATGGCGTTGCTGGCGGCCCTCGACCGGGCGAGCCGACACCTCGGACTCGGCGCGGTGGGCATGGACAATCCGGCTCGCGCCGGCGCCGCCGATGTGTCGTTCATCGCGGCCACCGTACCGCAAGTGATCGACGGGCTTGGTCCGGGTGGCACCGGCGGCCATACGGTCAACGAAACGCTCGACCTGCGGACGGTCGCGGTGCAGATCGCGCGCACCGCGGTGCTGCTCAACCGGATCACGCAGGCATCGGCCGTACCCTGACCCGCGAACGGTGGCTGGTCCGTTCGCCGGTCAGGGCCGATCACTTGATGATGTAGTCTCTGGGCGGCTCCGAATCGAGCAGCCACCGCACGAAATAGTCCCAACGGCGGCGCATCATGTAGTTGGACGCGCTGCCGAAGCCGTGGGCCGCATTCGGAATCATCAGCAGATCAAAATCCTTGTTCGCCCGTATCAAGGCGTCAACCACCAGTAGCGTGTTGTCGGGTGGCACATTGTTGTCCATGGTGCCGTGTGCCAACAGCAGCTTGCCCTTGAGATTCTTCGCCAGCTGCTGGTTTGCTTCCACCGCATAGCTGTCACCGTTCGGGCCGCGCGTCAGCAAGCCCTGATACCGCTCGCCCCAGTCATCCTCGTAGTTGCGCTGGTCGTGGTTGCCCGATTCCGAGATGCCCACCTTGAAGAAGTCGGGATACCGGAACATGGCGCCAGCCGTGATGAAGCCGCCGCCCGAGTGTCCCCACATTCCCGCCCGATCGATGTCGATCCATGGATACAGCTTGGCGAGATTCTGCATCCCGGCAACCTGATCGGGGAGCGTATTGTCGCGGCCAATCGCGCCGTAGTACGCATCGTGGAAGGCCTTGGATCGTTCCGGTCCGCTCCCGCGCCCGTCGATGCTGACGACGATGAACCCCAGCTCGGCCAGCGCCTGCTTGTCGCCGCGCGCGGCCGCGAATGCGCGTGATCCGACACTGCCGCCCTGTGGGCCCGGATAGGCCTGATTGATGATCGGATATTTCTTCGTGCTGTCGAAATTCGTTGGCCGGAAAAGCTGGCCATAGATGTCCGTGGTGCCGTCAGCGGCCTTGACGTTGAACAGGATCGGTGGCTTCCAGCCGGACGCCACCAGCTTCGAGATGTCGGCGGTCTCGAGTGTCATCACCAGTCGGCCGGCGTCGTCACGCAGGGCCGACTGCGGCGGAAGATCAGCGCGCGACCAGGTGTCGACGATCCAGCGGCCGTCAGGGGACAGCTGCATCCGATGATCGCCATCGTCCGGCGTCAGCGACACCACACTGCGTCCATCCAGCGTCGAGCGATAGAAATGCTGCAGGTAGGGATCCTGGCCCTTTTCCCGGCCCAGCGCACCGTACCAGATCGTCCGCGTCTTCTCATCGATGCGCGCGATCGACCAGACCGGGCCTTCGCCGGTGGTGATCTGGTTCTTGAGCTGGCCCGTCGTCAGATCATACAGGTACAGCTGGCTCCATCCGTCGCGTTCGGAGTTCCAGACGATTTCCTTGGAGCTCCAGAGCACGCGCCAGCCGGCGAGCGATTCGAACTGGGTCGCCGTCGTCTCTTCGAACACAGTCCGGACGTCGCCGGTGCGCGTATCGGCCAGTCGCACGATCGTTTGCTTGTGATCACGCGAGGTGGACGCCAGCGCCAGCTGCGACCCGTCGGGGCTGAAGCTGTAGTCATTCATCGAGATGTCATCGCCAAGCGTCGCGCGATGAAAATCCGGCGCCATCTTGAGGCGGAGCACGCTGCGGGCGTCGACATCGATTACGACGCGATGCACCATCGCGACGACGCTGTCACCCGGCAGTGGGTACTTCCAGGCGCGTAGCGTCGGGTGTCCGACCTTTGTCTGCACCAGATACATGTCGCCCACGTTGCGCTCGTCCTGCTGCTGTGTTGCGATCTTTCTGGAGTCGGGCGACCAGAGCAGAATTGCACGATCGCTGGTCACCCAGCCGGCATTGTCGGTGGCGTAGCCGAAGTTCTTGGTGCCGTCGGTGGTCAGCGCGGTCTCGGCGCCGGTGGCCAGATCACGAACCCAGAGGTTCCAGTCCTTCACGAATGCGGCCCGTTTGCCATCGGGCGACGTGACCGCGAGGCTTCGCGGTGTCGCGACTGGCGGCGCCTGACCCACAAAGATGCAGCTCGTGACGGCTCTGTCACATCGATACTGCTTCCCGCTGAGGCCAACGATGATCGACCGGTCGTCGTCGGACAGCGCGACCGACTGCAGGGGCAGGGAGGTGGCGGACAGCACGGTTCCGGCGGCCGTCGAGAGCGCGTTGGCCAGCTTGACGTGGTCGAACAGCGGAGCCCGCGACTTGGATCGCGGGCTCACGATGACGAACTCCGTCCCCGCCGGCCGGACACTTCGGTAGAGAAACCTGCCGTCTTGAAGCCAGGCGAGACCGGGTGCCGTCCCACCGATCACGAGCGGATTGACGGCCGCGCCCAGCATCCGGGCGGCGCGGTCATAGTCATCGGCGGTGAATGCGCGGCGCGCCTGCCCCGCAGCAACGGTGCCCGCGGCCAGTGAGAGCAGGAGAACCAGCGGCGCCGTGCGCGGCAGGGGTCCGGAGAAGCGGCGCATGCAGAGTGAGTTGAAGAGAAGGATTCAGCGGCGGAGGGAAGCAAGCCGTTGTATACGAAGAACTTGCCAGCAGAGGGCACGCTCGGCAACGTGCGGGGTGCTTCTGGTGTCATATGCTTCTGCTATCGGTTTCGTTGCGTCTGCCGTTGGACGCCCCCTCATCCGTCCCCCTCGGTGATTTCTCCGCTGCTCGCCCTGCTGGCCCTCGCCGTCACGCTGCCAGCCCCCGAACCGCACACCGGCGCCGTATACGACGGTCGGCGCGGGGCACTCGCCATCACCACGCCGCGTGACGCCGCCGCCACCGTGGTCGATGGCGTCCTCGATGAGCCGGTATGGCGAAAAGCGGCGTTGCTGACGGGTTTCTCGCAGTTCTTCCCGACTGACGGCGTTCCCGCCCGCGACAGCACTGAGATTTTCGTGTTCTATTCCGCGACGGCGCTTCACGTTGGCATTCGCGCCTACGCCGCACCCGGGACCGTGCGCTACACGCTGGCGGATCGCGACAAGATCACACAGGACGACAACATTCAGCTCTTCCTCGGCACCTATGACGATTCTCGTCAGGCGCTGGTGTTCGGGGTCAACCCAATCGGGATTCAGAGCGACGGTGTGCTCAATGAGACCGGGGCCAGCAGCGGTGGTGGCTTTTCCGCCAATACGCCGAAGGCCCGCGAGAACACCGACTTCGCGCCTGACTACGTCTGGAAGTCGAAGGGGCATGCAACCGACTACGGCTACGAAGTCGAGATCGAGATTCCGTTCAAGAGCCTTCGTTATCGTGCCGGCACAGAGCAGAAGTGGCAGCTGAATGTGGTGCGGACCGTTCAGGCCACCGGCCACGAGGAGACCTGGGCGCCGACCATACGCGCCAGTTCGAGTTTTCTGGCGCAGTCAGGACATCTGGTCGGGTTGCGCGATCTCTCGCGTGGATTGACGGTCGATGTGATTCCCACGATCACCTCGAGTTCCGTTGGTGGCCCGAGCTCAGGCACCTGGTCGTACGCCACCGGGCGACCGGAGGTCGGCGGCAGCGTGCGGTGGGGCATCACCAGCAACCTGACGCTCGCCGGCACTGCCAATCCCGACTTCTCGCAGGTCGAGGCTGACGCGACGCAGTTCACCTACGATCCGCGCGTCCAGGTATTTTTTGCCGAACGACGTCCCTTTTTCCTCGAAAGTCAGGAACAGTTTGCCACGCCCAGTCGGCTGATCTACACGCGCCGGATCACGCAGCCCGTAGCCGCCACCAAACTCACCGGCAAGGTCGGCGGCTTCGATCTCGGGCTCCTGTCGGCCATCGACAACCGGGATGCGTCGTTCGACGGGAAGCAGTCGCCGATCTTCAATGTGCTCCGCGTACAAAAGGATCTTGGCACACAGAGTCGCATCGGGCTGGTGTACACCGACAAGGTCGACGGTGCGCAGTGGAATCGCGTGGCGGGCATCGACGGACGACTGGTGCGCGGCATCGTCAGCTTTCAGGCACAGGGTGCCGCGAGCTTCACCCATGTCGCTGGCGTGACGACCAATGCGCCCCTCTTCAACGCATCGGCCAATGTCAACGGCCGACGCTTCGGCGCGCAGTACGTGATCAACGGGATTTCGCCCGACTTCGATGCGCAGAGCGGCTTCATCGCGCGCAACGGCGTCGCCAATGTCAATCTCACCCACCGATTCACCTTCTTCGGTAAGCCGAAAGCGTGGCTGGAAGCCATCACTCCCGAGGTGGCGGTGCTGACCAGCTTTCGCTATGACGACTTCGTGAGCGGTGGGCCGGTGCAGGATCAGAAGCTGCACTTCCGGGGCAATGCGCGGCTGCGCGGCGGCTGGGGCGTGGGCGCGCAACTGTTGCTCGAGCGCTTCGGCTTCGACCGCGACCTCTATGCGAACTATGTCACGCTGCAACCGCGTGGACCGGCAGTCGACACCGTGCGCTATGTTGGCACGCCTCGCCTCGACAACGTCGACTGGGTCGCGTCGGTGGCGTCACCTGAGTTCAAGCGTTTCTCGTTCAACGCGTTCGCGCTCTACGGCGTCGACGAGAATTTTCCCGAATGGAGTTCCGCAGGCATCGCGATTCTCAATCTTGGCCTGACCGTCCGACCGACCGACCAACTGCGCATGACCGGCACCTGGGGTTATGAGCAATACAATCGCCAGACCGATGGCACCCGCGTGCTGACGCGCAACGTGCCGCGGCTCCGGGTCGAGTATCAGGTCACGCGCCAGGTGTTCTTTCGCGTGATCGGCGAGATCGCGAAACTCCAGCAGGACTCACTGCGCGACGACTCTCGCACCAACGCGCCGGTCTTCTTCCGCAGTCCGAATGGCACGCTGGCGCGCGCGGTGGCATTCGACCGTCTGCGTGGGCGCCTCGACTTCCTCTTTTCGTACCTGCCCACGCCTGGCACCGTGATCTTCCTTGGCTACGGCAACACGTCCAGGGCCGATCGGCCTGGCGGCACGCAGGGCCTGCAGCCGGCGCGGGATGTATTTTTCGTGAAGTTCAGTTATCTCTTTCGATTGCAGTAGCTCTTCTCTCCCTCCGTATTCCTGGAGCCGGTCCGATGCGTGCTTCCGCTGTTGTCGCAGCGATGTCTCTCGTAGGCTGCGCGCTTGGTGCGCAGGCTGCCCCCCCCACCCCGGACGCGCAGCAGATTGCCGCCGCCGTCCTGCCGCTGCCGGCCTCGCTGCGCGAGGGCGCTGGCGTGATGGGGTACCGCACGGCGGGGAAGCTCGAAGTGCTTCGCCCAGCGCGGAACGGCATGCAGTGTCTGGCCGATGACCCCTCAGACGACCGTTTCCACGTCGCGTGTTACGCAACCAGCATGGAGCCCTTCATGGCACGCGGCCGCGAGCTCAGGGCCGGAGGGACCAAGGGAACACAAGTCGATACGGTGCGTTTCGCCGAAATTCGGCGCGGCACGCTGCGGATGCCCACGACGCCGGCGGCGCTCTACTCCCTGACCGGACCGAAGGGAGACTTTGATCCAGCCTCGGGTACGGCATCGAAGTCCAGCGCACTGTTTGTGATGTACATGCCGAATGCCACCACGGCCACCACCGGTTTGCCGTCGGTGCCTGGGAAAGGCCCGTGGATCATGAACGCCGGCACGCCGCGCGCGCACCTGATGTTGACGCCGGATATGTAGCCAGGACTCGTCGAGTGATGCCGGCCGGCACGGTGCGGCGGCACTCGGCCCGCAGCCCAGGTGCCTGATCGCAATTGACCGTGGAGTGGAGCTCGTGACCCCGTCCGTTGAACCGTCCCGCCGCGCCGTGGTGCGGTGGGTTTTGGGCGCTTGCACAACCCTCAGTTGTGCCACCGCCTCGGTGGTGCATGGGCAGCAGCCCGTCAAAACACCGTTTCCTTCCGATCCTCTGGTCTCGGTGCCGGTGCTCACCTCGCTGGTCTCCGAGCGTGGCAGCGAGCTGGCGGGCATCGTCCAGCGATACTCGCTCGATGTCAGCGCGCTCGGTCGCCGGTACGACGCCTACGATTCGCCCGATCAGCGCCGGCGTATGCGAGGCTTCTATTCCGCCTGGCGTACTCGGTTGCGCGCCCTCGATTTCGAGCGGCTGAGCCAGGAAGGGAAGATCGATTACGTGCTGCTCGAGAATCACCTGCACTACCAGCTCGATCTGGCGGACCGGCAGGACACGCAGCGTGCGGAAGTGCAGCCATTGCTGCCATTCGCGGAAGCGCTCCAGGCACTGCAGGACAGTCGCCGCGATCTGGAGACGATCGATCCCGCCTCAACGGCGAAGTCGGTGGCGGGATTGACGCGGCAGATCGACAGTCTCCGCGCACTGTTCGAGGCGCCGCCGCGTTCCGACAGCCTCACCCGCCCGCGCACCGCGATACCCCGCGTCTCGCGCACCGTCGCAAATCGCGCGGCCGATCAACTCGACCAGCTTCGAACGACCATCAGCAGCTGGTACCGCTTCCACGCGGGCTATGATCCCGTCTTCAGCTGGTGGATGAAGGACCCGTATCAGAAACTGAACGACGCATCGACGCGCTATGCTGCGACCATCAGGGAGCGGCTGGTCGGTATTCCGCGGACCGGACCGACGGTGGCCAGTCGCGCAGGCGCTGCGCCAGACGCTGCGAGTGCGAACACGGGTCCAATCATTGGTGATCCGATCGGAGCCAGCGGGCTGGCTGCCGACCTTCGGCACGAGATGATCCCATACACCGCCCAAGAATTGATCGCGATTGCCGAACGTGAGTACGCATTCAGTTTGAGCGAGATCAAGAAGGCGGCGCGCGAGATGGGGTTTGACGACGACTGGAAGTCGGCGATGGAAAAGGTGAAGGACACCTGGGTTGCGCCGGGCAAACAGCCCGAGCTGATCCGGAATCTGGCGCGGCAGGCGGAGGAGTTCTTCGAGCAGCACGACTGGGTGACCATCCCGCCGCTGGCGAAGGAAGACTGGCGGATGGAGATGATGTCCCCAGAGCGCCAACGCCTGAATCCCTTCTTCCTGGGCGGGGAGCTGATTCTCGTCAGCTATCCGACGGATGAGATGACGGACGACGAGAAGCGGATGAGCATGCGAGGCAACAATCCGCACTTTTCACATGCGACCGTGTTCCACGAACTGAATCCCGGTCATCATCTGCAGGGGTTCATGACGGCCCGATACAACCCGCATCGCCGGCTGTTCTCGACGCCGTTCTGGGGCGAAGGGAATGCGCTGTATTGGGAGATGTTCCTCTACGATCATGACTTTCACGTGACGCCGGAGGACCGCATCGGCGCGCTGTTCTGGCGCATGCACCGCAGTGCACGGATCATCTTCTCGCTCAACTTTCACCTCGGCCGGATGACACCGGACCAGGCGGTGCAGTTTCTGGTCGACACCGTGAACTTCGAGCGGGCCAACGCCGACGGTGAGGTGCGGCGCAGCTTTGCCGGCAACTACTCGCCGCTGTACCAGGCGGCGTATATGCTCGGCGGCTTGCAGATGCGTGCGATGTACAAGGCGCTGGTGTCGACGAAGAAGATGACCGAACGGGAGTTCCATGACGGCGTGCTGCAGGGCGGCACAATGCCGATGGCGATGGTCCGCGCCCGGCTTGGCGACGTTCCACTCACCCGCGAGGGACCCGCGCCGTGGAAGTTCGCCGATGATCTGCCCGCGTCGAGGCCGTTCCCCAGCCGGCAGTAGAACAATCGTTTCCGCGAAGCCTCCACGTTTGACACACTCCCCAGGAGCGACCCGCCATCGTCCATCGCGACGGGCGGAGTCTGGGGAAAACTTTCTCGCCCGGATCCCGTAGGCTCTCGAACACTCCACCGACACGAGGGCCGGATCTTGTCGTTTCTGGAACGGATGCAGCAGCTGCATCTGAGCGCGCGAAGGGTGCCCGCATTGCACCGACTGGCAGTCATCTCCCGACTGCTGCTGGCGCTCGGCTTCGTGCCGACGGCACTGGTGAAGGTGCAGGGATTGCGATTCACGGTGCTCAGCACCAGCACGCCCATCGGGTACTTCTTCGAGGCGATGTATCAGAGCGGAGGCTACTGGCGCTTTCTCGGTTGGTCGCAGCTGATCGCTGGCGCACTCCTGTTGCTCCCGGCGACCGCGACGATCGGAGCGCTGCTCTTCTTTCCGATCATTCTGAACATCTTCGTCATCACGGTGGCGCTGCATTTCACAGGGACGCCGCTGATCACTGGCCTGATGCTCCTGGCGAGTCTCTTCCTTCTCTGCTGGGACTATCATCGGCTGGCCCCGATCGCGTGGGGACCGCGCGCCGCGTATGACGTGCCGCCATCACCCGTGTTTCCCGGCATCGAGCGCGCCGGCTTCGTGCTAGGCGGTGTCGCGGGAATGGGGCTGCTCTTTGCAGCGCGCGGTTTTGTCCTCGGCTCTCCGCGTGCGACGGTAATTGCGTGCCTTGCCGTCGGTGCCGCCGCGGCCGGGATGGTACTGACTGGCTGGGTTGCAGCCGCGCGCGCGCCTGTGCCCGCGCCAACGCGCTGATCGGCGACCTCACCGGCGCCAAGGCAACTGCTCGACGGTAACTGCTCGACGGCAACTGCTCAACGGCAACTGCTTGACGCAAAGGTGCAAAGGCGCAAAGGCGCAAAGGACAGCCGCTGCGTGGGAACAGCAGAAACACAGCGGAGCTGCCGTCGCCTTTACAAACCATCCGTTTTTCATTCGCTACTGCGCAGCACATCGCGCGGAGGTGGCTGGCTACGGCAGACGGCCCTTGCGCCTTTGCGCCCTCTGCGCCTTTGCGTCAGGCAGTTCGCTCGTCGGTAGCACTTCGTGCGCTCGCAGAGATTTCGGAGACATTGCACTAGATTCGTACAGCCGTACGCTGCTCACTTCGATCTGATCGCACATGTCCTTGCTGGGCCTCCAGGATGTCACGCTCGCCTTCGGTGGCCCGGAACTGTTGTCGCACGCGGATTTCAGCATGGAGCGAGGCGAGCGCGTCTGCCTGCTCGGTCGGAATGGCAGCGGCAAAAGCACGCTGCTGAAGCTGCTGGACGGTACGATCGCGCCGGATACGGGTGCCGTCGTCCGACTGACTGGCCTGAGCGTCGCGCGGCTCGAGCAGGAGATTCCCGACGGAGTGGGTGGCACGATTTTCGACGTCGTCGCCGCCGGTCTCGGACCCGCGGGTGCCCTGCTGGCGCAGTATCACCACGCCAGCGTGCAGGTTGCGCACGATCATTCTGAGCGCGCGCTGAAGGAGCTGGACCGACTACACCACGCGCTCGACGCGGCGGACGCCTGGCAGGTGCAGACGCGGGTTGCCACGGTGTTGCAGCATCTCGCGCTGGATCCGGAACTGCCGTTCTCCGCGGCCTCGGGGGGACGGAAGCGGCAGGCCCTGCTCGCTCGTGCGCTGGTCAGGCAGCCTGACGTCCTGCTGCTCGATGAACCAACCAACCATCTCGACGTGGAAGCCGTCGAGTGGATGGAACAGTTTCTGATCGATCGAGGCACGACGCTCGTCTTCGTCACGCACGATCGTGCCTTTCTCCGTCGCGTGGCCACACGGATCGTCGAGCTCGATCGCGGACGGCTGGTGGACTGGGGTGGCGATTACGACACGTATCTGGCGCGGAAGGACGCGGCGTTGGACGTCGAGGCTCGCGAGTGGGCTGAATTCGATCGGAAGCTGGCGCTCGAGGAGGTGTGGATTCGCACTGGGATTCAGGCGCGCCGAACGCGGAACGAGGGCAGGGTGCGCAGCCTGGAAGCACTCCGTGTCGCGCGCAGTCAGAGGCGTGATCGTGTCGGTACGGTCAGGTTGCAGGCCCAGGAAGCGGAGCGATCCGGCCGGCTGGTGGTCGAGGCACGCCACGTCGCGTTTTCGCGCGGCGAGAAGCCGATCGTACGCGATTTCTCAACCATCATCACGCGCGGCGATCGGGTTGGACTGATCGGCCCGAACGGCTCGGGCAAGACCACCCTGCTCAAGCTGCTGCTGGGAGAGCTGGCGCCGGATGCCGGGAACATCACGCTCGGTACGAATCTCGAGATTGCGTATTTCGATCAGCTGCGCGAACAGCTGGATGAAGATCGGAGTGTCTTCGACACGATTGCCGACGGTGCAGAGTTTGTCGTGATCGGTGGCGCGCAGAAACATGTGCACGGCTATCTGCAGGAGTTTCTCTTCCCGCCGGAACGCGCGCGTACGCCCGTGCGCGCCCTCTCCGGCGGTGAGCGCAACCGGCTGCTGCTGGCACGACTCTTCACCCGCACCTTCAACCTGTTGGTGCTCGACGAGCCGACCAACGATCTCGACATCGAGACGCTCGACCTGCTCGAGGCGCTGCTCCTCGAGTTCAGCGGGACGCTGCTGGTGGTGAGCCACGATCGCGCCTTTCTCGACAACGTGGTCACCAGCACGCTCGCGTTCGAGGGGAACGGCGTGATTGGTGAATACGCCGGAGGCTATGCCGACTGGCTGCGTCAGCGACCGCAGCCGACCGCCACGCCGGTGGCCAAGTCGGCCGTCGCGATCCCTGCGCCGCTGCGACCGGAGAAGAAGCGTCGGCTGTCCTTCAAGGAGTTGCAGGAATTGTCCGCGCTGCCCGACCTGATTGATGCCCGCGAGCAGGGTCGAAGTGCGCTCTACACGCAGCTCGCAGATCCAACGTTCCTGCGCGACGGCGCTGCGGTCGCGGCTGCCACAGCCCGGCTCGCCGAGGTCGATGCTGAGTTGGCAGTGCTCTCCGATCGATGGGAGTATCTTGAAGGGATCGCCGCGGCCTCGTGACGCGATTTGCAGCACCGGCGGGAACGACGCGGGCGGCTGGGAGTTCTCTCTTCAGCCGCACTCGCAGTCGTGAACGTCCAGCGCTTGTGGGTTCCTTCACAGTCTTTCATCCGGACCAGCACATGAAGCAGATCATCCGATTTTTTGCCCTGGGTGCCGTCATCACGGCGCCCTTGGCAGCACAAACGCGTCAGGCCGACTACGCCACTGCGATGCATGCCGCGCATGGCAAAGAGACACCAACCGCGACGCCGATCGCGCGCGTCGCACCGCGCAGTGCAGTCGCTGGAAGTGACGTGATGTACGGTACGGTGGACGGGAAAATGTTGCACGGCTACATGGCGAAGCCGGCTGGCGCAGGCCGTAACACACGGGCAATCATCGTCGTGCATGAATGGTGGGGGCTGAACGACAACATCAAGGCGGTCGTCGATCGGTACGCGGGCGAAGGCTACATGGTGCTGGCGGTCGATCTCTTCGGGCGCGTCGCGACCACCCCGGACACGGCTATGGTGCTCTACCAGACCGCGATGAAGAATGTCCCGGCTGGTGAACAGAACCTCGCGGCCGCCATTGCGTATCTGAAGGCCCAGGGCGCGACGAAGATCGGATCCGTCGGCTACTGCTTTGGCGGACACTGGTCGTTGCGCACTGGTCTGGTCGGCGGTCGTGACATCAACGCGGTCGTCATGTACTACGGTGCGCCGATCACGGATGTGGCACAGCTGTCGCGACTGAACGCGCCGGTCCTTGGCCTTTTTGGCGGGCTCGATCGCGGCATTCCTGTCGACAGTGTCCGCGCCATGGAGCGGTCGCTGAAGGGCAGCGGCAAGACCGTCACGATCAACGT
Organism: Gemmatimonadales bacterium; assembly: GCA_038215035.1. Classification (GTDB taxonomy): domain Bacteria; phylum Gemmatimonadota; class Gemmatimonadetes; order Gemmatimonadales; family Gemmatimonadaceae; genus JACMLX01. The sequence goes on along the minus strand of JBBQRH010000019.1, from coordinate 16,017 downwards.
CTATGCCGATGCCAATCACGCCTTCGCAAACCCGTCCGGGCAGGCGTACAACGCTGCCGCTGCGTCGGACGCGTGGGCAAAGTCGCTGGCGTTCTTCAGCGCCAACCTGCGGTAGCCTGAGGCGAGGGCGGATGGTTACCGTTCCCCACGTCTGATTGTCTTGAGAAGTGTCGTCGGCTCGGCTGACGACACTTCCTCTTTTCCGGGGCCTCTGCGCTCCTGCAACGTCGCGAGGGGCACGCCGCATGTGGAAGGTCTGGAGGCTGGCTGCGATCGCGGTGCTGTGTGCCGGTGCGAGTCTGCCGGTGCGAGGCCAGGTCGCGACGCGTATTGATCTCGACAACGACTCGTTCAATTTCTGGCAGGCGCCAAAGCGGCGCGCCGACCGAGAGTATTCGCAGGGCACGCGTATCAATCTGCTCTGGCCTACGGCGAACACTGCCGCGCGTCGGCTGCTCGGTGGACCGCAGCATTGTCACGCACCAGCCGCAGAGCGCGACTGCCGACTGATGTCATTCGGGCTGGTGCAGGCGATCTTCACGCCAACGCTCGATCTCCGGTACCGATCGCTCGACGAGCGCCCGTTCGCCGGCTGGTTGGGCCTCGAGTTCGGTGCCCAGCGCGACAAGGATCGGAGCCTGCGCGCCTACAGCCTGATGCTTGGTGTCACGGGCCCGGCGTCACTCGCTGCGCCGGCCCAGAAGTGGGTGCACCGCAACTTCGGGTTTCGTCCGCCAGTGGGCTGGGAGCGGCAGTTGCCCACCGAACTGGCAATCGTTGCCGCATACCGTGGGGCCAGGGAGTTCGGCCGGTTTGAGGACGCGTCAACCGGACTCCGGATGCACCTGGCGCCAGTGTGGGCGGCCCGGCTGGGCACGGTCGCCACCGACGCGACGCTTGGGCTGCAAGTCACCGCGGGTCTCCGGCCGCCGCGACCGTGGCAAGCGCCGAACCATCGTGGCGACAGGTGGGGAGCCTTCGTGCGGGCGGGGGCCGCGCAGTCGGCGGTGCTCCGCAACCTGTTTCTCGATGGCAGCACATTCAACAGCCAGAGCTTGCGCGTGACGCGGAACGTCTGGCTCTCGGAGCTCGAGCTCGGCGCCGGGCTGCGTTCGCCGATCGGACTTCTCGAATGGCGGCTACACCGCCGCGGCAAGGAATACCAGTTCCAGCCAAAGGCGCATGCATATTCCACCGTCTCGTTTTCCTTGCGCTGACGGCACGCTCCCTCCATCGGTATCCCGTGGCCCTGACCGCGACGCTGTACAACTTTGCCATCGAACTTGCCGATGTGGATCGCGGTGTCTACGAGTCTCTGGCGCTGAAGGTCGCCCAGCACCCGTCCGAGACCGAGGAGCGGCTGGTGACGCGGGTGTTGGCCTACTGTCTCGAGTACGCCGACGGCATCAGCTTTTCGCGGGGGATCAGCGATCCTGATGAGCCGGCCATCACCGTCCGCGACCTCACCGGTGCCATGCGAGTGTGGATCGAGGTCGGCGCTCCTGACGCGGCGCGATTGCACAAGGCCAGCAAGGCATCGCCGCGCGTGGCAGTGTACATCGAGAAGGCGCCGGTCATCTACCTGCGGCAGTTGGAAGGCGAGCGGATACACAAGGCGGAGTCGATCGACATCCGGTCCATCGACCGCGACCTGATCGCTGGACTCGTAGCACAGCTCGATCGACGCATGACGTTCGCGCTCTCGGTCACCGACGGCCATCTCTTCGTCTCGCTCGGCAGCCAGAGCCTGGACGGCGCCGTCGAGCTGCTCCGTCTCATGCCAACGTAATCCGGCTCGCTCATAGGACCCAACGGTCCTAAAAGAGCATGGCTGCTCGAGGTCGGAGCAGTTGACAGGACGCGTATTGGTGATGCTACGTTCAAATCATGTTATGCCTGCCACGCTCGTTGGTCGCGTGCCGCTGACGGTGACTGCTATCCTGCGCTTCGCCTGCCGCGTCCGAATCCTGCCGGCGGCGCTGATGCTCGCGGCCTGTGCCACGCGCGGTGCCCCTTTGCCGCAACTCGACACCAGTCGTGCCACGGTGATCGGTGAATTCACTGACGACTACTCCGGTCGGTTCTCAATATCGGATACGCTCTGGTTTCAGCGGCCACGCAACCGCTTCCGGATCGTGGAGTGGCATGAGAATGAACAGTTTCTCATTGCGCAGAACTCGCCAGATGATCCCACGGCGCCGAACTTGTGGACGCGGATCGATTGGACGAAGCTCGACAGCATGCCCCCGTACACGTGGGGGTTTTGCCTGACAGCATACCGCGCCGCAACGCGCGAGGCAGCCCGCGAGATACCCGCCGCCAACCGCGCAACACCACGCACCGGCTGCAACGGTTTCCCGTTCACAAGGATGCAGCGCATGATTAGAACCAAACAATGACGGTGCGCGCGCAACGCCGTTTGCATCTGATCATCACGACGGAAGCACACCAGCAGCGATAAGGATGTCCTAATTTTGTGCCGCGTGTGCAAACTGGCACTTGCGTTTCGAAATGTTTGATCTCTATTCAGTTGTGGACACCAATGTCCCGTGCTGGACTGACGCCTGCCGTTGGAGCAGCGGACGATGTCGATTACGTACGAAGTTGACCGTAACGCAGAACGCGTCCGCGTCGTCGCCACGGGCGATGTCCGGATAGAGGATCTGGTCGCGTTGCTGTCCGAGCTCGCCGAAACACGGTGTCTCGCCTTCCAGCAACTGTTTGACGCACGACGTGGCACGTTGGTGCTCTCGGCGGATGAGATACGCCGCCTGGTGTTGCTCACCGCGCGACTGCGCGAAGAACACGGTCACGCGCGGACGGCGTTCGTCGCGGAGACGGATGTCTCGTTTGGGCTGGCGCGGATGTACGCCACCCTTGCCGCGGACACCGACGGCGGATTCATGGTCTATCGTACGATGGACGACGGCGCGGCGTGGTTGGGCTGGCAGAAGGCGACGGCGGATTTGCCGATCAGCTGATCGGCACGACAGGCGCTTGGCCGACGTCTATTCGCTCAATGGTTCGATCTGCACGCTCGCCTGACCTCGCCGGTCGTAGCGAACCAGCACCCGCCACGGTCGGCAGCAGACCTCGCAGTCTTCGACGTACTCCTGACGCGAGCCACTTCCCGCATCGAGCGCGATTTCGATCGACTCGCCGCAATACGGGCAGGTAATCACCGCCTCGCCATCGGCCGTCCCATCGCCGGACGGGAATTCTTCGGCGTCGTCGTCCTGCCGGTCGGGTCGCTCGCGCATGAACTGTCACGGGTTTGGGATGCCACCGCGCGGCCGCCAGCGTGACCCGCGGCGCCACCAGAGGCAATACGATATACACCGTTCCGCCGACAAGCGCTCCGGATTCAGCACGCCCCTGCTCGACGCCGGTGCGGCGCGCGATATTGGGGGAAACGTCACCTCTCCCGACACCCGGCACCCATGAGCACCGAACCGACCCAGTCCTTCGCGAACCACGCCCGCATGGTTCCTGGATTCCACTATGTGACTGGCCTGCTGACGCTGGTATTCCTGGGCTGGTCGGTCTGGCATGCCATGACCGCGCGGACGCTCGATGCCCATGCCGAAATGATCGGTGCGTTCGCGTTGCTCGGCAATTACTGGTACACCCGCAGCTTTCCGCTCAAGGCACAGGACCGCGTGATTCGGCTCGAGGAGCAGCTTCGCCTCACGCGACTCCTGCCAGAGACGCTCCGTGGTCGGGTGGATGAACTGTCAGCGCGCCAGTTGATTGCCCTCCGATTCGCCAGCGACGCGGAGGTGCCGGAGCTCGTCCAGTGGGTGCTCTCGGAGAAGGTGACCGACACCAAGCTGATCAAGCAGCGAATCCGCACCTGGCGCCCCGACTTCCATCGCGTCTGAGGGCATCATGCGAGTCCCCGTGCTTTTACGGAAGGCTGTGACGATGTCTTTGCTGCTCACCGCAGCCGCGTGTGCGTCCACACGCCCAGCGGAGTTCCTGGCGGCACCCGGTGGCGGCCCGCCGCGACCGTTCTCGCCAGCGGTGCGCGTCAACGGGTTCCTCTTCCTCTCCGGCCAGCTTGGTACGGACAGCAGCGGAACGCTGGTCAAGGGCGGGATTCAGGCCGAGACGCGCCAGACGATGGAGAACATTCGCGATGTGCTGCGGCGGAGTGGCTCGTCGCTTGGCCGTGTGGTCAAGTGCACCGCGTTCCTGGCGGACATGCGTGAGTGGGCCGCCATGAATGAGGTGTACGTCACCTTCTTCGAGGCGGGGAAGCTGCCGGCTCGAAGTGCGATGGGAGCCAATGGACTCGCGCTCGGCGCCAAAGTCGAAATCGAATGTCTTGCCTACTGATGGCGCAATCCGGCGTCCGTCCCTGCGTCGTTTCCAGAATCCTCACATGACCCGTCCTGCTCTTCGAACCATCGCTGCTGCGGTAACGCTCGTTTTCGCATCGCTGGCGCCTGTCTCCAGCGCTGCCGCGCAAGTTCGTACCGCCCGCCTGGTCGCGGCCGATGGCGCCCAGCGCGCAATCACCGCTGCGCTGGCCGAGGCGAAGAAGCAGGGCTGGCAGGTGTCCATCGCGGTTGTCGACAACAGCGGTGATCTGGTGAGCTTCCTGCGCATGGACGGTGCACCGGTCTCCAGCGTGGACATCGCACAGGCCAAGGCGCGAACGGCGGCGCGCATGCGTCGCGCGACGCGCATTCTCGACAGTACCCTGACCGCCGGCCGCACTCCGATCCTCGGCCTGAACGGCATCACTCCCGTCGAGGGCGGAGTGCCGATTGTCATTGACGGAGAAGTGGTCGGTGCCGTTGGTGTCAGCGGCGCGACGTCGGCGCAGGACGCGCAGGTGGCGCGGGCCGGCATCGCGGTGGTGCAGCCGTAGAGCCGCGCACGGTGGTGTCGAATCTTCGCCTGGCAACCGTCTCCGACATTCCGTCGATCACTGCGCTGATCGACGCGTCGGTTCGTGGCCTGAGCATCGGCTACTACAGTCAGGCGGAGATCGACGAGTCGCTGGTGTCCGTCTTCGGCGTCGATTCCCAGCTGCTCGCCGACCGGACGTACTTCGTGATCGAAGCCGACGGTGCGCTCGCCGCCAGCGGAGGATGGAGCAAGCGCGCCACACTGTACGGCGGTGATCAGGTGAAGTCCGCGCCGGATCCGTTGCTCGATCCCCGTGTCGATGCCGCCAGAATCCGTGCGTTCTATGTCGCGCCCCAATTTGCGCGCCGCGGGCTGGCTCGCCAGCTCTACAACGCCTGTGTTTCAGATGCGGTGGCGGCCGGGTTCAATCATTTCCAGCTCGGTGCCACGCTGCCGGGTGTGCCGCTCTACGAAGCGCTCGGCTTTCGCGCGCTCGATCGCGTCGACTTTCCGATGCGATTCGGGCTGTCGCTTCCAGTGGTGCGTATGGAGCGCAATATTCCGTGACAGAGGGGGGACGATGCCGACACTTCGCAATCCAGCCGACCGCGCGGCGCTGATCGCTCGGCTTGACCGACTGACTTCCGACGCGACACCGCGCTGGGGACGCATGAATGCGCAGCAGATGCTGGCGCATGTGGTGGACGGCTTTCGGATGGCGTCCGGCGAACTTCCGGTCCAGCCCAAACGTATGCTTCCGCTCCGGCACTTCCCGGTCAAGCACCTCATTCTCTACGTACTGCCGTTTCCAAAGAACGCCCCCACCGCGCCGGAACTTTTGTCGCGCGCACCTGAGTCGATTGATCTGGAGCGGGCCAAGGTCAAGGAGTTGCTCGCGGTGCTGGGTGCCTTTCCCGATGATGCCCGCCGTGCCGATCACCCGATCTTCGGCGCCATGACCACTGCCCATTGGGGGGCACTCGGCCACAAGCATTTCGATCATCACCTGCGTCAGTTTGGCGTCTGAGCCGATCGACCCCGCCGCAACACCGGCGCGGGTTTTGCCACTGACGATCCTCGCGCTGCTCGCATTTGCGGGCAACTCATTGCTGGCGCGCCTTGCACTGACGCAAACCCGAATTGATCCGGCAAGCTTCACGTCAGTACGGTTGATCTCCGGCGCCATGGTGCTGTTTCTGATCTTCAAGCTGCGACCCGGCCGGATACCGCGCGGTGGCTCGTGGCCATCGGCCATCGCCCTGTTCGTGTATGCCGCAGCGTTCTCGTTCGCGTACGTGAAACTGACGACGGGAACCGGCGCGCTCCTGTTGTTCGGCGCGGTGCAGGCCACGATGATCACCACCGGCTTGCTGCGGGGAGAGCGTCTCGGTCTGGTGCAGTGGGTCGGCCTCGTGCTGGCATATGCTGGCCTGATCGGTCTTCTGTTGCCGGGCGTGTCGTCGCCCCCGATCGCCTCGGCAACGCTGATGCTGGCAGCGGGCGTCGCCTGGGGCGTGTACTCACTTCGCGCCAAGGGCGCCGGCGACGCAATTGCGGCCACCGCCGGAAACTTTGCGCGCGCCGTGCAGCTCGCCATCGTGATGAGCATCGTGGCGCGCGACGCGCGCACACTGGACCGCGCCGGCCTGCTCTACGCCGTGCTCTCGGGCGCGCTTGCCTCAGGCGTCGGTTACGCGGTCTGGTACACCGCGCTGCGCGGCCTCCGTGCCACCAGTGCGGCCAGCGTGCAGCTCAGTGTGCCCGTCCTGGCGGCGCTCGGCGGCGTGCTGCTGCTGGGCGAGCCGCTCACGCTCAGGCTCGCCCTGATGGGCGCTGCGATCCTCGGTGGTGTGGCACTGGTCGTTCTGAAACCAGCGCCACGTCACGCCGTGGAGTAGCCGCGTTCCAGCAGAAACGCCGCGATCGCAGTCTGATCGTTGATCACCTCGACCGTCCCGGGCTTGAGCCCCACTCGGACGAGCATCCCTGTTCCCGTCGTCGTGGCAATCACGATCGAATCGGTGGTGAGGCAGACGATCTCCGCGTCTTCCGCGAGTTGACCAGGGTGGCCGCTGAAGTGCATCGCGGCACCTTCGCGCAGCTCGACGCCGAGACTCTCTGGACTGGTGACGGTCCAGGTCGCGCCGGTGAAGAGCACCACGTCGTTACGTCCGAGCCCGAACTCGCCCGCCGCATCGCGCGGCGGCGCCGCCTTCGGATCTACGCTGGCGTTGAGGCGAAAAGTCTCGAAGGCCTCCTCCACATCCGCAGCTTCCGTTTCAATGCGGATGGCCTCACCCGTCACCAGATGCACCGTGACCGCCTTCTCCTCGATCGTGACGCCATGCCAGACACCGCGCGCAAGCCGCAGCGCTTCCTGCGTCTCTTCCGTCGCCAGAAACCGATACTCGCGCATCAGGCCCGCCGCGGCATCAGCACCGTATAGTCGAAGTCGAGGACCACCGCGGGATGGTATGCCCCAGCCGCGTCCTGATACGGGAAGTCGTTGCAGGCGTGATCCTTGGCTGCCACCGTCCGGATGCGGAGCGCGCCGATGTCCTCGCGATCCGGGAGCTCCATGCGCCCGAGAATCTCCGACCAGGCGTAGATGGTGTCACCCGCAAATGATGGCGCGGTGTGGCGTCCGCCGTTGATGGCAGCGACGCAGAGGGCGTTGCCCAGGCCGTTGAAGCTCAACGCGCGCGCCAGGCTGAGAACGTAGCCACCGTACACGATGCGTCGGCCAAATCGTCCCTCACGTTCGACATGCTGGTTGAAGTGCACCCGTGCCGTGTTCTGGAAGAGTCGTGCGGCCATCATGTGCTCGGCTTCCTCGATCGTCATGCCATCGACATGATCGATCTTCTCGCCGACGTGATAGTCGTCCCAGAGAAATGGGCTTCCGGCCAATGCGGTATCGTAGGAGCCCGGTTCGATCTCGAACGGCACGTAGAGATCGGCCGCATCGACCGCATCATCGAGCGCTGGGATGACGACCGCCGGTGCGGGGGCGTCGAGCTGGCGCTTGCGGACCATCACCCAGCGCACGTAGTCCAGCACCATGTCGCCGACCTGATTCACGCCGATCGATCGGACGTAGACGACGCCCGTCTTCCCGTCCTTGTTCTCCTTCACGCCGATCACCGTCGAGGTGGTGGAAAGCGTGTCGCCAGGATACACCGGTACGCCGAACCGACCGTTGGCGTAGCCAAGGTTGGCGATTGCATTCAGCGAGATGTCGGGCACCGTCTTGCCGAAGACGACATGGAACGCAAGCAGACTGTCCACCGGCGCGCCGCCAAGGCCGACGCTGGCGGCGAACGGATCCGACGAGGGAACCGCGAATCGTCCGCCGAACAGCGCCGTGTACATCGCGACTTCACCCTCCGTCACCGTGCGCGGCGTGGCGTGGATGAGCTCCTGCCCGACCGAGAAATCCTCGAAGAAGTTGCCCTGTTGTGTCTTCGAGATGGGCGTTGCGTCAGAACTCATATGCCGCCGCCAGTGCAGGGTCCTTGCGCGCTACCAGCCGTGCCAGATCGACGATCACTTTGGCCTGCTTCCAGGTCGCGTCGTCCTGCATCTTGCCGTCGATCATCGCCACACCGCTGCCGTCGGGCATCGAGTCGAGTATGCGCTTCGCAAAGAGCACCTCATTCACATCCGGGCTGAACACGCGCTTCGCGATCGCGATCTGATTCGGTGCCAGCGACCAGGCACCGCTGCACCCCATGATGAATGCGTTGCGGAACTGCGCCTCGCAACCAGCTTCGTCCTTCAGGTCGCCAAACGGGCCATAGAAAGCACGGATTCCGTTCGATGCGCAGGCGTCTACCATCTTCGCCACGGTATAGTGCCAGAGATCCTGCTGCGCGAATGGACGATCTGACTGGCCCTCCCGCGGATCGGCCAGTACTCCATAGAATGGATGCCCGCCGCCAACCCGCGTCGTCTTCATGCCGCGTGACGCCGCCAGGTCCGCCGGCCCGAGGCTCATGCCGTGCATGCGGGGACTGGCGCACGCGATCTGTTCCACGTTCTTCACGCCTTCGGCCGTCTCGAGCAGTGCATGCAGCAGGATTGGTTTCTTCACGCCGTAGCGCGCTTCGAGCAGTGCCAGATATTGATCGACAAAGTGAATGTCCCATGGTCCTTCGACCTTCGGGATCATGAACACATCGAGTCGATTGCCAGCCTCGCGCACGATCTGATCGAGATCGTCCAGGAACCATGGGCTGTTGAGACAGTTCACCCGGACCCAGAGTGCGGTGTCACCCAGGTCGATGGCGTTGGCCGCTTCGATGAATCCTGCGCGCGCCGCCTCTTTCGCATCAACCGGAATTGCATCTTCCAGATTGCCGCAGAGGACATCGACCTGTCGGGCCGTATCCGGGAGCTTGGCGCGGATCTTCTCGAGATGCGGCGGAAAGAAGTGGACGACGCGCTCGGGTCGGACCGGCAGCTCGCGCAGCGGGAGCGGGGCGCCGATTGCAAGCGGCTTGTAGAAATTCGCGGGGAGCTTCACTGCACGATCTCCAGGTGGTGGTTCAGCACACAGCAACGCACTGGGCGGCGATCAGGTGCGGGGGCCTGCCACGATGCCATCATCGTGCAGGAGACCCACATCGCGTTCGGTCAATCCAAGAATATCCAGCAGAATCTCATCGGTGTGCTGGCCGAGCTCTGGAGCCGGCGCAACGGGCACGCGCTCAACGCGGCTGAAGTGCAGCGGCGATGCCGGCGCGAGCATGTCACCCACACCCGGCTGGTGCAGCATGGCGAACATGGGATTGTCGGCGGAGAGGTCCAGGTCCTGCGCGATGGTCTGCCTCACCGTGCGATAGGGCGCCCACGTCACGCGCGCCGCATCGAGTGCCGCGCCGACTTCGGGCAGTGCGCGACTGGCAAACCATGGTGCTAGGAGTGAGGCAATCTCTTCGCGCGCACGGAATCGGTTGCCTTCGTCGTCCAGGTCGAGCGCCAGGCGCGTGCCCAGTGCCGCGAGTGCATCGGCGGTGCCGGTTGCTTTGACCAGCGTCTTCCACTGCATGTCCGTCAGCCCCACCACCATGGCGCGCTGGCCATCGCGAGTGACGAAGTCGCGGCCGAACGCACCGAAGAGATAGTTGCCGTACCGCGATCGATCACTGTCATTCACCATCACTTCGGCAATCATGCCGAGGTGCCCGAGCATGGCGAGCCCGACGTCCTTCAGTGCCAGCGTGACGAGTTGCCCAGCGCCGTGCCGCGTCCGGTGCCGATCGGCGGCCAGAATGGCGACGGCAAGCAGGTTGCCCGCAATGGCATCCCATGCCGGAAAGACGTGATTCACCGGCTCGGTGGAATCGGCAGCTCCGGTGAGCGCCGGAAATCCGATGGCTGGATTGACGGTGTAATCCACTTCCGAGCCACCATCACGCCGGCCGAGCAGGTTGACCATGATCAGGTCCGCCCGGTGTGCCGAGAGCTGCTCGTAGCTCAACCATCCCTTGGCGGGGAAGTTGGTGCTGAAGATGCCGGCGTCGGGTCCGGGCGCGGCGATCAACCGTGTCAGGAGCTCCTGACCGCGCGGCGAACGGAAGTCCACCGCGATCGAACGTTTCCCCTTGTTCAGTCCCGTCCAGAACAGGCTGTGCGCCCCGTCGTTGGTGAGCGGCCATCGTCCATGGTCGAGCCCACCGCCAATTGGATCGAAGCGGATCACATCGGCGCCAAGCTGCGCCAGCGTCATTCCACCGAGTGGCGCCGCCACGAACGCCGATCCTTCCACCACCCGCAATCCGTGCAGGATGCCGGTCATGCGCGTTGCCCTCGTGTGCTGAACAGACGGTGTGGTATCCTCAGATGACACGCTTCGCGCGAAGATCGGCGATCTGCGCCGACGTCATGCCAAGCACTTCCGCCAAGACCTCTTCCGTGTGCTCCCCGAGCTTTGGCCCCAAGCTGCGAATAGTGCCCGGCGTCTCCGAGAGGGCAGGGACGGGGGAGGGGACGATGATCGACTCGCCCGTCTCTGGATCATCGAAGGAGACCAGATTCCGCCGCGCATGAAACTGCCGATCACCAAAGATGTCCGCGATGTTGTTGAGCGGCCCTGCCGGTGTGTCGGTGGCGTAACAGCGCTCGAGCACCTGCTCGCGCGTCAGTGATCCGCACCAGTCGCGCACGATCTCGTTCACGTCGTGGCGGTGTTCCAGTCGGGTCTTCTGTTCGCCGTAGGTACTCGATGCCGCCAGCTCCGGGCGGCCCATGGCCATCGCGAGGCGCCGGAACAGCTTGTCGGTGGCGGTCGAGATGGCGACCCACTTGCCGTCCTTGGTGGCAAAGTGTCCATGCGGGCACGCAAAATCATTGTGCGACGACCCCTGACGCTCGCGCACCGTGCCGTACATCGCGAACGCCGGTGCCAGCTCCTCGGTGCAACGGAACACCGATTCGTACAGCGCGGCATCCACATATTGTCCTTCACCCGTCAGGTCACGATGGCGCAACGCCATCAGCACGCCGAGGCATCCGTAGAGCCCCGTCATGTAGTCACCCAGCGTGGTGGATCCTGGTGTGACCGGAGTGCCCTTCGGCATCCCCGCGAGATAGGCGATGCCACCCACCGCGTGCGCCACGCGCGCAAACCCGGGGCGGTCGCTGTATGGGCCTGTCTGCCCGTAGCCCGTGACCCGGAGCATGATCAGTCGCGGATTGATCGCATGGAGAACGTCCCACCCCAATCCCCACTTCTCGAGCGTACCGGTCCGGAAGTTCTCGCAGAGCACGTCGGTCTTCGCAATCAGTTCCTTGAAGAGTGTGACGCCTTCCGGCTTGCGCAGGTCGAGCGTCACCGAGCGCTTGTTGCGTGACTCACTCATCCAGACCAGCGTATCACCGCGCTGTGACGGCGTGCCGAAACGACGAAGCGCATCACCACCGATGGGGTGCTCCACCTTCAGCACGTCGGCACCGAACTCGCCCAGTATCGTCGCGCAGTACGGTGCCGCGATGACGGTCGCAACGTCCATCACCCGAATGCCGGCCAGCGGCAGGGCCGCAGGATCCTGAGGGTTCATGGTCCAGGGCCTCAAATGATCTTGTGCTGATGCAGCCGCTGCAATTCAGCGGCCGTCAGCCCGAGGAGTTCGCGCATCACGGCGTCGGTCGCGTTGCCGAGTGTGGGCCCGAGATTCGTGATCCGGCCCGGCGTGGCCGATAGCGTCGGCACCACGCCAGGCACGACGATCTCGCCCAGTTCATCGTCGATGATGCGAACCAGATTGCCGCGTGCCATGTAGTGCTCATCCTCGAAGATGTCGGCGATGCTGTTGACCTTCCCGACCGGCACTTCCTCGTCGAGACAGAGACGCAGCACGTCGGCCCGGTCGAGTGACGCCACCCACTCGGTGACGATCACATTCACCGTGTCACGCGCGGCCAGCCGCTTGCGCTGGTCGCCGTACAACCCCGACGACGACAACTGTGGCTGGCCCATGGCCACCGACAGCCGTTCGAACATCTTGTCGGTGGTGCAGGCGATCGCGATCCACTTGTCGTCCCTGGTACGGAAGTGCCCATGTGGCACGGCCACGAAACTGCCGGAGCCCTCACGCTCGCGAATCTTGCCCGAGACGCCATACACCGAGGCGATTTCTTCCATCATGCGGAAGATCGCTTCGTAGATGCCGACGTCGATGATCTGGCCGCGGCCGGTTTTCTCGCGATGACGGAGCGCGACCATGATACCGATCGCCCCATAGAGGCTCGCGATATAGTCGCCAAGTGGTACCGTACCGGGCAGCACCGGGGTTTCGCCCGGGAAGCCGGAGAGGTAATTCAGGCCGCCGAACGCCTGCGCGATGTGCGCAAAGCCGGAGCGGCGACGGTACGGACCCGTCTGGCCGTAGCCCGAGACGCGCAGCATCACCAGCCGCGGATTGGCCGCACTGAGCGCCTCCCACGTCAGGCCCCACTCCTCCATCGTACCCGGGCGGAAATTCTCGATCAGGACATCCGACTTCGCCACCAATCGCAGGAACAGCTGGACGCCTTCCTCCTGTCGCAGGTCGATCGTGACCGACTTCTTGTTCCGACTCTCACTCAGCCACTTGAGCGTGGCGTCGGGGCGGTTCGTGGGCGTGCCGAACCGCCGCATCGGATCACCGCCGATCGGGTGCTCGACCTTGAGCACCTCGGCCCCGAACTCTCCCATCATCGCCGCAGCGTACGGCCCCGCCAGAAAATTGCCGACGTCGATCACGCGAATGCCGGACAGCGGTCGCGGCGCGTCGCCGGCCGCTGCCTGCTCCGCCGCCGGCTGAGGCGTGACGGAGGGCTCACTCGTTCGGTCCGCATGGTCGTTCACACGCACGTGGCTGCCTCGCCGCTCAGGTGGGATCCTTCAGATATCTTAATCGCGCCACGCCGATTCGCCCCGTTCTAGTGGCCTGTAAGCGAAGTTTCAGGAGCAGTCGCCGGTCGGGGCATCCCGGGCGGCGGCGTTGAAAATCCTTGCAATACCGCTGGTATTGCTGCGGTTTTCGCCTTGCCGGCCGGGCGCCGCGACCGGCTTTGTGCTACCCGAACTTCGATTACAGGCCACCTGGTTTCGTCCGATGGTGGCGTCGGCCGCCATGCCGGACACATTCCAGCCACCATGACTGAACTCTCTTCCGACCGCACCCTCGATTTCAGCGCCTGGATCGGCCGAACGGAGACGGTGCATGATGGGTTGAGCCCCGAACACGCCAGCCGCGCCGCTGCAACCTTCGATGACGAAGGAACCGATACGCGCGGAGGCAGTCCCGTCCCACCGCTCTGGCAGTGGTTCTACTTCCTGCCGCATGCGCCGCAGTCGTCGCTCGACGGCGACGGGCATCCGCAGCGCGGCGGCTTTCTGCCACCGATTCCATACCCGCGTCGCATGTTCGCCGGTTCGCGGATGCAGTTTCATCATCCGCTTCAACTCGGCCTGCCAGCAACCCGCGAAGGCGAAATCCGCAACGTGGTGCTCAAGTCCGGGCGGAGCGGCTCACTCGCCTTCGTCACCGTCGGCTATCGGTTCCTGCAGAACGGTGTGCTCTGCATCGAAGAAGAGCAGGACATCGTGTACCGCGAACCGGGGGTGGCCACGTCAGCGCCGCAGGTCCTGCCGCTCGCGGCACCGGATCCCGACACATGGGTCCGCACGATCACGCCCGACGCTCGAATGTTGTTCCGCTTCTCTGCGCTCACGTTCAATGCGCATCGCATTCACTATGACCGTCCCTATGCGCGCGATGAGGAGGGATATCCTGGCCTCGTCGTACACGGACCGTTGACCGCGATGCTGCTGGCGGATCTGGTGCGGCGGCACTCGCCGCGTGCCCTTCGCAGCTTTGCATTTCGTGGCATCGCGCCGCTGTTCGATCTTGCCCCATTCCATCTGACGGGGCGCCTCACGGGCGACGCCGTCGCACTCGAAGCGCTCGGTCCCGATCTCGCGCCCGCATTGACGGCACAGGTGGAACTGGGGTAATCGCACCGCACCGCCATGCAACGTGTGCCGCGCAACGGCGCCGGGGCGACGTACGAGGAGTGCGGGTGCGGCCGGCAGGCTCAGGGTTCAAGCAAATACGTCAGCGCGGCCGGGACTCACCAGTACTCGAACCATGTGGACCTGCGTACCGCTTTTCACCTGCGTTGATCGCGACGGTGAGCACGTTCTCCCCCGGTGGCAGCGGACAGGTGGCGAACGGTGTGAACGCGCAGGGCGGATTGTAGGCACGATTGAAATCCAGCACGGTGTGGCCCGAACTGTCCGCCAGCGCAGTGTACATGAACCGGCCGGCCGGATAGGTCGCATCGCGGCTGGTCGCGTCGCGGAAGATCAGGAAATATTGCGTCGTGTCGGAACCCTCGAAGGCCGCCGTGATCCGGTACGGCGCGCCCGCGATGGTGAACTCGAGTGTTCCGGGTGAACGGTACTCTTCCGTCTGGCCGATGACATTCAGGATGCGCAGCGTGCGCGGTGCGGCGTGTGGTACCAGCGTCGCCAGCACACGCATCGAGGTGTCGAGCGGAAAATACTCCAGCCCTTTGAAGTCGGTGCGGAGCACGAACGCGGAATCCTTGACGCGCAGTGCAAAACGCCCGCCGCGTTCAATCACACGATAGGTCACGCTGCCATGGCGTAGCACGGTCGGCGCTCGGCCTTTGTCATTGACGATCGTGACCGTGTCGATGCGCGCACTGTCCACAAACACGGGCACCCCACGCGCCGCGCTGAATCGAAAGGTCGAGTCGGTTCGCGTCACGGTGCCAAGGACCCTTGGCGTGTGATCGGCAGGCATCACGATCGTGTTCGAGGAATCACTGCCAATCGAGTACCGCGTGCTGTCCAGCCAGAACAGGCCAGCCACGGTGCTCCAGCCATCGGGCCCGGCAATCGCGTCGAAGCGCTTGACGCGCCATGTCTTCGTGTCGGCCGCATACGCCGTCGAATCCACCGCCTCTTTGACGGGTGCTGCAGATTCGCTGGTGCAGGCTGACGCCAGGACGAGCGCGGCCGTGAGCAAATAGCGGAGCGGCGTTGGTGTCGGCATGCGGCGGTGGTGGGAAAGAGAGAAGGAACATTACCGCACGGAGAGTGCAGCGCGCTACGCCGCAGTTCGCTGCCACCACCCGGCCACCGTGATATCAGCGCCGCGTGTCGTCGTCCAGAATTCCCATGCGTCGCGCGGCGTCCACCGCCGCCAGCCGCGAGCGCACATCGAGCCGCCCGTAGACACTCTTGACGTGCGTCTTGATCGTATTCACGGAAAGTGCCAGCGCCGTCCCCACTTCCGCCAGTGTGTGCCCCTGCGCCAGCAGGCGCAGCACCTCGGTTTCACGCGACGTCAACGCGGCCGGCACCAGCGTGGCACGGGTAGGCTGCGACGGACGGAGTGCAGCCGCATCACCACGAAAAAATGCCAGCACGCGACGAGCGATTGCCGGCGACACAACCGGCTCTCCCGCCATGGCCGAGAGCAGGCGCATGCGCACGACGTCGATTGTTTCCCCCTTGAGCAGATATCCCTGCGCGCCGGCCGAGAGTGCGGCAAAGAGGTGCGCGTCGTCGTCGAAGACTGTACGCGCGACGCACACCGTCGGCATCTCATGAACGTCCGAGGCGTGTGGTGAGTCACCCATCAG
>JBBQRH010000018.1:0-61081 GCA_038215035.1 Gemmatimonadales bacterium | reverse complement strand
ACCGGTGCTGTTCCCACCCAGGGTCATGAGGCCAGTGGAGGAGCGCCGCCCTGGCGCGATCGTGAGGGGATGAGGTGCGGCGCGCGCTGCATCTCTGATGAACCGTACACGCTGCGTCACGGTGGCGTTGGCCGTCCAGTGCCGCAGGACGTGCGCCTGCTGTGCAGGTCTGCAGCACCCACGCATCTCCCGGGGGCGGAGGCGCCGAAGTGCCGAAGACCTCCGCTTCAATCAATGGAGGCGGTATGTGGCGTACAGGGCTGCGGATGCTCACGACGGTTGCAGTGGGGGCGCTGGTGGCGGCGTGTGCGCGGGAGCGGGCCAGCGAACCGACCGAATTGCGTTCGGATCCGGCGATGCGCGCCGAGGCTGCCCCTGCAGCCACGATCGATGCGGCCAACACTGGCGCGCGCATGATTGCCGTGGCGGGCATGGCCGTGGCCCCGCCGAGCGCCGAGACGGTACGCATGATCGTGCGAACGGCGGAGCTGACGCTGCAGGTATCTGACGTGAAGGCGGTGATGGACCAGGTAGCCGAGGCGACGAGTGCCGTTGGAGGGTTTCTGGGCGCGTCGCGCCTCTGGCGTGAAGGTGAGTCAGATCGCGCGAGCATGACCGTTCGGGTTCCGTCCGCCCGGCTCGACGCGACGCTGGCCCGGTTTCGAGGGTTGGCGGTGCGCGTCGACAACGCGTCAGTCACCGGCGAAGACGTAACCCGGCAGGCCGTGGACCTGAATGCGCAACTGGTGAATCTGCGCGCGACCGAGACGGAGCTGCGCGCCCTGCTGGTCACCGTGCGGCAACGGACGCAGAAGGCGTCCGACGTGCTGGAGGTGCACACGGAACTGTCCCGCGTGCGTGGTGAGATCGAGCAGCACACCGCCGAGCTGCAGACGCTCACGCAGCTGGCCGCGCTCTCGACGATCACACTCGAGCTGCGGCCCGACGTGGTGGCAACGCCAATTGCGTCGGAGGCATGGCAGCCGCGCGGAGTGCTGCGCGATGCGACGCGCGCGCTGGTTGGTACGGGTCGCACCGTGGTGAGCGCTGCAATCTGGGGGGTGGTATATGGTGGGCCGTTGCTGCTCTTCGCCGCCGGCTGCGCGCTCTTGATCAGGCGCCTGGTCAGGGCACGGCGCCAGCCGGCGCCCCAGTAGCACCTGCATACCGCGACAAGATCAGCGCCTGACGTCCCAATGGCGTTCGAGCCGGATCGGGGCTACCGTAAAGTGTGACCGGCCTTGGCGTGCCTCCTGGGTGCAATGCTTGCGCAGCGGCGCGAGCTGTTCCCGGTGGTGTTGCCGCGCCGTGCGCGGTCGGGCTGGAAGCGAGGGAGTGGACCGAGCGACACGGACTTCATCGCGAAGCCGTGTCGCAGTGCGTCCTTGCCCGGCTCGTGTCCGCCAAACCGCGGACCGGGGTCAAGTCTGAGGCCTCGACGCGAGCCGCAGCCCCGGACACGAAACGGCGCGCCAATCACTGGCGTTACGAACCAGGCACGACGCACCGCCGTGCGTGTTCCACGCTACCATCCTGTTTCCGGAGTCCAATTGTCGCTGCGTCGTCTTCCTGTATATCTCCTTGCCGATGTGTCCGGCTCCATGCGTGGGACACCCGTCGAGAGTGTCAAGGCAGGCATCCGGCAGTTGCATCGTGACCTGCTGACCGATCCGCAGGCCATTGAGAGCGCGTACCTGAGCGTGATCACGTTCGCGGACGTTGCGATCCAGGTGGTGCCACTCACCGAAGTCGGCAGCTTCATCCCGCCAGAGATGGAAGCGAACGGGCAGACGAACTACGGTGACGCATTGCGGGTGCTGCTCGAGTGCTTCGAGATGGAAGTGGTGCGCACCACGGCCGACCAGAAGGGCGACTGGCGTCCACTGGTGTTCATTCTGTCGGATGGGGCACCGACCGATACTGGCTGGCCGGAATATGCGGCCCAGCTGCGCGAGCGGCGTCCGGCAAACATCATCGCGGTGGCGTGCGGCGATCATGCTGACATATCGGCGCTGCGCGAAACGACGGACACGGTGATCCAGATGCGTGACATGTCGCCCGACGCCTTCCGTGCATTCTTCAAGTTCGTCTCCGCGAGCGTGAAGACGACCAGTGCCAAGGTCGGCTCGGTGGGTGAAGGTGGTGCGATCACACTGCCGCCCCCGCCCCCCGGCATCACCATCATTCCTTGATGCGTGGCTGACGATCTCGGTGCGGTGGAGCCGCAGGTAGGGGCGTCCGCGGAATCGTCGGCGGTGCCGGCCGCGGTGTGGGGATCGCGGGTGCCCGAGGTGCCATGGTGCCCGGACGCGCTCGTGGCCATGCTCGAGCCCACGTTCGTGACTCGCGCGCGCCGTGAGCCCGGCACGCTGGCACTGGTCGGATCAGCATGGCGTGTTCGCGGTGCCAGTCTTCGTGGCAAGGCACACGCCCATCGAGGCGAATTCCGTGACGATGCGTTGGCGAGCCATGCCGACGGCGAGCTGCTGGTGCTGGCGGTGGCCGACGGTGCCGGTTCGAGCGCACTCAGTCGCGTGGGCGCTGCCGTCACGGCAGAGATGGCGGTGGCGTGCACCGTCGCACGGTATCATGCGTCCGCGACGGGCGCACCGGATTCGGAACGTCTTGGCACGGCAATGGCGCACGCTGTTCATGATGCCGCGATGCGACTGCATGCACTTGCGACCGCGGCGGAGGTGTCACCGGCGACATTTCGTACGACGGTGATCCTGGTCGCGATTCTCAGGGATCTGGTGCTGGTGTCTCAGGTCGGTGATGGTGCCGTCCTGGTGCAGCATCAGGATGGCACGGTCGCCCGCGTCGGCGCGATGCGGGAAACGGCGTGGGCCGGCGAAGTGACCTGCTTCGTGCCCGATGCCTGCGCGATGACGCAGGCCGCCGAGCTGCGTCAGCTGCGTGCGCGTGACGTGGCGTTGATCGCGTTGATGACCGATGGCGTCGACGATCCGTTTCATCCGCTCGAACAGAGCGGTAAGGCGCTGATCGCGCAGTGGCGACATGGCACATCCGCATCGATCGGGACCGCGCAGCAGGTTGCCACGGACTCCGTGCTGGACGACAGCGACGCATTGCTGCGCTGGCTCTCGTTCGAACAACGCGGTGAGGTGGATGATCGGACGTTGCTGCTGGCATGGCGCACCGACGAGCCGACCGGATGACCACCGCCGCGGCGCGAACCAGCGGGATCGTTGCGCAAACCACCGATGGGCGCACGTTGTACTTGCGTCCAACGCCGCTGGCCAGCGGAGCGGAGAAGATCGCGTTCCTGACCACCGACGGCCGCGAGGTGGTGGCCTTCTACTTTGGTGCGCTGCGGGATCGCGCGGAACGGGTCGACCGTCTGCGGCGGATCGTGTCGAGCTACGACCCGACACGCGGTGTGGGTGCAACGTATTGGCGTGACGCCTTCTGCTGGCCCACCGGCATCGTCGATGGCGCGCACGCAGTGCCACTGGATTTCGCGCGCGCACATTCGCTGGCGCTCCCGGCACTCGGGGTGGTGATGCCGGTGTACCGGAGCGCGTTCTTCATGCACGATCGCTTCGGAAACCGCGTCGAGAAGGAGGTGCGCTGGTTCACGGGCAAGAAGGCGGGGACGCTGGTCGTCGATGCTGAAAAGGGATCCTTTCTCACGCGCCTGCAGGTCTGCATGCGCCTGGCGCGCGCCGTGCGCCGCCTGCACTTCGCTGGCCTGGCCCATAGCGATCTCTCCAATCGCAACGTCCTGGTAGACCTTCGCGGTGGTGAGGCGTGTGTCATCGATATCGATGCGCTGGTGGTGCCTGGGCTGGCTCCTCCCACCGTGCTCGGCACGCCCGGGTACATGGCACCGGAAGTGGTGGCGGGTACGGCGTTGCCATCGATCGAAACCGATCGGCACGCGCTGGCGGTGTTGATTTATGAGCTGCTGCTGCAGCGTCATCCGTTGCGCGGACGATACGTGAACAGCACGGTCAGCGCCGAGGCGGATGAGCAGTTGTCGATGGGAGCAAAGGCGTTGTTCGTCGAGCACTCGAGCGACCGTCGCAATGCGCCCGACACACCGATCACGGTGGGTATCGAGGCACTCGGCCCGCATCTGGCACCGTTGCTGCGCCGGGCGTTCGAGACGGCGCTGCATGCGCCATCGCGTCGCCCCGATGCCGTCGAGTGGGAGGAGGCGCTTTATCGCACCCTCGAGCGGCTCATGCCAACGCCGTCGGGGCGCAGCTGGTTTGTCGTGACTGATCAGGGCCCGATGGTGGAACCATGGACTGGGGAGCGGTTGCATCGACCCGTGCCGCTCCTGCGATCGGGGCGCGGCGCTGGCGAATCGTGGCGTGACGACGGCATCGCCACCGCACTGTTTCATCACCGCACACTGCACGAATGGCATCTGGACGCTGAACTGCGTCCCCGCGAAGATGTGTCTCGCGCGCCGGCTGCCTACACGTCGTTTCACGACGGCGCTTGGTGGCTGGTGAACATCACCGACCGATCGTGGGTCACGTCGACTGGCACGGTGATCGCGCGCAATACGCCAGTACAACTGATCGACGGGCTGGAGCTGGCAGTCGCGTCAGGCGCTGGTGGTTCGCCAGGCCGCACCTGGCGCGTCCAGATGAGGCAGGGATAGGTGGCGGCCACACTCGATGTCCGGGCCGCGCTTGCTGCGGAGCTCAAGCGCCTGGTGCGCGACAGAGGCGAGTGGCCACTGCGCGATCGACGCCGCTTTCGGAACCTGCTGCTCGACGCGGCGACGAGCGATGCCTTGCCGATGGCCGAGTTGCTCCTGCGCGCGGCGGATGACGGCATGCTGCGCGGCTTGCCGGAGCGGAGCGCGGCTCGGTCGGAGTGGGCGGCGGCGGCCGGACGATTGGCTTCCGATCTGCAGCTGCGACGTTTCGTGGAGCCCGGTATCGCACGATTCGTGGCCGACGCGTGGATCGATGCGCTCGGCCCTGATCCGGTGCCGAGTGCCCGCGTGGCCACACCGCGTCCCAAAATCGCACCGAGACAGCCTGTCCGTTACAGTACGCCGCCACCTGCACCGGCGTCGGCACGTCCGGCTGTGCCAAGTGCCGCCAGCCAGGCTGCGTCGCTGCGCGCGTACCAACGTGCGAACTCGCTGACCGTGGCGGTGGCGGTGGTGTTGGCGGTGTTGCTGATCCTTGCGTTTCGCTCGACGAAGCGCCAGTCGAGCGTTGCGCCGCGTGCCGTCTCGCAAATGCCCGAGCCGGTACTGCTGCCCCCATCGGCGCAACCGGCTTCACCGACACCGCGCCTCGAACCGGCTGATGACAGTGTTGCGCGCCGTCGCAGCGCGGCCGCCGCTGCCACCGCGGACACCACTGTCAGCGCCGTCACTGCGGACACGACTCTCCCGCGCGCGCCCGTCGCCGTCTCGGCGGCCCCGCCCCGAAGTTCTGATGACATCGTACTCAATGCCGGTCGCGTCTTTGAAGGCCGCGTGTTGAGCGTGCGCCAGCAGTCGGTGGTGGTCAAGGATGCAGAGACAGGGCTCGACTTCGAAATCGACAAGGCAGACATCGATCGCATCGTGACGAGCGACGGTCGCGTGATGCGGTTTGGTGACGACAACGTTCCGGTGATCGGCGATGGCGACGACCTCTCACCACGGTCGAACGCGGGCACGTATCGCCTGCGGTATGCCGAACGCTGGGGTGCGGACGCGGCGCAGTGTCGCGACATGGCGCGTCGCTTTGCGCCAGGCAGCACGCTGATCGTCCGGCACCTGCGCGGCGCCCCGATGATGAAGCTGGAGTTCCCGAACGGTCCGGGTTTCAACGCCGCAGTGCGCGCCGATGGCTTGTTCGAGTCGGGTGCGGCGCAGGCACCGGAACGTGGGCCGGCCAATGCGTTCGTCTCGCGCCGGCTGTCGGGTCGCTTCAGCCGCAGCGGGGCGGTTCAGGGTGTGGCCCGGCTCACTGCGGTGACGGCGGATGGAAGCGTGGTGTGCGACGTTGCCCTCACCGTCCGTGGTGAGCGAGTGCCAGAGACCGTCGACACGGTCCGCTGACTGATCAGCGGACCGTGAGCACTCCGTGCATGTTGAGACTGCGGTGTGGTGCGCAGTAGAACAGGTATTCGCCGGGTGTCAGTCCGCTGGTGCTGATGACGAAGGTGGAGTCGATCGTGGTCACCACCGGCGAGGCAAGGTCGCGTCCGCCGAGGGCGGCAAGGTTGGCGACCAGTTGTGCGCGCGCGGTGCGCGGAATGAATCGGTCGTCGAACGCGACGTTGTGCGGAACGCCGCTGACCATCAGGAAGCGGACGCCGTCCCCCTCGCGCACGGTGAGGTAGCCCGGATCGAAGCGGAATCCTTCATTGTCGAGCAGCATCTGCACAGTGTGAATCATGCCGCGTGCCGGCTGCGCCGGTGGGCCGGCACGCTTCACGGTGCGTGCGCTCACCGGCGGTGTTCCTGCTCGATCGCTGCACCCCGGCAACATCGCGATGCACAGCACCAGCACCCGCCAGCGCATCTCAGACTGGCGGCGCGGGAAACAGTCCGTCCACGGACAGATATCGCTCGCCCGTGTCATAGCAGAAGGTGAGCACACGCGCGCCGTCCGGCATCGACGGCAGCATTTGCGCGACTGCCGCCAGCGACGCACCGCTCGACGCCCCGATGAAGATGCCCTCCTCGCGCGCCGCGCGACGTGCGTACTCGAACGCATCCTCTTCGGTGATCTGGATGGTGCCATCGAGTGTGGCGGTATGCAGGTTGGTGGGAATGAACCCCGCGCCAATCCCTTGCAGCTTGTGCGGCCCTGGCGCGCCACCGCTGATGACCGGTGACTTCGCTGGCTCGACGGCAAAGGTCTTCAGGGCGGGCATCTGCTCCTTCAGCACCTCACTCACGCCGGTGATGTGGCCGCCCGTGCCGACGCCGGTGATGTAGTAGTCGAGCCCCTCGGGGAAGTCGGCCAGGATTTCGCGCGCCGTGATATGCTGATGCACCGCGATGTTGGCGGGGTTGTCGAACTGTTGCGGCATCCACGAGTTCGGTGTCGTTTCGTTCAATTCCTTCGCCCGCGCGATCGCGCCTTTCATGCCGAGCTCACGCGGTGTGAGTTCGAATTCGGCGCCGTAGGCCAGCATGATTCGCCGCCGCTCGACCGACATGCTCTCGGGCATCACTAGTAGCAGGCGGTAGCCCTTGACGGCCGCCACGATGGCGAGACCGATGCCCGTGTTGCCACTGGTTGGTTCGATGATCACCGTGCCCTTCACCAGTACGCCACGCGCTTCCGCATCCTCGATCATCGACAACGCAATGCGATCCTTGATGCTGCCACCCGGATTTGCGCGTTCGAGCTTCATCCAGACATCGACGCGGGATCCGAAAAGGCGTGCGAGGTGCACGTGCGGCGTATTACCGATGGTGCCGAGAATCGATGCAGCGCGCGTCATATCTCAAATTCCAGTGGGTAGTCGTGACGGAGCCGTTCATCAGGCACCGCATGGGTCACGATCGATCCGGGTGGTACGCTGTGGGTGAGCCACACATTACCACCGATCACGCTGCCACGGCCGATGACCGTTCGGCCGCCGAGAATCGTCGCGTTGGCATACACCGTCACATCGTCTTCGATCGTCGGATGTCGCTGTATACTCGCCAGGCCCTTGCTGACGCGCAACGCGCCCAGTGTCACCCCTTGGTAGAGGCGGACATCGTTGCCGATCCGGGCTGTCTCGCCGACGACGATGCCAGTGCCGTGATCGATGGCGAATCGATCACCGATAGTGGCGCCAGGGTGGAGATCCACCCCAGTCCGCTCGTGCGCCCATTCCGTGATCAAGCGGGGTACGATTGGCACACGCTGCTGCCAGAGCGGCTGGGCAACCCGGTGGCAGATGGTGGCCAGGAATCCCGGGTAGGCCAGAAATACCTCGTCGATGCTCTGGGCGGCAGGGTCCATCCGGTGAATCGCCTCGGCGTCGGCATACAGCCGGGTCCGGATCTGCGGCAGCGCGGCCATCAGCCCGTCGGTAACGGCGCTGGCATGGTGTTCGTCCGCGAGCATCTCGCGCAACAGGTTCTGCAGCGTTGACGCCACACTGTCATATTCGACGCGGATGCCTGCATCGAGTCGACTGGCGGCCGGGGGCGCTGCGTGCGGGAAGAGCAGGGACAGCACGCTGCGCATCCAATCGCGCACGGTTTCGTGCAGGCGCGCAGGGAGCGAATAGGTGGCTCGGGCGTCGCGGAGCTGGGCCAGAAAGGCCGCGGGATCATGTGACACCCAAGCAAAGTTAGCCGCTGCACCCAGATGTTTGGCCGTCCGGCGAGTGGCCCGACCATTGCTCAGGTGTCTGGCCAACCCTCTCACCGTTCCCAACGCGTATGTCGCAGTTCGAAGAATCCGTGATCAGTGCCCGGCTGGGCGAACTCATCGCCGATGCCCGGTTCACGGAGGCGCTCGCGCTGCTCGACCAGTGCCTGATCGTCGGGCCGGGCGACGCCTGGCTGTATGGCATGCGGGCGCTCCTGCTGCTGGAGACCGATGACATGACCGGCGCCCTGAGCGCCAGTGCGACGGCCATACAACAGGCGCCCATCGCGGCCTTCGCCCACTGGACCCGAGGTGTCGTCCTGCTCCGCGCGGGTATTCTGCCCGGCGCTCAGCGCGCGGCCGAGCGGTCGGTCGCGCTGAATCCGGACGAGTCGGACACTCACGTGCTGCTGGCCAGGGTCTACTTGCAGAAGGCGGAGTGGGAGGCGGCGCGTGCCGCCCTGGCGGACGCGGCGTCGCACGGCGCGGACGAGGAGGAACTGCTCCCGTTGCGGGCCGCGATCGCCGCCGGCAAGGGACTCGATGCACGGGCCGGCGATACCTGGCGCGCCTTCGCGCATCGCTACCCGGCCAATGCGCTTGCCCGCACGGGGCACGCCTGGACACTCCTCGAGTCGGGTGACGTACAGGGTGCACGGGTCGAGTTCGAGCAGGCCCGTGAGCTCGATCCGACGAATGCGTGGGCGGTCGAGGGGCTGGCGATCACCAACACGAAATTGCTCGCGGTCCATCGCCGATGGCTCCGGATCGTCTGGGGTCGGGTGATGCAGCGTCGTGAAGAGACGGTGCTGATCGGCGGCGCGCTGTTGGCATCGGTGGGTCTGGTGCTGCTGGCCGCAGGGCAGACAGGTATCGTTCTGTCGCTGGCGATCACGGCGGCAGGCGCTGCGTTGCCGGTACTGGATGCGTGGCGACGCGAGGTCGTGACGCGCTGACCCACCCCGACCGCATGGATCCGTCATGACCACGCCGCTGCAGGTTGCTCTGGTGGGGTACGGATTCGTCGGGAAGGTCTTTCATGCGCCGCTGATCGCGTCGGTTGACGGGCTCGTGCTGCACAGCGTCGTCTCGAGCAATCCCGCAGGCGTTCAGGCCGATTTTCCGCGTGCTCGTGTGACACCGGATCTGGCGGATGTTCTCGCGGATCCGGCGGTGGACCTGGTGGTGATCGCAACGCCCAATGCGGTCCACGCGCGCCAGGCGCATGCCACCCTCGATGCCGGGAAACACGTCGTGGTGGACAAGCCGTTCACGGTCACGCTCGCCGAAGCGGAGGCCGTCACGGCGCACGCCGCGCGGGTTGGGCGCGTGCTCTCGGTGTTTCAGAACCGTCGCTACGACGCTGACTTTCTCACGCTGCGGCAGCTGATTGCAGATGACGCGCTCGGCACGGTGACGCAGTTCGAATCGCACTTCGATCGATTCCGACCGGAGGTGCGCGATCGATGGCGCGAACGCAGCGGGCCTGGTGCCGGTCTCTGGTACGACCTCGGCCCGCATCTGATCGATCAGGCACTGCAGCTGTTCGGAATGCCACTCGGCATCACCGTCGATATCGCCAGGCAGCGAACAGGAGCCGAGGCCGATGACTATTTCCATGCGCTGCTTCGGTATCCCCGTCTTCGGGTCATTCTCCATGCGTCGACGCTCATGGCGGCCAGTGCGCTACGCTTTTCCGTCCACGGTACGCGCGGCAGTTTCGTGAAGCAGGGGCTCGATAGTCAGGAAGACGCGCTGAAGGCGGGGCGGACGCCGGGCGACGAGACATGGGGGCACGATTCGCGACCTGGCAGTCTGACGTCGGTGGACGATGAAGGTGTCCTGACGCGTAGTATCGCAGGTGAGCCTGGTGACTACCGCCGCTACTATGCCGCGGTTCGCGACGCGATTCGCGGCGTCGGACCAAACCCGGTGCCGGCGGCGGACGCCTTGGCGGTGATGCGCCTGATCGAAGCCGGGATCACCAGCGCGCGCCTGCGACAGGAAGTCACGGCCGACGGCTGACCGCCGTGCGTGAACTGTAGATCAGCCCATCTCTTTCTGCAGTCGCTGCAGCAAACGCAGCGTGGAGCGAACGCCCTCCGGTTCCGGCATGACGTCGCCTTCGTACTCAATGCCAACCCACGACGAAAACTTCGCCGCCAGCACGATGCGCATCATGCGACGATAATCGGTGTGCGTCTCGTTGCCACTGGCGTCGAAGTCGTTTGACTTGGCACTGACTGCCTTGGCAAATGGCATCATCTCGGTCACCGCCTGATAGCGGTCGTAGTCGTAGAAGTTGCCGAAGTCAGGTAGGGTGCCCATGCGCGGGTGATTGACGAGTGTCATCACGCCCACCAGCCAGTCGCCGTGCGACGAAAGTCCGCCGTGATTCTCGACGATCACGTTCAGGTTCATCGGCGCTGCGATCTCCACCAGCTGTCGCAGGCCATCCGCCGCCAGCTTCTGCTGCTCGTCGGGTGTGCCAGTGCTCTGCGCGTTGACCCGGATCGTCGCGCACCCAAGCGTCTTTGCCGCGTCGAGCCACTTGCGATGATTGTCCACCGCGAGCTTCCGCTTGGCCGTATCGGGATCACCAAGTGCGCCTTCGCCGTCACACATGATCAGGTGCTGGTAGACACCTTCGTCCTTCGCCCGTCGGTTCATCTCCGCCAGATAGGCCGCGTCGGTCGCCTTGTCCTTGAAGAACACGTTGACGTACTCGATCGCCTCGATCCCGTAGTCCCGTCGTGCCACGCGCGCGAAGTCGAGATGGTCCATCTGTTTTGCGAACAGCGCTTTGTGAAACGACCACTGTGCCAGCGAGATTCTGAACGGCGGCGCAGCCGACTGGCGCGCCAACACGGGGAGTGTCATTGCGGCGGCGGCGGCCTGAAGCACGAATGTACGTCGTTCCACGATACGCCCCGCGAAGGAAGTGACTGCGAACCAGTGTGGCAACGCATCGCCACCGGCCTGTGGGCTGCAACGCTGCAGCCGGACGCGTGCCGGCGCAACCCTGGCGAGCCGGCCGTGGGGCTCAGGGCCTGAATTCGATCAGCACGGGGCGATCAGGTGCCTCGATCCCACCCGCCGCGGCGTACATCTTCCGTGCCGCTGCGTTGTCGGTTTCGGTGAGCACCCACGCCGACTCGCAGCCGAGCGTCGCAGCGTGGGCGAGGAGCGTCTTGAGGAGTTTGCGGCCGATGCCCTGATTCTGGTAGGCGCCAGCCACCCCCGCCTCGTTGATGAACATTTCGGGCGGCTTGTCCGGATGCAGGTAGTGCACGCCGCTCGCCATCCCGATGATCCGCGGACCGTCAAACGCGGCCGCGAGATGATGCCGGGGATCGGCAAAGAACTCATCGCGCCACGCGACCTCAATGACGCCATCGAAAACATCGTCTTCGAGATCGCTGAGGAGCTTGCCTTCCGTCGGCAGAAGCATACGGATTTCGATCATGCCAGTCGGACTCGGGGGCGGTTGAGAGAAGTGCATGCGCGCCGAGCGGCGGAGTGAGGAGACGTCAGTGCGACGATCATTCGAGAGAAGTCTGCGCGGCAGTCACGGTTTCGGCAATCGCCCCCAACGTTGCGCGAATCCCATTTGTCAGGTCCGCATCGGCAGCGATGTCGGCGGCGTCGAGACGTCGTCCGTTCACGGGAATCGTCACCGCTTCTCCCGTCACGACCACCGTCGACATCGCGCGCAGTGTCTCCACCAGCGACGGCGGGCCGAACCGGGCACCCGCTGAGGCGCTCACGACGCACACCGGCTTGCCCGGCATCTCACTCCCGCTCACCAGCCAGTCGAGCAGGTTCTTGAACGACCCGGCCACACCGTGCGCGTACTCCGGACACGAAATCAACAGCGCGTCTGCGGCCGCCACTGCTGCGCGCAGCTGGGCGACGGCGAGCGGCGGAACCATGCCTTCCTGATCGAGGTCAGGGTTGAAGTGCGGTAGCAAGCCGAGGCCGTCGAACAGTGTCACACGCGTTCCCATCGGCGCGACCAGTGCGAAGGCTCGAAGCAGCTCGGTGTTGATCGAGCGCTCGCGGAGACTACCGGTGAGGGCGAGAATGTGCATACGCATACTCTACCGCCGTGCGCGGCATGGTGCGCGAGTGCTGTGCCAGAAATGCCATCTTGGTGGCCCGATGGCTTTCGCCCATTCCACGCGGCGCGATGGCATCGCGCGGAGCCTCCCTCTGGGTCGGCGACACGAGCGCAACGGTCTCACGGCAACGGCGTAAGGGCAACTGCTTAACGCAAAGGTGCAAAGGCGCAAAGACGCAAAGGACTGCAGATGAATGGGAAGAGCAGAAACACCGCGCGGCTGCCGTTGCTGTTACAAAACGTCCCGGCTGAATTCGCTGCTGACCATCACATCGCGCCGAGGTATCTGGATCCCGCAGACTGCTTTTACGCCTTTGCGTCCTTGCGCCTTTGCGTCAGGCAGTTTGCTCTTCGTCTGATCTTTCTGTGCTCGAGAAAGGCGGCCAGTATCGCGAGGCGTTGCAATACCAGCTTGCGCCAAACGCTACAACCGACGGCCAAGAGACTTCATCGACGCTTTACTAGCCGCCGACAGGCGTGACCGCCGTCGGAAACCCACGGACGTACGCGATGTAGTCAACCGGCGCCGGCGTCAGCCCCGCCTGCCGCAACAGCAGATTCACCTTGCCCCGGTGGTACTGCGCGTGAAGAAAAACCTGATGCAGAATATCGCGCACCGACGTCTCGAACAGGATGCCCGCAGAGTTCGTATACGACACCATGCGGTGCAGATCCGCTTCGGTCTGCGCGTCGAGGAATTGCGCAAACCCCGAGTGCACGCACTCCGCCAGCTGCGCCAGATTTACTACAGTCATGTCGGGCCAGATCGCGGAGCGTGGCGCGCGGCGCTCGAGGCGCGCCAGCCAGTTCTCCTCTGCGGCCAGGATATGCGCCAGTTCGCGCGCCGCCTCCGCTGGCACGCTCGGCGCTCCGTCAAGCGCCCGCAGCATGGCATCATCGGCCCACGCCATGTGGTCCAGCAGGTGTCGCATTTCAGTCAGCATGGTTGATGCTCCGCACGCTCAGGCGTCAGTCAGGGTACGCTGCCCTTCCGGTAGTCCAGCTGTGGCTTCTGTGCGCCCAGTGCCGTGGTGTAGGCAAAGTTTGCACCGCGGCGACGCACCAGCTCGGCTTTCGCCGCCTCGATCGTCGCTGGCGACGAAAAGAGATCAGCGCCCGTGAGCGCCATCACTTTCGCGGCGACCATCATGCCCTTCGCTCCAATACTCATGCCGCCTGCCGCCACTGCCTGCCAGGAATGCGCGGCCGTCCCAGGCACCCAGGTGGCGGTGGACAACTGCACGGTCGGCACCACCCAGCTCACGTCGCCGACGTCGGTCGAGCCTGCGTCGGCCTGATCGAGCACCAGCGGCTTGATCCGCGCGGTGTTCTCGAGGGCCACTGGCGTAAATGCCGTCGAATTCTGCAGTCGTTCGGCAAAGGCACGCTCCTCGGGCGTGTAGGTGAAGCCTCCAACGCGCTCGAGCGCCCGCTGTTGCACGCGCGCCAGTGTCTCGTTCGGCTGCAGCGCGTAGACCGACCCGACCAGCTGCAGGTCGAACGTGGTACCGGTGCCGAGCGCCGCGCCGCGAGCGGCATTGGTGATGCGCTCCCAGATGTCCTTGACGATTGCCATGTCGACGTGCCGCGCCACGTAGTACACCTCCGCTTCGTCCGGAACCACGTTGGGCGCCTTGCCGCCGTTGGTGATGACGTAGTGAATGCGACTGCCGTCGGGAATGTGTTCGCGGAGATAGTTCGTCATCACGCTCATCACTTCCACGCCGTCGAGTGCGGAGCGGCCCCGCTCGGGCGATGCCGCAGCGTGCGCGCTGAGCCCATGAAAGCGGAACTTGCCGGAGATATTCGCCATCGAGCGACCGCCGCTGACGGCGTTCTCGTCACCCGGGTGCCACGCGATCACCGCATCGACATCAGCAAAGACACCATCGCGCACCATGTAGACCTTGCCGGCGCCACCTTCCTCGGCCGGCGTGCCGATCATGCGCAGCGTGCCCTTGACGTTGTTCGCCTGCATCCACTGCTTGAGCGCAATCGCGGCGGCGGTGCTGGCGGTGCCGAAGAGGTGGTGGCCGCAGCCATGCCCTGGGCCGCCAGTCACCAGCGCGCTTCGCTCTGGCGTGGCGGCTTGCGACAACCCAGGCAGCGCATCGTACTCTCCGAGTATCGCAATCACCGGCTTGCCGCTGCCAAACTCCGCGACGAACGCCGTCGGTTCACCGGCAATGCCCGCCGTGACCGTGAAGCCGGCCGTGCGCAGTTCGGATTGCAGCAGCGCGGAACTCTTCGCTTCCATGTAGCCGACTTCGGCAAAGCCCCAGATCTGCTTCGCCACATCGGCGTAATGGGCGGCGCCGGCGTCCAGCGTGGTGAGCATTGGCGCGGTGGCGCTGGCAGCGCGCGGCAATTGCGCCGTGGCCGATCCGGCCATGACGACCCCAAGCAAGACGAACAGGCGATTCTTCGTGTATCTCGGCATCTCAGTCCGGGTGAAGGCTGCGACCTGCGCGCGGCGCGCTGACCGTACCCGGAAAGGTGTGCGTCGGAACGCCGTCGCGCGATCCGACGACGTCAGAGCGGCACCACACCCCGCCGAAGACCGTACGACACCGCCTCGCTCCGCGTCCGGACCCCCAGCTTGGCGAAGATTGCCTGGAGGTGATACTTGACCGTACTGGGGCTGATGCCAAGGCGCCCGCCGATCTGCTTGTTGCCCATGCCTTCGGCCAGCGCCCGGAGCACTTCGAGTTCGCGATCCGTCAGGTGGGGTTCTGCGTCACCGCTGGCGACGGCTGCCGCGCGCTGTTCTCGCCGCGTGGCGCGGTCGCGCGCGCCGCTCGCCGCTGGAAGCACGGCCGGAGAAATGACCGTCAACCCGCGCACCACGCCATGCGCGGCGGCCACGACATCGTCGGCGTCCGAATCCAGCGGCAGCCACGCGGCGCTTCCTCGTGCCAACTGTGCCGGCGGGGGATGCACACCGGGATCGATCAGATACACCGTTGCAGCGCGCGGATCATTCGGCTCGTCAGCGCTCGGCCACTCCGTGACGAACACCGCGTGCGCGGCGTGCGAACGCGACGCACGGTGCGCCCGCCCGTCGTCGAGCAGCACACCGTCACGCGCTCCAAGACCAGCGCTCAGGCGAGCCCGCACGATCGCGGGCATCACCCCAAGCGTCAGATGAATGACGTCATCGTCCACGCAGGCAGTCTATCGGGTTTGGCGCGGACGCTCACCGATCGTCACCGGAACGACCACCACCGCGCCGCCGCGGACGACGTGCAGCTGCACCGTGGTGCCAACGCGATCACTGCCCAGAAAGGTCATCACGTCATCGTGCTGCGTGATCCGGGTGTCGTCGATCCGCACCAGCACGTCGCCGATCATCACGCCTCCGTGGGCGGCCGGGCTGTCGTGCTCGACGTCCAGGATCACCAGACCGCCACGGCCATCAAAACCGAGCTTGGCGCTGGCGCTGTCGGAGAACTTGACCAGTTGCATGCTCGCGCCGAGCCAGCCCCGCGCGACATACCCGCGGTTGAGAACGGCATCGAGGATGCGATCGATGGTGGTGTCGGGAATGGTCATGCACAGCGGCTTGCTCATCCCGCCCGAGTTGATGCCGGCGATGGCCCCGTGGGCTGTGACCAGCGGACCGCCACCGAAGCCAGGCGGGAGCTCCACATCACTTTGGACGCGGCGATCGAGGGTACCGCCGCGCCATGTCCGCCAGGCGTCGCCCACATTGCTCACCACACCGAAGGTGGCGTGCGGCCCGTCGTTGCCGGTGCGGGCGAGCGCCAGGACGAGGTTGCCAGGCCGCAGGTCGGCCGCCGCGGCGTGGGTCGCTACCGGCAACAGCCCGGTCGGGATGCGCAGGGCAGCCAGGTCGGTGCCCGGGTCGCGGCCGGCGAGCGTGGCCGTCACCCGCTGCCCGTTCGGGAGGGTGACCGAGAGATCGTCGGTGCGCCGCACGGTGGCGTCGGTAGTGACGATCACGCCATCACGCCAATGCACCCCGGTGCTCGCAAGACGTGGGCGGGCATGAACGGCGACGACGCTGGCCGCTGCGGTGCTGACGGCGTCGGCCAGCTGGTCAGAAATTTCCGTGAGGGTCGACATGGGTCGATGGGGGTTGGGATGGCGTGTCGATGGTTCCCGCGTCCGGCATGGCTGGCCGCGTCGGAGACAAGGCTCGCCCATGGGGCCACCCGCCGACATCGGCCAAACGGATAGGGAGGGTCAGTTCAGCGGCTGCTCGACGGTTCGCCGCGTATCCCGCGCACACCGAAGCCAAACGAACCGGGTCGCGAATGCGTATCGTTCCCAGCACGACCCTACCGAATCATCTTCAGATCGTGGCCATGCGCATTCGACGCGTCCTTGCACTTGCGCTGTTCTCGGGTGGCCCGCTGGCCGCCCAACAGCGACCCGACACTTCCAAGGTTGATTCCACGCGCGCTGGCACGCTGCCGCGTATGGTGATCACGGCCACGAGAAGCACGACGCCGCTGTCGCTCACGCCGTTCGCGGTCACGTCTGTCGGACTCGAGCGGCTGCGCACGACCGCCGGCATCGGGCTCGCCGACGCACTGCAGGGTATTCCGGGGGTGATGGCAATGTCACGTTCGGGCGGCGTCGACACCCGAATCACCATTCGTGGCTTCGGAGCACGTGGCGCCGGCGATCGGTCGAATGCGGCAACGATGCGCGGCATTCGTGTCATGATCGATGGCATTCCCGAGACGGAGCCGGATGGGCGCACGAGCCTCGATCTGATCGATCTTGGCACCATGACCGGAGTCGATGTGGTCCGCTCGAACGCCTCGGCGCTGTTCGGGAATGCGGCGGGCGGCGTCATCTCGATCAATTCCACCCCATTGGAAGGGAATCTTTTCGACTTCAGGACGATGGCCGGCAGCTTCGGCCTGCGCCGCGCGATTGCGCAGACCAGCACCGGCACCGGAGATTCGCGGATGTACGCCGCGGTTTCGCGCACGGAGTCCGACGGATGGCGCCGCAACTCGGCCGGCGAGCGTACGCTGCTGTCGTCGGGGCTGGTGACGCCGCTTGGCAAGAGCACGCGCCTGTCGATGCGCCTGTCGGGCGCTCAGAACGACTTCGGCATCCCCGGTCCGCTGACGGCGGCGCAAGCGCAGGCCACACCGCGTAACGCCAACGCGACTTACAACACCCGCCGCGAACGGCGTGAAAATCAGGTCATCCGGTTCGGCACGACGCTCGAAGTTGCCGATGGCGACGACGGTGTGCTGACGATCATGTCGTACGTCGCGCCCAAGACGCTGATTCGTTCCGAGCGCAATACCTATCGTGAGTTCAATCGCGTGCACGGTGGTGGCGGCATCAATTTCCGTGAGCAGTACGGAACGCACAACCTGCTGTTCGGTGCCGATGTGCAGCATCAGGACGGCCCGGCCAAGTTCTGGTCGCTCACGCCTGCGGGCGAGAAGGGCACCACGCTGCAGCAGGACAAGAACGAGCAGGCCACAACAGGCGGCTTGTTCGTGCAGGATCAGTGGGCTGTCAATTCGCGAGTGATGTTCAACATCGGTGGCCGGTATGACGCGATTCGTTATGGGCTCACCGATCGCATCCGGCCGAAGCTCAGCGGAAGCAAGAGCTTCTCGCAATTCTCGCCAAAGCTCGGCGCCGTGTATCGCGCCGCAGGCACGAATGTCTTTTACGCCAACATCGGTGGTGGCGTCGAAGTGCCGGCCAACAACGAGACTGATCCCGCCTCGACCTTCGGCCAGGACACGGTGACCGGCATCAACCCGTTGCTCAAGCCGATCCGGTCCCTCACCTATGAAGTCGGGACACGGAATGTCCTCGCACTGACCGCGCCAGGCACGAAGACATTGCGGTATGAATTCTCGGTGTTCGATACCGAGGTTCAGAACGAACTGGTGCCGTACCGTGGTGGCCGATTCTACTTCAGCGCATCGAAGGCCCGCCGTCAAGGAGTGGAACTGGGCGGTGAGCTCGAGCTCGAGGAGGGCTTTGCGCTGCGCGGTACGACCACATTGATGCGCGCGAAGTACATCGATTACTCGGTGGACTCGGTGCACTATGGCAAGCCGGGTCAGTTCGCCAACTACTCGGGAAACTCGATGGTTGGTGTGCCGCGAACGATGGCCTCCGGCGGCATTCGATATGACGTGAGCGACACACCCTTCCGGTTCGATGGCGAAGTGCAGTACACCGGCAGCTACGTGCTCGATGACGCGAACCGTGTCGATCTGCCGTCGGCGACGGTCTTCAATGCGACCCTCTCACTGCGCCACCCCGCCCGCCTGTATCGCCAGATGGGCCTGACCGGTTTCGTCCGCGTCGAGAACCTGCTCGACCGTCGCTACCTGACATCGGGGTTCCTCAACCCGGATGTCGTCGGCGGACAGTCGGTGGCCTTTGAACCAGGCTTCCCGCGCGCCTTCATCCTTTCGCTCGGGCTGGTGCGGCTGCCCTGAGCTGGTTCGCACGATTCGGGAGGCGAACATTCGGGCTGGCAGCGATCCTTGGGGACCATCTTCTTGGAGATCCTCATGACCGCTGCCAGCTTGCTGTACATGCCCATCGTCGAGACCGTCCCGATCGAGCAGACCCGCGCCGAGGCTGCCGTTCTGCGCGCCCGCGCGTTGCTCGACGATGCGGTGGCATCCGGCAGGGAAGGCCGGATCCCATTGGTCGAACTCGCCACGCACGTCGGCATGAGCGCTGCTCACCTGCAGCGCCTTTTCACGGCCATTGTCGGTGACTCACCGTCGGCGTACCTGCGCAGCCGTCGCGCCGACTCCTTCCGCCGCGCACTACGCGGCGCCAGCACAGTCAGTGCAGCGACGTTCGACGCGGGATACGCTGCGTCGAGCCGGGCATACGCCGATGCCACGCGACATCTTGGCATGACGCCGTCGGCATATCGACGTGGCGGTGAGGGCGTGACCATTCGATGGGCTGCGACCGACACATCACTCGGCCGACTCGTCATCGGCGCGACCGAGCTTGGCCTCTGCTGGGTATCGCTCGCCGCCAGCGACGACACGCTGGTCGGCGAGCTTCAGGCAGAATTCCCGCGCGCCGACGTGACGGCGGCCACTGATGGTGCGCTCTCGGGCATGCTCGACGCGGTGGTGGCACGGCTTCGCGGAGACTCCACCGTTGCCGACGTCGAGATCGACCTGCAGGTGACGGCGTTTCAGCAGCGTGTACTCGACGCGTTGATCGCGATCCCATTCGGCGAAACCCGCAGCTACTCGCAGATCGCGGCCTCGGTTGGCAAGCCCGGTGCCGCGCGCGCGGTGGCGAACGTCTGCGCCACCAATCGGGTTGCCGTCGTCATCCCCTGTCACCGTGTGATCCATTCCGACGGTTCGATGAGCGGATATCGATGGGGCAATGAGATCAAGAAGGCGCTGTTGCAGGTGGAAGGCGCCGCGACCCCACGGGGCGATGGCGCACCGCCAGCCGCTGTTCGACGCCGCAAGGCATCGTGACGGTGCTGCCGGCGTGGTCGCGCCGAACGACGATTCCGCTGCCGATTGATGTCGATGTCCGCTGGACCCTGCGATATCTGGTGGTGCGAACCGTCGACGCACTGGAGCGTGTCGACGGTCTGCACTATCTGCGCAGTGTTCGGGAGCATGCCACCGGTGCGCATCTGCTGCTTGACCTTGAATACGACGAGGCGGCGCACGCGATCGTTGCACGGACTCGACCGGCACTGAATTCCGCTGCGATTCGTGCGTTGGTGGAACGCAGTTTCGATCTCGCCACCGACCTGACGCCGTTCCGTGCGCTGGCGAAGCGTGACGCGCTGTTGAAGCCGCTGCTCAAGGCGCGCCCCTTTCTGCGCTTGCCGCAGCTGCTGGATCCCTTCGAAGGGATCATTCGCGCGGTGCTGGGTCAGCAGGTGAGCGTGGTCGGCGCAAGCACCATGACCGACCGGCTGGTGCGCGCATTCGGCACGCCACTGGCGGCGGTCGACGGTCAGCTGCCGCTGCTTGGCTTTCCATCTCCGCACACACTGGCCGCCGCCGGTGCCGACACATTGAAAACCATCGGGCTCACCAACGCCAAGGCCGCCACGCTGCACGGCGTCTCGGTGGCGGTCGCAACGCGCACCATCGATCTCGACGCATTGCGCGGTGCGCCGACCGACGAGGCAGAGGCCACATTGATCGCGTTGCCGGGAATCGGCCCGTGGACGGCGCACTATGTGCGCATGCGCGCGCTGGGCGATCGGGATGCATTCCCGGCTGCCGACCTTGGCGTGCTGAAGGCGATGACCAACGCCGGCATACGAACGCGCGACATCCTCTCACGCGCGGAGGCCTGGCGACCCTGGCGCGCCTATGCCACCCTGCATCTCTGGGAGTCGCTCGGCAAGCGCGACTGACGAGCGGAGTTACGCCCTGGCCTTGAGCGGTGGCATCACGACCAACATCACACCAGCCAGCGTGACGCAGGCCGCGATCAACATGATCGGCGTGATGGTCTCGTGCCCGATCGAGGCGCCGAGCAGCAGCGCGACGATTGGATTCACATACGCATACGTCGCCACGTGCGAGGTTTTTGCAACACGCAGCAGCCAGACGAAGGCGGTAAAGCCCAGCAGGCTGCCAAACACGATCAGGTAGACGAACGCGACCCACGATCGCGGTGACACCGTTGGCAGATCCACCTGCGTCCACTCGCCGGTGAGCAGGCAGGCCACGGTGAGGAAGCCACCGGCGCAGAGCATCTGGAGGGCACTGCCCATGAAGGCATTGTCCGGTCGTGGCATCTCGCGCCCCAGCACTGAACCGACGGCCCATGACGACGCGCCCACAAGCAGGAGGCCAACCGCACCGACGTCCACCGCACCGGCCTCGCCGCGTACCGCCGCTGCGAGACTCGGACCGGCCAGGAGCGCCAGGCCCACCAGCCCAAGCGCCAACCCGAGCCACTCCTTCACACGTGGCAACTGACCTTTCGGGCGCAGGCTTTCCGTGACCACCATCCAGATGGGTGTCGTGGCGACCACCATGCTCGCCAGCCCGCTCGGGAGCCGGTGCGCGCTGTATGCGACCAGCCCGTTGCCAACCACCAGCAGCATCAGCCCGCCGGTCACTGCGCCGCGCCAGTGTTCGCGCTTCGGCAATGGAACACCGCTCAGTCGCAACGTCGTGAACAGCACCATACCCGCCAGGGCGTGGCGGGCGGCGATCATGGGCCACGGCGGAATCGTCTCGACGCCGATCTTGATGGCAAGGTACGTACTACCCCAGATGATGTAGAGCGCCGCGAAGGCTGCCACCAGCAGGACTTTCGGCGGCGGCGCAGCGCGGTCAGTGCTCATGGCATCAAACTAACCATCGCCGGAACCCGGCTTGCCTCATGGCGCGATCGGATCGCTCGACGCCGGCGTGAGCTGTCGCGTGTCCATGTTGGCCATCGCCAGTTGCCCATGCACCATGAGAAAGGGCATCACCTCGCCCGGTGGCAGCGGGTGCGAGAACAGGAATCCCTGGCCGAATTTGCAGCCAAGCGCCAGCAGCGCATCGTACTGCGCATCACTCTCGATGCCTTCGGCCACGGTCTTCAAACCGAGCGAGTTGCCGAGTGCAATGACGGCGCTGGCGAGGGCACCAGCTCCCGGGCCATTGGCCACGCCATCCACGAAGCTCTTGTCGATCTTGAGCACGTCCACCGGAAAGCGGTGCAGATAGCTCAGTGATGAGTACCCAGTGCCAAAATCATCAATGGCCAAGCGCACGCCCAGCGCCTTGAGCTCCGTCAGGATTCCGACTGTCTCCTCGCTGTTGGCAAGGAGCGTGCTCTCCGTGAGCTCGAGCACCAGCTGATCCTTGCGAAGGCCGGCGACCCGCAGTGCATTGGCAACGTCATCGACGAGGTTGACGTCACCCAGTTGTCGCGCCGAGAGGTTGACGGTGACGGTGACCGGCAACAATTCGGGGAGTGACCGGCTCCAATGACGTGCATGTGCGCACGCATGGAGCATCACCCAGCGCCCGATCGGGACGATCAATCCGGACTGCTCGGCGATCGGAATGAAGTCCGCCGGCGCAATCCGGCCGCGACGGGGGTGGTCCCAGCGCACGAGTGTTTCGAGCCCGCTCACCTTGCGCGTCTCGAGATCGACGATCGGTTGGTATTCGAGCTCGAGTTCGTCGCGTTCGATGGCGTAGCGAAGGTCAGCCAGCAGATCGAGACGCTCGACCACCTCTTCGTGCATATGGGGTGCGAACCGCTCCACCCTGGCCTTGCCGCGCTTCTTGGCCAGATACATCGCGAGGTCGGCGTTGCGCAGCAGCTCGTCCCCAGTCTCCTGGCCACTGGTGATCGCCAGCCCGACGCTGGCTGTCGCAAAGGCCTCACGGTCCTCGAGAGTGAACGAACGTGCAAACGCGTTCGAGATGCGGTCCGCGACGTACATCGCTTCTTCGCCGTCGTCCTGGCATCCCTCGATCAGCACCGCGAATTCGTCACCACCAAGCCGCGCGGCGGTATCACCGGCGCGCAGGCAGGCGCGCAGGCGATCAGCACCCTGCGTCAGCAGTGCGTCACCCGCAGCGTGCCCGAGCGAGTCGTTGATCTCCTTGAAGTCATCCAGGTCGAGAAAGAGCACGGCCGTACGATGTGCCTCACGGGAGGCGCGCAGCAGCGCCTGCTCGACGCGGTTGGTGAAGAGTGCCCTGTTGGCGAGTCCCGTCAGTTCGTCATGGAAGGCGCGGTGCACCAACTGCTCCTCGAGCGCCTTGCGATGGCTCACATCGCGTGTGGTGAGCACGACACCACCGACCGTCGGGTCGGCCAGCAGATTGACGGCAACGTTCTCCACCTTGCGCCACTGGCCGCTGGCATCGCGCATGCGCCAGTGACTGGTGGCCGTACCACTGGCAGGCCGCGCGGCATCGGTGAGGAAACCGAGCATTGGCACCACATCATCGGCGTGCACGAGATCGCGCAGCGACGTGCCTTCCAGTTCGGCGGCGTCGTACCCGAACACCCGCGCGATGGCCGGACTCGCGTAGCGGATCGTGTCGGCCCGGTCGAGAATGGTGATCAGGTCTGTCGAGTGCTGCACCAGCGAGCGAAAGCGGGTCTCGCTTTCGGCGTGGGCTTGCGCTGCGTTGCGCCGCGCGCGCTCGCGGACCGCAATCGCCTGTCGCGTGATCACGACCAGGATCAGGACGAACATCACGGTCACGAACAACGCGATCTCGTCGCGACCGTGTGTCAACGCAAGATCGAGCAGCAGCAGCGCCGCAAGGA
This sequence comes from Gemmatimonadales bacterium, assembly GCA_038215035.1. Classification (GTDB taxonomy): domain Bacteria; phylum Gemmatimonadota; class Gemmatimonadetes; order Gemmatimonadales; family Gemmatimonadaceae; genus JACMLX01. The sequence continues at coordinate 37,405 of JBBQRH010000018.1, read as the reverse complement.
TGACCGATCCGAAAGGGACGAACGACGCGCGGAAGACACCATCCGTGGGGAGCGTCGATCGCGCCTTCGTCGTCCGCGGCGTGTTCAGCACCGTGAGGATGCCGAGCAACACCAGCAGCGCACCAAGGCCATTCAATACCCCCGGTACTGCAGCAGCGCCCGCGATGTCCCAGCTCGAAACGGTGATGCTGGCCAATTGTGCGGCGACTCCGGCGCCGAACACCGCGACTCCAGTTCGGTCACCCCGGTCGCCCATCCGCTGGCAGAGCGCGCCGGTCGACGCCAGTACCATCAGGCGCAAGCCCGGCAGCAGCAGACGCACCGGCGCGGACGTCAGAACTTCCGTAACGGCGCTCACTGGCGCCGCGCGATGCAGAAAATACCACGTGATGAGTGCGCCCATCACCACCATCACGGTGAGATCGAGGACGGACGCCGCCCGCGCGGCGGGCCGCCGCAGCCGGCTGCGGAATGCGAGGAGTCCGGCGATGAGCAGCAGCGCGGCGACGACCTGGCAGGCCGTAGTCCAACTCGCAAAGAGGCCCGGGTCGGTGGCGAATGGCATGACCCCCCAGGCCACGGCGCCCAGCGATTGGCACACCAGCCCCAATCCGATCAGTCGCCACGCCACCCGAGCCGGTACGACTGCATCATCGGCGGCGGCGAGGAAAGCGGCTACGGCAGCGCCGATGCTGAGGGCGATGATCCACGCATCAGCCGCGGCCGCCCGGTGCGACAGGTCGGCCGCAATGCCGGCAGCGGCAAGGGCCGAGAGACTCAGTGCGCTGATTGCGAGCCAGCGTGTCCAGGGGCTCCAGCGGGCGGCTGGCAGGACGGCGAGGAACCTCTCGAGCGGGGATCGATCCATTCAGAGGAGGATCGACCAACCCAGAGCTCGGCTGAAGTCCTGGCCGCTCACCGGAAACGGAAACGGCGAGGGCTGGAATCCCGTACTATTCAAGAGGTCCGCTGGCGCGCCCGGCCGGACGTCGTTCGCGGTGCCATGGCGCTTCCCGAACACCCTCCTGAGCAGCAATGAAGAAGTCGGCGAGTATCCAGTTGTTCTTCGTCAACACGATCGTGATCGGCGTCTCCGGCTGTGACTCCGAGCCACCGCCGGTCGACCCGTGCAACACCAGCACCTTCAACGCGCCCGCGTGCGAAACGGCGGTGCAGAACAAGGGCTACAACTATCACGGCGCCTGGGTCCCGATGGTCTATCCGAGCCCGTACCTGTTCTATTACGCGGGCTACACCCGTCTCATCGGTGCTGGCCGGCCGGTGTACTCGGCGCCTGCCTCGGTGTACGCCGGCAACTACCGTTCGCTGGATGCGCGCGCGCAGGCGTACGCCACCCGCGTTGCGCCGGCGGGCACCTCCCTCAACCCGTCCAGGATGTCGTCCATTCTGCGGCGTCCCGCCTCGATTGCGCGTGGCCGGTCAGGGTCGACCGTCGGCCGCGGCGGCTTCGGCAGTATCGGGCGTGGTCGTGCGTCGTTTGGCGGCGGTCGCTCCTCGGGAGGCTGACCGAATGCGACGACAGCTTGTGGCGGCCTTGGCGCTGGCGCTCATGGCCTGCACCAGCGCCGAGGAAAAAGCGCGCGCCCGCGAAGTGGCGATGATTGCGCAGGCACAGGCCGATTCCGTGGCGGAGTCCGAGTTCGTCGAGGACTCCGCCCGGCTCGCCGCGTCGATCACCGTCGACACTGTCAAGTCGGTCGGCGTCCGCGATCAGCGATCGGAAGAGGACTCCGAGAGCATCGAGACGGTGCGTTTCGCCATCGCGCCAAACGGGCACACCTGCCTGCTCACCTTCGAGCGCTACAAGACGATCGTCGTCGGTGACACTCTGTCGTGCCAGTGGGCGCCGCCGTGAAGCGTGTCGCGCATCCGGTGCGCGCCGACTGGCAGAAGAAGGTGGAGAGTCTCGGTCTGGCCTGGCATTCGGCCAAGGGTGCGTATTGGAACGAGTCGGCGTACTACTCGTTCACGATGGACGAGATTCTCAAGCTCGAGCACGCGACGAACAAGCTGCATGCGATGTGTCTCGAAGCTGCACAACACATCATCGAGCAACGCCTCTTCCTGCGCCTCGGCATTCCGTCGCATGTGATCCCGCTGATCGAGGCGGCGTGGGAACAGGAGCCACCATCACTCTACGGTCGCTTTGATCTGGCGTACGACGGCCTCGGCCCGCCGAAGCTGCTCGAGTACAACGCCGACACGCCGACCTCGCTGGTCGAAGCGAGCGTGGTGCAGTGGTTCTGGCTGCAAGAGCAGTTTCCGACGAAGGACCAGTTCAATTCGATCCACGATCGCCTGATCGAGCACTGGAAGGGACTCGTTCCGTTTTTGCAGGGCGAGCGAGTGCACTTTGCCGGCATGGACGACATCGAAGACGGCATGACCCTGGCGTATCTCCGCGACACCGCCGAGCAGGCCGGAATCTCGTGTGAGACGCTCTCGATCGACCAGATCGGTGTCACGTCCGACGGTTTCTTCACCGACGCCGACGACCGCGTGATCGAATCGATCTTCAAGCTCTATCCCTGGGAGTGGATCGTCGCCGAGGATGAGCGCTTCGTGCAGTCGTTGCTCCGACAGGGGACGCGCATGCAGTGGATCGAGCCGGTCTGGAAGATGCTGCTCTCGAACAAGGGGCTGCTGGCCGTGTTGTGGGAGCTCTTTCCGGAGAGTCCGTATCTGCTGCCCGCATCGCTCGACATCGCCGAGACACTGACATGGGATGCCTATGTGCGAAAGCCGCTGCTGTCGCGCGAAGGCGCGAATGTCACCGTGACCATGTTCGACCAGACACTGGTCGAGTCACAGGGCGACTACGGCGACGAAGGCTACGTGTATCAGTCGATGGCGACCATTCCGAACTTCGATGGCCTGCACCCGGTGATCGGGTCGTGGATCATCGGGCAGGAAGCCGGTGGCATCGGCATTCGTGAATCAAAGCGGATCATCACCGACAACCTGTCGCAGTTCGTACCGCACCTGATCGAGGGTTAGCGCGCGCCGGCGGTCACGCTGCCGAGCACCTGTACCACACGTGCGGCTGCTGCGCGCAACTCCGCGGCCGGCGCCACGAACGACAACCGGAACCAGCGTGCGCCCGCCTCGCCGAATGCCAGGCCGGGCGTGATCATCACCTGTCCCTCCATCAGCACGCGGTCCACCGCATCCCAGGCCTCCATCCCATCCGGAAGTGGCAGCCAGGCATACATCGCGGCCTGCGGAGCGACCACGTCCCATCCGCCCTGCTGCAGTGCATCATACAGCGCATCGCGACGCCGCTGATACTCGGCCACGATCGGTGGCATCAACGTGCGCACGTGGTCGAGAGCGTACGCTGCCGCGTGCTGAATCGGCATCGAGACACCGTAGCCGACGTTGGAGCGATACGAGAGCAATGCGTCGAGCGCATCGGCGCGGCCCACCACGAAGCCGACGCGCATCCCCGCCATGTTGAACGACTTGGAACAGGAGTGAAACTCGATCGCCACATCACGTGCGCCGGGCACTTCGAAGACACTTGGCGCCACGTGCCCGTCGAAGGTCAGTTCCGAGTAGGCCAGATCGTGCATCAGCAGCAGGTTGTGCCGCTTTGAGAATGCCACCAGCTCCGCCAAATCCGCATGGGTGGTGACGGCGCCCGTCGGATTGTTCGGATAGTTCGCGATCAGCACCCGTGCGCGCGAGAGCACATCGGCTGGAATACTCGCCAAGTCGAGTTGCCAGCCGCGCGCCGGGTCCATTGGCACCATGTGGACCGAGGCCCCATGCATCAACGGGGCGCGCACGTACACCGGATAGCTCAGCGATGGGGCCAGCACCACATCGCCCGGCCCCGCCACCGCCGCCAGCATCTCGGCAATCCCTTCCTTGGATCCAGCCAGGACCACCACCTCCCGATCCGGCGCGAACTCGACGCCGAATCGGGTCGCCATGAACTGCGACGCCGCACGGAGCAGCCGATCGCTGCCTCGGAACGCCGGATACGGATTCAGTGGGCTGTGGAGTGCTGCCTCGCGTAGCGCCTCGACGATCGCTGCCGGCGTCGGCTGGTCGGGGCTGCCGATACCCAGATCACGGAACTCGTGCCCCGCGGCACGGGCCACGGTCTTTCGGCGTTCAAGTTCCGAGAAGACGTACGGCGGAATCGCGGACAGCGTCGGAAGGATACGAATGGACACGAGATCGAGATGAAGGACGGCTCACCGGCACGGCATCGGCACCAGGTCGAGCGAAATGGGAACATGTCTGCGCCCGCAGGTGAGCCGCATCTGGTCACACACCTTCGGTCCGGGAAGAATGACGACTCAGGACCGACGAGGAAAGCCATGCCATCCGGATTCTGCGATGAAGGTGGGGAAGGCGATCTACGCCGGCCGCGCAGACCACTCCCGGCGGCTCGCCTGCGCCTGACCGGGGTATCTTGATCAATGCGTGTGATTCAGATTCTGCTGCGGTGCCTGCCCGTTCTGGTGAGTTTTCGTCGCGATCAGCGCCGCTGGCTGATCCTCGGGTCTTCAATGCCGCGCACGGCGGCGTTTCACGCCGCCCGCGCCGACCGGATGGTCTCCACGCTGGCGTCGCTCGGCCCCACATTCGTCAAGCTGGCGCAGCTCTTCGCCGGCCGCGCCGACATCATCCCCGAGCCATACGTCAGTGCGATCGGGACGCTCACCGACCGTGTGCCCGGTGTGCCGGCTGACCGGATCCGGGCCAGCCTGATCGAGAGCTATGGGGCACCGCCGGAAACGGTCTTCGAGTGGTTCGATGTGCAGCCGCTGGCGGCGGCATCACTCGGACAGGTCCATCGCGCCCGCGTCGATGGACGTGATGTCGTCGTCAAGGTGCTGCGCCCGGGGGTCGAGAAACTCGTCGAGGGCGACATTCGCGCGGCGCGACGGATCCTTGATCTGGTGGCGTCACGCCTGAACCCGCCGCACGTCACCGGACTGCGCACGGTGCTCGATGAGTTCGAGAAGCGCGTGGCCGATGAGATGGATTTCCGGCAGGAAGCCCGCTACGCGCAGCAGGTCCGCCGCAACTTCGCCGCCAGTCCGAACATCCGCGTGCCGGAAGTCTTCGACGCCTACACCCGGCAACGCGCACTGGTGCTCGAGTTCATCGACGGTCGGCGCGTCGATCAACTCGGCGACTGGATCAGCTCCGGGCGCGTGCAGCCCGATGATGTGCTGCGGTCGGTAATGGAGTTGTACGTGCAGATGATGATGGTCGACGGGCTCTTTCATGCCGATCCGCATCCGGGCAATGTGTTCGTCGATACGCAGGGCCGGCTCACACTGCTCGATTTCGGGATGGTGGTGGAAGTGCCGGTCGAGACCCGTCGTACGCTCGTGCGGACGGTGTTCGCCTCGATCCGTGGGGATGTCGAGGGTGTGGTCGATGGCTTTTACGCCCTGGGGCTGATCGAACCTGGCGCAGATCGGGCCATGATCACTGTGCTCGCGGGACAGTTGATTGCCCTCGCGAACGAGCGGACGACGGCCACCGAGCGGCTCGAGCGACTGTCGCGTCTGGCCGATGACGTGATGGCGACGCTGTACGATTTTCCGGTGCTGCTGCCGGGAGACATGGTGTACTTCGCGCGGACAGCGGCGCTGATCGAGGGACTCGGGGTGCGCTACGATGCGCGGTTCAACGCAATCCGGTTCGCCACACCAATCGTGTTGCGGCTGCGCCGGCAGATCCTCTCGTCGCTTGGGGAACCATCGGGCGGCGAACGCGACGTGGCCACCGCCATCGGCGCCACGCTTGGTTCGCTGGTCGCGATTGCAAAACGAGCCGGCCGCGAAGTGGCGGCCACACTGGCCGCCCAGCTCATTCCCGCGTTCACGTCGCGGTCCCGCTGACGCCTGCAGGCCGTGATGTGCGGCCTGCAGTGTGCGCCGGTCTGACTGTCCGCTGACGGACCGTGGTCAGGCCACCGACTGCTGCTTGATCACCGGAGCCGTGCGTTCGACTTCGATCGCACCGGGAACATCGGGCACGACGGCATCCAGTGACGTTGGACTTGATTGCATGATGCCAGCGCTCAGCGGCCGATGTGCGGCACTCAGCGCCGCCAGCGCGAGCGGGGTACTGAGTGCGCTCCGCTTCGGCAGCAGCGGGCCGCCGACCGGCTTGCGCGCCCCCGCCGGCCGTGGCGCACTGATGTCGCCGACCACCAGCAGGTCGATGAGCTGGTAGTTCGAGATCGGCTTCGAGTAGAGGTACCCCTGACCATAGTCACAGCCGAGGTTGCGCAGATCCCATTCCTGTTCCGCGCGCTCGATACCCTCCGCAACCACTTTCAGCTTCAGCGACCGACCGAGTGCCACCACCGCTGATGCCAGTGCGCGACCGTTCGGACCATTGTCCATGCCCTGCACGAAGCTGCGGTCGATCTTCAGTACGTCCAACGGATACTGTGACAGGTAGCCGAGCGAGGAGTATCCCGTTCCGAAGTCGTCGATGGCCAGACGGACGCCGAGTGCGCGAATCCGGTGCAGCAGCGCCAGCGTATCCGTGTTCCTGCCAACCAGCATGCTTTCCGTCAACTCGAGGACCAGCCGGTCGGCATCCAGCTTCGTCGACGCAAGCGTACGCTTGACGATGTCGATGAAGTTGCCGTCCACCATCTGCCGCGCCGAGAGATTGACGGTGATCGTGACCGGAGACTGTCCTGGTGGCACCGGCCACGCCGCGGCGTCGGTGGCTGCCGTCTTCAGCACCCACTCGCCGATTTCGACGATCAGTCCAGTCTCCTCCGCCAGCGGAATGAAGTCCAGCGGCGAAACCAGCCCGCGGTACGGGTGGTTCCAGCGAACCAGTGCCTCGGCGCCAATGATCTGCTGCGAGCCCAGTTCGACGATCGGCTGGTAGACCAGCGCGAGCTCACTGCGTTCGATCGCTTTTCGCAGGTCGGACTGCAGTTCGATGCGATCCAGCACCGCCGCATGCATGCCGCTTTCGTAGAGTACCGCGCAGGCCTTGCCTCGGGCCTTGGCGTGGTACATCGCGACGTCGGCATTCCGCAGGACTTCATCTGCCGACTGCTGCGGCTGTGCGCGCGCGATGCCGATGCTGGCGTTCAGGTCCACGTCCTTGCCTTCCACCTGCAGCGGACGCCCGAGTGCTGCCGTGATGCGACTGGCGACGTCCATCACTTCGCCTTCACCGCGAGTCTGCTCGAGCAGAATGGCGAATTCGTCACCACCGAAGCGCGCCGCGGTGTCGCTGTCGCGCAGGCAGGTTCGCAGCCGGTTGGCGGTTTGTACGAGCACCGCATCACCCGCCGCGTGGCCGAGCGAGTCGTTGATTTCCTTGAAGTTGTCGAGATCGAGAAAGACCACCGCCACTTCGTCGTTCGTGCGCTCCGCGCGCGCCAGACCGTGTGCAACGCGATCCTGAAAGAGCGCCCGGTTGCCGAGCCCCGTCAGCGGATCGTGCAGCGCCTGATGGCGCAGATGTTCTTCGAGTGTGACTCGTTCCGTGACATCGCGGATCGTGAGGACGATGCCGTTCACGTTCACGTCAGCGAGCAGGTTGGTCGCGACCGTCTCGGTACGCATCCACTCACCACTGGTGCGGATCATTCGGCAGCCGATGTGGCTGGTGGACAAGCTGCCCATCAGTGAGGCGGAGAAGTGTGCCTCGTACGCGCCGCGATCGGCCTCGTGCACCAGCTCGGCCAGCGTGCGATTGAGCATCCGGTCGCCGGACGTTCCGAACACACGCTCTGCCGCAGGGCTGACGTAGCGGATGATGCCAAGCGGATCGAGAATCGCGAAGACGTCGGAAGAATGCTGGACCAGCGAGCGGAATCGGGCCTCTGTTTCCTTGGCCGTCTGTTCGATGTAAAGGCGCATGTTCTCCCGCACCGCCGTCAGCTGTCGCGCCATCACCAGCCCGGTCAGGATCACCGCGCCGACCACCAGATCGGTGATGTGATACGTCTCCCGGAGTGCCATCACGAACAGCAGGCCGTACCCGAGTGCGACCGCCAGATACGGCACGATGCTGAAGCGGGCGCGCAGTTGTGCGCCGCGCCCACCGGCTGCGAAGCCACGGGCATCGGCCCAGCCCACGCACGTCCCGAGCCCCACCATCAGATAGCCGCCGATGCGGAGCACATCAGTCACCTGCGCCACCGTCGGCGCGTAGCGCATGTTCAGCGCGCTCCAGGTGGTGTTGGCCATCACGCCAACCATCAATCCGGTGGCAATCCACCACGAGCTTCGACGCAGCGTACCGCCGGAGTCCTGCAGCAGCATCGAAGCGGCGGCAACCAGCGTGATCAGATCGAGTGCTGCGTACACGGTGTAGATGGCCATGTCTTCGCGCGACATCGCATCCGCCAGCAGCGGCGCAAGAATGAAGTGCCAGACGACCATCGAGGCAGCCGACACCACGGTCAGTGCATCGAGCGTGAAGCGTGCCGCGTCCGCCTTCGTCCGCTGGCCACGGGGAAAGGTGAGCACGGCGATCAGCCAGAGCGGCGTGCTCAGCGCCTGTGCCGAGTGACTCCAGCGATCCCACATCGTGGTGCGTCCGACGATCTCGAAGTAGGTCCACGCGCCGTCGCCGAGCGCCTGTACCAGCAGTGCGATCGCAACGATACGCCAGGCGATCCGCGTGCGTTTGTCCAGCGTTCTCCTGGCCGCTTCCCCGGCGAACCAGGCCGCCCCCAGGCACGGCGGCACCAGCATCACATGCAGGAGCATGTCGGGTGCATCGAACAGCATCATCGCGGCGTACAGCAGCGCGAAGAGCACTGCCCCACGCGCGGACAGCCGAGCCCTCGGCTCCAACGTGTTCAGCCGTTGTGCCGTGAGAAAGAGCGGGGTGGGAAGCTGAATTGAGGCCATCGGCACTGGGTCAGACAGGATCAGGGCGCTCACGGGTGGGTGAACGGCCTCAACATCTCCCCTCATGACAGGTAATCGGACGTTTGGTCACAGCCGCGTCTCGCTCCGTCCCGCGGACATTCAGGTCCGGACATAGGCGCCGGCGCGGACTGTCCGCCCGAGGCTGAACCGAGGCGGCCAGCGGACGACCGGAGCATTCCGTACTCGCGGTGTAACACAGGTCGTCGTGATATTGAGTTCTTCACGATCTCGCTCGTTCCGCCAGGCCTCCGCCCCAACTGAACCCATGCCACTGACACCCCTTGCACTCGCCGCCGTCCTCGCGCTGTCGGCGCCAGTCGGCGACCCATGGGCAGCGGCGCGGCCCTCGCTCCTCACCAGCCTCACCGCGATCGGCGCCGGTACCGTCGCAGATCCGGTCGTCATCGACTGGCGCACGCTCGGCGGCATGAACCCGCAGACCGGCGCCGTGGCCCCAGCCCTGCGCGCGCTCAGCGGGCAGGTGGTCCGGATCGCCGGCTACGTCGTCCCGTTGGATGATGCCAGCCAGGAGGACGCCGAGTTTCTGCTGGTGCCCTACTACGGCGCCTGTGTGCACACACCGCCGCCGCCGCCCAACCAGATGGTGCTGGTGGAGATGGAGGGCCGGCAGAAGGTCCGACTCGATCTCTTCGAGGCGATCTGGCTGGAGGGCAAGCTCGGCATCGATCTGGTGGAGAGCCTCTACGGCACCGCAGGCTTCACAATCAAGGGCATGAAGGTGTCGCCGTACGTGAAGAAGTGACCCCCGAGGTACGACTCGGCGCGGCCATTTCGATCGAGCGACTGCAGTTCGCCTACGGCACAGGACCTCGGGTGCTCGACATACCGGCGCTCGTGATCGCGCGCGGCAGCCGCGTCTTTCTCCACGGGCCGTCCGGCTGCGGCAAGACCACGCTGCTCGGCATTCTCGCCGGCGTGCTGCAGGCCACCTCAGGCGCGGTGCGCGTCCTCGACCGCGATCTCGTCACCATGAGCGGGTCTCAGCGCGATTCCTTCCGTGCTGAACACATCGGCTATGTGTTCCAGCAGTTCAACCTGATTCCGTACCTCAGCGCCTACGACAACATCGCGCTCCCCTGCCGCCTCGATGCCCGTCGACGCGCGCGGCTCGGCAGCACGAGTCTCGATGACGCGATCAGGGATGTGGCAGCGCAGCTCGACATCAGCGCCTTGCTCGACCAGACGTCGACGGAACTCAGCGTCGGGCAGCAGCAGCGCGTTGCCGCCGCGCGCGCGCTGATCGCCGCACCGGAACTGGTCATCTGCGACGAACCGACGTCGTCGCTCGACACCGATCGGCGCGATGCCTTTCTGGCGCTGCTCGCCAGCAGCATCGCTCGCGCCAACGCGACGCTGCTCTTCGTCAGCCACGACGCATCACTCGGTGCCCGATTCGATCAGCAGCTCTCGCTGCCGACGCTCAATCGTTCGTCTCGCGCGGATGCCGCATGAAACTGCTGTTTTCGCTCGCATGGCGTTCGTTGCGCAACCGGCCGGTGACGTCGATGCTCACGGTGGCGGCGGTGGCGTTGAGCATCACGTTGCTTCTGGGCGTCGAGCAGGCGCGTCGCGGCATGCGGGAGAGCTTCACCGGAACGATCAAGGGCACTGATCTGGTCGTCGGTGCACGCGGCGGCACGCTGCAGCTGTTGCTCGGATCGGTCTTCGGCATCGGCTCGCCAACCGGCAGCGTGCCGTACGCCGTCTACGAGCAGTGGGCAAAGCATCCTGCCATTCGCTGGACCGTTCCGCTGGCCATCGGCGATTCACACCGTGGGTATCGTGTCATCGGCACCACGGCGGGTCTGTTCGAACACTGGCGCTATCGCAGTTCTGGTACGCTGTCGTTCGCGGCGGGGCGGGTGATTGCCAGTGACAGTGACGTGGTGATCGGCAGCGAAGTCGCCGCGAAGCTCGGATACGGCATCGGCAGCCCGATCACCGTCGGCCATGGGCTGAATGCGGTGGCGGGGCTGGGTGATCACGAGTCGCATCCTTTCCGCGTGGTGGGCGTTCTGCGTCAGACGTTCACGCCGCTCGACCGTGCCCTCTTCGTCACACTCGATGGCATCGAAGCGATGCACGGCGCCGAAGGCGGCAGCATGCCGGGTACCGGTGGCGCCCCCGTCATGCCCGGCGCGGGTCCACCACCGGCGATGCCTGGTGCCGCGTCACCGGCCGGTGTGATGCCCGGCGCGACCGTGCCCCTGTCGCTGGCACCCGCGAACGTCTTTCAGGATGAGCCGCGCTCGCTCAGCGCATTCCTCGTCGGCACGAAAACGCGCTTCGAGACGCTGCGCCTGCAGCGCGAAATCAATCAGTACAAGGCAGAGCCGCTGACGGCCGTGATTCCCGGTGTCACACTCGCTGAACTCTGGAAGACACTCGGCACGATCGAAGGGGGACTTCGGCTCGTGGGCGCGCTGACGATCGTGGTCGGGCTGATCGGGATGCTCGTCGCCCTCTACTCGTCACTCGAGGCGCGACGCCGGGAGATGGCGGTGCTGCGTGCCGTTGGAGCCCGGCCGTCGATGATCGTGGCGTTGCTGGTACTCGAGAGTGGCCTGCTGACGCTGCTGGGGTGTGCGCTTGGTATTGGTCTGGTCATGGGTGGCTTTGCGCTGGCGCAGGGGGTGATCGAGGGCAACACCGGCGTACACATCGCGGTGCAGGCGCCCGGTGCGCTGGAGTGGGTGTACATCGCCGTGGTGCTGGCCGCCGGCATCCTGGTGGGCCTGGTGCCCGCATGGCGCGCATATCGAAGCTCGTTGTCGGACGGGCTCAGCCCGCGCCTTTAGGCGCCGGTTTTGGTGATCTTCTGTAGTTCGAATCTGAGGTCGGCAGCTGAACGCGGCGTCTGAACGCGGTCGGTCCAAGGAGGGCTGGTGTTGCGGCGTCTCGAGTGCGATCGCCGCCCCGTCACCACACTTCGCAGCGCGAACAGTCGCACGCTCGCCACAGTCGAGCCTGCATCCTGCACGCCAGCGGCAGCCTCTCGCCGCGGGCGGTGACGATCCGGGTGTCGGGTCACCGTCGTAACACTCTGTGAGGCATGGAGTTACGGCACATGCAGACTCAGCTCCGGCTTTCCGAGCTCACAATGGCAGAGCTTGGCACTGCACGTGCTCCGTAGTCGAGCACCAAACCGGCCTGGTCAGTCATAGGGCCGCATCGACGAGCAATCACTCTCTGGCGCGACGGAGCGCCGCTACTGTGCGCGTGCAGAAGCGTTCCCGAGCGCTTGGCCGCGTGTTGTGCGGGTCGTCTCCCTCGCGGGGGGCGGCCCGTATCCATTTGCGGAGACCGCTTTCGGGCGAAAGTGAGAGTTGAATCGCAATAACGGGAAGCGCGGCAGAGTCGTAGCGCACAAAACAGATTTGTGCGCTTCACACCGACCCCGGAACCTTGCATGCCGCAGTTCGTCCGTCGACTTACGCTCGCCGTTGCCCTGACGCCAGCACTCCTCGTTGCTCAACGTCCTGATGCCAGTGCGCCGGTGGCGCCGAACAGCATGGCGCTTCCGATTGCCGCTGATCGGTGGCCCGAGTGGGTGCGGCGGACACCGGTGACCGATCCGGTGCTGCTCCGAATCATGGAAGAGGGAATGACGCGTTCGCAGGCGGGTGCGCTGGCGCAGGTACTCACTGATTCCATCGGACCACGCCTCACCGGTTCACCGGGCTTCACCGCCGCTGGCGACTGGTTGCTGAAGAAGTACGCGGAGTGGGGCATCACGGCGCGCAAGGAGCAGTGGGGCACCTGGAACAGCTTCAGCCGCGGCGTGACGCATGTCGATCTGGTGGCACCGCGCACGCGTACACTCGAAGCAACGATGCTGGCGTGGAGCCCTGCAACCAATGGCGCCGTCACCGGCGATGTGGTGGTGCTGCCGCAGTTTGAAAACGCGGAGTCTGCACACGCCTGGCTGATGGCAACGCGTGGCAAGTTCGTCATGATCAATGCGCCGAACGTCACCTGCCGCACGTCGCAGCAGATGGCAGAATTCGCGACGCCCGCAACGCTGGCGTCGATGCGCGCGGCGCAGGATTCGATCCGGGTCAGCTTCAACAACCGCGGTGTGGCGGCGGCCGGTCTGCAGGACAGTCTCAAGGCGTATGGGGCGGCCGGTGTCGTGACCTTCGGCTGGTCGAACTATCCCGGCATCAACAAGGTGTTCGGCTCTCCGCGCCAGCAGGTACCCACGTTCGATCTCAGCTGCGAGGACTACGGTCTGGTCTACCGGCTTGCCGTGAAGAATCAGGGGCCGAAACTCCGCGTGCAGATCGAGTCGCAGTTCCTTGGCGAGCAGCCAGTGCACAACACCATCGCGGAAGTGAAGGGCAGCGGTGCCAAGGCCAAAGAGTATGTGATGCTTTCGGCCCACTACGACTCATGGGAAGCGTCGAGCGGCGCAACGGACAATGCCACCGGCACGGTCACGATGCTCGAGGCGATGCGCATTCTGAAAAGTGTTGGCTACAAGCCGAAGCGCACCATTCTGGCCGGCCACTGGGCGGGTGAGGAACAGGGGCTGAATGGCTCGCGCTCGTTTGTGAAGGACCATCCTGACGTGGTGAACGGGTTGCAGGCCTTGTTCAATCAGGACAATGGCACCGGTCGGATCGTGAACATGAGCGCGAGCGGCCTGGTCAGCGCGGATACCGTGCTGCGCGGATATCTGTCGCAGCTGCCCAGCGACTTCACGCAGTGGATTCGCTACACCGGGGTTGGTGCGCCCGGCAGCGGTGGCACCGACCACGTCAGCTTCGTGTGTGCCGGTGCGCCGGGCTTCAACCTTGGCGCACTCGGCTGGGACTACGGGTTCACCACCTGGCACACCAATCGTGACACCTACGACAAGATCATTGTCGACGATCTCAAGCACAACGCGACCCTCGCCGCCATGCTGATCTATCTGGCCAGCGAGGACCCGAAGCTGATGGCCCGGGTGAAACTGGATCCGTTGCCAGCCGGGCCTGGCGGCACGCCGGGCGCCTGGCCGACCTGTCAGGACGGCACGCGGAACACCAGCGGTTATCGGCGGTAGTACATCCTGCGTGGAGGGGAGTCCACGCAACCTCCTGGGTGGGAGTATGCGGGGTCGGTTGCCGAAAGGTGGCCGGCCCCGTGTTGTTTCTGTGGGCGGCGTACTGGCAGAACGCCCTCGTCTGCTGCGATCGATCGGCGGATTTCATGCAGAGCAGCGCAACGTTCTCACGGTGTGCTGCTGAACGGCAAACTGCATGAACGCGAAGGCGCCAAGCCGCGAAGGTGCAAGGAAAAACAACTGCGTTGTGGCAGAACTGCTTGAATGCCATTCCGTGTCGACTGTTTGCGATCGGGCTCCTTTGCGTCTTGGCGTCTTTGCCTCTTCGCGTTGTGCTGTTCGGATATCTGTATGAAGCGATTTGACGGAGAGGTCACACACTAGCTCAGTCAGTGAGGAGTCACGGAATGAATGCGATCGAGTACTGGCAGCGTGGCCCGATCGATGGTGTGCCCGCCATGCTGCAACCGGTGGCACACATGATCCTGCAGATCGGCGAGAGTGTCCACGAGATCGTCGAACCGCTGACGGAGACGCAGTGGAATGCGCGGCCTGCCGGTGTGGCCGCGGCGGCGTTTCATGTGCGGCACATCGGTGGGGTGCTCGACCGACTCTTCACTTACGCGCGCGGCGAATCGCTGAGCGATGAGCAGTTCATTGCGCTGCGAGCTGAAGCCGAGCCAATCGTCATGGCGCACGTACCACACGTGCTCGATCTGCTCGACGCGCGCATCGAGGCATCGCTGGCCGAGTTGAGGATGATCGACCCCGCGATCCTCGGCGACTTCCGCGGCATCGGTCGCGCGCAGCTGCCGTCGACAGTGATCGGATGTCTGGTGCATGCTGCGGAACACGGCATGCGGCACGTCGGGCAGCTCTACGTGACGGCCAGGGTTGCACGTGTCGCGGCCGGTGGATGATCCGCGTTCCCGCTAGCAATACCGTGGCCGCGTGGCATCGTCTGGTAGGGTCGCGATGGCGTTCGATCAGCGATCATCGATTGCCTTGAACGTGAGACGTGTGACGCCGTTCGTGCCGGGACAGCGTCGGTGGTGCGTCCGATGCTTGCGCTTTTCGTGCGCGGGCTCATTCGGATCGAGGGCGATGTCGAACTACCCATCAATTTCTACGCGTGTGCCTGCGGGTGGGGCGCCACACGTCTCGCACATCGGCCCCTTCACCGACGACGACATGATCAGGCGAGTGACCTCGATGTTGGAGTCCTGATGCGATCATGAATCAGGTCCGGCATGCCAATGCATCTGATTGAGAGGATCATCTCGACCTCGCTGGTCGATTCCCCGAGCACCAGACGGCCGCTCGGTTCGCGCGGACTGACGATTGATGGGTTCTCAATGAAATTGGCGCCAACTGGACCGGAGACATCGGCCAGGGTATCCAACGGCCAACGTGGCCAAAGCGACGATCATGGGCAACACGAACGCCCATGCCGGCTGCCGACATGGGCGTTCGTGTCGCCCGTGATAGGGGCATTTGAACTTCCGTCCTCAACGACCGACGTATATACGGTCACCTGCGATACGCGCGACCTCAGTCGGATCGTCTCCCGTTACGACAGCGCTGGAGCAATTGTGATCTACTCATCGCGCTGTCGTGATGCTGACTGCGCGACGCACTCGAGCTACGCGCGGCCCCCGCGGAGCAACTTCACGCCGAACAGGAGAATCACAGCGCCAAGGAGCGACACGCCCAACGCTCCGATGTTGAAGGCGCCCTGATTGATTGTCGGAATCCCCAGCAGTGGCGAGATGAACCAGCCGGCGAGCAGTGCGCCGACAATCCCTACCACGACGTTGAGGATCACGCCCTGTTGCCCATTGGTGCCCATGATCATGCTTGCAACCCAACCAACAAGGCCGCCGATGACGAGCCAGATTATCATATTCATTGAAATTTCTCGGTAGAAGGATCACAGCACGGTTTCGAGCTTCGGAATAACAACCGGTGTGGCCGGCGCGATCTGCGCTATCTGCTTGAGCACATTACAGGCGAACTCTGCCGCGACTGCACGACGACGTATCACACGACGGCGAACTACAGGCGTTCTCGTACCACGTGCAACGAATATGACTGCTGCGGGCCTGAGTCGGAGAGCAGCGAAAGAAACCAAAAAGAAAACGGCGGCTCACGTCCATCAAGGACGTCAGACCGCCATCGCTTCGCTGATCGTTTCAGCTCAACATGGAACCGCATTTTGTCAGCGCTTAAGATACGTGCTCCAATGCGAAAAGCAACTCAGCAGTTTGAACGGCCCGTGGAATCGCGGAGCGTCCAAAGTGTGAATGGTCGTCGCTACTGTCGAGTTGCGCCGGCGTTCAGAGAATGAGAACACAAGGGCCGTTCAGTTGGCGGTGGAGCAGGCGCTCGACCAGTAGCGGCACGCGTGACGTCAGCTACGGACTGTTGTACCGACTGCTGCCGCTACCTCGCCACCGGCCGACGGGCGGCGGTGTTGTCGAGCGCCGCGCGCAGGCCACGCGCGTCAGAGGATGCATACGCTGTGCGCGTGCTCCTCGAGTCGCGGCACCGACAGCCCGTTCGCGTCAGCGTGCTCGAGTGAATCTTTTTTCGGCTGCCGCTCTCGTGCGTGCAACGGCTGTATCCACGCCGCGCGATAAAATCGCAGGTGCGCTGGAGTGCGACGTGGAAATCTTTGGCCGACTGCGTCCGCGGACGGCATCGCTCGACGCTTCGGCACGGTCTGTGCTCCTTTCGTCGATCGCACCTGCGACGTCATCGCATGATGCGCTGGCGGACTCGTACGTGCCTGACGCATAACTTCGAGGTCCGATGAAATATCATTCAGGAACGCGCATCGCAATCGTTGCGGTACCGCTGCTGCTGGGCATCGCACACGCTACGCTTGCCGGAGCACAGGTTCGCCCTGTGATCCGTGACACCACACTGACGCGCCCCGGTGCAATGCCGATGGCGGCCGGCTCGGCCAAAATGATGGCCGGTCCGCACCATACGCTGGCGATGGCCTACGGCGAGTCACTCGCAGCGTTTGCGCGTGCCGTGAATGCCGACGCAAGCCAGTCCCAGGCGGTCAATGTGGAGCTCGCCCGCCCGGCCACGGTCGAGATACGGCGCAGCTTCGATCAGATGAAGGTGCACCATTCGGCGCAGATGGCGTCCGGCGGCATGTCGATGCGCATGCCGATGACCGCGGACTCTGCCGCGGGCATGACGCGTCCGGCGCGACGCGACTCCATGAGCATGCCGATGCCCCCCGGCAGTCGTCGGGATTCTGCACGAATGAAGCCGATGTCGCCGCCGATGCGACCAGACTCGACGATGGGTCACCCGATGCCCATGCCCATCGGCCCCGACTCGGCGCGGATGGCGGGCATGGGGGACATGCAGGCGCACATGGCCGCGATCGAAATGCATCTCGGGATGCTCGAGACTGAAGTCAATGCCCCAACGCCCAACACGGCGCGGGTGATCGAGCACACAGCCGAGATTCTGAAGATCTGCGCTGCAGCGATGCGGATGCCGTCGGATCCGATGGGCAAGCCGCGCACGCCGGGTACACCGTAAGTCATCGGTCGGGCCCCTAGCTCCGTTCCGCGAGGGGCTCGATATGTTCATCGCATGTCATGTTCCCGGCGATGCGCCGCATTGCAGGTGCGGTTCTGGTCAGACATGCGATGCAGGATCTCCGCAGGATCACGTCAAGGACCAGACCGGCAGCGCACGGTGCTGAGCCGTCGGGCCCCGCAACGCATGACTTGCCATCAATGACGGGAACGCAGTGACGGGTGCTGTCTGGCACACCAGGGACGTGAACGAGATCGCACGTGAGTTGGGCGCCGACCCAGCGACGGGGCTGACCGCTGCCGAAGCCGCCGCTCGACTGGCGAAGCATGGGCCGAATGCCCTTCCCGTGGCAGCCAGCCGCTCGCCGTTCTCGATTCTGGTCCGTCAGTTCAAGAGCCTGATCGTTCTGCTGCTGTTCGTTGCCAGCGCGATTGCATTGGTGATGGGCGACGTCACCGAATGCGTCGCGATTCTGGTCGTGATCGTGCTCAATGCGTTCATTGGATTCACGACCGAGCTGAAGGCGTCGCGCGCGCTCGATTCGCTCCGCACGCAAGACGTGCCGGTGGCACGTGTCCGGCGCGATGGCAACGAAATGCAGGTACCCGCGCGTGATCTCGTGCCCGGCGACCTCGTCCTGTTGAATTCCGGTGATCGCGTCCCGGCCGATGCCCGCGTCTTTCAGGCGGTCGAACTGCAGGTGGACGAGGCATCCCTGACGGGTGAGTCGCTGGCCGTCGTGAAATCCGAGGCTGCGGTTGCCGATGCCACCGCCGCGCTGGGTGACCGCACCAGCGTGGTGCACATGGGCACGACGGTGATGGCTGGTCGCGGCAGTGCCATCGTTACGTCGACTGGTGCGGAGACCGAGCTCGGTCACATCGGCACACTGATTGGCGACGTCGGAGATCGCGCCACTCCGCTCGAAAAGAAGTTGGCGCAGCTGAGCCGGGCGATGCTCTATCTGGTGTTGGGACTCTGTGCGGTGATCGTGCTGGCGGGGTGGCTGCGCGGGAACGAAATCCTTTACATGCTGGAGGTAGGGGTTTCGTTGGCCATCGCAGCGGTTCCCGAGGGCCTGCTTGCCGTCACGACGATGACACTGGCGGTTGGCATGCAGCGGATGGCTCGCATGCGTGCGCTGGTGCGAAATCTGCCCGCTGTCGAGGCGCTGGGGTCGACGACGGTGATCTGCACCGACAAGACCGGGACGCTGACGCGGAACGAAATGACGGTGCGCGTTCTGCTCGCCGGTGAGCAACGCGTCGACATAACCGGCAGTGGCTATTCGTCCGCGGGCGAGCTCCGTACCGGCAATCACACCGTGGACAGCGCGGCATTTGATGCTGGCGACGATCCGGTGGCGATCGCGCTCCGCGCCGGCGTGCTCTGCAATGACGCCAAGGTCACGCGTGTCGGGGCTGAGGTGAAAGTCCTCGGTGATCCGACCGAAGTGGCATTGATCGTCCTGGCCGAAAAGGCGGGACTGGAGCACGAGGCGCTCGAGCGCGCGTTTCCCCGGCTCGGCGAGGTGCCCTTCGACAGTCGGACGAAGCGCATGCTCACCGTGCACCGTGCGGCGGATGGATCACGCATTGCCTTTGCCAAAGGCGCACCGTCCGCGATACTCGATGCGAGCGCCTGGGTGCTCGACGGGCATGGCCGTTCTGCGATGACCGACGCGGCCCGGACCTCCTGGCTTGAGCGGAACGATGCCCTTGCCGGCCAAGCGTTGCGCGTTCTCGCACTCGCGATGCGCCCATTGACCGATGCGGATGGCGACGTGGCCGGCGAACTCGGGCACGACATGACGTTCGTGGGACTCACGGGTATGATCGATCCACTCAGCGACGGAGTGAAAGCAACGATCGATACCTGCCGCAGCGCCGGCATCCGTGTCGTGATGATCACCGGTGATCAGCTGGCGACGGCCAAGGAGATTGCGCATCAGCTCGGCCTCGATGTCGGGCCCGGTGGAGCGGCGATGCGCGTGGTGCACGCGCGGGAGCTGGCCGGCCTCGATGAATCGTCGTGGCAAACGATCGTGAAAGACACGGCGGCGTTTGCACGCGTCACGCCGGAGCATAAACTGCAAATCGTCGGTGCCCTGCAGCAGCAGGGCGCGGTGGTCGCAATGACCGGCGACGGTGTCAACGACGCACCCGCCCTCAAGACGGCAGACATCGGCATCGCCATGGGTATTCGCGGCACGGACGTCGCGAAGGACGCCGCCGACATCGTGATCACCGACGATAACTTCGCGACCATCGTCGGCGCCGTCGAGCAGGGACGGGTCATCGTCAGTAACATCCTGCGGTTCATCCACTATCTGTTCGCCTGCAACTTCGCTGAAATCCTGACGGTGTTCTCGGCGATCATGCTGGGTTGGCCTTTGCCGATCGCGGTGCTGCAGATTCTCTGGCTGAACATGGTCACCGATCTCTTCCCTGCGCTGGCGCTGGCAATGGAGCCGGCTGCGGACGATGTCATGCAGCGTCCACCGCGCGATCCGCGCCTGCCGCTGATGACGCGGTCGTTCGCCTGGCTGATTGCGTGGCAGGGCGCGCTGCTCGCTGCGTGCACGCTGCTGTCGTTTCGCGTCGCCTTGCGCTGGTACGGCGAGACGGGCACGGGTCTGCAGCACAGCATGACGATCGCATTCATGACATTGTCCATGGTGCAGATCGCTCACACGCTGAACGCCCGCTCGCGAACCCGATCGATTTTCACCATCAGCCTGTTCTCCAACCGTTGGTTGCTGGCGGCAATCGTGTTCACAGTATTGCTGCAGCTCACGGCGGTTCAGTTACCGTTCCTGCGGCAGGTGCTGCGCACTGTCCCTCTTTCGTGGAGGGATTGGCAGCTGATTCTGGGCTGCACACTGGCGCCACTGGTGGTTGTCGAAGTCGTAAAACTCTTCGGGCACCAGCCCGATCCGAAAGTTTCCGCCCCTGAACCCGTAGCACAGACATGAAGCGGGAGTGTCACTCACTTCGACGTGCGGCGCCACAGACGGTCGGATCTGTCGGTGGGCGACCGTGTGTCGTACCAGTGCAAGTTCATCGAAATGTCGTCACAACCCGCCGTCGCGGTCCCGATGATGACGACGTTCCAGAACCTGCCGGAGACCATCGGTGACGGTTTCGCGTCGATCGTGCGGTAGTTACTCGAGCGGACGGTCGCGCCTGCGGGGCCGATATGTGGAAAGAACTCCGGTCAGCCGGCGCACGATTACGCGGTGGACGTCGGTGTACCTGTCCCGCAGAGCGCAACGATGACGCCCCGGGATCGCGCTATCGCACTTGCCCGGGGCGCGTGCCGCATCGTGCGTGCACCGCAGCCACTACTCCGACGTACCGCACGCGCACAAGGCGCTCGAGAAGTAAGTCGCGGCCCAAGCCCTCGTCCACGAACTCTATCTCAACGATGGTGAGCACACGCCGGCGGATGCGTGGCGCACGCGGGTGTCACTGGTGCTCCTCTGACGACCGCCAGCAGCTGCGATTCAACTGCCCGCTCCGGGATAGGTCTTCTTCAGCTCATCCGCGGTCCAGGTCCCACGGCTCCCCATCTGCTTGCGCACCAGTTCCACCTGCTCATCCGTGACGGGACCGGCGGTATTTCCCCACTGCGAGCGTGCGTATGTCAGCACGTTCGCGACGTCGTCGTCACTGAGCATGCCCCACGCCTGCATGGCACCATTGTAGGTCTTGCCATCCACGACGATCTCGCCCTGCAGCCCTCCGAGCACGATCGCAATCGGGACGTTCGGCTCGCCCGTGAGCCAGCGCGAGCCCTTGAGCGGTGGGTAGTTACCGTCCACGCCGACACCGGTCGCCTGGTGGCAACTGGCGCAGATCTGCGCGTAGGTGGCCTCGCCCTTGTTGGTGACGGACGCCTCGGCGGTGGCCACCGTGGCAGATGCGTCGCTGGCGGGTTTGGCGTCGCCGCCACCGCAGCCAGCCAGCAGCGACGAAGCCAGCAGGAGCAGCGGCACGGCGGCCGCGAAACGGGGAACTCGGGTCATGGGAATGGGGGCGAAGAGACATGATGCAGGCGGTACGGCAGAGCCGCACCGGGGGTGGACGACCGTTGCAACATAAAGCGCATATGCAGATGGGAATGTCGGATATAACCCTACTTTCTCTCAGGCGATCGCTGACTTCTGTCGGGATGGCGCGGCCGTACCTATCGCGGTGAGCGTGCAAGTCTTGATGGACACGCTCCCTACCGACTACCCAAGGAGTGCGCGATGTCCCGAATGCTCACACAGGGGAAGGCAGGCCTCGCAGCCGTCGTTGTCGGCTCTGCGATCGTCCTCGCCTACGCCTGTGCTCCCACTGGCATGAAGCAGCCCAATACCTCACTCGTTGGCGGCGACGCGGCTCAGGCGGTGTACGTCGCGCCGGGCAAGTACGACGAGTTCTACGCCTTCCTCTCCGGCGGCTTCAACGGCCAGGTCGGCGTCTACGGGCTGCCGTCCGGCCGGCTCCTCAAGCTGATCCCCGTGTTCAGCCAGCACGCGGAGAATGGCTGGGGCTACAACGAGGAGACCAAGGACATGCTGCTGACCTCCTACGGCATGGTCCCGTGGGACGACCTGCACCACACGGCGTTGTCGCAGACCAAGGGCGAGGACGACGGGCGCTGGCTGTTCGTGAACGCCAACAACACCCCGCGGGTGGCGCGCGTTGACCTCACCCGCATGGAAACCGAGGAGATCATCGAGATCCCCAATGCCGCAGGCAACCATGCCTCGCCGTTCATCACGCAGAACACCGAGTATGCGGTGGCGTCGACGCGCTTCAGTGTGCCGATTCCCAATCGCGACATGCCGATCTCCGAATACAAGAAGGGATTCCGTGGCTCGATCAGCTTCATCAAGGCCGACCAGCCGGGCAAGATGCGGATCGCCTTCCAGCTGCTCGTCCCGGGCTTCAACTACGACCTTGCGCGGGCCGGCAAGGGACCGTCTGACGGCTGGATGTTCTTTACGTCCTACAATTCGGAGCAGGCCAACAGCCTCCTCGAAGCCAACGCCTCGCGCAATGACAAGGACTTCATTGCGGCCGTGAACTGGAAGGCCGCCGAGCGTTGCGTGGCCGATGGCAAGGGCCAGACGATGGCCACGGAGTACCTGCACAACGTCATGGACGAGTTCACCCGCACGGCGCGCGTGATCACCGAGCGGAGTGTGGTGACGCTGGAGACGTCGGCCTGCCCCGGTGTGATGTACTTCCTGCCAACGCCGAAGTCGCCGCATGGGGCCGATGTCGATCCCTCAGGCGAATACATCGTCGCGGGTGGCAAGCTGGCCAGCGTCATTCCTGTGCACAGCTATTCGAAGATGATCGCCGCGATCGAGAAGAAGGACTTCGAGGGTGAGGTCGAGGGCATTCCCGTGCTCCGCTACGCCAGCGTGCTCGCGGGCGAGGTGAAGAACCCGGGCCTCGGGCCGCTGCACACGGAATTCGACGGCAAGGGCAACGCCTACACGTCGATGTTCCTGTCGTCGGAAATAGTGAAGTGGAAACTGGGCACGTGGGAGATCGTGGATCGCACGCCGACGTTCTATTCCGTCGGGCACTTGATGATCCCCGGCGGTGGCACCAGCAAGCCATCCGGCAAGTACGCGCTGGCCATGAACAAGATCACCAAGGATCGCTACCTGCCAACGGGGCCCGAGCTTGCACACTCGGCGCAGCTCTACAGCATCGAAGGCGACAAGATGAAGCTGCTGCTCGATTTCCCGACCTTCGGCGAGCCACACTATGGCAACGCGATTGCCGCCAGCGTGATCCGCGACCGGCAGCTGCGGTTCTACTCGCTGAAGGACAACCGGCACCCGCGCGTCGCACGAACCGAGCGTGAGACCGGCATCAACCGCGACGGCCGTCAGGTGCATGTGCGCATGGCCGCGCTCCGCAGCCACTTCTCGCCCGACAACATTGAGGGCGTGCAGCTCGGTGACACGGTCTACTTCCACGTGACCAACATCGAGCAGGACTGGGACATGCCGCATGGCTTCGCCGTCACGGGTGCCAACACGTCCGAAGTGCTCGTGATGCCCGGAGAGACCCGCACGATGAAGTGGATCCCGACGCGGATCGGTGTCTACCCGTTCTACTGCACCGACTTCTGTTCGGCGCTGCACCAGGAAATGCAGGGATACGTCCGCGTCTCGCCTGCTGGATCGACCGTGGAATTGCGCGCCAACTCGGGTCGTGTCGGTCAGAATGTCGAGGCCGAGATCGCCGCCGCCATGAAGCCGAAGCCCTGAACACGATCACCGGCCAGCGGCGACAGCAGCAGCTGTCGCCGCTCGTGCAGTCCCAACCCACACAGGTCGCTTCCGATGACTCGCGTCACACGCTGGTTGGTTGCCGTTGCCGCAGTTGCCGTGCTGGGTGTCTTCGCCTTCCCGCTCTGGCGCGTCACTCTCGAGGCGCCCCAGTATCCAGAGGGGATCGGGATGCTGATTCACGTCGACGGCGTCAGTGGCGTGAATGAGCACGACCTGAACAACATCAATGGGCTCAACCATTACATCGGTATGGCGCGCATTGAACCGGACGCCATTCCAGAGCTGAAGTTCATGCCGTGGATCGCCGGCGTGATGGTGGTGACCGGCCTGCTGGTCGCCGCGCGTGGGTCGCGCCGACTCTGCATCGTCTGGGCCACCCTGATGCTCGCGACCCTCGCTGCGGGTGTGTACGACTTCTGGAGGTGGGAGTACGACTACGGCCATAACCTCAACCCCGACGCAGCCATCCGGATTCCCGGCCTGAGCTATCAGCCGCCGCTGTTCGGCTCGAAACAGATCCTGAACTTCGTGGCGCATTCGTATCCCGCCGCCGGTGGCTGGCTGCTGATCAGTGCCGGTTCCATCATCGGCAGCGTGCTGGTGTACCTCCTCTTCGGCTTCCGCGCTGCCAAGCGGTCGGCGCGTCGTACCACCGGGTTGGTGTCGACGGTCGCCGTGCCGGGTATGGCTGTGATCCTGCTGGCCTCGTGCGGCACGGTCGGCCCGCGACCGCTGGTGGCCGGCACCGACGAATGTGCGAAGTGCCGCATGATGATCACCGATCCGCGTTTCGGCGCGGAAGTCATCACGCGCACGGGGCGGATCCAGACGTTCGACGCGGTCGAGTGCCTCGCGTCGTACGTTGCCGCCGCCGATTCGGCGGCCATCCACTCCATCTGGGTGCAGGACTTCGAGCACGCCGGCACCTGGATCGCCGCCGAGCAGGCCGTCTTCATCACCGGCGCCGCTGTCGCCTCACCGATGGGGCGTTCGTTGCTTGCACTGGCCCCCGGCGCCACCCCGTCCGCGGCGGTGGCACGCTATGGCGGTCGCGCGACCGACTGGCGCGCCCTGGTGTCGTCGGCCCACGGGGACATGCACGCTGAGACCGGCGACGCCAGCGCCGGAGCCGTCGGCGGTGCGACAGATGCGCACTGAGCGGCGCCCTCGGCTTCGGGCCGTCACCCAGTGGTTCGTCCTGCACGTCGGCGGCGGCCTTGTTGCGAGCGCGCTGCTGTCGTCGGCGGCGTTGGCAGGACGCATCGACGTCGTGCCCGGCGCCGGCGCGCCGATCGCCGCGGCACTTGCTGCTGCCGGGCCGCACGACACACTGTTTCTGCATCGCGGCCTGTATCGCGAGCCGACCGTGATGGTGCGTCAGCCGGTCACGATCCTCGGTGAAGCTGGCGCGGTCCTCGATGGTGAGGGGCTGCGGGCCCTCATGATCGTTTTCGCCCACGGCGTAACGGTGCAGGCGCTCACGTTCCGGCACACCGGCATCAGCGGCATTGACGACCGGGCGGCGCTTCGCTTCGTGGATGCGCAGGACTGTCGCGTGATCGGCAACCTGATCGAAAATGCCTTCTTCGGCATCTACCTCGCGCGTGTCACCCGATGTGACGTCCGCGACAATATCGTCTCCGGCACGTCGGGGGGCGAGATGGATGCCGGGAACGGCATTCACCTATGGTACGCGCGCGACGTGCACCTCACCCGCAACCTCGTCCAACGGCACCGCGACGGCATCTACTTCGAGTTCACGCATGGCGGCGTCGTGCGCAACAACATCAGCCGGGAGAATGGACGCTACGGCCTGCACTTCATGTTCTCCGACAGCTGCCAGTACATCCACAACCAGTTCGTGCGGAACTCAGCCGGCATCGCCGTGATGTACACCAACCATGTCGAGATTCGGGAGAACCTCTTTGCCGACGCCCGGGGCAGCGCTGCCTACGGGCTGCTCCTGAAAGCCATCTCCGACTCGCGGATCGAGAACAATGTCTTCCGCTCCAACTCGATCGCGCTCCACCTCGAGGATGCCAACCGCAACCGGATCACCGGCAATCGGCTCGAGCGCAATGGTTGGGCCGTCCGCCTGATGACCAACGCCGACGACAATACGATCGCCGGCAACGATTTCGTGGCCAACGCCTTCGACGTCGTGGCATCGGGCGAGCGCAATTCGACCCGGATGCACGGCAACCACTTCGACGCCTACCGGGGGTATGATCTGAATCGTGATGGTATCGGCGACATTCCGCATCATCCGGTGCGACTGTTTGCGCTGATCGTGGAGAACAATCCGCCAACACTGATCCTCCTGCGCTCCTTCCTGCTCGATCTGCTCGACCTCGCGGAACGCGTGCTGCCAGTGCTGATCCCAGCCGTGGTGGTCGACACCGCCCCCTCCATGCGGGCCAACACATGATGCAGGTGCGTGATGTGCACAAGCGCTTCGGACCACTGATTGTGCTGCGCGGCGTCGATCTCGCGCTGCGGCCCGGGCGCGTCACGGCCGTAGTCGGGCCGAATGCGGCGGGGAAGAGCACCTTGATTCGCTGCATCCTCGGGCTGACGCGACCTGATCGTGGCAGCATCCTGCTCGCGGACGGACGCGATGTGCGACTGCCTGCCGCGCGCGCGGGACTGGGCTACATGCCGCAGCGACCGAGTTTCCCCGAGAATCTCTCCGGGCACGAGGTGCTCGCGATGCTCGATGCGCTGCGCCCCGACGTCGTGCCGGACAACACGCTGCTCGAACGATTCCAGGTGGCCGCACAGCTCGACAAACCCGTACGCACACTCTCAGGCGGTACGCGGCAGAAGCTCTCCGCCGTGATTGCGTTCCGGTATCGGCCAAACGTGCTGATCCTCGATGAGCCGACCGCGGGCCTCGATCCATTGGCGGCATCGGTGTTCAAGTCGGCAGTGGTTGCTGCGCGCGACGCAGGGACGACCATTCTCCTCACCACACATGTCGTGGCCGAACTGGCAGCGTTGGCAGACGACCTTGCCTTTCTGCTTGACGGTGCGATTCGTTTCGCCGGCTCCGTCGGATCACTGCTCGCCGACACCGGCGCGTCGAGCCTCGATGAGGCGCTCAGCCTGCTGATGCAGTCGCCGGCCGATGCCATTCCTGCCGCCGCTCTGCACGCCGAGGGCGATCGCTCCCCTGTCCGCGTGGTGCGCGAGACTCACACATGACGGCGCTCGCTGCGCAGACGCTCGGTCGCTTCGACCTCCCTTGGGTCATCGCCATCCACCAGTCGAAGGATGTCCTCCGAAAGCGGTGGGTGATCGCCTATGCCGTGCTCCTCACGCTCGCCGGTGACCTGCTACTCCGCCTGGCCGGAAACGGCCCCTCGGCCTTGGTCTCACTGCTGAACGTGGTGTTGCTGCTGATTCCTCTGATCGCGTTGATCCTCGGGTCTGCCTCGCTCTACGGCGCACGGGAGTTCACCGAACTGCTCCTCGCGCAACCCATCCCGCGGCGTGCGCTCTTCATCGGGTTGTATTTCGGGCTGACAATCCCGCTTGCGGCAGCAACCGCTGTCGGCCTCATCCTGCCGTTCGTCATCGAACGCGCAATCGACGCGACGTCAGCGCCCATGCTCGCGGTGCTGGTGGCGGTAAGTGTGCTGCTGGTGGCGGTCTTCACGGCACTTGCCTTCGTCGTCACGGTGCTGGTCCACGATCGCGCTCGAGGGCTTGGTCTGGCCATGCTGCTCTGGCTCTCGATGGGGGTGCTGTATGACGGTGTCGTGCTGGCGGTGGCCACTGCGCTCCGTGATTGGCCCATCGAGCGGGGCATGCTGGCGGCCATGGTTTTGAACCCGATCGATCTGGCACGGACAATTCTCCTCCTGCGGCTCGATGTCGCGGCGCTGATGGGGTACACCGGCGCGGTTTTCCGCGCCGCCTTCGGCACAGCGTCTGGGGCCGTCATCGCATTGGCCACATTGGCGCTCTGGGTGGTGATACCATGGTGGTTCGGGGCGCGCGCATTTGACCGAAAGGATTTCTGATCCGGCCGGACGCAGGCACGTTCCCTTCACACTCATCCGCGCTACACTCGATCACGCAATCAGCTCGCCTCACCTGCCGGTACCGCCATGCTGTCACAGACGTCGGAATATGCGCTTCGTATCATGGCTTTTCTTGCCAGGCAGCCGTCGGGTTCACTCGTTCCCGCAGTCGCGATGGAAGGGAAGGTCCACGTCCCAGCGAACTATCGCGGCAAGATCCTGAATCAGCTTACTCGCGCCGGGCTGCTCGAATCGACCCGTGGTCGCACCGGCGGTTTCCGTCTGGCGCGTCCCGCCGGTCGCATCATCCTCTTTGACGTGGTGGCGCCATTCGAGCCCGTGGGTGCATCGGGCAAGTGCGTGCTCGGGCGGTCTCGGTGCTCCAACGCCGCTCCCTGCGCCGCGCACGAGCGCTGGCGCCAGCTGAATCAGGCGCGCGAGGGTTTCCTGCGCGGTACGACCGTGGAGGACGTCGCCAGATAGGCCGTTACGACGATCGGGATTCGCCGCGAGGCCAGGCTGTCGCCCGCGCGCGAGGAGCGAGATGGCGTTCGTGGGCCACGCCGCCTCGCCGCGGCGGAGTTCGGCTTGGTATGACTCGTGGTGGGCACGCCGAGCGTGTGACCCCGGTTGTGCCGCGTGACGTCGTGCAGGTGCGAGCAGGCGCCCACTCGGATCCACCGCACCCGGAGCGCGTCGGCCAGGGATTGAGATCGTCGCCGAAGTTTCCAACCTCTTCGCGAGAGCACGGCAGACGCCGCAGCGCGTGAATGCCGGTCCGCGCCGCAACACCTCGTCGCCTCCAGTAGCCGCAACCAAAACTCGCAGGCAACTCGTGCGTACTTGAGGTGTCTGTAGATGTATACACGATGCGTGTCACCTGTCTCGGCGCTCGATGGCCGGAGGAGCTTACACGTCGTACCAGTGCGAAGTGATCGATTTGACGCCGCAGCCCGCCGTGGCACTCCGCACGCTGACGACGTTCCGCAAGCTTCCGAAAACCATCGCTGACAGCATGACCTCATCCTGCCTCCACCGCAGGCATTACACCGACCTGCCGCATGCCTACAAGGCGTTCGAATCTTGGGTCTCGTCCGAAGGGCTGGTAGCCTCGGGTGCAGCGCGTACGAGCGCTACCAGAATGACTCCGAGCACGCGCCACCGGGATCGTGGCTCACACGTGTAGCCATGCCGCTGGTCTGACGGTCTGGTCTAACGGTCTGGTCTGACGGTCTGGTCTGACGGTCTCGTTGCTGGTCTGCTCTGCTGGCGAGCTGATGGCGGTCCGGCGGTGATATGGCGCCGAATACACGAGCGGCCCGACGCAGAGCTCGCATCGGGCCGCTCGATTTTTCAGGCTGGACACTTGCCGGGTCTACGGCACCGGATTCGTCGGCGGCTTCACCGTCGGATACGCAATCCCGAGCTGCTCGAGATACGAACGGTACTTCGTCGCGTCGTAATACAGCTTTCGCATCTCAGGCCGATACCGCGCCATGATTTCGGCGTTCAGCCAGGTCGGTGGACCATCGTTCGGACCAAGGAACGATACGTACTTCGTGTCCTTGGTCTGCACGGTGTTGAAGTACTCCCACGCGTCAGCCACGATCTTCGGCTGCGTGAACAGGTCGATCAGCGTCATCGCCTGCACCTTGGCGCCATACACCGCACCCTTGTGCGCAATTGGCGTGGCCATTGCAATGCCGTTGGCCCAATTGTGTCCTGGCGTACCGGGAATGTTCGACGGGTAGCGCAGTGTGATCGTCGGCACGTTCCAGCTCACATCACCGATGTCATCCGAGCCGCCACCAAACGCCACCAGGCTGCGCGCCGGCCCCTGCAGCGGACGCACCTGTGTCACCAGTCCATTCTGCGCCACGCCGAGTTCGCGCTGCAGTCCCTTGGCCAGCGCCTGATCGTTTTCGTCCCACTTGGGCAAGCCCACGGTCTCGATGTTGGCCTGCATCGCTTCGGCCACCGGCTTGCTGAAGTGCCCGGGCCAGGCTGACCCGAGGATGACCACCGTGTCGAGCGTCGTCTCGGTCATCATCGCGGCGCCGCGCGCAATGCGCTTGCCGGCATCGAACATGTCCTGCACGTGCTGATAGTCGCGCTCACGGAAGTAGAACCAGATCGACGCGGTGCTCGGCACCACGTTGGGCTGGTCGCCACCGTCCTTGATCACATAATGCGAGCGCTGGCCCGGCTCCATGTGTTCGCGATGATACTCCCACCCCTGACCCATCAGCATCACGGCGTCCAACGCGCTCTTGCCGCGCCACGGCGCGCCGGCCGCATGTGCCGAGCTGCCCTTGAAGCGGAACTCGGCCGACACGATCGCCAGTGAGGACGACTGGCCCCAGGTGACGCCCATGTCGTTGCCGACGTGCGTGAACAGCGTGACGTCGACGTCCTTGAACACACCGGCGCGCACGAAATGCGCCTTGCCCGCCACCGCTTCCTCCGCCACACCCGGCCAGAGCACCAGCGTGCCGGCCATCTTTTCGCGGATCATGATCTCCTTCACCACCAGTGCGGCAGCGATGTTCACCGCCTGACCGGAGTTGTGCCCTTCGCCGTGGCCCGGTGCGCCAGGCACCTGCCACGAACGGAATGCGGTGGCCGGCGCCTGGTTCGACTGCGGAATTCCGTCGATGTCCGAGCCGAGCGAGATGACCGGCTTGCCGCTGCCCCAGCGCGCGACCCAGCCGGTCGGCATGCCGGCCACGTTCCGCGTGATCGTGAAGCCGTTCTTTTCGAGGATGCCGGTCAGGTACTTCGACGTCTCGAACTCCTGCATGCCGAGTTCGCCGAACGAGTAGACCTGATCGATGATCTCCTGGATCAGCTTGGCACGGGCTTCGACCTTGGTCGAGGCCTCTGCCTTCAGTCGCTCGATCCGGGGATCGAGCGGGGCACGAGGTGCTGACGGGGCCGGGGCAATGGTGGAATCCTGCCCGACGAGGTGCCGGGGGGTGGCGAGGAGAACGGCGGCAGCGGCAAAAAGCAGAGAGGCACGAAAACGCAGCATCAGCGGACTCGGGCTGTGGGGGAGTTTTTCGCAGGCGAGGGTGGGCGCGTGCGGTCTGGCCATGTATGGCCTGGGACGGCGGCGAGCACAAGGCGAGTACGCGCCAGCCCGGCGGCCGTTAGCGAGAATCGATTCTCGCGAATTTCTCCATTCGGCGCGCGGTGCAGTAGCTTGCAGGGCGTAGTGACTCCAAGGTGCCGCCAATGAGCGCCCGTCGAGTGCCGCTGCACCGATGAGGAGAGACTGATGTCCCGTACCCTGCCCGATGCCCGCGATCTGTTTGTCAAGGCGATCGCTCGCGACACCCACGCCGTCGAACAGCCGCGCCTGATTGCGGTCCTCGATGCCTTGATTGCGTGGAGCAACAAGCATCCGACGTTGCTGAAGTTTCGAGAAGAGGAAGACACCCCTGGCACCATCGCCTTCGAACGGGTCGGCTCGAAGATGATCGTCTGGGCCGCATCGCCGCGCCGTCAGGACGTACCGCGGCTCGAGCTGGTTCCGAAGGCCTCGAAGGCGATCTCGGCCGAGAGCCGCGAGAAGCTCGTCAATACGCTGAACGCCCACATGCGCGAACCGCTCATGCCGGACGAGAAGCTGCGTATCGGCTTCAGTGCCCTCAAGAACGCCGCCGCCCTTGCCGCCGTCCAGACCGCCGTCGAGCAGCTGATCACGACGGCCTGACGCACAGCGCAGCGATGCGCGTGACGCAGGCGGGGACAGCAACTGCAACTGCAACTGCTTAACGCAAAGGGTGCAAGGACGCAAAGGCGCAAAGGATTCTGGAAACAATCCGGCAGCGCTGCGCGACACGCGGATCGAAAGAGTTTTTGTAAAGGTCGTCTCGCTACCACAGCATCTGTGTGGTCCGGGTCGACCTTTTCTGCGTTCCGGCTAGTCCTCGCATCCCAAAAGCTCACGTAGTTCCAAAAGCTCACGCGGTTCCAAAAGCTCACGCGGTTCCAAATGCACTTGCAGTTCCAAAAGCCTTTGCAGTTCTTTGCGCCTTTGCGTCCTTGCACCCTTTGCGTTAAGCGGTTGCCGTTTCCGTTGCAGTTGCAGTTGCTTTTCCCCGAACACCGCGGCAACCGCAAGCGGTCAGCGCGTCAGGCCGGCACCTGCACAACCGCTTCGCCCGTGACGACGTTCTTGCCGCGCGCATTGCGGATCGTCGTGGCCAGTGTCAGTCGACGCTTTGCCTCGTCGATCGCAGTGATCTCGACGCGCGCAGTGACCGTCTCTCCGATCTTCACTGGCCGCAGAAAGGCGAGTGTCTGGTTG
The DNA here is from genome assembly GCA_038215035.1 of Gemmatimonadales bacterium. Lineage (GTDB taxonomy): Bacteria > Gemmatimonadota > Gemmatimonadetes > Gemmatimonadales > Gemmatimonadaceae > JACMLX01. The sequence continues at coordinate 5,226 of JBBQRH010000018.1, read as the reverse complement.
AGATAGACCGCGCCGGGCCCTGGCAGCTGCATCGCGAGCACCGTCGAGAGCAGGCTCGCCGTCAGCATGCCGTGCACGATCCGCGCGCCGAATGCCGAAGTGGCGGCCGCGACGTCGTCGACATGCACCGGATTGAAGTCGCCAGTGAGTTGTGCGAACGCCATCACGTCGGCGTCGCTCAAGGTGCGGGTCAACTCGGCTGACTGACCCACGCTGAAACGTTCAATCGACACGGTGGCTGACTCCATCGTTTGCATGTTCCCGAAATGCCGTGCGTGCGCTCAGCGCGTCAAGGCAGGGGTGCCGGCCACGAGGATCGTGCCCGTTGGTTGTGGCGAGCCACCCTCCGGCTCTTCGGTAATCGCGATCGCAGCCAGATCTGCCTCGGCCAGCGCGTACGTCGCCTGTACCACCGCGCGTCCCTGCGCATCGGTGTTGAACGTACCAGCGCTGATCTTCTCCGCTTTGGCGGTCACCAGCCAGAGCTGATAGGTGCGTCCGGCCTGCACCGGCTGCAGGTCGTGTGTGATCAGCGTCCAACGATTCGTCAGGCGATCCCAGAACATTCTCGCGCCTGGAGCGAGCTGCGCGGTCGATGCGAGTTCGACGACGCGCACCTGCGCACCCGTGATCGCTGCCACCAGACTGTCGCGGCTCGCCAGTTGCGCCGAGAGCTGCGTCGTCGAGGCCGTGGCCGCGGCCAGTGCCTCGCGTGCCGCATCCCGTTCGGCGATTCGCTCACCGTTCGTGCGAAGCTGTGCCAACACGATACCGAGGCTCGCGGCAGCAGCCATCCAAGGGAGAACCTGCAACACCGGACTGCGTCGCCGGCCGGGCACGATCAGCTCGTGTTTCTCCGGCAACACTGCGCGCGGTTCAAGGCGGAGCGGTGGTACCGTCGTGGCGGGTCGTTCGATTGGCACTGCCGCCACTGCGCGCTCTGCTCCGGCATCGGCGGCGCCGGTGGCATCCGAGACCGGGCTGGCCATTGCGCGTGACATGAGACGATCGCGCATCGCACGCTTCTTCGCACCGTCCATCGCTGCCGGAGGTGCGGCGGACGACATCGCGCCCGCCGCACCGCGCAGCGAGGCCAACTCTGCCTGACATTCCGGAGACGTCTGGACAAACGCCATCAGCACTGCCGCCTCGTCGGGCGGCAGTAATCCGAGCGCCAGCTCCGGCAGCATGGCAAAGGCGTCGTCGTGTGTGAGTGGTGTCGTCATGACGCCAGCTCCTCGCGCAGTACCGAGAGCGTGTCGCGCAGTTTTCGCAGGGCCAGTCGAGCACGCGTCTTGATGGTGCCCAACGGTTGCGACAGGCGATCCGCGATCTCGGTTTGACTCAACCCCTCGAAGTACGCCAATTCGAGCACGATGCGCTGGTCTGGCGGCAACGTGTCGAGCGCGGCAACCACGCGCCCAGCCCGCTCATTCGTGCTCAGATCGGAGAGTGGATCGCCAATGGCCGGTTCGTTCGCAAAGACTGAATCATCGGCTGCCACGTCATCGCGCCGCCGCCGGATGGTGCGCAAACGGTCGAGGGCGCGACTCCGCGCGATTGCCAGCAGCCACGCGCCGGGCGTGCCACGGTCACCCGTGTAGCGTCCCGCTTGCTGCCACCCCTGCCAGAACACAGCCTCCACTACTTCCTCCGCTTCGGCCTCGTCACGTACGATTCGTACGACGAGAGCGTGAACGCCATCGGACCACCGATCATAGAGAGCGCCGAGCGCCGACTCGTCACCTTGTGCCATCCGCTGGATGATTGCAACGTCGCCCGCCGCATCCTCCGAGAGGCGCGTCCGAGGCGGAATTGCAGGCATGCTGCGTGGTGCCGAATGGCTGGTGTCAGAATCAGACTCTGGCATGAATTCTACGCAAAGCAGCGGTGATCGGATCTCGCCGCACAGACGAGGATGATCGGTGAGGCGACGGTCGCTCGGGGCACGCCAATCTCCAGAAACGTACATGAGCGGCGCAACCGGGACGCAGTCGAACGTTCCGTTACGGCGTATCGCAGGTTAGCCTGACGGAGCCATGCCCGCCCAGCCACACTCCTCCGTATACCAGTTACGCCACCCGTCCGGATTTGGATTGGTGGCACGAGACCGATGAAGGAACGCGCGGTCAAGCGCGGACTCGATCGCGCCATCTCGGGCTTCTTCACCTGGCGCACCGCGCTCGATATCCGGGAGCACCAGCCCTGGATCATTTTCTCCGATCAGCACAAAGGGGCCGGCGATCACGCCGACGAGTTCGTCCGCTGTGTCCCCAGCTATCTCTCAGCCCTCGCACACTACAACGCCGCGGGTTTCCGCCTCGTGCTGCTTGGTGACGTCGAGGAGCTCTGGGAGAACAGCTATCGGGAGGTGGCCCGGGCCCACCGCAACGTGCTCGAGTCGGAAGCGGCCTTCGGTACACACCGATACCTACGCATCTGGGGCAACCATGACGATCGATGGATGGAGGAGATGCTGGTCGCCATCGAGCTGCGCGCCTACGCCCCGGGCATCGGATTGCGGCGAGTCTGGGAAGGGTGTCGCATCAGCGTGCGCGATGGCGACCAGAAGATAGGCACCCTGTTCATGACCCATGGCCATCAGGGCACGGCCGGCTCCGACCGTTTTGCCTTTGTGTCGCGCTGGGCATTGGTGGTCTATCGCTGGCTGCAGAACCGGTTCGGCGTCGGCTGGTTTGGCGGGGTGGACCTGCCGTCGCAGGACGCGGCGCTCCGGGGCGAGCACGACCTGATGATGTACAACTGGGCCGTGAACCAGGAAAAGATGATGCTGATCGTCGGCCACACGCACAAACCGGTGTGGGCGGGGCGAACGAAGGAAAATCAGCATGCGCCAGGGAGCCTGCCGGCCTACTTCAATACCGGCTGTTGCAAGTTCGACGACGGCGACATCACGGGCATGGAAATCCAGGATGGCATGTTGCGGCTGATCCGCTGGAAGACGACCGACACCGGGCCGCTCCGCACGGTGCTCCGGGAAGGACGGCTCGTCGACCTCTTTGCCGAGCTTCCGGGCGGGCTGGGAACGCCCGCACCCGCATGACGCACAGCGGCAAGGACGCAGAGCTGGCGACCAGCCGATCGGCGAGGGCGCGCCGCAATACCAGCAGAACTAGTTTTCCGGAATGACGCCGCCCCGAGACCCGAAGAAGCCGAAGTTCGACACGAAGCGTGCATGGGCCGAGGCCCGCGCCCTGATCTGGACCTACCGCCGGTCGGTGGGCATCGGCATGGGGCTCATGCTGATCAGCCGGGCGGCCGGGCTGGTGCTCCCCGCCAGCTCGAAATACTTGATCGACGAGGTCCTCGGTAACAAGAACGCCGACCTGCTGCCGAAGCTGGCCGCCGCCGCATTCGTCGCGACGGTGATTCAGGCGATCACCTCCTATGCGCTCTCGCAGGTGGTCAGTGTCGCCGCGCAACAGGCGATCGCCAAGCTCCGCGAGGATGTGCAGGCACACCTGATTCGGTTGCCGGTCCGATTCTTCGACAGCACCAAGAGCGGTGTGCTGGTGAGTCGGGTGATGAACGATCCGGAAGGCATCCGAAACCTCGTTGGCACCGGCATCATCCAGCTGGTTGGCGGATTGGTGACCGCGTCGGTCGCGGTCGGCGTCCTGTTCTACCTGAACTGGAAGCTGACGCTGGCGACCGTCGTCTTTCTGTCGATCTTCGGCGTCGGCATGTCGATCGCTTTCAAGCGTCTGCGTCCCATCTTCCGCGAGCGCAGCGTGATCACGGCCGATGTCACCGGTCGCCTCACGGAAACGATCGGTGGTATCCGCATCGTGAAGGTCTACACCGCCGAAACGCGCGAGCGTGAGGTGTTTGCCAAGGGTGTCGACCGCCTGTTCAAGAATATTGCGGCGACGATCACCGGCACATCGGCCACCGCAGCGTTGTCGGTGGCCATCATCGGGGCGCTGGGTGTGCTGCTGATGATGATCGGCGGCCGCGATGTACTCGCCGGTAAGATGACGGTTGGATCGCTGGTGCAGTATGTGTTCTTCATCGGCCTCGTTGCCGCGCCGCTGGTGAGCATCGCCAGCATCGGCACGCAGCTGACGGAAGCGCTGGCCGGTTTGGATCGCATTCGTGAATTGCGCGACATGAAGACCGAGGATCAGGAGGACGCCAGCAAGCGGTCGGTGCCGGTGGTGCAGGGTCGGGTGGAGTTCGACGACGTCTGGTTCGAGTATGAGCCGGGCGTCCCGGTGCTCAAGGGCGTCTCGTTCACGGCGCCGGCCGGCACCACCACGGCGCTCGTCGGCAGCAGTGGCGGCGGCAAGAGCACGCTGATCTCGCTGGTGATGGCCTTTGCCGGACCGGTGAAGGGTCAGATCCTGATCGACGGCACGCCCTTGTCCGATCTCAAGCTGCACGAGTACCGCAAGCACCTCGGCGTGGTGCTGCAGGACAACTTCCTGTTCGACGGCACGGTGCGCGAGAACATCGCGTTCACGCGCCCTGACGCCACCAAGGAAAGTGTCGAGGACGTCGCGAAGATTGCCTATGTCGACGAGTTCGTGACCCGTTTCCCCGATGGCTTCGACACTATCGTGGGCGAGCGCGGCGTGAAGCTGAGTGGCGGTCAGCGCCAGCGTGTGGCAATCGCGCGCGCGATTCTGGCGGACCCGCGCATCCTGATTCTGGACGAAGCGACATCGGCGCTCGACTCGGAGAGTGAGCAGCTGATCCAGGAAGGGTTGCGGCGGCTGCGGTCGGGGCGAACGACGTTCGTGATCGCGCATCGGCTGTCGACCATTACGTCAGCCGATCAGATCCTTGTGCTGGAGCAGGGTGCGATCGTGGAGCGTGGCACGCATCGCGAGCTGCTGGCGCTGGGTGGGCGGTACAAGGAGTTGTACGAGCGGCAGTATCACATCGAGTCGGATCGATTCATCAATCCGGGCGAGGATCCGAGCGCGATGGTGGCGGCGGCTTCCGGCAAGTAGAAGCACGGTCGCGCGTCGCCTTCATTGTTGAACAGACTGCGGCGCCCCCCTACCGCCGCCCGTCGCGCCTCAACGCGAGAATTGCCTCGAGTTCGATGAGATGTTCGAGGTCTTTCTTCCGGCGGATCGCCTGCTTCGACGCGATCAACGCCTCGAGTGTCAGGGTACGGAATTCGACGTCGCCGATCTGCACCGGCTCGGACTGCGCGTAAGCTGCACGATAGTTGCCCACCCCTGGCACCTGATCGAG
>JBBQRH010000017.1:0-64556 GCA_038215035.1 Gemmatimonadales bacterium | reverse complement strand
AGCTGCCACTCGTTGGCAGTGATCGCGATCCTGGCGCGATCCGCATGTCGCGCGAGAACGCGTCGCGCGCCGGAGTGGAGTCGATGATTCAATTCGAGCAGGTCACACTCGATGCGATCGAACCGCCGGCCGAGTCGGGGCTCTGGTGCAGTAATGCACCCTATGGTCGTCGCGTGGGCAACACCGACGCACTGACGGGGCTGTTTGTGCAGATCGGCAAACTCGCGCGCGGCGCATTTGCGGAGTGGCGGGTGGCGTTGCTGATGGCGGAGCAGAGCCATGTGAAGGCGCTGCAGTCACCAACGACCGAAATTCTACATACGCGTGTGGGCGGGATTCAGGTCGGGTTCTATGGGATTGAGATCTGAAGCGTCCCGTTATAACTGATCTGCGTCAACGCAAAGGTGCAAAGGCGCGAAGGCGCAAAGGGCTTCGGTGACGCGCAACCGACGGTGCGCGCGGCACGGCTGGGCGGGTCATGGACGATGGATGCGCTATCGTGACCGCCCGCGAAGCTGCGTAAGCGCTTGGGCCGTCTGCGGTTTTCTTTTTGTTGAGGTTGTTGCTGTTACCACACCAGTTGCTCCGCTCGATCGTAGGCGACGGTTGGCCGCGCAAAACTTATCTGCGCCCTCGTGTCTGATCGACCAGCGATCCACGAGCTCCAGTGTGATGTCTGACCTGCGCCCGCGAAGCGGCAGTTCTTTGCACCTTTGCGTCTTAGGCTCTGCCCCTTTGCGTTAAAGCAGTTCAGCCCGCCAAGAAACTCAGCCATCCGTCACCCGTACCCCCGAACCTCTCCGACACCGCTCCGAGCAGTATTTCACCTGCTCCCAGTCTCGCTCCCACTTCTTCCGCCACGTGAACGGCTTGCCGCAGGTAACGCAGAGTTTCGACGCCCGCTCTGACGGCGGACGGGCTCGGTTGGGGCGCTTCGGTGGCATATGGGGCTAAGTCCCTCGGAACGCGACTGGTTCCGACCTGCCGTTGACCGGCTGCACCCGCAGCCGACCCCCTGTCGGCCGCGATAGATTTGCCGCATGGCCAACACCCAAATCACCACCAGCGCCTTCAACGACGGCTACATCGCCGAAATGTTCGAGGCCTTCAGCGCCGATCCGTCCAGCGTCGACGAATCCTGGCGACAGTTCTTCAAGATGGCAGCTCAGTTCGGCACCACGGGCTCCACCATCGCCAACGAGGGCGACCCCGAGCTGCCGCGTGTCGCCGCCGCCGCCGCCGCACTGGCCCAGAACATCCGCATCTTTGGACACCTCGACGTCGCCCTCGATCCGCTCGGTACGCCGCCGCTCGGCGCCCTCGAGCTGACGCCGGAATTCTTCCGCATCACCGAAGCCGATCTGTCGCGGATCCCAGCCACCTCGCTGGGCTTCATGGACGCGCGGTTCAAGACCGCCGCCGACATCATCACGATGCTCCGCAAGCGGTACGCCTCGCGCCTCGCACTCGAAGTCACACACCTGCCGTCGGAAATCGAACGGCAATGGTTCCGCGCCATGCTTCGCGCCGAGCATCACACACGCGCGCTGACCAGCGAAGAGAAGATCGGACTGCTGTCGCGCCTGACGCAGGTGGATGGACTCGAGCGCTTTCTCGGACGCGCCTATCAGGGCAAAAAGCGCTTCAGCATCGAAGGGACCGATGCACTGGTGCCGATGCTCGACACGGCAATCACCGAAGCCTCGGCGCAGGGCACGAAAGAAGTGGTGATCGGCATGGCACACCGTGGGCGACTGAATGTGCTCACGAATGTCATGGGCAAAACCTACGGCACACTCTTCTCCGAGTTCGAAGGTCGGCACGCTGCCGCGGAAGACAACGAGACCGGCGACGTGAAGTACCACATGGGCTATGAGGGCACGCGCGTGATGCCATCGGGTGCCACGATGGGCATGACCCTGGTGCCGAATCCGAGCCATCTCGAGTTCGCGAACCCGGTGATCAATGGTGTTGCCCGCGCCCGACAGCGTATTCCGGGCGGCATGGGCTCGCGCGATCCAAAATCGGTGCTCACTATCTGCGTGCACGGCGACGCGGCGTTCATTGGCGAAGGGGTGGTGGCCGAGACGTTCAATATGAGCCGACTGCGCGGATTCGAAGTTGGTGGCACGCTGCACATCATCGTCAACAACCAGGTGGGCTTCACCACCGACCCCATCGACGCGCGCAGTACGCACTACGCCAGCGACCTGGCGAAAGGCTTCGATGTGCCGATCGTGCATGTCAACGGTGACGACGCTGAAGCCTGTGTGATGGCAATTCGTATCGCGATTGCGTACCGCACGCAGTTCGGCAAGGACTTCCTCGTCGATCTGGTGGGATATCGTCGTCACGGCCACAACGAGACCGACGAACCACTGTTCACGCAGCCCGAGCTGTATGCGCGAATCAAGGCGCACCCGACGCCGCGGCAGGTATGGGGAGCGCAGTTGGTGCGCGATGGTGTGATGTCGCAGGCGGCCGTCGATGCGATGGATACGGATTTTGCAAAGTCGCTCGAGACGATCCACGACGAAGTGCGCAAGGCCACTCCCGAGCATGAAGAGCACCTGCCGGAGCCGGTCGCAGCGGGACCGGTCACGACGGCGGTACCTGATGCGCGTCTCAGGTCGCTCAATGAAACATTGCTCACCTGGCCGGCCACCCTGTCCCCCAACCCGCGTCTTGCCAAGACGCTCGAGCGCCGGCGCGATGGCCTGGAGCGGGCGATCGACTGGGGCCATGCCGAGTCGCTGGCTTTCGGATCGCTGCTGCAGGATGGCATGCATGTGCGCCTCACGGGCCAGGATGTGGAGCGCGGCACGTTCAGCCATCGTCAGGCGGTGCTGCACGATGCCACCACCTACGAGAAGTACACGCCATTGCAGCACATCCCCGGCGCGAAGGGGTCGATCGAGATTGCCAACAGCCCGCTCAGCGAAACGGCGGTGATGGGTTTCGAATACGGCTTCAGTACCGCCGCTGCCGATACACTCGTCTGCTGGGAGGCGCAGTTCGGTGACTTCGCCAACGTCGCGGCGCCCATCATTGACCAGTTCATGGCCGCCGATGGCGCCAAATGGGCACAGGATTCGGGGCTCGTCTTGTTGCTGCCGCATGGCTACGAAGGCCAAGGCCCTGAGCATTCCTCGGCGCGGCTCGAACGTTTCCTGCAGCTCTGTGCTGAGGATAACCTGACGGTCGCGTATCCGTCCACACCGGCGCAGTACTTCCATCTGCTCCGTCGGCAGGCGCTGCGCACGGCCCGTCGCCCGATGATTCTGATGCAGCCGAAGTCGATGTTGCGGCTGCCCGATGCGATGAGCGGCATCGCTGATCTGTCCATCGGTGCGTTCCAGCCGGTGATCGACGACGCATCGACGAAGGGTCGCGAGGCGCGCGTCACCCGCATCGTCGCCTGCACGGGGAAGATCTATCACGAAATCCGCGCGGCCAATCCCAGCGAGCAGGTGGCAGTGGTGCGTATCGAAGAGCTGTATCCCTGGCCGTCAGCGCACATCGATGCCGTCATGCAGCGGTATCCGAACCTCGCTGAGGTGGTGTGGACGCAGGAAGAGCCGATGAACATGGGCGCCTGGTCATTCGCCGAGCCGCGTCTGCGGCTGTCCACTGGAGGAAGTGTCACGCTGCGATATGCCGGCCGCCCGGAGCGCGCCAGTCCCGCCGAAGGGTATGAAGCGGCACACAAGATCGAACAGGCACGCATCATCGCCGACGCCTTGACGGTGACGACTGTTGCGGCGAAGGCGACTGTGCCACGAGCAACGGTCGTGAAGACTGTCGCGATGGCAAAGCCACTTGCTACGTCGAAGAAAACGTCGGCGCCAAAGAAAGCGTCGGTACCAAGCAAAGCGTCGGCGTCAAAGAAATCGGGATCGGCAAAGAAGTCGGCACCAAAGCGCAAGTCGGCTTCCGCCCGACGCTGATCTGGCCGGAGCTTCACTGTGGTCCGACGCGGCGCGTCCGTCATCGCACGACTGATGGGCGCGCCGCCGTGCGATCCTCCTGATCGACCTTCGTATTGCGTTTGCGTTCTCTCACTACCCATGCCAAACCTCGTGCGTCCATTCCTTCGAACGACTGCCTTGGTGGCTGCCCTTCTTGCAGTGCCGTTCACGATGCGCGCGCAGCAGGGGGCGGTGGCGCTCTACGACGTTTCATCAGCCCTCGGCACATCAGCCCGCGTCCTGATGATCGGCGCGCACCCGGACGACGAAGACACCGATCTGCTCGGATGGCTGGCGCGCGGCGCGAAGGTCGACGCTGCATACCTGTCGCTGACGCGTGGCGATGGCGGCCAGAACGCGATCGGCAAGGAGCTCGGTGAGCCGCTCGGTGTGATTCGGACCGAGGAGCTGCTGGCCGCTCGACGCATTGATGGTGCGCGGCAGTTTTTCACGCGTGCGTACGAGTTCGGGTTCTCCAAGTCGGCTGAGGAGACCTACAAGCACTGGCCAAAGGACTCCGTGTTCGGCGATGTGGTTCGCATCGTGCGCGCATTCCGTCCGCATCTCATCATCGCCGTCTTCAGCGGCACGCCACGCGATGGGCATGGGCATCACCAGGTGTCCGGTATCCTGGCGAAGGAGGCGTACGATGCCAGTATGGACACGGTGCGGTTTCCGGTTGCGATCTACGGTGCGCCGTGGACCGCATCCAAGTTCTATCGAGCCGCCCGGTTCAACGCGGCCAATGCCACGCTCAAGATCGATGTCGGAACGTACGACCCAATCCGTGGGCAGTCACTCGGTGAAGTGACGGGCCTGAGTCGCAGCCAGCACCGCAGTCAGGGATTTGGCGTCGCACAGCCGCGGGGCACGCTGGTGGATTTTGTGCGTCGGGAGGCGTCTCGCGTGAACGCTGCCACTCCTGCCGATCAGGAGCGCTCGATCTTCGACGGCATCGATCCGACGCTGCAGCGGTTTGCGGCAGACGTGATGCCGGCCCAGCGCGCGACCTTCGACAGCCTCACCGCGACGTTGGCCGCACTTCGCACGCAGGTGGACCCGAGGTATCCCTGGAATGCACTCCCGCGAATCGACGGCGCACGTCGGCTGCTCGATCGCTGGTGCACGGCCGGTGATATGACTCGCAGCGACGCGTGTCGCGGCGATGCGCCGGTGGCGTCGAGCGTGAGTCAGATGGACGCTGATCTGATCATGAGTGCGGCACGCACCTTCGACCAATTGCAGCACCTCGGAGCACTGTCGAGCGGCCTGTTGCTCGAAGCCACGGTCAGTCGCGAATTCGTCGCTGAAGGTGATACGGCGTCGCTTGCGCTCCGCATAACCAATCGCAGTCCGTATGTGGCCCGGGTCTCAGTCTTTACGCCGAGCGATGGCGTGGCACCGCGGGATACGATCGCGCCCGGTGAGGCATACGTCACCAGACTGCCGCTTCCGTCGTACCCTCGCTCGGCGCCGTGGTGGTTGCGGCGACGTGCTGATGATGCGGGCGTCAGTCAGGGGAATACAATCATCGAATCGGCGGCGCGCTCCGGCGACATGTTCATCGAACCTGCCTCCATCATCGACGATGAGATCCGTCGCAATCAACCGACGGCATCCGTGCCGGCCCTCGTCGCTGGCGTGCCCGTGCAGCTGAGCGCGCCAATCAGCTATCGTCGGATCGATGAAGTGCGTGGGCAGCTCGATACTCCCGTGATCTTCGCGCCCCGCGTCACCCTCACCATCGACGGTGGCACGGCCAGCTATGTGCGCGCCGACACGCCGATGCAGCGAACGGTCACGGTTCGTATCACGGCGAACGGAGTCGTTGATGGCCCTGTCACCGTCCGTCTGGCGGCGCCGAAGGGTTTCACGGTTGACAGTGCGACGAAAGTTGTGTCGCTCGTGGTTGGCAGTGCGGTCTCCGTGCCGTTTACGCTGCGTGGCCGATTGCCGCGCGGGCGTCACATCATCAGCGTCAGCGTCGATGCAAAAATTGCCGGCGTCGCGTCCACGTTCGCCAGTGGCTATCAGCGCATCGAGTATGAACATATTCGTCCGCAGCAGCTCTACCGTCCGGCAGCCATCGCCTTCGAGGCGGTCGAGACGGGGGCGATCTCAACTGGGTTGGTTGGCTACATCGATGGCCTCGCCGACAACGTGATGCCGGCACTGGCACAGCTTGGCGCAACCGTCGAGCCATTGCCGGCGGCCGCGATCGAGAGTGGAGTGCTGTCGCGCTACAAGGTGATCGTGGTTGGTCCGCGCGCGCTCGAAGCGCAGCCGGCGCTGGCGGCAAAAATGGCGACACTGCACGAGTGGGTGCGGCGCGGTGGCACGATGATCGTGCAGTACCAGCAGGCCGACATCGGCCGGCCGGGCATGGCGCCCTTCCCACTCACCTTCCGCCGACCGGCAGCACGCGTGACGGAAGAAGACGCAGAGGTTCGTGTGTTGCGCGCTGACAGCCCGCTGCTGACGCGCCCCAACCGCATCGATCGCTCCGACTGGAACGGCTGGGTGCAGGAGCGCACGACGTACATGCCGACGACCGCCGACTCGGCCTACACCACCGTGCTCGGGATGAACGATGCGGGTGAGCCGGAGAATCCGAATGCCGTGTTGACTGCAAAGATCGGCAAGGGCACGTATGTCTTCACTTCGCTTACCTTCTTCCGTCAGCTGCCCGCTGGCGTGCCAGGCGCCGCGCGCCTCTTCGTCAACATCCTCAACGCTGGCGATGCCACGCCAGCACCAAGGCGCCGACCGGTGCCGTGAACGGCGATGGGAGCACGCGCGCTGACGGCTACGGCTTCTTCGTCACTTCGGCCAGCGTTCGTACACGTTCCGAGAGCGGTGGCAGGAAATCACGGGAAAAGACGGTGTCCCACTCCGGCAGCCGCGGCATGCGGTCTCCGGCTTTCATCATCCGGATCGCCAGGGCAAATCGCTTGGGATCGATGTCGCCGATGCCAAGCGTGGTGCCTTCCGCGCCGCCCATGTCACCGCGCAGCGTACGGAGCAGCCGGTTACGCTCGATGTCCGGACGCAGCGTCGGCTCGCGCTTCATCACTTCACTGATCGCCGCATCGGGATCGTTCATCGCCGCGATCAATCCCCGATTGGCAGCGCGGACGAACGCCTTCACCAACGCTGGATCGCCGTTCACCAGGCGGCGTGATGCCATCAGTGCGCTGCCGTACAACTCGGGCACCGCGTCACGGTACATCAGGAATCGTAGTGTCGAGTCGGGGTTGGCCCCCGACGATTCGACGGCCGCGATGCTGGTCGTGATATAGCCGAAGACGGCGTCCGCACGCCCGTCGTCGAGGGCGGCGATCAGCGCGCTGAACCCCGACGAATCGGGGATGATAGTGACCTTCTGCGCGTCGATGCGCATCCGTTCGGCAAAGGCATCGAAGGTATTGAGTGCCACGTCGGTGGCGTGCCCGATGATGCGCTTGCCCTCGAGCTGCTTGGCCGTGATGATCGGGCTGTTGCGCTTCAGGATGATCGCCGATGGCGACCGGTTGAACAGCATGAACACGCCCATCGGTGTCGAGTCGGGTCGGATCGACGCCTCCTCAACCAGCGCATTGATGTCGCCGTAGCCGAAGTCGAAGGACTCGTGCACCATGCGGTTGGCGGCGGTGTAGGCGCCGCGCCCGTTGGTGATACGCAGGTCAATGCCTTCGCTGCGGAAATAGCCGGCCGTTTCGGCCAGCAGCAGCCAGGCGTTTGCGCCGGATGGGCCGGAATTGAGCAGCAGTTTCACTGACCGGCGAGCGGCGGGAGGCGGTGTAACCTTCGCCGCCGTTGGTCGCGTCTGTGCCGGGGAGGCGGCTGGGACCAGCAGTGCACCGCAGATCGCGGCGCTGAGCAGTCGACGAGGGCCGAACGCCATGGTCTTCCTCGCGGATGAGAGCGATCGCGCAGCAATGGCGCACAGGACTAGTGAGATTGACGATTGGACCGCGCTTTGGTCACCCGGGCAACCTGACGGACACCGTCCTCGAGCAGCGAGTGAATCGCCGACCATGGCGGTCGCTTGTCGAGCCAGACGCCGATCCACCCACCCGGTCCGACGTACGGCGGCTTGAAGTAGCGTTCCGGGTTGTCCTCGATCACCAGCACCTGATTGGCAGGCATCGCCTTGATCCACACCGCCGGGCGGCCCCCGCCATGATGTGTGTCGGCGCTGGCATACATCGCGAACAGTCTGCCCTTGGCGCGGAACGTCGGCGCACCCCACGCCTCCTTCTCGGTTGCCTCCGGAAATGCCAGACAGAGTTCTCGGAGGCGGATCAACGGATCGGTGGGCACGACAGGCCTCCGGAACGAGGGGGACGACGATTCGGTCGTGAGACGCACGCGACCGGAATATTGCTCACGCAGCGTCAACTGGCGCGAGTGCGTTCTCTGCTGCATGGTCTCTCGTACGACGCGGATCGGTACGCCGGCACCGCGATCACCGGCCCGGCAGTCACGCCGTACCAACTCCCACCCCGGAGCTTCGATGTTTCGTGTTCGCCCGCTGCTGTTGCTGCTCGCCCTCACGGTCGGCAGTCTGGCTGCCCAGCCCAGTCCGACCACGGGCGTCACCCACGGGCAGCGCGTCAAACGACTCGCCATCCGCAACGCGCTCATCATCGACGGCAATGGCACGCCCACACGTGGACCCTTCGACATCATCGTCGAAGGCAATGTCATCACCGAGGTCATCGCACTCGATCCGGTGACGCTGCGGCGAGGGTTCAGTAAACGAGCCCCTGCCGATGCAGAGATCGATGCCACGGGGAAGTACGTGCTCCCTGGGTTGATCAATGCCCACGCGCACATGCAGTCGAATCGCAGTGGTCAGAGCATGGGTGGCTTCGAATACAATCACAAGATCTGGCTCGCCAACGGTGTGACGACGGTACGCGAAGTCGGCGCCGAGTCTGAATCGCTGAGTGTCGTGCTTCGCGGGCGGTCACAGCGTGGCGAGATCGTCGCGCCGCGTATGTTCATCTATCCGTTCTACGACTTCGGTGGACGTATTCGTACACCGGTGGAAGCGCGCGCCCGGGTACAGGCGATGAAAAAGCTCGGTGTCGACGGTATCAAGATCGGCGGCATCGAACGTGACATCATGGAAGCGATGCTCGACGAGTCGAAGAAGCTCGGGCTTCGCGTGGCCCATCACGTCGGCGTGGAGCAGACGAACGCGTGGGATGACGTGAGGCTCGGCACCACATCCATCGAGCACTGGTATGGCATTCCCGACGCTGCCATTCCGAATCTGCGCCAGAACTTCCCCAGCAACTACAACTACTCCGACGAAACCGATCGCTTCCGCTGGGCGGGCCGCCTCTGGCGCGAGGCTGATCCGAAGATTCTCGACTCGCTGCTGACCGCGATGGTCAAGGCGAACGTGGCGTGGGTGCCCACGATGGACATCTACGAAGCCAGCCGCGACCTGCAGCGCGCGCAGACGCAGCCCTGGTTCCAGGACTATCTGCATCCGTCACTGTCCAACTACTTCAAGCCCGATCCTGCCAATCACGGATCGTACTTCATTGGATGGAGCAGTACCGACGAAGTGTACTGGAAGGAGAATTACCGGATCTGGATGGCGACGTTGCGCGACTTCGAGCGCAAAGGGGGCACCATCGGTTGTGGTGATGACGCCGGCTTCATCTACCAGCTGTACGGCTACGGCATGATCCGTGAGATGGAGTTACACGCCGAGGCGGGGTTCAATCCGCTCAAGATCATCGAGCATTGCACGGGCAACAACGCGCGCATTTTGGGCGAAGAGTCGCGACTTGGCCGGGTGCGGGTGGGGTGGCTCGCAGACCTGATCGTGGTGGACGGTAATCCCCTCGAAGACATCAAGGTGCTTTACGCCGGCGGAACCTCCGCCATCCGGCAGGGCAAGGAAGTCCGGACGCTGGGCAGCGAGTGGATCATCAAGGACGGCATTCCCTACAACGGCCCCCAGCTGTTGCGCGAAGTGAAGGCCATCGTGGACGCCGCCAAGGCGGGGGTGAAGCAGTAGGGGGTCGTACGGCGTGCCGTGTCCTCTGAGGTAGCGGGTCGCGCCGCTGACTACCACGGAGGACTGCACGATGAAGAATCGCTCCACGAAGGTTTCCGCAGCGCTGGCGACTCTGCTCGCCAGCGTCGCCTGCGGCCTGCCGCTTGGGGCCCAGGTGAGTGAGGTGTCGCGGCGGCCGATCGCCGACATCGCCCATCTGACGTTCGGCTCGCTGTGCGAGGACCGGTTCGTGATCCGCAATGACGGTCCGAATTCGGTGGACGTCGAGTATGCCGCGTCGAAGGGCGGTGTACACACGCCGCTGACACTGGGCGGCCGCGAGCAGGTTGAGCTCGAGTCGAAGTCGCGCGACGAGCTCGAGCTCTGGATGGATGGCAAGCTGGTCGCGAAAGCCGAGAAGGAGGGTCGCAAGTGTCGCGACATCCAGGGCAACGCAATGGTCGCCATTGCTCCGCTGAACGTGGCGACGAACGAGCGTGACACCCGCGGTGCACGGAATGCGCGCGTCGGGGTCGGTCTTGGTTTTGGGAATCCCTTCTTTGACCCGTGGTATGGCCCGTACGGCGCGTACGGGTGGGGGTATCGGCCGTTCTACTCGGGGTTTTACGGGGTGCCGATTTTCATTGGCGGGCGTGGACGGCGGCGCTAGTTGGTGATGTGCTGAAGTAACTGCGCGGCGTTCGATCTGACGATCGGGCGCCGCCGATTTTTTTCGACCTGCGCAGAGTTGCGTGTGCCTATCACCCCTTCACCCGATACCGCCGCGCCGCCAGCACCCCGCCAATGAACCCGCCCAGATGCCCCTGCCAGCTCACCCCGGGCGTGCCAGGCAATACCCCCATCACTGTACCGCCCCACACCACCGCCACCAGTACGCTGATGGCGATGCTCGCAAAACTCTGCGCATACCAGCCGCTCAGTAGCAGAAATCCCAGAAAGCCAAACACCACCCCGCTCGCGCCCACGTGTACTGAGTTCGGTGCACCGATGCTCCACGCCAGCAGTCCGGCACCGAGCATCGAGTACAGCGTGACGGGCAGGAAATGGCGACGATCGCGCAGCATCACCAGCCAGCCGAACAACAGGAACGGCACCGTGTTGGCGATCAGGTGATTCAGGTTCGCGTGCAGAAATGGTGCGACGAGAATGCCGATCAGCCCGTCCGTGGTGCGTGGCACGATGCCAAACTGCAGCAGCGCACCTCCGAGCAGCGTATTCGCACCGAACATCACCCAGAGCGCACTGACCGACGTGCCAAGGGTCAGGGTCTGAGACTTGAGCGATCGTGTGACATTGCGAGACGTTCTGGCGACGGCGGTCTTCATGGGCGGAGCGTTCAGGGCACAGACGGCAGTGAGTACTCGAGATCATACGAGTGCTTCTTGCCGTCGATGATGATGGCGAGGGTCCCGCTGATCCCGGCGAACCCCTCCGTGCCACTATCGGGAACGATCGTGATCGCCAGCGTCTGCTCGCCCTTCGCCATCACGCCGGTGTGCTGCAGAACAAAGCTTCCCTGGCGGCCGGCCATCGTTCCCGTGACACGTTCGATGGCGGAGTAGGCTGCCGAGCCTTTCACCGTACCCATGCCGGTCAGCATCTGTCCCTTGCCGGTGCCAATGAGATCACCGCTGAACTGCTTGTCGATCGTCATGCGCCCAAGCGTCGTCGCATCGGTAAATGCGTCGATTGGCTGCGGAGTGATCTGCACTTCGAAGGTCCCGCGAGCGTGCATCGACATCGACGTCTCCGTTGGTGGCATCAGGATCGCGGCGGTGAGCATTGGTGCTCGGTCATGGAGAACGGCCTGACCACCCAGCGCCAGTGCAACGCCAAGTGCGAAGGTGACTACGGAATCTGGCATGCGGTGGTTTCCTGTGGGTTGTCGGCGATCTTCGCGTTTCGAACATGCGCGGGCCAGGTTACCTGGAAGCTATTGACTACCCCGTCGTCGGCCTCCTGAACCAGGCCATCGGGATATCCGCCTCGGGTGTACCCCTACGGTCAGGCTGGCGTGCCAGACCACCAGTCGTCGACGATACGGTGACATACAGCCGCTCGATCGCAGCGACGTCGTCGCGTGAGGCTCGGCGCACACGCACTGCGGCGTTCGTCACCCGTCCGCCATCAACTGCCGCACCGCATCGGGCCAGTCCGCGACGCGCCGGAACCGTGTTTCGTGCACGTTGTGCGGGGCAGTGAAGATGATCGGCTCACCGCGGAACTTCACCAGCTGGTACGGACTGTCGTCGATCAGGAAGTCGGCGCCGAGGACACTCTTGTCACCGCAGAAGATCCAGTTCGTCGGCGCGATCTGCGGAAAGTGCTCACACAGCCACGCGAACTTCGCATTGAAGGACACCGGATGTTCCATCGCGGCACTGGCGACGAAAATTTCGTATCGCTCGCCGAGTGTGCGGATGGCATCGATTGCGCCGGGCACCAGCGGAATGTCACGGAAGAAGGTCGGATCAAACAGGTGTTCGCGAACGCGAGGCCGGTGCGCTTCGGGCACCACCGTGTGAAAGGACTTGCCATGCAGATCGTCGATCGTGATCCCGGGGCCAAAATCGCGGGTGTACCACGCCAGCTGGTGCGCGGCGGTGTCGGCCAGCACTTCGTCCATGTCGATGGCTATGCGCTGCACGTCGAACCGGTCTCCGTCAAAGGGTATGGCCGAGCCGATGACGGAGTCACTCCGCCTCGATCAGTACGCGCTCGATGCGGCGGTCTGGCACCAGCCAGAGCAGCGAGACCGCCACGTAACATGCCAGCGACATCACCGGCAGCCAGAACGCCATCGGAATACCGATGCTATACAGTACCAGCGGAATCAATCCCTTCCAGTCATTGCCCACTGCCTGCTTGAGCAGCGAGTCCGGGCCCTGTGACGCAATGATCGTTTCCTGCAGAATCTTGTACGACACACCCGACATCAGAAGGATGACGCCATAGAGTGCAACCGGCGCGCTGGCGAAGTGGTTCTCACCCATCCATCCGGTAGCGAACGGCATCATCGACAGCCAGAATAGCAGGTGCAGATTCGCCCAGAGGATCGGCCCGGTCACACGCTGCAGCGTATGCAGCATGTGATGGTGGTTGTTCCAGTAGATGCCAATGTTCACGAAGCTGAGCACGTAACTGAGGAACACCGGCAGCAACGGACGGAGCACGTGCAGCCCCTCACCGTGCGGCACCTTCAGTTCCAGCACCATGATCGTGATGATGATCGCCAGCACACCATCACTGAACGCCTCGAATCGTCCTTTGCCCATCCGGTATCCTCAGAAGAACCTGCGCCTGACCAAGTATGCCAGCGCCGACGGAACCAAGAAAATCAGCGCCGCGATCGGCAACTCCTCTCGGAGTGTGTAGCCCGCCTTGGCTACGCCGGCCCAGAGATTGGTGGCGGTAGCCAGAAACCAGACCGTGATGAAGGCCAGCGTCGCGTCTTCGACCGCCGTGCCGCCCGGCTTGCCGAGCCGTCGCGCCAGCCCAACGCTGGTGGCCCAGCTCGTGATACCGATCAGGATGATGATCGCCGTGCGCATGCCGTCCACCGTGCTGGAGTGTGGTACTCGTGCGTATTCAAACAAGCGCACCCGGTCTTCGCCACCGCCCAGGGTGCACCCAGGTGAACGAGACGCGATACTCCGGCGTAGCGCGATTACCCGCCCCGCGCCATCAACGCGCGTCTCCCCCCTTCGCTCCCCCGCCGCCATGTCGACCCGCCGCGATTTCGTTCGCACCATGGGCCTGTCTCTCGCTGCCTCGGCTGCCGCATCCGCCGACCTCGCCGCACTGCCGCTCTCGGCGCCAGCCGAAGGGTCAGAAAAGCTGCTGGTGCCAAACCCGCAGCACCCCGTCCCGGCGCCGGTAGGTGTGGACCGGCTGCCGCTGGAGTGGTACAAGGCAACCTGCCGGCGGCTTCGTGCGGCGGCCAAGGCCCGCGGAGTCGATGCCGTGCTGCTGCAGGCCGACCCGAACCTGGTCTACTTCTCGGGCTGCTTCCGCGGCAGCGGCGAACGGACCACCTGGGCCCTCCTGATGGTCGATGAGCCCGAGACCATCTACTGGTACTCGCCGGCCATCGATCGCGACCTCATCACGTCGTGGTGGTGCACCGAGAATACCTACTACTTCTGCTATCCGCACGCCGACGGTGGCTTTCCGAATCGCGGACAGAACCTACGCGGAAACCGTGTCGATCTCTGGGCGTGGGTGCTGACACAGCTCGCCGCGAAAGGCCTGTCGACGAAGACCATCGGATTGGATCGCGAATTGACACCGAGCAGCCAGCAGACGTTTTCGCGGGTGCTGCCGGGCGCAACGCCGATGGACATCAGCGATATCTGCATGGGCATGCGGATGATTCGCACGCCAGAAGAGATCGCCCTGATTCAGCGTGCCTATCGCTACTTCGACAAGGTGCATGCCTTCGCCCGCGACTACATCCTCGAACATGGGACGAACGCCACCGACTACGAGGTGGGCCAGGCGCTCTCCAGCTACGGCATCAACCTGATGATGCGGGATGTGAAGCGAGACGGCAAACCACACAGTGCCGTGGGCATCGAAGTGACAGGCAACTACGTTCGCGCGGGCGTCGCCACGGCGTATCCGCACCCGAACCAGTTCTTTCACACGAAACTGCAACGTGGGCAACCGGTCTACGTGAACTGTGACATTCTCCTCGGCGGATTTGGCGGCGAAGGCTATCGCAACTACATCATCACGCCCAGCACGCCGGCACACGACCGGATGTGGCAGGTGGTGGCGGAAACGGTGCAGATCATGGTGGAAGAAACGAAACCGGGTGCCGTCTGTTCAGAGATTGCGCAGAAGGTGCATGCGCATCAGATCAAGGCCGGCATGCAGGACTTCATCTACCACCGTCCCGGACATGGTCAGGGCACAAACTTCGAAGGGCATCAGCCGCCATTTCTGGCACTCGGCGACGACACGGTGGTACAGGAGGGCATGACGTTTTCCGTGGAGCCGGGACTGTACGATGCGCAGCGTGGTATCGGCATCAATCCGAGCGATCGGCTACTGGTGAAGCGCGACCGAGGCGTGCTGCTGAGCAGCATTCCGTTCACCAAGGAGTGGAGTTATCTGACTCTGTGATCGGCGATGGGTGACGTTCGCGGATGAGCAGGCCGGGCGACTCGACGCGAGGCGCGGACGAACGCAAAGGGGCGCACCGTCACGGCTGCGCCCCTTCATATTCGTGAATCACATGCCGACTGTCAGCTCGCTGCGCGGAGCGGTTTCGGTGCATGGCGCTGCCTTGCGCCCCTTCCTCTCGACGTCGGCCGCGACGCACTCCAGAGCACCGCGACGCTGTCGAGGCCGCGCGTCATCGCGTCAACCATGGCTTCGTTGTCAAAGGCACGGAGGCGCGTCGCCAGTTCGGCAAGCAACCCACTTTCAACCGCCAGCGTGTGCGACACGCGGACCGCTTGACCGCCGCGGCCGTTCAAGCTGACATGGACATCCTCTCCATCGTCGACGTCTGCGGTGGTCGTCACCGCGACCTCCGCGAGATCGTCCCAGGAGAGCGCCTCGAGTCGACCGTCACGATCGTATCGACGGACGCCCCACGATGTCACTTCGAGCGACTCATCGTGCTCTGTGCGCTTGAATCGCATGTACGCAGGCCGGAGCACGGCGAGTGCGGCAGCAACGCTGCACGCAAGCAGGAACAACCAGCCGAGTGGGTTGCTGCTGCGGAGAAACAGAAAACCGGCAAGTGCGAATCCTGCAGACATCACAATCATCACGGCGTTCGCGCGTGACCTAGGAAGCAACATGGTTTCATCTCCGTTCCACAGCCTCATCGCTGTGGGCTTACTGCGTAGAACCGCTCTCGCGAGCGGCAGTAGCTCATCCATTGGGCCCGTCCGGATACTTACTTGTACGCCGCTGCACGAGAAGCGTTGCATGAACGGGGCCAGTGCCTGAACGAGCTGGTGCATTGCGTTCTGGCGCACCGTGGCGGTGTCGACTCGGCAGGTCACTGCATCGCACGCCATCGTGTATCGCGAGAGTCGTAACGGTTCCGTCTGCTTGCCCTGCCCACTCGCTTGTGAAATCTTTCACAAGCACGGAATCTGCTCCGTGTTCCTCATAGTCTGTGCGGCTGACGGTGCCTGCTTGCCGGCCTTCGCGCGACGGAGATATCGATGTTGCCAGCCGAGCCCAATACCAGCACGCGCGAAACCAGTACGCATGCGCGAGATCCGCGCCCGCATGTGGTCATCATCGGCGGCGGTTTTGCTGGACTCTCCGCCGCCAGACAGCTGGCCCGCGCGGCGGTACGGATCACACTGATCGATCGCACCAACCACCATCTCTTTCAGCCGTTGCTGTATCAGGTGGCAATGGCGGTGCTCAATCCGGCAGATATCACCGTACCGATCCGGTGGATGTTACGCGATCAACAGAACGCAACGGTCATCATGGCGGACGTCGATTCAGTCGATCTGGTCAATCGAACGATTGCCCTCGACGCCGGCACCTCGACTGTCGATTGGGATTATCTGCTGGTGGCATCGGGCGCGCGGCACGCCTACTTCGGGCATCCGGAATGGGAGGCGAATGCTCCGGGCCTCAAGAGCATCGAGGACGCGCTGGAAATGCGCCGTCGATTCCTGCTCTCATTCGAAGCGGCGGAACGGGCCAGTGCTGCCGGCGAACGCGACGCGTTGCTGACCTTCGTCATCGTCGGCGGTGGGCCAACCGGTGTCGAACTCGCGGGAATGATCCCCGAGATCACGCACCATACCCTCCGCCGCGATTTCCGGCGAATCGACACGCGGACTGCGCGCGTCATTCTGCTCGAAGCCGGTCCGCGAATCCTGCCGCAGTTCCCGGCAGACCTGAGCGCGCGTGCAAAACGTGACCTCGAGGATCTGGGTGTCGACGTTCGGCTTGGCACGGCCGTGACGGGCGTCGATGACGACGGGGTGACACTCGCCAATGGCGAACGCATTCTCGCGCACACCGTCTTCTGGGGCGCCGGGAATCAGGCCTCACCGCTGGCGAAGCAACTCGGAGTTCCGCTCGATCGCGCCGGCCGCGTGATCGTCGAGTCCGACTTGTCGATCCCAGGGCACGAACATGTCTTTGCCGTCGGCGACATTGCCGCCGTCATGACGCCGGCCGGAACGCCGGTGCCGGCGGTTGCGCCGGCCGCGAATCAGATGGGAGAACACGCCGCGAAGGGGATCCTGAACGACCTGCGTGGGAGTTCGCGGACGCCCTTCACGTACTTCAACAAGGGCGACCTTGCCACGATTGGTCGGTATCGCGCGGTGGCAGCGGTTGGCCGACTGAAGTTGCAGGGCTGGCTGGCGTGGCTGACGTGGCTCTTTGTCCACATTCTCTATCTGGCCGGTTTCCGGAATCGGATCACGGTGTTCGTGCAGTGGGCATATCAGTACTTTACCTATCAGCGCGGCGTCCGCCTGATCACCGGCACGACGGCGCACCGATTGCTCCGCACCAGTCGCACGCGCGAACGCGAACGGGCCGCGGAGCGGGCGACAGGAGACGAGGCGGTCTGAGCTCGGCCGACCGCACGCTATACCCGTGGGCGCACCGATGACGGTGCCGCCACGGCCTTCGGGACCATGGTGTCACGGGGCTGTGCCGGAACCGGCGCGCCTCGTTGACGCACTTGCCGCGCTCGGGTAGCCTCACCATATGGCGATGCCTCGTACCACGCCCTTCCTGGCGGATCCGTCGTCTTCCCCTGAGGCGACGGCCGCTCGACTGGAGCACATCTTCGATGCGCTTCCGCTGGCGGTGGCCGAGTTCGACGTCGACCTGTTGCTGATGCGCGCCAACCTCCGCTACCGCACCCTGATCGGGGCGCTGGTGCCGGCAGGGTGGCGTCCGACCGCCTACGACGCGTTTCCAAACGCACTGGCCGATCTCAGCGACGAGATCGACGCCGCCACCATTCGACAGGAATCGCGGACCCGGCGGGTGGCGTTCCGGAACTCCGCCAGCGCGCTGCAGATGGTGGAGCTGACCTTCGTGCCGCTGGCGTCGGGCGGCCTGCTGATCGTCGGCACCGAAGTCACAGAAATCGAAGGGCTGCGACAGGCGCTCGCCCGAAGTGTGGCGCAGCTGGAAGCGATCTTCGATGTATTGCCCGAATCCGTTCGCGTCTTCGATAGTCAGGCGGTCGTCACCCGCGAGAACTCGGCCGCCCACGCCGACCACGCCGCCCAGGACCTCTCGTCGCTGCGCGAACTCTGGCGCGCGGATCTGCCACGTCGAGCCGACGGCACCTCGCTCTTCGTGCATGAGCATCCCACGGCGCGCGCGCTACGTGGCGAGACCGTGCGCAATGAAACGATGTTGGTGCGCCGCGGCGTGGAAGGGGAGCAGATCATCGAGGTCAACTCGAATCCGCTGCGCGACGCCGCCAGCGCCGTGGTCGGTGCCGTCACCGTCGAGCGTGATGTGACGGAGCGCACCAGGCTGGCCCGTGAGCTGGCCGAACAGGTGCGCCGCGCGAATGAGCTGTACGCCGTGGTCTCCACCGAAGCGGAGCGGCTCGAGCAACAGGTGAGAGAGCGGACCGCCGAGATCGAGCGGCTCGAGGAGACGCGCAGTCGCGAACGGCGGCTGGCGGCGGTGGGTCAGCTGGCGGCGGGCGTCATGCACGATGTGAACAACGCGCTCAATCCGATCGTCGCGGCGGCGCACCTCCTTCAGCTGCATGCGAACAATCCGGAGAAGGTGCGGGACTATGCCCTGCGGATCGCGCGGGCAGCGGAGACCGGCGCCGCGACGGCAGCACGCGTCGGACGCTTTCTGCGCCAGGATCCGATCACGCTGGCGCCGGGTGCGATCGTTGATCTGGCCACGGTGACCGACGAAGTGATTGCCATGACGCGTCCGATCTGGGCCGAACGCGTTGGCGGCGGGACGGTGCACCTGAATCGCAGCCTCGCTGTCGACGTGCTGGCACGGGCGGTGGCCGGCGAGGTCCGCGAGGCGCTGCTCAACCTGATCCAGAACGCGCTCGATGCCATGAAGGGCGGCGGAACGCTCGGCGTCACCGTCAGACGCGACCGGTTACATGCGATCGTCGAGGTGCACGATTCAGGGCACGGCATGACGGCTGAAGTTCGTGAACGCGCTTTCGAACCGTTCTTCAGTACGAAGGGGCCGAATGGCAGTGGTCTGGGACTGGCCGAGGTCTACGGTGTGATGAAGCGTCACAATGGCCGGATCGAGATCGAGTCGGCGATTGGACGTGGGACGACGGTGCGGCTGTTATTTCCGGCGGCCGATCCGAGCACCCGCACGCCACCGATGGTGGAGGCGTTTGATCCGCACAAGCTCGCGCCCCGCCGGATCCTGGTGGTCGAGGATCACGTCGACGGCCGTGAGCTGGTGACACAGGTGCTGCAGATGGCGGGACATCAGGTCGTCGCTGTTGCCACCGTCGCGGCGGCGGAGGCAGAGCTTGCCGGAGAGGCGCCGCCCTTCGATGTTGTTGTCACAGACATCGGGTTGCCTGACGGAGTCGGGACCGATCTCGCGACACGGATTCGTAAACGCTTTCCAATGATCCGCGTCGGGGTGATCACGGGGTGGGAACTACGGCCTGAATCGATGGCCGACGCACACTTCTCCTTGCGCAAACCGCTGGTCGCAGAAGAATTGCTGGCGCAGGTGGCTGCGCGGTAGCAGGTTGTGGGTGCTGTGGTGAACTGTGCATGGCGCGACGGGGCGTGCATGCACTGGATGAGTCGCTACATTCCCCGAGCTTCGATTCCTGCTGGGTTCCCTTCCCACCGATTTCCGCAAAGGCTGGTACATGGCTGATTCCCCGATCCGAGTAGTGCTGGCGGATGACGATATGCTCGCGCGGCCCCTGTTGAGCGAGCTGCTGGTGTCCATGGGATACGCCGTAGTCGGTGAGGCCGGCACGGGGCGCGAGGCGATCGCAGTGGCAGCTGAAGTGGTGCCCGACGTCGTGTTGCTCGACGTGCACATGCCCGATGGCAGCGGAATCGACGCGGCGAAAGCAATCACCGCGACCGGCGCGCCGACCGCGGTGGTCCTGTTCAGCGGCGACCAGACGGTGATCATCAGCGCCGACGATGCGCGCGCGACGGCGGCCATTGCCTTCCTGCCGAAGCCCGCCCCACCAGGCATTCTCGACAGCACGCTGCGCCTCGCCGTGGCGCGCGCCCGCGAACTGTCCGAAAGCCGACAGGACGCTGCATTCTGGAAGCAGAAGCTCGAGGAGCGAAAGCTGATTGAACGGGCGAAGGGCATTCTCATGCGTCGCACCGGTAGCACTGAGCAGGAAGCGTATCGCATCATGCAGCGGAGCTCGCAGGACAACTCGGTCCCGATGTCACAGATCGCACAGGCAGTGATCGACAGCGAGCCGGGCGCGAAGAAGCCGGAACCGGTGGCCTGACCGTTCCGCGGCCGGTTGTCTCAGAAGGGCGCGCCCACTCGGCGCGCCCTTCTGCGTTGACGCATCTTTCGTTGCATGATGGCGCCGCGTTCCGTGTGAATACTCGAGCCACGAGGTGATGCATGATCCGGCGTGGACTCTGTGCGGCGAGCTGTGTTGCTGCGATGGCGGCGAGTGCGCAGGCCCCGTGTGTGCGCCTCGATGCGAGCTGGTGGCAGCTCGGTGCGACACGATTTTTTCAGGGCAGTGGCGAGGGGCAACGCAGCACGGGGATTGGACTCGAGCGTCACTTCGTTGATCGCCGCACACTGCGCCGCAACGGCGCTGGCTATCGGCTCGACATCGTCCGCGTGAAACTCGGACTGCGCGATACCACCGTCACCATCGCGGTCGACTTTGCGGCCACTGGTGCCGTCACACGGATCGTCGGCGACACTGGAAGTCTCTCGCATGACGTGTCGCAACTGCTGATGCCGCGATGCGCAGAGCTGCAGCCGGGCCGCAGCTTTCCCGACCTTGGTTCGCGTGTCGACACGGTGCGCACAGCCATTCAGCGCAGCGTGACACGCGCCACGGCATCGCGCAACATCCAGGTCGAGCCACCACTCGACACGCTCAGGCAACGGCTTCTGGTGGTGACCGCGCAGCGGAGCGTGATCGATACCTCAGCCGGCGCCATGTTGCGGCAGATGCCGAATCAAGTGGTGGATACCGTCAGGCCCTGGACCCTGCTTCAGGGCGACGAACGCGAGCGACTGCTGGTGCGCGGCAGTGATGGCCTCGTGGTATTCCGCGAACGAACGCGCAAACTCGTGGGTCGCGGCTGGGTACCGCCTCACCCGGTTGGCGACACGGTGCCGATTCGTGTCGAGTTCGCGAGCGTCGAGCGCGTGGTCGATTCTGCCACGGCGGCACAAATCCTGTCATTCCCCCGTCGCGGCGAAATGACCGTCAGCGGAACGCCGCGTGATACCGTCGCGCTGCACTGGCGCGAATGGCGTGGCGATACGCTGGTGGTGCGACAGGTCCGCCGCAGTGGGTGGCGCGATGAACTGCGCACGGTCTGGAAGGATTCTGCAATCGTCGCCGCCACGCTCATCGAACCCGGCACGGCCACGCAGGAGGTTGGTCCAGTAAGCCGACAGTTCGCGGTGAGCCGCGGCTTTTTGCACGATGGCGGATCGAAGGACTCCCTCAACGCGACTCCGACGCACCCCTGGGCAATTGCACTCGATGGATTCGAAGATGCACTGGTTCCGGCGTTGCTCTCGATTCCGGCCGACTCGCAACCGCATCGCTTCTCGATGTACGGACTGGCCAGCGATCGCGGCAGCTGGTTGAACTGGAGTGTGACGATCGTGGACCGCGGAAAGATTCGCGTGGCGCGTTTCAGCACGCTGCAGCGGCAATGGGTTGGCACGTTCGTCTTCACGCCAACGGGTGAACTGCTGCTTGCCACACTTGGTGGGCCGGCGGGCGTGGCACGCCTTCCGGCGACGGGCACTCGGCTGGCCGCGCTGCTCGATGCGCAGCGAGGCAACATCAGGCGCGAGGATCTGCTGCCGTCACCGCCGTGACAACCGCATGACGCACCCCGAACCGATCCATGATTTGCGCCAGATGCTGCGCGGCATGCAACCCGTGCTCAATCCTGGATCGTTTGTGTTTGCGACGCTTCGCGCTGGCGACATACTGGACCCGAATCGCGTCGTCGCCTCGATGCGCGAGCCCGAGGGTGTATCAGTCATTGTGGACGCTGACTATGCGCAACAGGTGCAGCTCGTACCGATGCTTCGGTGCGCCTGGATCACATTGTCGGTGTACTCGGCGCTCGATGCAGTCGGGTTGACCGCCGCCTTCGCCAAGGCGCTGGCGGATGACGGCATCGGCTGCAATGTCGTTGCGGGCGCGCGGCATGATCATCTTTTTGTGCCAGAAGATCAGGCGCAGGCGGCGCTGGACGCGCTGCATGCGCTGCAGCGGGCTGCTTGGCTCGAGTGATGCTGTCACCGCCGCCGACCAACCAGCGTCGGCGGCGGTGACGCACACTGACTACGCCGCGAGTGTCGGGTAGTCGGTGTACCCAGCCTCGCCCGGCGTGTAGAAGGTCGCGAAATCCGGCGCGCCGAGCGCAGCGTTGGTGTGGAGCCGCTCCGCCAGATCCGGGTTCGCCAGCGCGGCACGACCAAATGCCACCAGATCGGCCCCGCCGGACTCCAGGATCGCCTCGGCCTTCTCGCGATCCATGCCTCCTGACGCGATGAACGTGCCCTTGAACGTCGAGCGTAGCGCGGCGCGAAGCGACTCTGGCGCATTCGGTGATCCCATCGATGCGTGATCGACCAGATGCAGGTACACCAGCCCGATGTCGCTCAGCGCTTGCGCCAGCGACACGAACTGGGCATCGATCCCGTCGAAAGCGCCCGTGTGATTGAACGTGCCGTATGGCGAAATGCGGATGCCAACGCGTGCTGCGCCGATTGCGTCGGCCGTGGCCCGTGCGACCTCGATCGCAAACCGATTGCGTGCCGCGGCGCTGCCGCCGTACGCGTCGGTGCGCTGATTGACGTTCGCGTTCAGGAACTGTTCGATCAGGTAGCCGTTCGCGGCATGCAGCTCGATGCCGTCGAACCCGGCTTCGATGGCGCAGGTGGCGCTGTGCGCGTACTCGGCGACCACGGCTCGCACCTCCGATTCAGTCAACGCATGCGGCACACTGGCCGGCTGCATCCCCTCGGTGTCCGTGTACATGGGCTCCGGCATGGCGACGGCCATCGGACCCACCACGCGAGCACCGGCCGGCATATTGGCCACATGCGAGGCGCGACCGGTGTGCATCAGCTGCGCGAAAATCTTGCCGCCCTTGGCATGCACTGCGGCAGTGACCGGCTTCCAGGCGGCCACCTGTTCGGCCGTGAAGAGGCCTGGAATTCTGGCATAGCCCAGTCCATCGGCTGATGGACTGGTCCCTTCTGTGATCTGCAGGCCGAGGCTGGCCCGTTGTGCGTAATACGTCGCCATGATCGGAGTTGGGACGTGATCGCTCGTCGCGCGGTTGCGGGTCATCGGAGCCATGACGAGACGATTGTTGAGCGTCACGTTGCCCAGGACGTACGGTTTGAACAGCATGTGCAATCACTCCCTTGGGATGCCTGGTGGTGCTGGCGGCAGCACCTGTTACATTCTCATCTGCCTCTAAAGCTACCGATCGGTAGGAAATTCACAACTGCGCGTCGGTCACGAGGGTGCGACGATGGTACGTGGGCGGCCGAGGTCGTTCGACCGGATCGAGACGCTCGATCAGATCCTGGCGCTGTTCTGGCGAGAAGGATTCGACGGGGCGTCGATGCAGCAGATCGCGGACGCGGTCGGTGTGTCAAAGCCGAGCCTGTACGACGCGTTCGGGAACAAGGAATCGCTGTTTCTGGCCGCGCTGGCGCGCTACGCCGACCGCGACGGCCAGCGACAGATAGCTGCACTCGAAGCGGAAGCCGATGCGCGCCTTGCGGTGCTTGGGCTGCTCAACGCGATGGTCGATTC
This sequence comes from Gemmatimonadales bacterium, assembly GCA_038215035.1. Taxonomy (GTDB): domain Bacteria; phylum Gemmatimonadota; class Gemmatimonadetes; order Gemmatimonadales; family Gemmatimonadaceae; genus JACMLX01. The sequence goes on along the minus strand of JBBQRH010000017.1, from coordinate 40,555 downwards.
ATCTCCGATTTGTGGCAGTCCCGCCGGCTGCATGGTCGTTGCGAGCGCGTCGCTATGTGCCGCGTCGCATATCCCTGAAGCGGTGCAGGGGGCGGTCAGGTCGATGCTGGACCGGAGCACTGAGGCACTGGCGCGACGATTCGAGCGAGCGGCCTGCGACGGCGATCTTCCGCCGGGAGCCGATCCGCGCGCGATGGCGGCATATTTTGGTACGCTTCTGTGCGGACTCGGTGTTCAGGCACGCGCCGGTGCCAGCCGCGACGCCATGCGCCAGGTGGTGACATCGGCCATGGGGACCTGGCCGCCAGGTCACCATCGGACGCAACCCTGAACGCCGGCCCGCGTGGCTGGAACGAACCGTGGTAAACCGTTGTCATTCGTGCTGTGCTCTCATGCAATCGTTCATCGTCTGTACCGTTCATCAACCCCGAGGCATCCCGATGGTGCTGTCCAGTTCATCTTCACCGAGTGTGCTCGTTCGACTCGGTCGATTCACCACGCTGTTGGCGCTGACCGGTCTCACCGGCTGTGCCGCTGCGAAGCCAACTCCGGAACCGCAGCCCAACTCGACCGCCGCCTGGGCGAACGACGGGCGTGTCGGCCTTCGCCCGGGGCTGTACGACGCGCAGGAAGCGGTGTCACACATGAAGGTGGTGGCCCGTGCGGTATCGCCGGAAGGGTTCCGCAATGCCTGGAACTCGGACATCTCCTTCACGGGCAAGTACGCAGTGCAGGGCAACTTCAATGGCGTGGTGATCTGGGACATCTCAGATCCAGCCAAGCCCACCGTCGTGACGTCGTACCCGTGCCCGGCATCGCAGAATGACGTGTCGGTGTACCGGAACCTGATGTTCATGTCGGTGGAAGCCAACAACGGGCGCGTGGATTGCCTGCCCGGCGGTGTGGCCGACACCGTCAGCCGCATCCGGATGCGCGGTGTGCGGGTCTTCGACATCTCGGACATCAAGGCGCCGAAGCTGGTGGCGAATGTGCAGACCTGCCGCGGCTCGCATACGCACTCGGTGCTCGAGGATCCGAAGGACAAGGCGAACGTCTACATCTATGTGTCTGGTTCAGCCGGCATTCGCTCGCCGAATGAACTGGCGGGTTGCGCGGGAAACCTTGCGGGAGACGATCCCGGTTCGTCGCGCCTCCGGATCGAGATCATCAAGGTGCCACTCGCCGATCCGTCGCAGGCGGCGGTCGTCGGCCGCGCCAACATCTTTGCCGGCCTGAAGGGAAGTCAGAGTCACGGGCCGTCGGATGCCGATCGCACCGCGGCATCGGCGACGGTCGCCGCCGCGCGTGCGCGCGGTGCGTTCACCGCGAGAAATCCGCAGTCGGGCATGGAAATGGTGGTGCCGCCGCAGCTGGCGCGCACTGCGCTGGACAGCGTTGTGAAGGCGCGTGGTGGCAGCGGTGCTGCGACGGCCGCTGACAGCGCCACCGTGCGCGGTTCGATTCAGGGCGTGATCGATCGCCTCTTCGCCGGTGCACCATCGGCCAGCGGTGCGGTCTCCGATCGCTCGCAGTGTCATGACATCACGCTCTATCCAGCGTTGGGCCTGGCTGGTGGCGCCTGCGAAGGGCACGGGCTGTTGCTCGACATCAGTGATCCAGTCAACCCGGTGCGTCTCGATGCGGCGGCGGACTCCAACTTCGCCTACTGGCACTCGGCCACCTTCAACAACGATGGCACCAAGCTGCTGTTCTCCGATGAATGGGGCGGTGGAACGTCGCCAAAGTGCCGCGCTGGCGACAAGCCGGAGTGGGGCGCAAATGCAATCTTCACCATCGAAAACCGCAAGCTGAAGTTCCAGAGCTACTACAAGATTCCAACGATCCAGACCGGCGCCGAGAATTGCGTCGCGCACAACGGGTCGCTGATTCCGATTCCCGGTCGCGACGTGATGGTGCAGTCGTGGTACCAGGGCGGCATCTCGGTCTTCGACTGGACCGATCCGGCAAAGCCGATGGAAATCGCGTCATTCGATCGCGGTCCGATCGATTCATCGCGTGTGGTGGTCGGTGGGTCGTGGTCGGTGTACTGGTACAACGGACAGATGATCAGCTCCGAGATTGCCCGCGGCATGGACATCACGGAGCTCGTGCCGAGCCAGTTCATCTCGCAGAACGAGATCGATGCGGCCAAGACGGTGCAGTGGGCCTACCTCAATGCGCAGGGACAGCCGAAGATCGAGTGGCCGCCCAGTTTCGCACTGGCGCGCGCCTTCGCCGATCAGATGGAGCGGAAAGGCTGTTTCGACGGATCGCGTATCGCCACCATTCGCTCGTCACTCGCAACGGCGGAGCGCGGGTCAGGGGCTGATCGTTCGGCGGCGCTGTCGCAGCTGGTGAACTCGCTCGAGACCGATACACGTCGCGGCTGCGACGACAACAAGGCAAAGATGCTGCGCAAGGCTGTGCAGGATCTGCAGACGATGTTGTAAGGGTAGGTGGTTGGAGTGTGACGAGGGGCTGCGCGCAATTGTGTCGAGTCACTGACACCCCTGCTCGCAGCCCCTTCTGCTTTCGTTACGTCACGCGCTGGGCGATGCCCGACGGCTACACTCCCTGCACCGGATCTGCAGGCGATCGTGCCGGTTGGTCACTGCTCAACCGCCGCATCATTGACTCGAACACCCCAGTCGTGGTCCGACGCCGATGCGACCACCATGCGGCGCCGGAGAAGAGTGCCACGCCAATGAACATCGCGGTGGCGGTGCTGAGTAAGTTCTTGACGCCAGTGGAGTACAGCATCACCAGTACGACGACGTGCAACACATACCAGGTGAGCGCGCGCCTGCCGGTTGCTGCCAGCGTCGCCACCAGCCGCGCCGGTGACACCGGTACCAGCAACAGGACGCTGCCGAGCAGCACTGATGTAGTGCCAATGGCCGACAGCATGAAGAGTGGCATTGGCGGCAGCGATGTGGTGCCGACGAGCCCCTCGCGCGTGAGGGCATCGATCTGTGGTGCATGCTGCTGCAGCAGGCGATCCAGACCGATCGACAATCCAAGGCTTACGCCAAGTGCCAGTAGGCCGAACACCAGCAGCTTTCGGTGCAGCCGCACATCGCTCAGGTTCATGTTGGCGAGCACAGTGCCCAGCAGGAAGAATGCAAGCCAAGGCACCACCGGCCGGAAGCCATCGAAGAAGAGATTGCGGACGAAACCCTCGATGGTCCACACGCCGACGTAGGTGAGCGTCTGCAGATTCCAGTGGCGAGTCCAATCGAGGACTGCGATCCCGATCGTGAACAGCGCCACCAGCGCAACACTCAGCAGCACGCGAGTGCGCGTACTCCATCGCAACATGATCGGCGCCGCCAGCAGCGCCACGCCGTAGACGCGAAGAATGTCACCCGGCCAGATGATCAGGTTGAGGACGCCCATTGCCCAGAGAATGAGGGCACGTTTCCGAAGCGTGACGTCTACGTTCGAGGTGGCGCGCCGTGCAGCAAGACGCGCCACTCCAAAGCCAGCCAGCGTGACGAACGTGGCAGCCGCGCGCCCGTCACACACCCACAGCACAAAGGCCAGCGGGCCGGAACGGGGATACGCCACCGCTAGCACCAGCACCGCATGGATCACGAACATGCCAAGGATCGCGATGGCACGTGCGACATCGATGGCGTCGTCGCGGCGGCCCGGTCGTCGGTCGTCTGTCGCCTGCACACGCGCTCCGATCGACGACGCGATCATGTGCCGAGCCCGCGGATGAGCGTGTCGTACACCAGTCCGGGGGCATCGAGCGGCGCGAGTTCACCGTCGGCCACCGCAGTCCACGCGGCGTAGACCAACGCTTCGATGGCACGGAACCGCCAGGCCTTGGGCACATCACGGCGCAGCACTCCAGCGGCCACGGCATCGTCGAGCACGCGTTGCAGTCGTGCATCGACGTGTGACTCGGCGGCTGTGACGTCGGGATCGCCCAGCAGCTCGCCGGCCACCAGAACGAAGTGCAACCGGTCGCCGAACCGCACCAGAATCTCCACCATGGTGACCAGTGCGTCATGGTGGGAGCGCGCTGGAAGCTCGGCCCGCTCGAGCGCGGCATCAACGGCCGCGATGCCTTCGACGGCGGCCGCGCGCAGCAGGTCTGCCCGTGCGGGGAAGTAGCGATGCAGTGTGGCGCGCCCCACGCCCGCCTCGACCGCGATCAGGTCGAGGGCGGCCGATGGGTCGGCGGACCAGATGCTGGTGGCGGCGGCGATGATCCGGGCACGGTTCGTCGCCGGAGTGGTATTTGTGGCTCTCATATGAGACAAAGATGTCTCGTATGAGAGAAGTGTCAACCCCTTGCCCCGCACGCTCCCTGCGATGGGGGCTGGCACTTGTTCATGCCGACGGACGCCAGACCTTTCCGAACCCGAGCCCCGCCCTGCGGACGCGGGTAGATGGTTCAGCGAACGCGCGATCCTGCGCCGGTGGTCCTGAGCGTCGAATTCGCGTACCGGCGCATGTAGGCGGTCGCCTCGGGCGACGAGGTGACACGAGACGTATCGGTCAGCGCATTCATGAATTGCACCAGCGCCCGTTGTTCGCGCGCCGTCAGTCCGAGCTTGTCGGACGGCAGCGTCTGATTCGGCAGTCGAATGCCTATTCCAGCTCCGCCACCGCGATTGTAGAAGTCGACGACCGCGTCCAGTGTCGGATACACGCCGTTGTGCATGTACGGCGCGGTTAGCGCAACATTGCGCACACTGGGCGTCTTGAAGGCGTACAGGTGCGGTGCGCTGCGTGTGAGCCGAAAGCGGCCCGAGTCAGGATCGATCCGTGCACCGCGCACCGCTGGTACTGCCGGAACGCCGAGCACTTCGACTTCGCTCTCCTGATACATCGGTGGCACGGTGCCGTTGAAGAGCGGGGCAAAGTGACAGGTGGCGCACTTCGCCTTGCCCATGAAGAGATTCAGGCCGACGCGTTCATCGGCGGTGATGGCGCTCGTATCACCGCGGAACGCGCGATCGACGCGCGAGTCGAGGGCAACCAGCGAGCGCACATAGGCGGCAGTGGCGGCCCGTACCTCCTGTCCCGTGATGCTGGCCCCGCTGTGCCGCGGAAACGCTTCGGCAAACAAGCGGACGTAGGTCGAATCGCGGGCCAACACGATCGCGGCCGCATCGACGCTTCCATGCATCTCCTCCACGTTGCGCACCACGTCCGCCACCTGATCTTCGAGATACGTGGTTCGCAGGTCATAGAACGAACCCACTTGCAAACCGGCGTTGATGATCGTCGGAGCGTTCCGCAGTGCGACCGTGCCGCTACGCGACAACGAACGCTTCCTGCCGTCAGTGAACGCACGATCGGGATCGTGGCAGCTGGCACAGGCGACTACGGCGCCACCCGAGAGTCGTGGGTCGAAGAAGAGGGATCGTCCGAGCGCGACGAGCGCGGGTGATGCCGCTTCCGTCTGTGGCGCCGCGAACGCATGGGCGTCGAATGCCCCGGTATCGAATACCGTCGTCGCATTCACACGAAACGCACGACGTTCCGTTGGCACGCCAATCGCGAGCGCGGCGCGCGCATCGACCATGGCACGCGCCAGCGGATTGGCCGCACCGGTGATGAACGCGAGCCGATCAAACTGTTCGAACGACGGCGCACGATCGAGTGTTGTGAGAGCGTGCGCGAAAGCGGCATCCAGCGCCGCCCATCGCACGGCGCCCAGCGTACCGCTGTACGCCATCAGCGCCTGACGAATCCCCGAGAGGGCCGCAGCGGCTTCCGGCAGCGACTGGAGGGCAATCGGTGAATCGAAGCCAGTGATACCAAGAGACACGATCCGCGCGAGCTCGAGTTTCGCGGCATCGAACACGCGATCATCGGTGATGCGCTGGCGTGCCGCGGCGTTGTGCAGCCGCGCCACATAGGCGGTCAGATTTCGCGTCTCGTTGACGAGTTGCTGCCGGTCTGCAGGCGAGGGCTCGGGAAAGAGCAGCTCCTCGATGACCTGAAAGCCTTCCGGAGCGAAGACGGCCTCTGGGCCTTCTTCGTCGTCGACGCGCGGAAGCGCGGGGCCGTTGATGGCACGGGTCGTCGACGGCTCATAATACGCGGCCAGAAACTCGATGCGCTTGAACGCCAGCCGTGCATCAACAAACGCCGCCTGCGCACGCTTGCCGTTCGGCGTGCCAGGCTCGCGATCGAAAGTGGTGGCGGCGCTGTCGAGCAACGCGAGCTCGTGACGCAGTGTGTTGATCTCGGTCGCCCACCTGTCTCGAACCGCCTGCGCGTGCGTCGATACACCGGTCGGTTCGGCTCGGGCCACCTTCGTCGAACGGTCGTCGCATCCCGTCGCGGCTAGTGCGGCAAGGATCAGCATCAGACCCGAGACCGTGGCGGGCCGCAGCGCTCTGGCCGCGACCCACCGCAGTTGGGACATGCGCATCAGCGTGGCAATCCTTTCACCAGCACCATCATACTCGCCTGATTCTCCGTCGGCCGGAGTGTCCCACCATCGGCACCGGCGTACTTCGCTGCGCGCCATGAATGCGGTTGCAGCGAAATCAGGAACGTGTCGGGGTTGCCGAGTTCTGACGATACGTCGATCATCGCGCCATACTCCCAGCCGGCCTTGCCTTCCGGACGGGCGCCGGTGGAATTGTACAGCGCGGCATCCGCCTGTGTACGGCGGTGATCGAGCTGCAGTACCGGTCGCAGTGCCTTGGTGGCGATGTTGTACTGATAGATGAAGCCGTCGTGCGCTTCATCGCCGTAGCCGTTATCGTCTTCCTGGACATATACGTAGTTCGTGCCGACGTAGATGTTGTCCGGGTTCTGGAAGAGCGCCGCTGGCCCCGTGCGATCATCACCATCAAGGATCACTTCCAACATGCCCTTGAGTGGATCGGCCGCGTCGAGGGTGAGGCGATACACACGTCCGTATTTCGTGCGATCATTGGCAGCATTCACGCCGGTATTGTTCTGTCCGGTCACGGCGAAGAACAGTTCCCGACCGGTACCACCCTTCCGGTAGTCGATGTCTTCCACGCGGCCGAATGCGACCGACTTGAGTGTCGCGGCGGCCTGATTGATCTGACGACCGGTGAGCGTCGTGTGATTGACGATCTCGCGGAATGCCACCGGATACGTCTGGCCCACAACCATGTCGCGTTCGCGCGTGGCGTCATTCGTCCGGGCAAGGGTGTACACCTTGCCATTGTCCAGATCACCCACGGTATTCGAGATGTAGAGGGCAACCTGACCACCTTCGGCACCCGAATCATCGTCGCCGATGACGACGACCGTGCGATTGGCATACGCGTCCTTGGGCAGCGGCACGGCATTCTCCGTGTTCCAGCGGCCGAAGCCCGTCAGATACTTTGGCGTGTTGGGTGCGCCCGTTGGATCGACGGCGAGGATCTGCGATTCCTCGCTGCTTTCGCCTGCCGTCAGGAAGACCGGACCGAAGCCGTGGATGGCCGGTGTCGCCAGCGTGGCCGAGCAGAGGCGATACTTGCCGAACGTTGAATTGACGAGATACTCGCCCCTGACCGGCTTGAACGTGTTGTCGAACGACACGCGCGACACGGAAAAGTTGTCTTCGTGGTTCGTGAGCAGCGTAAACGTGCCGTCCGTATTCCGGATCAAACCGGAGCCGTCGGCCGAACCACCGAACACGAAGCCTGGTGAGTTGGCAAGGACATCGTCGCTGCTGATCGCGCTGTAGATCTCGACGCCGGGAATCAGGCTCTTGAGCAGTGATGGTGTGACCGAGCGATTCGACAGCGTGATCGCTGGCTGTCCGCCTGATGAACCGTCGTTGTCATCCGAGCAGCCACCGAGGGCGACGCTGAGTAGACCAGCCGAGACGATGCTCGCGGTCCGGAGAAACTTCTTCGACATGCGGGGGAATCCTTCGGGTGCGTCACCCGAGCGAGACAGTTGTCAACGCGACGTCGACAGCGATCGTCACGAGCTGCGCAGCGTGTGAGAGTTCTCACGGGTGCGTGGTGCGTCAGCAGAGACAAACGTGGCACATCAGGTAGTCGAACAATTCACGAACGTGTCACGCTCATGTCTCGACTTGTGACATAACGCGCCCGTGATCACGGGCGCGCCCCCGTCGCACACTCAGCGCGGCCACCCCGTCTGCGGGATCCCCGCGGTGATCCGCACCGCATTGCCGTAGTAGACTTTCTTCAGCACCGCGTCGGGCAGATCAATGCCATACAATTTCCACGATGCGTGGTAGTCGCGGTAATAGTCGAAGTAGTCATCGCGCGTCTCGAACACGCGCCAGTAGTACGGATACTCCTCCGGCTGGTAGGAATCCTTGCCGAACAGGATGCGGTCCTGATACTTCACGAAGAAGTCGTGCGCAGCGCGCGGCTGGCGACCGATGTCGTACAGGACCGCACCGACTTCGGAATACAGATTCGGCATCTCGTCCATCATCTTCGCCAGGCGTCCGAGATCATTGGCATGCCAGCCAAGGTGCGCGATGACGAACGTGGTGCGCGGATTGCGGCGCAGCAGGTTATCGCGCTCCGTCATCAGCGTCTCGAAGGCCGGGAACTGCTCTGCCGGATAGCGACGGCCGGGAAAGAGCGCCAGCTCGAGCCAGCGTTCATTGTTGTAGTCGATCTGCTGCCAGAATTCCTGCGGATCGGCGGTGTGAATGAACACCGGCAGCTTGAGTCGCGCGGCGGCGGCCCAGAGTGGCATCAGGTCGGGATCGTCGATCTTGAGGCGTGTGCCATCGGCCTTCTTGATCGTGAGGCCCAGGCCTTTGCCAATCTCGCCGATGCCCACCGCGCCCGCCGCGGCGTCCTTCTCCAGCTGCGCCACCGCCTTGTCGGCCCATCCGGGGCCGACATCACGGAAGCTGACGCCAGCCAGAATGCGCACGCGGTCTCGCATCGTCCTGGAGGCGCGCACCACCGCCATCTCGCGCACCAGCTCATCGCCCGAGACGTTGTTGGCCGCGATCATCACTCGAATGTTGAGCGCGTCGAGCTGCGTACCGAGTTCGGTGAGCGCCGCATCCGACGTCAGCTGCGCGCCCGGGTGCCCATGGAAGTCGATCGCCGGAAACTTCGCCTTGGGCACCGTGTGCGCCGGCGCGACCAGCGTGGACCGCGGTCGGTAGTCGAGAATGCTCGGCGGCGCTGCCGACGGCGCCTGACAATTACGCGGGCGGACTTCCGTCATGCCGGGCGGGCACTGCTCACCGGCGCCGATCGCAGCACCTCGGTTGGCAGTGCCGGGCTGGGCGTGGAGCAGGCCGGCCGACAGGCCCGCTAGCAGGAGCAGAGTCAGGGCGCGTCGGCGCAGATCAGAGGCAAGAGACATAGCTCAAAATTGATGCACTGCGCGGTGCGGCGCATCCGGCGCGACCCGGTGGAGGGGGCCGCCTGCGACGCGCTGAGGTCGGGCAATCAGCACGAACGCGTCGTGTCGGCTCCACATCGGTGCCACAGTGGCGCCGCGAGGGCAGCAGTCAATCTGACCACTGCCCCTGCGGGTCAATCCTTGTACGGGTCGAACTCATTGTCGCCCGCCATCACCACGATCAGCGGGCGCAACACGTGCAGCACATCGACCGTGCCACGCTGTGCCGACAGCACGTCGGGCAGGCGACGGTACACATGTGGACTCTCGTCCACTCCGCCACCACGCAGGATCACGCCCTTCTCCCGCACCCAGTCGCGCATCATGTTCGGCGAGATCGCGCCGCGGCTCAACTGACGCCCCGACCGACGATCACGCTTGCCGGCCGCCGCCGTCCGCGACATCACTCGGCCGGCGCCATGCACGGTGGAGTACAGCGCGGACTCCTGCAGGGCCACGACGTCAGGCGACGTCTTGTCGGCCGGCATACCCTGCACGATGACGGCGTCGTCACCCATCGATCCACCGACAAACCCCTTCTGGCCCGGGAAGGCCGGTGTTGCACCCTTCCGGATCACGACCACCTCCGCGCCGTGATGCAGCTCCTTCCAGGCGAAGTTGTGATGGTTGTGAACCAGTTCGACTTCAGTGCCGCCAAGCAAAGCCACCACCTTGCGTGCCACCCACTCACGACCGGCGTAGGCGTACTCACCAGCCAGGTTCATCAGCTGCCAGTAGTCGTGACCGACCGGATCGGACAGGTCGAGCAGCACCTCCGTTTCCGGCACACGCTCGCCCCACGCCTTGCCCTGTCCGAGGGCCAGGAAGTTCGATGCGACCGTGTGGCCGAAACCACGAGAGCCGAAGTGCACGCCAACCCAGATCGTGCCGCGTTCATCGACGAACACGTCTACATAGTGGTTGCCGCTACCAACGGTGCCAAGCTGGCTGCGTGCCTTCTCCAGCAAAGGCTGCCGGTGCGTTGCGGGCACGGCGCTCCACGCTGGATCATCGAACAGTGCGTGATCTACCGGCGCATCATCGGCGCGGTTCTTTCGACCGATGCCGAAACTCACTGTCGCTGCAATCTCGTCGGCGAACACAGTCAGTGCCGCCTGAATCGACATCACATCGTCACCGAACGACGCCAGTGTGAGCTCCGTACGAATGGCTGCATTGCCGCACGCAATGTCGAAACCCACGCCGACCACCGACACCTTGTTGTCATAGGCGGCGACACCGCCGATCGGCATCACGTAGCCCACATGACCGTCGGCCATGAGTGCGGCGTGGACGGCCTGCGAGCGGATGTGTTCGAACTGAATGAGGGTCTTCTCTTCGTGCTGTCCGAAAATGGTCATGGGACACCTGCGCTGTTGGTTGCTGTGTTGGGCTACCCGGACCACACGACGGTCGTGTGGCCCAGGAAGACGGGTCGGCGGGACTTGCACCCGCATCTCCGGTGTCGTGCTCCGCAGGCGCCACCCTTCTTCAGGCATGTGGCGACCCTGCGGCGATACCGTGCTCTGTCTCATGCGCATTGAGCCACGAATCCCGTTGGCGCGCGGCCAGAACCCATACGCGCCGAACATGGTGGAATGCCCCCCGGAGCGGGGTGGATGGGATACACCGCGAACGCTCCGAGGGCGATCGAGCGATTGAGCGTGATGTCGGAGCGCGCACGACAGAGGAAGTGATCCGGCAGGGGAGTCGCGTGTCTCTCTGCGCGGGGCTTCATGTCGTGGCGTCCGTCATCGGCGGCTCCTGCCGGTGCCGCTGACCTGTCGCGCGCAGGGGAGCAACGAAAAACGCCCCACCTGGCACTTGGCGCAGGCGGGGCGTGAAACGCTCCTTCTTCAGGGCGAGGTGCGCACTACGGTGTGCGCACCTCGATGCTGAAGCCTGCGTGGAACCGGTCGTCGTGTGCCGGCTGGCACTCGGTAAACCGTCCGACAGTGTGCCGTGCGAATCCGCGCTGACCTACGCGCACACTCGGCACCACGGCGTAACGGCAGCGGCCGTCACGCGGATTCCTCGGAGTACAGTAGGTGAGTGTCGTCATGCGGAGGCGGTGGAGCAGAGGTGATCGAAGGCAGGGGAGAAAACGCAAAATCGCGCCACCGAGGTTCACGCAACGGATCAATCCGTCGGGTTTGAGTTGGACCGCGATGCGACCGCATCGGCATGAATCAACTCGTGAACATCGGGACGCGACTCCCAGAGAGAGCGATGCTATCGAGGTCTGAGTAGCGTGTCAAGGGGACGAGAGTGAAGTGCGCAATCGCGCGTCTGACTGCCGGGCCGGGCGCTGGGCTTGCCTGCCATGTGTGGTGATGGCGACGCTCGCGGCGTCGGTCAGTTCTTCAGGCCGAGGCGATGTCGTCGGCGATGTCGTTGAGCGACGTGATCGAGTGTGCGAGGGAATTGCGTGCCAGATCTTCCTTTCGGGGGCCACCTGAGCGGGATTCATGTCCCAGTGTGTCCGACACTTGCCGGTTCCGTCGGTGTGTTCGTTGATGGATCTGACCAGACGGGAATGCTCGATATACGTGGCCAGGATTCGAATTCGGCCGTGAGTGCGCTTCTCCGACATGTTAACGCCGCTCTCGTCGGTATGGAGCTCGGCATCGGACGCGCACAGCGGCCGCCGGAGTTCGTGGAGTCATGATACCGTGCGGTGATCGTGCTCTGGACGCAATGACCATCCGGTAGGGTCTGTTCTGCGCGGCTCAGGTGTGTCTGGCGCCGTTGTCAACGGAACGAACGCACGCCGAGTAGACTCACCAGTTCGAGCCACCACGCGCCTGTTCCCCTGAGGATCGCATGTCGTACACCCGCCGTGATTTCCTGAAGACGAGCGCTGCCGCGACGGCGCTGATCATCGCCGATCCCAACCTGGCGGTGGCGGCACCGAGCCGCCTTCCGTCTCGCTGGAGTGAGCCCGAGTCTGATGCGCTGATGGCAGCGGCGCTCACCGCCGCGCGCGACGCAGGCGCCACGTACGCCGACGTGCGGATCGGCCGCTACCGCAGCCAGAACATCGGTACCCGTGAGCGGCAGATCACAGGCGTCTCGGATTCGGAGTCGTACGGCATGGGCATCCGCACGATCGTCAACGGCGCGTGGGGCTTCGCCGCGACCGCGGTGATGACGACCGATGGCGTGGTGAGGGTGGCGCGTGAAGCCGCGCGACTGTCGCGCGCCGCGAGCTCGGTACAGAAACGCCGCATCGAACTCGCCCCGACGCCAGTGGTCAAGGGTACGTGGGCCACGCCGGTGGCACGCGACCCGCTGGACGTACCGATCGAAGACAAGGTCGCCTTGCTGTTCGCGGCCAACGACGCGGCGCTCAAGGTACCTGGCGTGCGGTTCGTGAACTCGGGGCTGCAGCTGCTGCGCGAAATCAAGATGTTCGCCAACTCCGAGGGGTCGCAGACGACGCAGACGTTCATTCGCGTCGGCCCCTCTTTCTCGGCCACCGCGGTCGGCAATGGCGGCTTCCAGCAGTACGGCGAGGAACTCGCGCCGCGCGGGGAAGGGTGGGAATATGTCGAGTCGCTCAACATGCCGGGCAACGCGGCGAAGTGGGCATCGCTCGCGGTCGAAAAACTCGGTGCGCGTTCGGTGGAACCTGGTCGCTATGACCTGATCATCACGCCGGAGAATCTCTGGCTCACCATCCACGAATCGATCGGTCATCCGACGGAGCTCGATCGCGCGCTCGGCTATGAGGCCAATTACGCTGGCACGTCATTCATTGCACCGCCGGACGCGCAGATCGGAAAACTCAAGTACGGGCGGCCACTGATGAACATCCAGGGTGATCGCACACAGCACGGATCACTGGCGCGTTGCGCATGGGACGACGAAGGTGTTGCGGCCGACTCGTGGCGCATCGTCGACAAGGGCATCTTCAAGGATTACCAGACCACACGCGAACAGGCCGCGTCGATCGCGAAGCTGACCGGCGTCAGCGCGTCACACGGGTGCTCGTTTGCCGATTCGTGGGATGCAGTGCAGTTCCAGCGAATGCCGAACATCTCGCTGTTGCCGGGCGAGCAGAACATCTCGATGAACGACATCATCGCGGCGACGGATCGCGGCATCGTGATCAAGAATCGTGGCTCGTGGTCGATCGATCATCAGCGCTACAACTTTCAGTTCTCCGGCCAGGCGTACTACGAGGTGCGCGGCGGCAAGATCATCGGCATGCTGAAGGACGTGGCGTACCAGTCCACCACGCCCGTGTTCTGGAACTCGATGGACATGATCGGGGGCAAGGACTCGTATTGGCTCGGCGGATCGTTCGGTGATGGCAAGGGCCAGCCGGCGCAGTCCAACTCGGTCAGCCACGGCTGCCCGCCGGCACGCTTTCGCGCCGTGAATGTCGTCAACACGGGACGGGAAGCATGATCACCGACGAGCCGAAATCGCTCTTTGCTGCGCCGCTCGACGGTGACTATCTCACGCGGGATCAGGCCAAAGCGCTGGCGGATCGCGTGCTGGCCTTTGCCAAAGCCGATGAGACCCGCGTCAGTATCGCGAGTGGATGGGCCGGCAACACGCGTTTCGCCGGCAACGAAATCACCACCAGCGGTGGCGTCACCAACACCTCGATCACAGTGACGTGTACCATCGGCCGCCGACGGGCGAGTGCCGAGACGAACATTCTCGATGACGCGAGCCTGAGGCGGACGGTGGAGTTGGCCGAGTCACTGGCCCGGTTGAGCCCGGAGAACCCTGAGCTGGTACCGGAGCTGGGTCCGCAGGAATACGCAGCAGTGAACGGGTATTTCGACGCCACGGCCGGTCTCGATCCGGAGCGGCGCGCGGCCGCGACGAAAAATGCGATCGACGGTGCGGAAGCGGCCGGCGGACCGGGGGCAAACATCTTCGTTGCTGGATTTCTGCAGGCGAACGCAGGCGCGAACGCGGTGGCGACCAGCCGTGGACTGTTCGCCTATCATCGCAGCAGCAGCGCGAACCTTGGTATCACGGCGCGCACGCCCGACGGCACCGGTTCCGGGTGGTCGAACGCCGGAGCGCGCGACTGGGGTGTGATCGATGCCTCCGCGCTCGGACGTACCGCTGCGCAGAAGGCGGCCGCGAGCCGGAATCCACGGGCGATCGAGCCGGGCCGCTACACCGTGGTGCTGGAGCCGGCAGCCGTGGCGGACATCATGGGCAGCCTGCTCGGTGCGTTCAACGCGCGTGCCAACGATGAAGGCCGGGGCACCTTCAGCAAGCCCGGTGGCGGCACGAAGCTCGGTGAAAAGATCGCCGATGCGCGTGTGACGATGTATTCCGACCCGGCTGATTCCGACCTGCTCGCCCAACCCTTCGCATCGGACGGCACGCCGGTGCGTCGCGTGACTTACATCGAGAACGGGATCCTGAAGGAGTTCGCGTACGATCGCTTCTGGGCGCAGAAACAGGGCAAGCCGGCAACAGGTGGCGGCGGAGGCGGCGGCGGGGGCGGAGGTTTCGGCGGCGGCGCGGTGAAGTTCGTTGGTGGCACGAAGACCACCGCCGAACTCATTGCGGGAACGAAGCGTGGCATTCTGGTGACGCACTTCTTCTACATCCGGCCACTCGATCCGCGCACGGTGATGCTCACCGGTCTCACGCGAGATGGCACGTTTCTGATCGAGAATGGCAAGGTGACCCAGCCACTGAAGAACTTCCGCTGGAACGAGAGCCCCCTCTTTCTGCTCAGCAAGATCGAGGAGATCGGGCGCGCCGAACCAGTGGGAGCGGGGCGGGTGATGCCGTCGCTGAAGGCCACCGATTTCAACTTCTCGAGTCTGTCAGACGCGGTGTGACGAAGGCGACGGCACGGGCGGTGTGGCAGCGCTGACGCACCGTGTGCGATCAGTCGCGCCTGGTTGCAGATTCAATGTCTGGCGCGCGTCGGGTGAGCAATCACACGCTGGGCCGTGCGGCTCGCCTACCCCTTTGCCTTCCGCGCCGTCACACTCGCCGGCAACGCGAAACTGAACGTCAGTGTCAGCAACACCAGCGTCGCCGAAATCCAGAACGGCGCGCCAGGCACCAGGTGGTCAAACGCCCAGCCGAGCGCAATCGGGAAGATCACCCGTGACGCGCCGCCGAATGTCTGCTGCACGCCCATGTAGAGCCCGCGATCCTCGTTCGAAATCACCTTGCTCAGCATCGCGGTCACGGCGGGGAAGGTGAACGCGGTGCCTAACGGCCAGAAAGCGATGCTCAATGCCGCCCAGCCGACGCTTGGCGCAAATGGCAGTGTCAGCGTGCCGAAGGCCAGCAGCACCGTACCAAGGCGCGACAGCTTCGCCTCGCCAAGCCAGTCCACCATCCGGCCGAGCACGAACACGCGCGTGATCACACTCAACACGCCGACGTAGGCGAACAACAGCCCCATCGTCGCTTCGTCGGCATTGAACTTCTTGTTCAGGAAGAGCGCCAGGATCGATGTCAGGCCTTGAAAGGCGCCGATCGCAATCGAGTAGATCCAGATCAGTCGCGATGGTGCGTCACCCGGATGTGACACGACGCGACTCACGGCCGCCATGCTGGTGCCACGCTTGCGCGGTGGACGCGGTTCGCCAGTCGCGGTGACCGCCTTCACGCGCGACTCCGGCAGGTACTTCCACGCAAAGCCGATATTGAGCAGACAGAGTGCGGCTGCCGCCAGTCCGGGGGCGGCATCACCCAGCCACTGCGGCCAGCCCGAACTCACGACCTGTTGTTTGCCGAGCGTCGCGAAGTAGCCGCCGAGTACCGGGCCAATCGCAACGCCGAAGTTGGTGGCGGCGGAGAGCCAGCCGAGGGCCTTCGTCCGCTCTTCCGGCTTCGTCGCGTCGGCGACATAGGCCTGAATCACACCGACCGTGCCGCCGCCAGCACCCTGCACGATGCGCGACAGGAACAGCACCAGCAGCGAGTGGGCGAAACCAAAGACGGTGAACGAAATCGCGCTGGCGGCGAGTGACACCATGATCACCGGGCGACGTCCCCACTTGTCGCTCAACCGTCCCCACATCGGGGCGCTGATCAACTGTGCCAGCGAGAAACTCGACACCAACAGACCGACCATCAGTCCACCGGCGCCCAGCCGTTGCGCAAAGAACGGCAGCAACGGCAGGATCATCAACACGCCGATCATGTCGATCATGGCGGTGATCATCAGGATCACCAGCTCGCGCGGCACCTTGCGCAGTTGCCAGACGGTGGCAGTGGTCAGCGTGAGGCCAACAGTCCACACGACCCAGACAGGTACGCCGGCATCGGCAAAGGACGGTGCTGCGACTTCGATCAGTGCCAAGACATCATCCTTCGGCGCGCCCGAGCGCTGCCGGTGGCACGGCTCGGCCAACCACGCCGGCCAATGCCACGAGAGTGAGAACGTACGGAATCATCGACACGAACTGCGACGGCAAGATACCGGCGCCCTGCACTTGAATCTGGATCGCTTCGGCGAACGCAAACAGCAGGCAGGCGATGCCGGCTCGCACTGGGGTCCAGCGTCCGAAGATCACGGCGGCCAGCGCGATGAATCCACGACCGGCCGTCATCTGATCGGTGAACTGGTGCTGATCGAGAGCCAGATAGCAGCCACCCAAGGCGGCCAATGCCCCAGACGCGATTACGGCGCCGTACCTGATACGGTTGACCGACACGCCGAGTGTCGCGGCGGCCTCCGGCTTCTCGCCGACGGCCCGGACACGAAGGCCGAACCGGGTCCGGCTGATCACCCAGGCCAGCGCCGGCATGACGACGATACCCAGCCAGATCAGCGGATTCTCGAATGTCGCCAGCAGTCCGGCGGAGCCCTCGCTGCCGAAACCGGCCACACGGGGCGAATTCGACGAGCTGTCGAACGCCAGGCGGAGAAAAAACCGCGTCAGGCCAACCACCATCAGATTGATGGCCACGGCGCTCACGATCTGATCGGCCTTGAACCGGATGGTGGCGACGGCGTGCAACGTCCCGAATGCCGCGCCACCGAGCACGCCGAAGAGCAGCCCGACCCATGGGCTGTTGAAGTAGAAGCTGCCGAGTGTGGCGCAGAACGCGCCCGACAGCATGAACCCTTCGAGTGTCAGGCTGACGATGCCGGCCCGCTCGGCCAGCACACCACCTGATGCCGCGAAAAGGTACGGAATCGCGATGCGTAGCGTCTGCAGCAGGAGCAGCAGTGTGGTCTTCATCGCTCAGGCCTGCACCGGCGGTGCACCGGCCTTCACCGGCCGCGCCCGCAGCAGGCGGCGTACTTCCGGCACACTGACCGCGACGGCCAGAATCACAATCCCTTCCAGCACTTCCACCATCTGCTTCGGCACCAGCGCATGAATCGCCAATCCACCCTGCGACAGCGTGGCGAAGAACAAGGCTGCCAGCAGCACGCCGAACGGATTGTTGCGACCGACCAGTGCGACCGCGATCCCGAGAAAGCCGGCACCACCGGAGAAGCCATCCTCGAAATAGTTCTTGTAGCCAAGCACGAAGTTTGCACCGCCAAGCCCAGCCACGGCGCCGCCGAGAACCATCGCGGTGATCCAGATGCGGGGCACGCGGATACCGGCGGATTCCGCTGCCAGCGGCTGCAGTCCGACGGCGCGCAATTCGAAGCCGAACCGCGAACGGAAGAGCAACCACGCCACGATCGCCACCGTCAACAGTGCGACGAGGATGGTGCCGTTGGCGGCCGAGCCGTGAAACATTGGGACGTAGGCCGCGAGGCGCGGAATTGCTGAACTGGCAACTGCCGGTGTGTGCAGTGTTTCCTTCACGGCGAGGCCCGTTGCCGAGATCGCCCAGTTCAGGAACGCGAGGACGATGAAGTTGAGCATGATCGTCGCGATCACCTCGTGGGCCCCGAAGCGTGCGCGGAGCACACCGGGAATGAAGCCCACCAGTGCACCACCGATCATCGCCGCCACCAGACACATTGGAATTGCGAGCCACGGCGTCATACCAGCGGGCAACAGCAATCCGAGTGCGCCGGCACAGAACCCTCCGGCGGCGAGCTGACTTTCGGCGCCGATGTTGAACAGGCCTGCGCGCAGTCCGATTGCGACACTGAGGCCGGTGAAGACCAGCGTGGTCGCCTTGTAGAGTACCTGCCCGATGCCGTAGGCATTGCCCCACGTGCCGCTCAGCATCAGACGCCAGACGTCGCCAGGTGCCTGGCCGTACGAGAGAATGAGCAGATCGCCAGCCACCAGCGCGACCAGCAGCGCCATCAGCGTCGGCAGCACACCCTCTTCGAGCGCGGTCGTGGTCGTAGCGCTCAAGACTGTGCCCCGGTCATCCACGGCCCAATCACGTCTTCGCTGGCCGCGGCGCGCGGCATCTCGGTCACGATCTTTCCACGATACATCACGGCGATACGATCACTGAGCGCGAGGATTTCGTGGAGTTCGGCGCTCACCAGCAGGATCGCTTTCCCGGCGCGGCGCGCGGCCCGCAGCTGGTCATGAATGAATTCGATCGCTCCGACGTCGACACCGCGTGTCGGCTGTGCGGCGAGCAGCACGCGGAAGTCTTCTGGCATCTCGCGCGCGACGACGATCTTCTGCTGATTGCCACCGCTCAGCGCGCGTGCCGGTGCGAACGGATCGGCGGGCCGGATATCAAAGGCCTTGATGCGATCTTCGGCAAAGGCGAGGGTCCGCGCGCGATTGATCGCACCGCTGCTGGAGAACTGCTTCTGTCGGCCGAGGATCAGGTTGTCGGCAATCGAGTAGTCGAGCACCAGGCCGCGCGCGTGGCGATCCTCGGGGATGTGTGTGATGCCATGCGCGAGGCGCTTACCAATGGGGAAGCGGGTGACGTCGGTGCCATCGACAGTGATGGTCCCGCTGGTGACGGGTCGCAGGCCGGCGATGGCTTCGATCAACTCGGTCTGGCCGTTGCCTTCGACGCCGGCAATGCCGAGGATTTCGCCTGGGGCGATGGAGAAGGAGATGTTGTCGACGGCGCGCGCGGCGCGGGTGCCGGCGATGGTGACGGCGGTGAGACGGAGCCGGGGGGCGTCGGTGTAGGTGGGGGCGGGGGCGGGCGAGGAAACGATGGCGGCTGGCGCCGATCGGGTGATGCGATCGCGCGCGCTGGAGACGACCATTTGATCGGGGGGGCCCCCCGCGTCCGAGCTGGAGGCCGGCACATCCGCCGCCACCGCGTCGGCCTCCGCACCAACCGGCATCCCGTTCGCATCCAACCGCACCGCCCGCCCCACCATCGCCGTCGCAATCGCCGCCGGCGTCGTCTCCGCTGTCGTCAGCGTCACCACCGTCGCACCCTGCCGCATCACCGTGATCCGATCGGTGACATCCATCAGCTCGTCCAGCTTGTGCGTCACCAGCACGATCGTCGCACCGCCATCACGCACCGTCCGCAACACCTTCCACAACTCGGTCACTTCTGGCGGCGACAACACCGCCGTCGGCTCATCGAGGATCAGCAGCTTCGCCCCACGATACAGCGTCTTCAGTATCTCGACACGCTGCGCTTCGCCAACGCTCAACTCCGATACCAATCGCGATGGCTGGCAGGCCAGCCCAGTCTTCCGACTCAACGTTGCCAGCGCATCCTCGGCAAACCCACGATCATACGTCATCCCCGACATCGGTTCGCGGCCGAGTACCACATTCTCGGCCACCGTCAGCGTCGGCACCAGCATGAAATGCTGATGCACCATGCCCACGCCCGCGGTGATTGCATCGACGGTACCCCACCCCGTGACGTCCTTGCCGAACACCTCGACCGTGCCACCATCGGGCGAAAACATCCCGCTCAGCACACGCAGCAGCGTGCTCTTGCCAGCACCATTCTCGCCAACCACCGCGTGTATTTCGCCGACATTCACGCTCAGCGAGGCATCCCGATTGGCCTGCACCGGGCCGAAGTACTTCGAGACGTGCGACATCCGCACGGCAGACTGGCCGGGAGCGGAATGGCTCACGAGCGCGTGCTCGGCACAGTGATCCTGCCCGACACGATGTCCGCTTCGAGCCCGAGCAGCCGCGCGCGAACGCTGTCTGGAATCAGGGCCTTGTTGTTGGCGTCGTAGACATAGCCGACGCCCTTCTCCTTTAGGCCATACGAGAAGATGCCGCCCTGAAACGTGCCGTCCTTCACGCGACGGATCGTATCGTACACCACATTGTCCACACCCTTCACCATGGAGGTGAGGACGAACCCAGGCGCTTCGCTGAACTGATCGGCGTCGACGCCGATGCCATAGTGCCCGCGACCCATGGCCCGCGCGGCTTCGAACATACCAAGACCCGTCGATCCACTGGCGTGAAAGATCACGTTCACTCCCTGCTGGTATTGACTCAGCGCCAGTTCCTTCCCCTTGCTGGGATTGCGAAACGCTTCAGGGGTCACACCTGCATACTGCGCAATCACCGTGCACTCCGGGCAGACGTGTTTCACGCCAGCCTTGTACCCGGCCTCGAACTTGTGGATGAGCGGTATGTCCATGCCGCCAAGGAAGCCGAGCTTTTTCGAACCGCCGACCAGCGCTGCCATCGCACCAACGAGAAAGGCACCCTCTTCCTCGCGAAACTTGAGCGCCGCCACGTTCGGCGGCGGCGGAATCACGTTGCCTTTGGCATCGTAGCCGAGCGCGAAATCGACGCCGGCAAAATTCACGTCGGGATACTCGCGCGCCAACTCGGTCAGATCATCGCTGAAGATGAAGCCGACGCCGATGACCAGCGCGCGTCGCTCAGAGGCCAGCAGCCGTAGCCCGGCCTCGCGGTCCGATCCGTCGCCTGGCTCGATGAACTGCACCCGCGCCGCCAATTCGCGCGTAGCGCTGTCGGCGCCGAGGTAGGCGCCGTCGTTGAACGACTTGTCGCCGCGGCCGCCCATGTCGAAGACCACACCGACCGATGGCCCGCTTCCGGTCGCCTCGGTCGATGGCGCGCTGGCGGGCTCAACAAAAAGCAATCCGCCATGGACGAGGGTCAGGACGACCAGGGCGGCGATGAGAGGGCGCATGAACCGCGAAAGGTCGTCACTGCGGTTGGGTGCGGCAAGCGAAAGGCGCTGTCAGTGTCCACACCAATCCGCTCGACAGCGAGTCTCCCTCGATGGGCCCTCGCGCAGCACGCGCCGACCATGGCTTCGGCCATCCGAGATCTGGGCGTCTCCAAACGCTGGAGCTCGGTATCGTCCGCCACAGCCGGTGAAGATGGCAACCGGACTACCAATTGCATTCGTGTGCGCCAAACACTATCCTCGTGTATGGTTGACACGAATCAGACTGGACCGCTGCCGTCCCGCTATCCCATCAGGGTTGGGGTCGACGTCGCGGTGTTCACGATCCGTGATTCCGCGCTGCACGTGCTGCTGGCGCCGGCCGATGTGGCGTGGCGGCTGCCAAGTGACCTCGTCCGGCCCGACGAACCGCTCGACCTCGCCGCGCGGCGCGCCCTGACCGAAGTCGCAGGCGCAAGCGACGTCTGGCTCGAACAGCTGTTCACCTTTGGCGATGTCCAGCGAAATCCAGATGGCCGCGTCATCAGCGTGGCGCACTACGCCTTGGTCGCCGTCGATGTCGTCCGTGAACTCGGCGAACGCGATGCGCAGTGGTGGCCGATTGCCGCGCTACCGCAACTGATCCTCGACCACCGACGGATCATCGACTACGCACTGACCCGCCTTCGGAACAAGCTGGAATACACCACCGTCGGATTCCAGCTGCTCCCGCAGCGATTCACCCTCAGTGAGTTGCAGCGCGTGTACGAAGTGATTCTGGGCCGCACGCTCGACAAGAGAAATTTCCGCCGCAAGGTCGACGTGCTCGGTATCGTCAAGCCAACCCGCGAGCAACGCGTCAGCGTGACCGGTCGGCCAGCACAGCTCTATCGATTCGTTGCCGCCGAGGCACCGGAAGCCATCGGTGGTCCGGAACCGCTTGCCGCAGCGCAACAACCGTCGGTGCAAATCGCACGTATCGGCCCGGTGCTGCGCCGCCGCGGACGTGTCATATCGATTGCACCGGTCGAGGGCGGGCGATGATGGTTCAACGAATCACGACTCGGGTGCTGGTCGTTGGCAGCGGTGTGGCTGGACTGTTCACGGCCTGGCGCTGTGCCGAGCAGGGGCCTGTGCTGCTGATGACCAAGCGCACACTGCGCGACTCGAATACGATGTGGGCACAGGGCGGCATCGCCGCCGCGCTCGGCGCCGGGGATAGTCCGGAACTGCACCGCCGGGATACGCTCGCCGCCGGTGCTGCCCTCTGCGATGTCAATGCTGTCGATGTGCTCGTGAATGAAGGCCCTGACCGGGTGCGCGAACTCGTCGAAGCGGGTGCGCAGTTCGATCTCAATGCCCGAGGTGACTTCAAGCTCGGCAAGGAAGCGGCACACTCGCGCCGTCGCATCGTGCACGCCCGCGGCGATCAGACCGGCGCCGAAGTCTCTCGCACCCTGATCGAGCGCGTCCAGGCGTCGCCGAACGTGCAGGTCCTCGAGACCGCGCGCGTTCTCGATCTGATCCTCGCCAATGGCCGCTGTATTGGCGTGCGCGCCGCGGTCGATGGTCGTCCGGTTGAGGTCTATGCGGAAGCGGTGGTGATGGCGACCGGTGGGCTGGGACAGGTCTATCGGCATACCACCAACCCGACGGTTGCCACCGGGGATGGATTCGCCATCGCACACCGAGCCGGCGCACGCATGGCCGACATGGAGTTCGTGCAATTCCACCCGACCGCGCTCGCGACCAGCGAAAATCCGCTCGCACTGGTGAGCGAAGCCGTACGCGGCGAAGGGGCGATCCTGCTCGACGGCACTGGCAAGCGCTTCATGCCGGAGAAGCACAAACTGGCCGAGCTCGCGCCACGCGACATCGTCGCCCGCGAGATCTTCCGCGCGCAGGAGCGAACGGGCATCGTACATCTCGATGCCCGGATGATCACGGATTTCGATACACGTTTTCCGGGCATCTTCCATCTGTGCACGGCGCGTGGTGTCGATCCCCGGAAAGACCTGATTCCGGTGACGCCAGCGGCGCACTACATGATGGGTGGCATCGTCACCGACCTCGATGGCCGCACCACCGTGCCTGGCATGTACGCCTGCGGTGAAGTGGCATGTACCGGCGTGCATGGCGCGAACCGACTCGCCTCGAACTCGCTGCTCGAAGGGCTGGTGTTTGCGGAGCGCGTCTCCCTCGATGCGGCACACCTCGAGCCCCATGGCATTGCCCAGCCACCGGCCGAGGAATGGGAGGTGCCGCTGCTGCTGGACCGCGGCGCCGCACAGGTGGCGGCTGATGACGTACGGCGCGTGATGTGGCAGTACGCCGGCATCGACCGGACGGCGCGAGGGTTGCGAACCGCGGTGAGCCAGGTTGATGCCATCGAGGCGCGCCTGCCGGAAGGCGCAACGGAAGAGTTGAACATGGTGCAGACAGCCCGCATGATCGTGCAGGCTGCGCTGCTACGGAAGGAGAGTCGCGGCGGTCACTTTCGCAGCGACTTCCCGCGTGCCAAGCGAAAGTGGCGCGAAACGCATATTGAATGGTGAGGACGGCATGACAGTGCTGGAAGCCCACTACGACCAGGCGCTGCACGACGAAATCCGCGCACTGGCCAAGGCCCGCAACGCGGTGATCCTCGCGCACAACTATGAACGCCCCGAGATTCAGGACGTAGCGGACTTCGTCGGCGATTCACTCGGCCTCTCGCGCGAGGCAGCCAGGACTGACGCCGATGTCATTGTGTTCTGCGGCGTGCACTTCATGGCTGAAACCGCCGCCATTCTCTCGCCGACGAAGACGGTGCTGCTGCCCGATCTCGCCGCGGGCTGCTCGTTGGCATCGACGATCGATGCCGAACAGCTCCGCGCCTGGAAGCTGGAGTATCCTGGTGCCGTGGTCGTCAGCTACGTCAACACCACGGCCGAGGTGAAGGCCGAGACGGACTACTGCTGCACCTCCGGCAACGCGGTGGAAGTGATCCAGGCTATTCCCGCCGACAAGACGATCCTGTTCTGCCCGGACATGTTTCTTGGTGCGCACGTGAAGCGCGTCACGGGGCGGGAGAACATCGTGGTCTGGATGGGCGAGTGCCATGTGCACGCCGGCATCGACCCCGAACACATCAATCACATGCGCGCCAAGCATCCGGACGCCGAGTTCCTCGTGCATCCGGAATGCGGATGCTCGACCAGTGTGCTCGATGCGGTGAGCAGCGGCGCGGTCTCCAGCCGTCAACTGCAGATCCTCAGCACCGAGGGCATGATTCGGCGCCCCGCGCAGAGTGAGGCGACGGAGTTCATCGTAGCCACTGAGATCGGCATTCTGCATCGGCTGCGCGGCGAAAACCGCACCAAGACATTCTACGCCGCGAACGATCGCGCCAGCTGCGCCTACATGAAGGTCACCACCTTGCCGAAGGTGTTGCGCGCCTTGCAGAACATGGAACATCAGATCACGGTACCACCCGCGATCGCAGCGCGCGCAAAGCTGGCCATTGATCGGATGGTGGCCATTGGTGGTGTCGCGCCATCCACACCGCCAGGGCCCGGCGTTGATCCAGGCGAATGAGCCACGAGGCAGATGTGATTGACGCGTTCGGCTTTCCGATACACGGTGCCGCGCTCAGTACCGTGATCCGGGCGGCGCTGCTGGAGGATCGCGCCTTCGAGGATGTGACCACGTTGGCGACGATTCCGGCCGACGCGGTATCGGGCGCAGTTTTGGCGGCACGGAAGGCCGGAGTGGTGTGTGGTGGCCCGCTGGCAATCGAGGCGTTCGTGCAGCTCTCGCCGCACGTGCGTGTCGAGACGGTGCGTGCCGATGGCACCGTGGTGCAGCCGGGCGATGAAATATTGCGCATCACTGGTCCGTCGCGTGCGTTGCTGCAGGCCGAGCGGGTCGCGCTGAACTACATGATGCATCTCTCGGGCATTGCCACCCTGACGCACACCTTTGTTCAGGCGATATCCGGCACGTCGGCCCGGATTCTCGACACCCGCAAGACCACACCGGGGCTGCGACATCTGGAGAAGTACGCCGTCCGTTGCGGCGGCGGTAGTAATCACCGGATGGATCTGGCCTCGATGGCGATGCTCAAGGACAACCACCTGGCAGCGGTTGGTGGGGACATCGTCGCGGCAGTTGCGGCGGTGCGTTCGTCGGTGCCGTCGAGCACCTGGGTCGAAGTCGAAGCCGATCGTCGCGAGCAGGTCGAGCGCGCGCTCGCATCAGGTGCGAACGTGATCATGCTCGACAACATGTCGCTCGATGCGATGCGCGAGTGCGTGAAGCTGGTGAATGGCGCCGCCATCGTCGAGGCTAGCGGTGGTGTGACGCTCGACCGGGTCCGCGCGATTGCCGAGACTGGTGTCGATTGGATCAGTATTGGCGCGCTGACGCACTCGGCGCCCGCATTGGATCTGGGGTTGGACTTTCAGTCCTGAGGGGCTTCCGGGTCGGCGCCCCGGTGCGTGTGGCGGCGCCCCGGATTCCAGGTACGCAACTGCCGCGTGACGTGCTGCGACGCGGGGCGTCATTGGCTGACGGTGCAGGGCGACCTTGCCTCAACCGGCACGCTGGACGCGGCCGGCACCGCAGACTCTGACTCGGGACGACGCATGCGCCGAATCGCCGCTCTCACCGCTGCCCTCTCAGCGCTGGCCTTCTCACCGCTGGCCGTGTCACCGCTGGCCGCGCAGAACCTGCTCACCGACGGCAGCTTCGAGAATCCGGCGCAGGCGAATTCGACCACCTTCGTCACCATCATGAACGGTTCGTCGTTCGGGGCGTGGACGATCACCAGCGGCTCGATCGATCTGATCCGGACCTACTGGGCGCCGGCTGACGGCTTCCAGAGCATCGATCTCAATGGGGCCTCGCCAGGCACCATCGCGCAGACCATGGCCACCACAGCGGGTAGCAGCTACCGACTTCGGTTTTCACTGGCCGGCAATCCGGACAACACCTTCAACAAGGTGATGCGCGTCTGGTGGGGTACGCAGGACCTCGGCCTGATCACCTTTGCGCAAGCCGGCCTGACGCGCACCAACATGGGCTGGCAGACAATCACGTTCGGCAATCTGCTGGCCACCGGGCCGGCCACCACGCTGCGATTCGAGGGGCAGGGCGCCGCCGCGTGGGGAGCGGCACTCGACAACATTCAGGTCACGCTCAACGTCGTTCCGGAACCAGCCAGCGCGCTGCTGCTGGCGACCGGTCTTTTTGGTGGTGCGCTGGTTGTCGTGGCACGGTGGCGCCAACGGCAGGTCAGAACGACGCCAGCGGTCACGCCGCCGCGCTAGCGTGCGGTCACCACCTCGTCGTCCACGATTCGCATCGGCACCTGCGGCTCGCGCCGGACTTCGAGCGGAACTTCCAGCACCGAATCCGCCACGAAGGCCGCGCCCGCACTGCGCAAGTCGTTGGCGATCGCGCGCCGCGTCGCGTCCTGCGGGCTCTGTAGGTTCTCGCGCTGCTCCTTGAAGCGGCGGCCGCTCTGCACGCAGAACAGGTCGCAGAGATTCAGTTCCCGCTCGACCGCGTCGAGGCCGCGCTCGCGAATCATGCGCTGTGACCGGCTCAGCACGCAGGCACGCGCGAACAACTCGATCGCCATGTTCGAGAGCCGCTCGACCAGCATCTGTCGATCGATGAGTTGCTTCTTGTGTGCGACGATGGCGGCGTCGGTGGCGCTCCGCAGCTCGGCCACATGTTTCTCGAAGTACTTCCGGTGCGGCTGCAGTCTGGCATGCATCGGTGTGTCGACCGTCGCGTCGTCACCGACACGCAGGACACTCTTCACCTTGCCGACCACAAACTCGCTCAGCAGTCCCATATGCTGCATCGGCGCCTTCAAGGCATCGCCGATCTCCTGCAGTGTCTCTGCGGGGCCCTGCACCCCGTTCAGCGCAATGAAAAGTCTCAGAATCTCGTTCGCGCCTTCGAAAATCCGATTGATGCGCACGTCTCGCAGCTGACGCTCGTAGGGCCAGGGCTTGGAGAAGCCGCGACCGCCGGCCAGCTGCACCATCTCATCGGCCGCACGCCACGCCAGTTCGGACGCGAACACCTTCACGCACGCCGCCTCGAGCGATGCATCGACGTCCTCGCGCGACATCAGCGCTGTCAGCATACCGATCATGCTGTCGGCGGCGAACTGATCGGCCGCCAGATCCGCCATCTTTCGCTGTGTAATCTCGAAGTCCGCCAGTGGCTTGCCGAACTGCACCCGCTCCTCCGCATACTGCACGAACTGTCCGATCATCGCGCGCGTCCCCAGCGCACAACCTGCGGCGAGGCTCAACCGACCGGCGTTCAGTGCATGTACCGCGACCTTGAAACCCTTGCCGACCTCGCCAAGGACATGGTCGACTGGTACCTCGAGATTCTCGAAGCGGAGTTCCGCCTGCGTGGATCCCTTGATCCCGAGCTTCCTGAAGGTCCGTTCAACGTGAAAGCCGGGCATGTCGGGCCGGATGATGAACGCGGTCGGTCGCATCACGGTCACGCCGCCGCGCTCGACTGGCGTCTGCGCGAAGGTTGCCAGCACGCCGGCACGATGTCCATTGCCGATCCAGTACTTGCGGCCATTCAGAATCCAGTGCGTGCCAGCGTCGTTCAGGTGTGCCGTGGTCACGATGTGCTGCGCATCAGATCCCGTTTCCGGTTCGGTCAGCGCGTAGGCCGCCAGCGTCTCGCCACGCGCCAGCATCGGCAGATACCGTGCCTTCTGTTCGGCGTTGCCAAAAAGCGCGATGGCCTTTCCGCCCAGTCCGCAATGCACGCCTACCATCACCGCCAGCGATGGATCGACGGTCCCGACTGCGGCAAAGACCCGGGCGTACCCGGCCTGCGAGAGACCGAGCCCACCGTATTCCTTTGGGATGCTGATGCCCAGCAGCCCCAATCGGCCGAATGCGTCGATGACCGGCTCCGGGATCGTTTCGTCTTCGTCGAACTGCTCCGGACGAATCAGCGTCCCCACCAGTGCGTTCAGTTCGCGGATGACGCGCGACACCACTGCCGCTTCGGCTGGATCGCGCTGCTCGAGCGAATCCGGATACGGGAAGATCAGATCGTCGTGAATCTCGCCCGCAAAGAGACTGCGGGTGAACGAACGGGACGCGTTGCTCATGGGATCGAATGCGACTGAGGTGACAGGCGTGACGCTGAGTGAAACCTATCGGCGCACTTCGCGCCCCGTGAGGGTTCTCAGCCCGCGGTGAGGCGAACCGCCGTCCGGAGTTGCTGCGCCAGGACCGACGTGTCCTGCGTCGGGAGTTGACAGGTGCCCGCCCGACACACGTATGCAGTGGAGCGCCCATCGATGGCCGGCCGATCGCTGAGCAAGGCGGGTACGCCGGCACAGGGCGAGCCATGGGCGAGGACGAGAGTCGGGACATACATCCGACGCATCACATCGTCGAGCCGCGCAGGGGTGTCCGCGCCAGGCACCAGCGCGACTTCCACCGCGCCGTGGACCAGGCGGTCGGCAACACCAAGCCAGTGCCCGAACCCCAGCGGGTGCTCCGCCATCAGTGCCGCGACGGCGTCCAGTTGCCGCGCCACGATCTCACGATACGACCTCTCGCCGTCGAGCGTCGCGAGATGAAGCAACACATCGCACGCAAGCGCCGACCCGGATGGCGTGGCATTGTCGGTCAAGTCTCGCGGCCGCGTGATCAGCGTCTCGTGGTCGCGCGCGGTGTCGAAGAAGCTGTTCGCGTCGGGATCGTAGAAATCACGAACCATCGCACGCGCGGTGAGGCGTGCCGTTTCGAGGTACGCCATGTTGCCCGTCGTCTGGTAGAGCGACAGCAGCCCTGCCGACACCGCCGCCTGATCCTCAAGGAATCCGGGTGCCTTGCGGATGCCGTCCAGCCACGTTCGCGCAACGCGATCACCGCGCACCAGCTCTTGAGTCAGAAACGCGGCCAGCTGCTCTGCAGCGACCAGCAGATTCGCATCAGCGAGCACGCGCGCGCCATCGGCGAGCGCGGACAGCATCATGCCATTCCACGACGCGATTCGCTTGTCGTCAATGGCCGGCGCGACTCGTGCGGCACGCGCGGTCAACAGCAGCGTCTGGATCGCCGCCAGCTCCGCTTCAGCCGTCGATGCGTCCATTCCAAGTCGATGCGCCACGATGCCGATCGGCAGCGGTCGCGTGAGGATCGTGCGCCCGTCGAAGTTTCCGTTCGCAGTGACACCGTACGCCAGTGTCGCCAGCGCGGTGCGCTCGCCAAGCACGTGCTGCAGCTCGTCGGGTGACCAAGTGTAGTACCGGCCTTCTTCTCCGTCGCTGTCGGCGTCGATACTGGCGAAAATTCCGCCTTCGTCGCCGGTCATCTCTCGCTGAACCCAACCGAAAACCTCGCGGGTGACTCTTTCGATCTCGGCACTGCCCGTCGACTGGACGAGATGGACACCGAGCCGCGCCAGAAGCGCGTTGTCGTAGAGCATCTTCTCGAAATGCGGCACGATCCACGCACGATCGGTGGCATACCGCGCGAACCCCCCACCGAGCTGGTCGCAGAGACCGCCGTTCGCCATGGCGAGCCACGATTCCGTGACGATACCGAGCAGCGCCTCATCCGCGTGGCGCGTGCCGTGCCGCAACAGAAAATCGAGCGCCATGGTGTGCGGAAACTTCGGGGCACCGCCAAAGCCATGGTACTCGGTGTCGTACAGGCGGCGCAGGATGCCGGCGGCGCCGTGCAGCACCGCCGGCGTCACTGCGCCTGATGGTGTGAGTGGTGCCGACGCGTTGTCGTAGATGGCGCGAATGGTGGCCGTCGTCGCTTCTACAGCGTCTCTCTTGTTGCGCCAGGCATTGCTGACGCTCTGCACCAGTCGCGTAAAGCTCGGACTGCCCGGCAGATCCGTCGGTGGAAAATACGTACCGCCGTAGAAGGGCTCGCCCCCCGGCGTGAGGAAGACGGTCATCGGCCATCCGCCTCGGCCAGTCATCGCCTGCACCGCCTGCATGTAGATGCCGTCGATGTCGGGGCGTTCCTCGCGATCGACCTTCACGTTCACGAAGAGCTCGTTCATCATCGCGGCGGTCGCCGGGTCCTCGAACGACTCATGGGCCATCACGTGGCACCAATGACACGCGGCGTAACCCACGCTCAGCAGTACCGGCCGATCGGTTGCACGGGCGGCGGCAAATGCGTCTTCACCCCACGGATACCAGTCGACCGGATTGCCGGCATGCTGCCTGAGGTACGGCGACGATTCGTGCTCGAGGCGATTGGGCATGCAAGTGGTACTTGCGGAAGGTGTTGCAGGCGGCTCAGCTTGCCGCCTGCAACGTAGCGATCCTGTTCTGTCCCGTGCGCGAGCATTTCATGTCACTCAACATCGCGTGAACGAACAAACACCGAAGCAGGCGTGGCCGTCCGTCGCAGGCACGCCGCGGTGTCATCGCTCGCTCTGCCCCGTCACGCGGCGCGCGATGGTGCTGCGGCACCGCCTGCGCGCGCTCTGCGCCCGCGATCTGTTCGTCCCGGTGCTGATCACGGCGCTCGTGTTGGTGACGGCGCTATTCGTGCAAAGCCCGCTGCGCGATGCTGCCACACACGCCGATGTGACGGACATGCGGCTGGTAGCCAATCGCCAGTTCACTTTCCTTTCGCCGTTCTGCGCGATGCTCGACCTGCAAGCGTTGCTCACCGTGCCGCAGCACATTGCGGTCCTGGCGACGCTGCTCGGCGCGCTGCTTGCTTGGCGTGCCGCTGTTTTCATGAAAGGCAGCGCGTTGCCGGTCTGGCGGCGCGAGATAGGAAACGTCGTGATTCTGCTGGTGGCGGTGGTGATGGTGCTGGTGGTCAACGTGCTGGTGCCGCGACCGATGGCCAAGCTGAGTGTCGATGATCCCGATGTGGTCGTGGTGGATGTGCACGCCCACACCAGTTCATCGCGTGATGCGCGACCGGACTGGACGCCGGCGCGGGTGCGGGACTGGCACTCGAGGAGTGGCTTCAACGTCGCGTACATCACCGACCACAAGCGATTCGGTGGTGCAGTCGACGCCCTGGCAACCAATCCGGCCCGTGCCGGCGACGGTGTGGTGCTGTTCTCGGGCCTCGAGCTCTACAGCGGTGGTCAGCACGTGAACGTGCTCTCCATGACGCCGGCGGAATCGACGTACATCGTGCATGGGGATCATCTGACGCGTGGTACGCGCCTGTCGGATGGTCGCACGCCGATCATCGTGCAGACGATTCCGTTCCGGGTGCCGATGTTCGCAGGGCCGGGGCAGGATTCGCTCTCGTTCACCAATGCACTCGAGCTGAACGACGGCGCCCCCAAGGGGCTGACGATGGGACTCACGCGGCACGCTGAGCTGCTTCGACTCGCCGACTCCCTGAACCTCGCCTTGGTCGCGGGCTCGGATAACCATGGTTGGGGCAATACGGCGAGCGGATGGACGCTGCTGCGTGTGCCCGGATGGCGGGAGCTGTCGCCGCAGGCACTCGCGGTTGCACTCGAGCGCGAGATGGCCCGCGGCCGGAATGCGACGCAGGTGGTGGAGCGTCGGACGCCGCTGCTGTTTTCTGCACCTGCGCTGGCACTGACGGTGCCGATGATGGTTGTCTCGGCAGCACGTTGGCTCACCCCACTCGAGCGCATGAGCTGGATTGCCTGGGCCTGGAGCACGCTGCTGGTGCGAGTCGGGATCCGCCGGGCGGCGTCACTGTCACTGGCGCGCGCACGGCTGGCGAGGCAGCGCCGCCGCCAGCGGATACGGATGGTCCCAATCGCGATCGGGCAGGGCCTGCGGCCCTGAGGGCGTCCGGGCATATTCGTGTGCGCGCCGCTGCCGATCATTCCGCGCGGAATTCCACCGATGCCCCGTCCTATGTCCTCCGCCGTCGCCTCCGACCTCGAACAGTTCCTCGCTGGTGCACAACCGCGCATTCACGACGAGCTGAACGAATTCCTGCGTATTCCGAGTGTCAGCGCTCGCACCGAACACGCCCCCGATGTGCGTCGCGCCGCCGAGTGGGTCGCGGCGCAGTGTCTGGCCATTGGCCTCACCACGTCGGAAATCATCGACACGCCAGGCCATCCGATCGTCCTCGCGGAGTGGCGCAACGCCCCCGGCAAACCGACGGTGTTGATCTACGGTCACTACGATGTGCAGCCGCCCGAGCCCCTCGAGCTCTGGACGTCACCGGCCTTCGAGCCGACGGTGCGCGATGGCAAGCTCTACGCCCGTGGCAGCGTTGACGACAAGGGACAGCTGTTCCTGCACCTGAAGGCGCTCGAGGCGCATCTGGCGGCCCGCGGGACACTCCCGGTCAACGTGATCGTGCTCGCCGAGGGTGAGGAAGAGGTGGGCAGCGAGAACCTGTCGCCATTCATCGCCGAGCATGCGGCGCGGCTCCAGTGTGACGCGGTCGTGATCTCGGATTCGACGATGTTCGCGCCAGGACAGCCGTCGATCCTCAGTTCGCTGCGTGGCCTGGCCTACTTCGAGATCCGCGTGAAGGGGCCGCAGTCGGATCTGCACAGTGGCATGTACGGCGGCGCCGTGATCAACCCCGCGATGGAACTGGCGCGGATTCTCTCGACGCTGCATCACGTGGACGGCCGGATCGCAATTCCGGGTTTCTACGATGCGGTGAAGCCGTTTCCGGATGCCGTCATCGAGCAGATGCGCGGCCTCCCGTTCGACGAGGAGCATTTCCGCGCCGAGGTTGGCGCGCCGGCGCTTGGCGGTGAGTATGGCTATACCGTTCTCGAACGGTTGTGGACTCGGCCGACCTGTGAAGTGAACGGATTGCTCAGCGGCTATACCGGTGAAGGCGCGAAGACCGTCCTGCCCGCCCACGCAATGGCGAAAGTCAGCTGCCGCCTGGTTCCGGATCAGGACCCAGCCGTGATCGAACAGCTGATGCATGACCATGTGCACTCGGTTGCGTCGGCTGGCGTGACCGTGGACGTGGAACACCTGCATGGAGGCAAGCCGTGGCGCGCCGAGTTGAATGGGCCGATTTTCGACGCGGCCCGACGCGCCTTGAAGGCGGCGTTTGGCAAGGAGCCGGTAATCACCGGGGAAGGCGGATCGATTCCAGTGGTCGGTGATTTCCAGCGATTGCTCGACGTGCCCGTGCTGCTGGTCGGCTTCGGATTGCCGGGCGAAAACGCCCATGCACCGGACGAGTGGATCAGTGTCGAGAACTTCGAAGTCGGAATGCGCGCGATGGCAGCACTCTGGGACGAGCTGGCCGCGACGTGATTGTTGCTCGGCGAGCGCGGCAGACGACGGATCATCAGGCGTCGTACATCTGCGCGTCGCCTGCGGGCCGGTCTGTGGTTCGTCGGAGCTGTGATTGATGCGACGTGATCCCACCGGCCGGTGGCGGGCCAGTCGCCGCGTCAGGCTGTCGGAAAGCTGAGCACGAGTGGGGCTGCTACCACTTCCATTCGCGCGACAGGAAGAGGCCGAAGTTCTGCAGCGCGTTCGGATCCTGAACCTGCAGCGTCTGGCTCTGCAGCAGGAATCGCGGACCGAAGGTGGTTTCCAGGCGGTAGTTCTTCGGCAGGCGATACTCCAGCCGCAATCCAACGGGTGAGATCCCCCCCGTTCCGCCAGCGAATCGCGCCGGGTTCAGCGTGATCACCGCGTAGGTCTTCGTGCCGAAGTAGCGGCCATACTCGATCTCGGTCGCGAGCAGGAAACTGCTGAAACCACTCAACAGATTCTGCACTTCCGGGGCGACACCGGTGGCGGTGATGTTCAACACGTCGGCACCGAGCGCACGCGCCACGTTGCCCTCGACGCTGTTGAGCAGTGCACCGAGTGTCAGCGACGACAGCTGTCGATTGGCGAGTGCCGCAGTGGAACCGACCAGTCCACCGCTGCTCGAACTGCCGGTCTGCGACAGCAGTGTGCCGCTGCTGCTGCCGAATGCCAGGTAGCTGATCAGGTCCGTCTGCGGGATGGGCGGCTGTGCGTCACTCTCGAGTGCAAGGCGCGGGCGCAGCAGGGTGCCACCGATGTTCAGGCGGATCGCAAACGCCTGTTGCGACGCTGGTCGGATCTGGACTTCGGCGACGGCTTGCAGCAGCGGATTCAGGTCGGAGGTACCAAGGAACGTGGCCGAGCCGCGCACGATGTTGAATCGCTTCTGCAGGAACTCGTACTGACCACGCTCGGTCGCGACGATGCCGTCGAGTGTCACGCCTCCGGTCACCGGGTTCACGGCAACCTGCAGCTCGCCGTCGGTGAAGATCTCGACGTTGGCTTCCTTGCTGCGCACCCACACGTTCCGGTCGATGCGTGCCACCACCTCAGTGCGCAGGCCACGGACAAATGCTGACGGTGGCACCACCAGCCCCCGCTCACGCGCTTCGGTACTGTCCACCGCTCCAAGAATGGCCGGATCCGTGGCATTCAGCACCGTCGTCACGCGGCGCTCCTCCTGCAGACGGTACACGCCTTCGCGCACCCGCACGCTGCCTTCCAGCAACGCAGCATCGTACGCACCCGTCAGCGTCAGGTCGGCGAGGGCACTGATGCGGCCCTGCCGCCCATCCAGTACGCGGGCATTGCGCGCCACCATCTTGAGATCGAACACGGGATTCGTGACGCGCTTCAGTCCGACACCGCCGGTCATCCGGATCGTGCCGTCGCCGCTCCGCGCCAGCAGCGAGTCCACGATCATCGAATCACCCTTGAAACGCAGGTCGCCGGTGATGCCGTTGATCGGCAGCTCGGCCGCGACGATGAATGCCTGGCCGTTTCGCAGCTGCAGGCTACCGTCGAAGGTGAGGCTGTCCGGGAGCGTGCCGCGCACCTGCACCCGTCCTACCGTCTGCCCCTTCACATCCGTCACACCCGCGCTCAGCGCCGGGATGATGTCCAGTGGCAACGAATCAAGCTGGATGTCGCCGCTGAATGGCAGATTGAGCAGGCGCTTCGGGTTGCCGCTCAGCGCGAGGTCAACTGGAATCGTTGCATTCGCGCGTGCGTTTGGCTGCTGATCGGGACGGCGGACCTCGGCGTATGCGACCGCCTTCTTGTCCGCGTAGTTCATCCGGGCTCGGAACTCCGGCAGCGGCAGGCTGTCGAACACCACGTCACGCACCGCGCCAAGGAACGAGATCTTCGGGTTGGCTGCCGTGCCGTCCACGTACAAGTCGGCAGACACACGGCCGTCCACTGGTGATACCGTCTGACCAAGGTCGGCCAGATCCAGGAGCTGCGTATTGCGGATCGCCAGCGTCACGTTGGTTGCGCCTGCCGTATCGATCGCGGCATCCACCTGCAGACGGGCGTCGCCCTGCGTTTCGAGCGCCAGCGAATCCAGCCTGAAGCGTCCTTTCGACCACGAGGCGCGCCACGGATACGACGTCGCCCACTGCGACGCCGGGAGCGTGAGTGACGTACTGTCGACACGCGCCGAGTACGACGCGGAATCGAGAACCAATGCGCCTTTGAGCGCGATCCCGGTCGAGTCGATCAGGTGGACATCGATCGCGAGCTGCCCCGCGCCCGACGAAAGCGTGCCGCGCTGCCATGCGTACGCCGCCGCGAGGCCGATGGAGTCGACGCGGAAACCCGAGAGGCTCATGCCACGGAGATCGCCTGTCAACTCCGCATCCGAGCTGTCGGTACCGAGATGATTCCACACCGGCCGAAGCGCCACCAGGCGTGCGTTGTTGCCGTTGACGAACAGGTCGCGTGCGTCGAGCTCGCCGTTGCCGCTGATGTCGTTCAGCCAGCCGCGCAGCGTGAGCTTGAGATCTGCGGCGCCGGAGAGCGAATCACCTGGCAATGCCGCTGGTGGCACGATCTTCAGTGCGATCGGTGCCAGGCCACGCGCGGCACGCTCGACTTCCGTGCGACGTGCCAGGTCGAGCGAGTCTGCACGCTGGCGACGGATCGAACGCGCAATCGCCGCCTGCGTTGGCGCGATCAGCGAGGAGTCGCCAGGCAGGTAGGGCCGCAGTCGTTGAAGGGAGTCGATTGCGATGACGAACTTCAGCTCGCCCATGCGTCCTTCGCGCAACCCGAACGTGCCGGAGCCGGTGCCGTTGGTACCACCCAGCGACAGGAAGAGCGTGTCGAGCGTCAACAGTCCATCGTGCGCCGCGGCCGCCAGCGTCAGCGTGTCGACGCGTACTCGGTCGATCTGAGAGGCGCGCAGGTCGACGACCATCCGTCCATCCAGCGAGGCGATGGAGGAGCCCCGACCGTCGATCGTTGCCGTGCCGACCAGTTGCGTCGCAATCGCCGATGGCACCAGCCGCTGGAGATCGATTGAATCCGCCGTCAGGATGACCTTCGCGAACGACGGCCCGGTCGTCGGCACACCGAATCGACCCACGGCCCTCAACCCACCGGCGCTGTCCACCCGCAAGGCCGCGTTGATCGCCATGTCCGACAGCAATCCCTTCAGCGTCATGGTACCCTGCGCGTCACCACGCAGATCGAGCGCCGGTGCGAAGCGGCCCATTGCC
The DNA here is from genome assembly GCA_038215035.1 of Gemmatimonadales bacterium. Lineage (GTDB taxonomy): Bacteria > Gemmatimonadota > Gemmatimonadetes > Gemmatimonadales > Gemmatimonadaceae > JACMLX01. The sequence goes on along the minus strand of JBBQRH010000017.1, from coordinate 3,763 downwards.
TTCAGCGAGAGCGGCTCGAACCGCAGATTCGCGTCGACGCGTGGCTCGACTCCGACAATGTTCACGCGGGCCGTGCCGTTGATGCGCGAATCCAGACCGTCCACCCGATGTACCAGCGCCAGTCGCGTGTCGAGCCATCCATCCGTCCGACCACTCACCGTGACCAGACCGCCGATCCGACCACCGAGTGGTTTCAGCGCCTCGCTGGCCAGCGTCACCGGGACCGGCGCGATGTCCATCCGCAGGTTGTTCGTCAGCACCGCATCGCCAACGCTTCCGGCAATGCCGCGCATGCGCACCGCCAACGGGCCCGCCGTCCGATCGGCGAAGAAGAAGTTCCCGTCGATCGTCGCGCCCGTGATCGGGCCACGCGCCAGCAGTGTGCCGCTCAGGACACCATCGCGCGGAATCTTCACATCCGGCAGTAACCGCTGCACGAGCCGTGTATCAAGCGCGTCGAGGCGGATGTTCACATCGTCGAAGCGTGTGTCGTCCTTGTCGAAACCGAAGTCCAGTCGGCCGTTCAACTGCGCCTGCTCGATGGTCAGGGACAGGTCATGCAGCTTCACATCGCTGGAGAACCCTTTCAGCGAGTAGCGCACGTCACCGATCGACCCGGTGCCACCCTTCGGCAGCAGTGGTACCAGCCAGATCCAGTCGTCGGTCACGACCTGTGGCGCGCGGGCGATGATGTCCGTGTTGCCACTGTTGATGTTGTACTGACCGGACAACGTCGCGCGTGATTTCGGCAGCTGCGCCTCGATGTTCCGGAACCAGACGGAATCCGAGTTCACCTCGAGCGTGCCCGAGACGCCACGCAGGTCCAGCGATGGCGGCTGGAACGGCGTGATGATGCCTGACCCGCTCGCAATCTGGAACAGTTGCGAGTTCGTGCCTGGATACTTGATGCGAGCGTATGGCGCAGTGAGCGTCACATGTTCGAGCACCGTGATCCGCTGATAGCCACCTGGCACCTTCCGCACGACCGCGCGCAGCTTGTCGTCCACCGCCAGCGCCAACAGGGAATCGCGCGCCTTCGCGCTGCGCCACGACTCCACGACGTAGGGGCTGCGCGCCGTCAGCGACGCGTCGATCAGCTGTACGTTGCGCAACTCGACCCAGTCGCCGAATTTCGGCTTCGGGCCATGCGGTCGCTTGGTGGTGTCGGGAAACAGGATCGCATCCCAGTTCCATCGCCGCCCAGGCTGTCGATCAAGCACGATCACCGCTCTCTCGGCACGAACGTTGTCGAGGATCACGCGCCGGTTCCACAGGTCGCGGAGCGACCAGGATCCACGCACCGTCGGAGCCGTGATGAATGGTGCGCCCGCTGAATCAGTGATCACGACGTCATGCACGGTCGCCGTAGTCCAACTCGGCAACTCGATTCGTCCAACCGACACGCGACCGGCAAATTGCCCGTTGAGCGCGCCCTCGACCGCCGAACGCAGTTTTTCGCGGCCCCACGTCGTCTTTGGCAGGTACACGACAGCTGCCACTGCCAACAGCAAAGCGCTGCCAAGGCACGCCGCCACCGCCAGCGCAATCTTGCGGCGGCGCGTCAAAACGCCTCGCCGATGGAAAGGTGCAACGTCAGCCGGTTGAAGATGCCACCGAGTCCCGTCCCGGTCGCCGGATTGAAGCTCCGCAGCGTGCCGATCTGATAGAGCCCCGACCGCTGATCGGTGATCGGCGCGAGCCACGTCGCATCGCCAGGGATCAATTCCGTGATCACCACCAGATTCTCGGTTCGCTTCGGGTTGTAGCCGACATCGACTCGAATCGGCCCGACCGGGCTGAGGTAGCGGAAGCCGAACCCCGGCGTGAAGACCGCTGAGCGACCGCCGAATCGTGCGCCAACGGAGCCGGCGTCGAGGAATGCGGCGACGGTGATCGGGCCCCAGAAGCGATACCGTGCCTCGATCGATGCCTCGACCAGCGATGAACCACCAAGTGGCTTCGGCACGAAGTCACCATCGACAAAGTTCGACGTTGCCCGCGCATCCGGCCGAGCGACGACGGCTGACGTCGGGCACGACGGCAAATCGAACTGGCGCGGGTCGCAGGGCAGGCGACCATCCCGAAGAGCAGGATCTGCCAGCAGACTGTCGAAACCCGCGATCGTCGGCTGAAAGATTGCCCGCGGTATCACCAGAACGCGGGGCCCCAGCTGATTCTCGCCGTAGCCGCGCACGGAACGTGCGCCACCGGCGTAGAATCGCTTGCGCGGCAGGATGATCGGCACACTGTCGCCGTTGGCGCGCTGCCCACGGACATAGCCGGCGTGCCCGCGCACCGCCACCGTCAGCTTTTCGTTGATGTAGAAATACTTCGAGCCGTCCACTTCGATTCGGCTGTAGCGGAACTGCGATCCGGTCCACGTGTCCGCCAGCTCCATCTCGGCGTGCCAGGTGTAGCCACGCGTTGGACCGATCGGGTCGTCGCGGCGATCACTGGCAGCACTGAGCGAAATCGGTGCCAGTCGCTGCGTGTTGCGGAGGACGCCGAGTGATGATTCATCGCAGACACCGAAGTTCACGCAGTAGTACGTGTCCGCGGCCGACACGTTCGTGAACTCGAGGCGATACTGTGCGCTGATCGGTAAGGCGCGCGTCACATTTCGCGTGAAGCTCGCGCCGCCGCCGCCGCCCTGATCGATAAACACACCGGGCGATGAACGTCGATAACCGAATACACTCAGGCCGGTTTGATTGCGACTGTCGCGCAGCCATCGGCGCCTGATGTCCGCGTTCACCTGAAAGGTCGGCTGCAGGTAGACCGGATCGTTCAGGCTGAGATTGTCGGGCAACACGTTCATGAACGGGAATCGCCCGTTCAACTGTGGTCCGAGCAGGTTGCCCAGCGTGGCCTGCAGCGTGAGCCGGCCGGCGTTGTTGCGGAAATTGGCGTCGACATAGCGCGCGTCGAGCTGCATGAAGTCGACGGTGCTCACACCACCGGTGGCCCGAAACGATCGTGGCGGCAGTTCTTCGACCAGCGCAATCAGCTTCTTCAGGGAGTCCGTGCTCCCCGGATCCACGCGCACGAATGCACGCTTGAAGAAACCGGCCTCGTACAGCGCGCGCTGGATTTCCGCCACACCGATCCGCGAAAACGGATCGCCCGCCTTCACGCCCATCGTATTGGCCACTACCCGCGGGTCGTACTTTTCGGTTCCTTCCACACGAATCGACTCGATGCGCGTCTGGTAGAGTTTCGAGACACCCAGCGTCACGACGGCCTTCGGGCTGCTGGTATCCACTGTCGCGACCGGATTCAGCAGGACGTCCCCGTAGCCTTCCTCGTCCAGATGGCTCGCGATCCGCGAGGCAATTGAATCAAGTCGGATCAGGTTGAGCGGTTCACCAACCTTCACATCCACGAACTTTCGTAGTCCGTGGATCTCGAACAGGCTGTCGAGCGCGCCAAATTCGATCGAGCCGATCGTCGTCGGTAGCCCTTCCGTCACCTTGAGCGTGATGGCCACCACCCCTTCGCCACGCTTGGTGATTTCTGGTACGACCTGAGCGTTGCGCCAGCCACTCTTCCAGTACAACACGCGCAAGCGCAACAGGTCGCGATCGAGTTCAGCCCGGTCGAGCCGAATCCTGCGATAGACGCCGCCCGATTTCGAGAACTGGCACACCGGCAGCAGGAAGAACGAGCGGCAGTGTGACGCTGTCGTCACCATCGCCGCCTTCAAGTCGTCGGTATCGATGTTGACGTTGCCATCGATCTTCAGCTGCGCGATCACCGGCTGCCC
>JBBQRH010000016.1:0-67857 GCA_038215035.1 Gemmatimonadales bacterium | reverse complement strand
CGCCTCACACCCTGAACCCCGCCGCATACAAAATCCCCAACGCCGTCTTCGCATCCTTGATCCGCCCGTCCCGCACCATCTCCAGCGCCTGCGTCAGCGGCACCACCTCCACCGAGATGAACTCATCCGCCTCGCGTTGCGCCTCGCCACGCGTCAGATCATATGCCAGAAAGAGATGGATCTTCTCATCCGTGAAGCCCGGCGTCGTGTACATCGTGTGCATGTGCTCCAGCGTCCCAGCCGTGCACCCGGTCTCTTCCTGCAGCTCGCGGCGCGCGCACACCTCCGGCGCCTCACCCGGCTCGAGGCGTCCCGCCGGGATTTCATACAGATAGTCCAGCGCCGCGTACCGGTATTGCCTGATCAGCAGCAGCTGCGGGTCGGCGCCGGCGGGATCGCTCAGAAACGGCACAATCGCACTCGCCCCCGGATGCCGCACCATCTCCAGCTCACCCAGCGAGCCGTCGGGAAATCGCACCGTATCCAGATCGAGACTGATCACCCGGCCGCTGTACGCGCGCCGCGTCGACACCTGCCCTGGTTCGTTCTGCATCGGCTCAGCTTCCAAGGGTGTCGACCGGATCGATGATCGTGACCGCGCCAATGCCAAGCTCCGTCAACGGTGCGGCGATGGCGTCCGGATCGCCCACCGCAACCACCTGCAGCTGCGCGGGATCGAGGTGTGTGCGAGCCACGCGCAGAATGTCATCTGCCGTGACGGCGCGAATGTTGGCCCGATAGCTGTCGTAGTAATCGGCCGGCAGCCCGTAGATCGCCTGCGACGCCAGCGCCGACGCAATTGCCCGCGTGGTCTCGAAGCGGATCGGAAACACACCATCCAGATAGCTGATCGCAAGCGAGAGTTCGCTCGCCGTCACCGGCTCAGCCCGGATCCGATCGAATTCGTTCAAGATTTCACGCACCGCCTTCGCCGACACGTTGCTCTGCACCGCCGCGTCCATCGAAAACGGACCGGCCCAGCGCCGCCAGTCCACACCGCTGTGCGCGCCATACGTGTAGGCATGCTCTTCGCGCAAATTCAGATTCAGCCGGCTCGAGAACAGCCCGCCGAGAATCGCGTTGCAGAGCACCAACGGGAAGTAATCGCTCGTCAGGCGCGGCGGGCCAACATGCCCAACACGCAGCTCGCTCTGTGGTGCATCCGCCTTGCGCACGATGCGAATGCCACGCGCTGCGGCCGATGTCGTATCAGGACGCGGGCAGTCGGCTGGCAGCGACCCGCTCCACGAACCCAACACCAGTGACACCAGCGACACACCGGCATCCAGCGATACATCACCCACGAGCACGACCGTCGTCGAGCGTGGCGAGTAGCGATCATCGTAGAACGCATGCAGCTGATCGAGCGTCAGCGCACGCACCGAACGCTCAGTGCCACCATCCGGCATCGCGTACCGTGCGCCAGGCGCATAGATCGCCTGTGCGAATGCTTCATCGGCCAGCGAGCGCGGTTCACTGCGCTGCTGCAGCAGGTCGGCGAGACGTTCCGTGCGCAGGCGCTGGAACTCATCTTCTGGCAGCGATGGTTCGGTCAAAACGCGCGCCAGCAGGGCAATCGCTTCCGGCAAGCGGGACGAGAGCGTGGTGAGCTTCACCACACTCGAATCCCAGTCAGCGCCGGCATCCAACGAGCTGCCCATCACTTCCACCAGCTCGGCCAGCTGCGCACCCGTCAGATCACCGGTACCCTCAGTCAGCAGGCTGGCCGTCAGCTGCGCCACCCCCTCCTGGCCAACCGGATCCGCAACTGACCCCGCATCCACCAGCGCCAGCACCGTCACCAGCGGCAGCTTGTGCACCGGTGCCACCACGACGCGCAATCCATTCGACAGCGTGACGGATTCGAACGCCGGAAAGTGATAGTCGCGCGGGGCGCCGGCCGTTGGCCGGACCGACATGTCGACGATCGTCATTCGGCGTTCTCCTCGGACACGATTCTTGGCACATACAACAGCGTCGCACGATTGCTGGCCATGCACCATTCCTTGGCAAATGCCGTGACTTGTGCCGCGGTCACGGCTCGGTAGCGACCTGGCTGTTCGTTCACGAGCGATGGATCACCGAAGTACGTCGCGAACTTGGAGAGTGTATCCGCGCGATCCTGCGCACTCTGCAACGACGATACGAAGTCCGTTTCGATCAGCGCCAGCGCGCGCGCCAACTCCGCCTCCGTCACTCCGTCTAACGCAAATGCATCCAGTTCGTCATGCACCGCCTGCTCCAACCGATCGGCCGTGACATCACCGTTGGCCGTGGCATCGACGATCAGCAGATCGGCGCCCTTGGTGAGGTCAAAAGTGTAGGCACCCGCGTCAGCGGCCACCTGCAGCTCGCGCACCAGTCGGCGAAAAAGGCGACTGCCCTTGCGCATGCCAAGGATTGCGCCGGCAACGCTGGCGGCGTACCACGCGTCGCTGCCGCTGGGGGGAATACGCATCGCCACGATTGCGCGCGGCAGTTGCACATCGTCTTCCACCACCTCGCGCAACGCCCGATCGAACCGCGGCGGCACGGAAAAGTCGGGTCGTGACGGTGGTGACGGATTGCGAGGAATTCCGCCGAAATACTGCTGTACCAATGCGCGGGCCTCCACCGGATCAAAATCACCGGCGATGGTCAGCACCGCATTGTCAGGGGTATACCAAGTCGCAAAAAATTCGGCCACATCCTCGAGCGATGCCTCGCTCAGGTGTTCCATCGATCCGATCAGCGAATGGTGGTACGGATGTGTGGATGGGTATGTCAGTGCCGGCAGCTTTTCCCACCAAGTGCCGTATGGCTGATTGTCCACGCTCCAGCGCCGTTCGTTCTTGACCACGTCTCGCTGTGTGTCGAGCTTCTGCTGTGTCATCGCTGGCAGCAGGCTTCCCATCCGGTCCGCCTCCAGCCACAGCGCAATCGCCAGTTGGTTGCTAGGCACGGTCTCGAAATAATTCGTGCGGTCGAGCCACGTCGACCCGTTCAGCGTACCGCCGGCGCGTTGCACCAGCTCAAAGTGTTCGTTCGCCTGGACGTTGGCGGAGCCCTGAAACAGCATGTGCTCGAAGAGATGCGCAAAGCCGGTGCGGCCTTCGCGTTCGTTGGCGCTGCCCACGTGATACCAGAGGTTCACGGCCACCAGCGGGGCGACGTGATCTTCGGAGTACGTGACGCGCAAACCGTTGGCGAGTGTTTCGGTATGGATCGGTATCTGCATATGAAAGCAAGATACCGCCCCGAGGCACCGAAGTGCCGCAGGGCGGTATCGAATGAGCACCCGCATGCCTTAGTGCATGCGGGGCCGGGGAGGCCAGGCTCGGTTAGAAGCCTGGGTCGCGCGCCCACCCCGATGAACCACCACCAAGTGTCAGGCCGGCTCGCATCACGTAGGCACCGCCATTGGCACGGGTGTCGTCCGCGATCTTCTTGCCGGCACGCAGGAACTGGTAGCCACCTGCAATGTTCAGATGCACGCCCTTGGCGAGGTAAATCTGCGAACCGAGTCCGCCGCCAAGCTGCGTGATGTTGGATGTGACTTCGTCGTTCGAAATCGTCTCCGCTCGCTGCAGCAGGCCACCACGACCGTACAAGTACGGCGTGAAGTTCGAGGCAGCGAAGGGCAATGCGAGCCTCGGCTCGATGTAGAAGCCGCTCAGTGTGGCCTGTCGACCGTTGGACACGCCAACGACATCGTGCCACGAGCGCTGATAACCAACCGACAGCGCCAGATTGCTGATGCCGACGGTGAATTGCGCTTCGGCGCCACGCCCATCACTCAGGTCGCCTACGAGGCCGCCTCGCAGTGCCTGATAGTTGGCGCCGCCTTCGATGGTGAAGAGCGGGGCCTGGCGGTGCTGCGCCATCGCAGGCACGGCAGTGGCCAGCAGAGAGGCAGAGAACAGAGCAAAACGGCGGATTGACATGGATGGCTCCGGTTGAGTTCACCAGCAGAGGCGCGACCCTCGCTGCGTGTCCCACCACCAAAGCACGGCCAGTGCCGCCGATTCCTATTCTCTAAGTGCCTGTTGTGGAACGACTTGGAAATCGCTCCACCCCGGCCGTGTCCACTTGCGGTGACAGCAGCGTGTCATCTCGCGGGCAATGGCGGACGTCGTCCACCGCGGTCGGGCCAGCGGGTCGCGACCAGCACCGGAGTATCGCCCCGCTACAACTCCGCGGTCGGATTCCGTTTCAGTGCCTTCGGCAGGCCGTCGAACAGTGGACTCAGCTCCGCCGCACGTTCGAGGCTCGTGACGAACGTCACACCAGGCAAGCTCACCACCAGCAGAGAATTCACGCCATACACCACCACCCGGCCCGACTCGGTGTGCACGATGTTCGACTCGGCATCCACCAGCAATGCGTCACCGATCACGCCGTTGCCCGTGTCGTCCAATTCGCGCACGCGCCGCAGACACGCCCACGTGCCGACATCGTCCCAGCCAAATGACGATGGTACACAGACCAGCGAGTCGATCCGCTCCAGCAAACCGCGCTCGATCGAAACCGACTGCACCATCCCGAAGAATCGATCCACCTTGCCGTTCTGCAGATAGGCCATTCCATCCTGCAATTCGGTGGTGTGCGCTTCGAGTGCATCGAGCACGGCACCGGCCTGCCAGCAGTAGATGCCTGCATTCCACTGCGCGCCCTCGGCGATGAATTCCTCCGCCTGCAACGGTCCCGGCTTCTCCACGAATCGCGACACCACGCACGCGCCGCCCTCTGACAGCGAGACCCCAGGCTCCAGCTCCGCACCGCCAAGCATGTACCCGAAGCCCGTGTCGGGTCGGGTCGGACGGGCACCAATCGCAACCAACGATCCCTCCTCACCCGCCGCATACGACGCGGCGCGCACGATGGCTCGGCGGAACTCGTCTTCATACTGCGCCGACAGGTCGGCGTGCAGGGCGCAGAAGACCGTCTTCCGCCCAACCCGGTTGATGATCTCCTGCGCTCCCCATGCCAGCGCGGCGGCCGTGCCCAGGGGGCGCGGCTCCACCAGCATGTTCTTCTCCGGCAGCTCGGGAATCACTGCGCGGATCGCATCGGCGATGTCGGCGCTCGTCAGGACCAGTGTCCGCTCCGCCGGAATCAGCGGGTGCAAGCGGCGCAGGGTATCTGCGATCAGCGGCCGGTCGCCCACCAACCGCAGCAGTGGCTTCGGATGCTCCGGCGTGCTCAGTGGCCAGAATCGTGATCCGATACCGCCCGCGAAGACAACCGCCCACAGCGCGCTGTCGGTCGCGAGTTCGCCTTCCGTGGCGGTTTCTTCGAGTGGCAGGAAGCCGAGGCTGGCGTCGTCGAACGTGGTGCTCGTGATACCCGGGGCGCCCGGGCCGGGCTGACCGGGCAACGACGACTGCGGTGTCTCAGCCATGCAGTGCAACTCCAGACACAGGAATCTGCGAACGTGGCGCGCTCCGTCGAAGTACGGGCTGGCGTGCAACGGCGAATGAAAGCGGAACGGGGCCGTTCGGACCAGTGACAGCCTGGCGAGTGACGACCGCACCGCATTCCACGAACATGGACGGACTCCGACCGGCGCATCCGACGACAAAGCGCCCGGCCCGCAGTCTGCGGATCGGGCGCCTGATCAACTGCGGTGACGCGTTACGGCTTGAAGTTGATGCCGAACGAGATCGGGATGAGGCGAGCCGAACTGCCGTCCGTAAAGACGTTGTGAATTCGCGCCTCGGTGAATGCATCGAAACCGGACAGCTTGAACGTGATGCCTCCACCGCCGTTGATGCCGAACTTGGTGCCCAGCCCTTCCGTACCATTGTAGATGCCGACGCCGCCGATCACGTACGGGACGAACGTCGCGTCCTTTGCCCCTTCAAAGTTGAACACCCCGTTCACGTTGGCGGTGAACCAGGTGACGCCAGGGTAGGAGACGCTGGCGCCGCCGCCGCCACCGAGTGGGCTAATGGTCTTTCCCGGTGTCGTCCAGAGGCCAAGATCTCCGCGCAGTGCGAAAGGCACGGAGCTGGGCTTGAGCATTGCATGGCCCTGCACATTGAACCCGGCGCCTTGCGTGTCGCCGAGGTCGCCGATCGGGACTGTCAGACCGCCGGAAATACCGAATGTGGCGGGTCCCTTCTGCTGCGCCTGCGCCACTGGCGCGGCGGCAGCGATAGCCGCGAACACTGCCGCGCCAACAAATAGCTTCTTCATGCGTGTGTACCCCTCGTGATCAAGTGATTGTCGTACCAGAGATGACCAGCAGGATCCTGGTTACCGCACTACGGTCTTCGACTGCATCCAGCTTCAGTAGAGTGGCGCGTTTCAACGACGAAAGCAACTCATCTAGAGACAGTAAAGCGCCAGTGATCCGTTGTTGGCGCTTCAGTGGCGCTTTAAAGCGATACCGCAAGTTTTTTGGGTAGTCGCCAGAGCCGGTGCAACCTCGATTCAAACACTCCGTTCAACGAGTAGGATCAGCCGGAGCTCACGAATCGTGTCCTGAAGAAATCCGGCTGGTCGAGCCGGATTCTCCGCGAGATCGACGCGCGGCTGCCCTACCCGCCTTCGGGGGTATCTCCGGATTTCCTTGTCCATGGTGGGCGACGCAGTACCATTCGCGCGTCGGCTCGAGAGAACCCGGTCGGACTTCTGCACCGTAGTCCCGGGAGGCACTGCCCGGTCAATCGTGGACGCCGCAGCGTTCACCCCGTCGACAAAACCGCGCTGCTGCCGGAGGCCGCGTTGCCGCATCCGATCGAGCTCGTACCACTCGTCCCCCGATGTTCGGGCCGGTTCTCGAGCGCTGCCGTGGCGCATCGAGTCGCGCCATGACCTCTGCGGCTCCGATCCGCGTCTGGGTCGACGGCGAATCGGTGCCGGATGCGAACCACGCGGTTTCGGCGTTCGACCGCGGATTGACGCTGGCTGACGGCATCTTTGAAACCATCCGCGTGCTCAACGGTGTGGCACCGATGGCTGCCGCACACCTGGCGCGCCTGGCCAATGGCGCGGATCGGTTGGGCCTTCTGCTGCCGCCGGCGCTGAGTGCCCATATCACCGATGCCGCCGCAACCGCACTCACGATGAACGTCGTCGATGCGGTGCTCCGGGTCACCCTCACCCGCGGTGACGCGCTGCCAGGCATGGCTGGCCTGAGCGGTGGCGCGTCACGATCGATCGTGACACTGACACCGCGCATCGCCGTGCGCGACGAAGTCATCGAGCGGGGCCTGACGCTGATCACCAGTCAATGGCGGTGGAGCGCCCGGCGCGCCACCGCAGGGATCAAGTCGCTCGACTACACGGCCAACGTCCTCGCGCTCCGCGAGGCGCACAGCCAGGGCGTGGATGACGCGCTGGTGCTCGACACGGACGACAGAATCGTCGGATGTACCGCGTCCAACATCTGCTGGTTCTCCGACGCGACGCTGTTCACGCCATCGGCGGCCACCGGTGCGATTGCAGGAACGACCCTCGGACTGCTGCGTGCGCTTGCCCCATCCGTGGGACTGATCGTCCAGGAGACGGAAGCGCCGCTCGGCGCGCTGATTCACGCCGACGCAGCGTGCGCCAGCAGTTCGATTCGCGGCGTGGTCCCGATCACACAGCTTGACGGTGCACCCATCGGCGGACATGGCCGCTCGCCTCGTTTTCGGGCGCTCCACGATGCGTGGCGGGCCGAAATGGCGCGACTCGCGAGTGTGGATTTCGTCGTCGACTGAACGACGATGCCGGACTGCGCTATCTGCTCTTCTGCTCGATCAGATACGCCAACGGTGCCTTCACCGATTCGAGCAGTACATACCTGATTCCCGATAGTTGCGTCAGCGAGATCGGACTGCTGCGCGTGGGCGACCCGTAGGCAACGAGTCCCAGTTTCCGGGCCGTGAGCAGAAGTCTCAGCATATGGAATCGATCGCTGACCAGGACGACACTCTTCATGTTCCGCGCGCGCGCCATGAGGGCGACGGCGTGCATCTGTTCCGTGGTGCTGCGACTCTCGTCCTCGATGATCAGCGCGGATGCCGGTACGCCGTTTCGCCGCGCGTACCGCGCACTGACCTCCGCCTCGCTCGTGATGTCACCCGCAACCTTGCCTCCGGTGACGATCAGCCTCGGGGCAATGCTGCGCCGATAGAGACGAATCGCATGCGCAAGTCGTGCTTCGAGCACCGGCGAGGGGCGGCCGGCGTACTGTGCGGCGCCAAGGACGACGATCGCATCAGCCGGCTGCGCCGAGTCATGATTGCCAACCATCAGCACCGCTACCACTGAAATCGTCCAGAGCACCAGCACCACCAGCATCACGCGGCTGATCAGCCGCGTGATGCTCCCGAAGAATGTTGCCTTGCGTCGAGCCACGTTGCCGTCGGCCGCGGTCAGTCGGTCAGGCCAAGCATGGCGAGCCAGAACACATCGAACGAGATGCGGGCGTTTCGCTCCGGCGCCACGACTCGGTCGAGGGCAAGCCCATCGACGAAAGCAACGAAGGCATCGGCGATTAGCGACGCCGGCACACGCGGGCGCAAACCGATCCGCTCGAACAGTTCAGTCGTGACCGTCGCCGCTGCCTCGCGGCGCGCGGCAGCGGTGGCCGCGACGGCAGCCTGCACCGACGCGCCCTGCACCAGCGAGAGATCGATGAACGCGCGAAGATCGCCGCGGTCCAGTTCGTCCGAAAGCCACTGCCAGAGCGCGTCCAGCGCTGCTGATCCGGAGACGCCCGTCAGCGCGGTCACCTGGCGCGCGACCAGCCCGGCGCGCAACCACTCGACGAGACGTGCCAGCAGCTCACCCTTGTCGTGAAAGTGGTAGTGAATGAGTGCCTTGCTCACGCCCGCCGCTTCCGCCACATCCTGCAGGCTGACGTCCGCGGCACCCTTCTGCACGATGCACGCGCTGGTCGCCTCGAGAATGCGGCCAGCGGCCGCACCCCGCGCGTGTCCGGTCGGCTCCGTCACGACGAAAACTCGACAATCACCACCACCGCTCGCGTGGGCAGTGGCGTGATCACAACCGCACCTGATCGCCAGCGGCCGGCACTGTGACGTGGTAGCCACTGGCCGCCAGCGATGCGCTCAGCGCGTCCTGCGCCGGTGGTTCACCGTGCACCAGAAGCACGCGCGTCAGGCTCGGCGAGGTGGCCTTCACGGCGTCGAGCCAGGCCGTGAGCTCGGTGCGATCGGCGTGCGCTGAATAACCGTCGAGAATTGCGACCTCCGCCTTGAGCGGTACCTCCGTGCCGAAGATCCGGAGGAACGGTCGCCTCTCCACGATACGTCGGCCGAGGGTGTGTTCGGCCATGAAGCCGACGACGAGGATCGTGTTCCTCGGATCGCTGGCCGCGTGCGAGAGGTGATGCAGAACGCGCCCGGACTCCGCCATCCCGGAGGGGGAGATGATGATCATCGGACCGTTCATCGCGTTCAACGCCTTGCTCTCGGTCGTATCGCGCGTGTAGCGCACGAGATCGAAATGGAAAAGCTCCTCGACCATCCGAACCAAGTCCTCGGTGCGATCGAAGCACTCCGGATGCCGCTCGAAGATGTCAGTAGCCGACGTGGCCAGCGGACTGTCGATATAGATCGGGAGCTGCGGGATCTCATTGGCGCGCGCGAGTGAATGCAGGTCGTACACCAGCTCCTGCACCCGCCCCACGGCAAAGGCAGGAATGATCACACGCCCACCTCGCGCGGCCGTCTCGCGCACCACCGCGCCCAGTGCGGCTCGCGCACCACTGATCGGGAGGTGATCGCGATTGCCGTACGTCGATTCCATGATGACCACATCGGCACCGGTGGGTGGATGTGGATCGCGGATGATCGCCAGCCCTTTGCGACCGACATCGCCCGAGAAGACCAGTCGAATCGTGCGTCCGTCCTCCGTGCAATCGAGCATGACCGATGCCGAGCCGAGGATGTGTCCGGCGTCGACGAAGCAGGCCCGGATTCCTGGGACGACATCGAACCACCGGTCGTATCCAAGGTCGACCATCTGCGTCATGACCTTGGCGGCGTCATTGGGCTCGTACAGCGGTGCGGCGCGCTGCTGCTTTCGTCGCTCGAGGAACTCGGCATCCTTGACCTGAATGCGCGCTGAATCGGCGAGCATGATCGCGCAGAGATCGCGCGTGGCGGCGGTGGCGAAGATCGGGCCGTCGTAGCCCGAACGCACCAGAAAGGGCAATCGGCCGGCATGGTCGATGTGCGCGTGACTCAGCACCACCGCGTCGATCCGGTCCACGGCGATCGGAAGCACTTCGTTCTTCCGTCGTGACTCCTCCCGGCGCCCCTGGAAAAGCCCGCAGTCGAGCAACACGGTCTGGCCCGCGACTTCAAGGATGTGGCAGGAGCCCGTCACTTCACGGGCCGCGCCGGAAAATGTGACTTGCATGAGTGAGCGACTGAATGGTGGAAGAGTCCGGCACGCGACATCGCGCGCCACGGAGCGTAGCTACACCAAAGCCCTGCTCAGAGTAAGTCCGGGAATGCCGCGGCGCCCGACTCCGGCCCACTTTGCCCTTCCGTTCGCCAGCGCCCGTCCTGCATCTTGCACGCGTGACACACATTCCCACTTCCGAAATCGATGGCGTGACGTTGGTGCGCCACCCACTGGTGCAACACAAGGTCACCCGGCTCCGCGACCGGAGCGCGTCGACGAAACTCTTCAAGGAACTTGTCGACGAGCTCGCGATGCTGCTGACCTACGAAGCGACATCCACGCTCGGGCTCGAGCCGTATCCCGTCGAGACACCGCTCGAGACTCACACCGGTGTCACCGTCCAGGGCAAAAAGCTCACCGTCGTACCGATCCTGCGCGCCGGGCTCGGGATGGTCGAGGGCGTCCTACGTCTCGTTCCGGGCGCACGAGTTGGCCACATCGGGCTGTATCGAGATCACGACACGCTGGAGCCCGTGGATTACTACTTCAAGGTCCCCGGCGATGCCGCCGATCGTGCGTTCCTGCTCCTCGATCCGATGCTGGCGACTGGTGGCAGCGCTGCGGCCGCGGTCAGCTCGCTGAAGAGAGCGGGCGCTGAACGGATCACCTTCATGTGCATCGTCGCTGCGCCGGAGGGAATCGCTCGGTTGCGCACTGCGCATCCCGACGTCCCGATCATCTGTGCCGCAATCGATCGCGGCCTGAATGAACATGGCTACATCGTGCCGGGCCTCGGCGACGCTGGAGACCGGCTCTTCGGCACGCGGTGATCACCGCGCGTGGGGCCTGCCCGGCTTCACGTATCGGTGCAAGCGGGGGTGCTCGCGCCGCGCGGCAACAGGGGCTGCATCGCACTCACGCCCGGTAGCGCTCTCGGTCAGTCGCTGTCATGGACGCGATGGTTCGACACTTGCTCCCTTGTACGTGTCCACCCCGCGCCATAGAATCCGTTTTCATCGTCGTCGCCCGCACCTCGGGCGTGGCGCGACATTCAGGAACACTGCCGATGCTCATCAACTTGCTCCCCGACTTCCTGGCCGTGCTGCAGAGCGCGGACCGGGTGGCGGCCTACGAGCGTTATTTCGCTGCCAACAAGGCGCTCCTGTCCGCGTACTGGGACAACTACGTCGTCGACCCGAATGGGCCGCACGTGGGCGAGATCATCCGCAAGACCGTGGCGGCCGATCGCACCGATCTGCTGGGCGTGCTCGATCGCGAACCACTCGTTCTTCAGGCACGGCAGACCATCGCACAGGCGATGAGTACCCTCGAGACGACCGATGAGCCGGATGTCGTGCTGATGGTCGGCGTCGGTGCGGCGAATGCTGGCGAACTGGTTATCGACGGTCGGCCCGTCGCATTCGTCTGCCTCGAGCACTTCACCGGTGAGCGCAATCCGGATACCGACTCGCTCGGCCTCGACCCAGCGCTGATGCCTCCGTGGCTGGCTCACGAAATCGCACACGGGATACGCTACACGGCCAAGGACAGCCAGAGCGAACTCCGCACGCTCGTTGCGGAGAATGGCGGCTACTACTCGTTCTGGGATACGGGCAAGCGCGCCACACTCCGCGAACTGCTGGTGAATGAAGGGTTGGCGGCGCACGCGGCGCAGGCGGTCTGCAGTGGCTACGCGCCATGGGAGTACCTGGGCTACGGCCGCCGGCAGTATGCGCGCATTCGCGAACTCGAACCGCTGCTGGCCCGCACGATCAGCCCCGACCTCGATCGGAATGGTCTCGGTCTGCGCCTGCGCTGGCTGAGCGACGGCACCAGTGACGACGCGCGTACCATCGAACGCCACGTGATCCCGGAACGCGCCGGCTACTTCCTCGGCCACTCGCTGGTCTCACCCGCGGTTGCCGAGCGTGGCATTGCCTGGGCGCTGCGTGCGAGTACGCGCGACCTGATGGCCATCGGGCGCAACCTCGCCGCCGCCAGCGCCTGAGGCGCGACGGTCGGCACGGCCCCAGACGGCAACCGCGAACGGCAACCGCTTGACGCAAAGGCGCAAAGGCGCCAAGGCGCTAACGGGTGGGACGTTGAGCGGTTGGCGACAGTTAAGGGTCACTGCGAGGTTAACCCCAACATTTTATGTCGTTGTTCCTTTACGCCGTTGCGGTCTTGCGCCTTTGCGCCTCTGCGCCTTTGCGTAATGCAGTTTGCTTTTAGTTGTTCTTTTTTTAGCATTTGTACGAAAATCTGATGCGTACGATGTACGAAAAACGGGGCGCCCGGTGAATGGGCGCCCCGTTTTTCGTACGCAGCAGTGATCAGGCTTTCTTCGGTCGCGCCGGTGCGCCCTTGTCGGTGTAGACGACCGGCGTGGCCTTCTTCTTCAACCGTTCGTTCGCGATCAGCCACTGTTGTGGCAACGCTGCGAGGTTCTGCACGAAGTAGTACAGGTTCAGCCCAGCCGCCGCGCTGAAGAAGAACGCGAACATCATGGCAGGGAACATGTAGGCCATGATCTTCGCCTGCGGATTTGGTGGCACGCCACGCATGCCGATCCAGCTCAGTACGAAGGCACTGGCCGCCATCAGCAGCGGGATGATGAACGTCGGATCTTTCTGCGAGATGTCGGCCAGGTGCAGGAACGGCACCCCGCGGAATTCGATCGTGTTCTGGAACACGAAGAACAGCGTGATGAACACCGGCATCGGCAGCAGCATCGGCAGGCAGCCCGAGAGTGCGCTGAAGGGGCTCATGTCATGCTCCTTGTACACGCGCATGACCTCCGCCTGCATCTTTTGCGGATCGGCCTTGTACTTCTCCTGAACCGCCTGCAACTCCGGCTGCAGCACCTGCATCTTCATCGACGTTCGCATCGCGCGCTGGTTGAACGGCCAGAGCAGCAGGCGCACCGCGACACCGAAGATCACCAGGACCCAGCCGTAGTTCAGCCGGAGCGTCTCGTGCATCCAGAGCAGGGCCTTCATCACCATCGTGGCGAACGGTTGCACGAAACCCTGCAGCCAGCCGCCGTATGGATTGCTGTTCTCGAAGTCCCGGCCCAGCGACACGAGACGGCGCCATTCCTGCGGACCGGCGTACAGCTCGAAGCGGAAGGTGCCGTCCTGCAATGCCTGCAGCGTGGTCGCGTCGACGCGGCTCTCCACCTTTCCGGTTTTCGGCCCGCCAGTGACGGTGACTTCGTCGAAGGGACGATCGCCCGGGGCCGTCAGCAGTCCGGCGATGAAGAACTTGCTCTTCGATGCCACCCAGATGAATGGGCCTTCCTTCAGTTCCTTCTCCGCCGGGTCGAGCGAATTGAAGGCAACGCTCTGCGTGTTGCCCTGCACCGGCTTCATTGCCACCGCCAGGTGCTGCTGATCTTCCGTGGTATCGGCCTCGCTGGAATTCAGCCCGCTTGGCAGCGTGACACGCAGAAACGCGGGTGAGGTCAAACCGGTCACCTTGCCGCCAACCCGCACCACGAAGCTGTCGGGCTGGAACACGTACGTGATTTCGACGTTGGCCGGGCCGGATTGGCCGGCGTACGTGATGGTGCGGTCATCGCGGCGCGTGGCGGCGAATGGCACGCCGGCGAGATCGATCACCCGATTGCCGGCTGGTTCCTTCACGATCAGGGCATACTGCAGCAATGCCTCACCGGGGCGCACCAGCTCGACGGGCGCGGCGGCGCTCTTATTCTCCGGGAGACGCTTGTACCCCGTGAGCTGCACCGAAATCGGTGCGGCACCGATGCTGCTGATCCGCATGGTGCTGCGCGTGCTGGTCAGTGCGGCCGTATCCGCGAGCAGCGGCAACGCTGTTGGTGGCGCTGCTCCGACCGCTGGCGACATGGCAGCCTGAGGCATCACGGCCGCCGCCGCGCCGGGTGCGGCCTGCGGAGCGGCAGCAGCGGTCGCCGTTGTCGCTGGCTTGGGCAGCGGCTTCGCCGGTGGGAACAGGTATTGTGTGAGACCGATCACCGCCGCCGACAAGGCGAGGGCAAGCAGCATTCGCTTGTTCATACTGGAATGTCGAGGGGCAGGCGATGCACACAGCAGGTGCGCGGAACGCGCGCTTGTGTGCGACAGTCGTGAAGGTCAGGGAACAGGGTCATGTCCGCCGGGACGGAACGGGTGACACCGGGCAATGCGCCTGGCGGCCAGCCATGACCCGCGAAGAACACCGTGGCGCTCGATCGCTTCCACGGCGTAGGCAGAACAGGTTGGAGTATAGCGGCACGAGGATGGAAACAGCGGCGACACGAAGAGCTGATACACCCGGATCAGGGCCGTTGCCGTCCAGCGGGCAGCCACCACAACCCCCGATGGTGCCGACGCAGCCGAGTTCGCGTCGCCCTCATGCGGCATCCGATTCACCACCTTGACTCCGTTTCGGCCCGCCCGGCAGCCGTCGCACCAGGGTCGCAACCTCGTGACTGAGGACCACCCAGCTCTGCGAGTAGGCACTCGGAAGCGTACGGATAACCAGGTCGCTGGGTGTCAGTGACGGCAACACCGTGACCCGAACGAGCTCCCGAAGACGCCGCTTGAGGCGATTCCGCTTGACGCTGTCCTGACCATGCTTCGGCACGATGAACCCGACTCGCGCAAACGACAAAGGGGAAGCCGCGACGCGGAGCTCCAGATGGGCAGCCCGCACACGCTTCCCCTCACGACGTACCCGTTCCAGATCCGACTTTCTCGTGAGACGCTGATCTCGCGAGAAGCGGAACGACTCAGGCTGCGGCGTACTTGTCCGGCAGTCGCACGGTCAGCTGCTTGCGACCCTTCTTGCGACGACGCTTGAGGATCGCCTGACCCCAGCGATCGGCCATACGGGCGCGAAAGCCGTGCTTGCGGATACGACGCTTGTTTCGGGGACGGTACGTGGGCTTGCCCATATGTACTCCAGGTGCGTTCGCTGAGATTCTTGGAAAGAGTGCCAAACCTATTCAGGACAAGCACTTCGGTCAAGCTACGTCGCGTTGCTTGTGACTTGCCCGGACTCACGGTATCGGGCGTCGGCTCGGTTTGCGAAGCGGGGCGCGTCCCTGTAAACTCGCGCTCCCTTCCTGAATTACATCCCGCTGCGCGTAATGCTGACGGCTGCCGAAACCTGGGCTCGACTGTTGGACCGCGCGCGACTCGAACTTCAGGAGCAGACTGTCCGCACCTGGCTCGAGCCGTGCGAGCCCCTGCGCGTCGATGAGCGAGCGCTGACCGTCGGTGTTCCCGATCAGTTTGCAGCCGACTGGAATGAGTCGAAACACTCCGGCCTCTTGTCGAGCTTCGCCGCCGTCGCACTCGGCCACCCACTTCAGGTGCACTTCGTCGTGCATGAGTCGGCGCGAACACGACCGCAGATGGATTTGTTCGTCGCGCCACTCGACACACCGGTTCGCCCGCCGGCCGTGCCGAATCCGAATCTTGCCCCACTCTCCGAGCGGTACACCTTCGAGCACTTCGTCGTCGGCAAGAGCAACGAGTTGGCGGCCGCGGCAGCGATCGCGGCGGCACAGGCTCCGGGCAAGTTGTACAACCCGCTGTTTCTCTACGGCGACACCGGCCTGGGCAAGACACACCTGATGCAGGCTGTCGCACACGAACTACTCAAGCGCGATCCCGCGACGCGCATCACGTTCGTCGGTACCGAACAGTTCACCAACGAACTGGTGGGTTCCATTCAGGGTCGAACGACACAGGATTTTCGCCGACGGTATCGAGAGACTGATCTGTTGCTCGTCGACGATGTGCAGTTCCTGAAAGGCAAGGAAGCCACCCAGGAAGAATTCTTTCACACGTTCAACGCGATCTACGAGGCGGGTCGGCAGATCATCCTCACCTCCGACCGTCCGCCGTCGGAGATTCCCGGTCTCGAAGCGCGGCTCGTAAGCAGATTCCAATGGGGAATGGTTGCCGACATCGCGCTTCCGGATGTTGAGCACCGCGTGGCAATCCTTCGACGCAAGGCGCAGCTCGACCATCTCGAGCTGACCATTCCCGACGATGTGATCCAGGTGATTGCCGATAACGTGCGCTCGAATGTCCGCGAGCTCGAGGGTGCGATCATCAAGCTCCTGGCGTACGCCTCCCTGAAGCATGCCGACATCACCGTCGAGCTGGCCCGTGAGGCCCTGCGTGACCGCTTTCGGAGCGATGCGGGTCAGGTTGCGTCGGCTGGGATCACCGTGGCCGCCATTCAGGCCATTGTGGCCCGGGAATGGGGCGTGACGGCCGAGGGGCTCAAGTCAAAGACGCGGACCAAGATGCTGACCGTGCCGCGTCAGGTCGCGATGCTCCTCTGTCGCGAGCTGCTTGCGCTCCAGTTGGTTGAAATCGGCAATGCCTTCGGCGGCCGAGACCATTCCACCGTGATTCATTCGCTGGATCGGGCGGAAGAGACGGCCAGGAACGACATCACCTTTGCCGCCCGTGTGGAAAAGGTCCGCCGGCTGTTGGAAACCGGCGAATGATCCACACCTGTCCACGCCTGTCTCGTCGCTTCCACACGTCACCGGATCGAAATGGTGACGAGTGCGGAAAAGCGATGGTGTTGTACCCGCTCATCCACAGGCGATCATCTTGGCGAAACCGTTGTCACAGCGTAGCTTCCGGCGTTCTTCCACACCACACGCCTGCTCTACGACTACGACTGTTAAAGATTTATAGAACAGCATTACAGCAGTACGTCCACACTGCACGGTACAGGGCAGTTCAGACCGCAGGATTGATTGCCACTCAGGGCGTTCGCCCGGCGTCAATCCAGTGCACTCCGAGGAGCTGATGCGATTCACCATCGCGCGTGAAAAACTCCAGGAAGGGCTGGCGGCGGTCGCTGCCAGCATTCCCGGCAAGACGACGTTGCCCGTTCTGGCCAACATTCTGGTTGAAACCACCGACCGCGGGATCCGATTCTCCGGAACGGATCTGGACATCCACGTCAGCCATGAAGTGCAGGCCGACGTGGAACGGCCCGGCGGCATCACGATTCCGGCCAAGAAGCTGCAGGAACTGGCACGCGAGCTGCCCCCGAACCCGGTGAAGATCGAATCGGCTGGTGAGCAGAAGGTCAGCCTCGAATGTGGGCGTGCCAAGTTCAAGCTGAACGGGCTGCCGAAGGATGACTTTCCGCAGTTTCCCGCGATTCGTTTTGGTGATGGCTGGCGCATCAAGTCGGCGGATGTGCGCAAACTGATCCGCCACACGTCGTACGCCGTGAGCACGGAAGAGAGCCGCCCGATTCTGAATGGCGTGCTCTGGGAGCTCAAGCCCGACTTCATGCGCATGGTAGCCACCAACGGCCACCGCCTGGCGAAGATGGACGTGACGGTGAGTGGTCATGGGGGCCAGGCCAGTGACTTGATCGTGATGCCGAAGGCGCTCGATCAGGTGAGCAAGCTTTTTCCCGACGAAGAAGTCCTCGAAGTGGCGCGCGGTGACAACCACCTGGCGTTCAAGAGCCCGTTCACGACCATCTACACCCGGCTCATCGAAGGGCCGTATCCGAACTACGAGCAGGTGATTCCGAAGGACAACGATCGATTCGCCATCGCGGACAAGGATGCGCTCGCATCGGCGCTTCGCCGTATGGCCACTGTGGCATCCGACCAGACACACCGCATCAAGCTTTCGTTCAACGCCGGCATCCTTCGCTTCCAGGTCAACACGCCGGATCTCGGCGACGGGCAGGATGAGATTCCCGTGCGATACGAAGGGGATCCGATGGATATCGGATTCAATGGTGCCTATCTGCTCGAGATCCTGAAATACATTCCGACGAGTGAAGTGCGCCTGACGTTCAAGGCGCCCGAACGGGCCGCGACGGTGGAACCGGAAGGGTGGAGTGACCCAGCCACCTACCTCACGATCCTGATGCCGTTGCGTCTCTCGGACTGACCTCGACGTCGCACAGCGGCTCGCTCACGGCACGGCGTACGGAAACTGGAACAGCGTGTCGGATCCGGCGCTGATCAGGCAACGATCGGCGGCTACGGAACGATCGTCGCCGTGTCGGTCAGCAGCTGAGACAGTCGACGAATCTGCTGCCCATTCGTCAGCTGAAACTCCAACGTTTGCGTGCCCCGCCACGACTGTATCTGCCGTGTGCTGAGTGCCACAACCGAGAGCGATTCGCTCGTGCCGGTGCCGGAAAGGGTGACCTGCTGCTGTCGGAGCATACTGCTGCCGCCAACCTGAATCGCGGCGCGGCGCTCCAGCAGCACCGAGGTACTGTCGATGCCGGTGAGAGTCCGATAGACCGCGATCGTTTCCATCGTCACCGGCAAACCTGCGCGACAGGTCGTGACGGTAAGTGTGTCGCTCCACTGCTGTTCGGGTCGCAACGGCGTGGGCAGCAGCGGCAACAGCTCGGGCAGCAGACCAGCCATTGGACGCTCCGCCTGGCACGCGCTGGCACTGTCACCAGTGACCCGAGGCCGTCCGTTGCTCAGCAACGCCGAGACGCTGATGCCTTGGGAAAATGCGTCGGCAGTCCGACGCACCATGCCAGTCGATGCGAGCACCAAGGAATCGATCGACAGGACGGCAACGGTGTCCGTGCCGGAAGAGATGTCGATCTTGAGCAGCATCGACGCTGTTACCGTGTCGACCAGCGGCGGCTGAGGCGCCTTGTCGAGCGCGATCACCGACGATGATGTCACACGGTAACGCACCGTCTGGTCACTTTGCGCCTGTACGCTGGTCGCGGCGATCAGCACAACGCCGAGAGCGGGCATCAGCGATGCCCCGCAACGCACAGCACGAGCGAGGTGGTTCACAAACACGACGAAAAAGGAGGGGGTGGTGTGCGCCGGCCTGTAAGCCGGGTTTTGTCATCACGCGAACGTGATGGATGATCATTCCTCTCGGCGTACGGTCACCCGAACGCTCCAGCAGCCTACCCGCGACGTCTTGATCGGAACGGGTCGTTCCTCGTCGCTTATTTGGCCTTGCTCCAGCTGGGGTTTACCCTGCCGCCACCGTTGCCGGTAACGCGGTGCGCTCTTACCGCACCTTTTCACCCTTACCCGATCCGACGCAAGCGTCGGCCGACGGCGGTGTATTTTCTGTGGCACTTTCCGTCACCGTGCTGCGGTCCAGCAGCAGCGCGATGCCCAGGCATTACCTGGCAGCCCACCCTACGGAGCCCGGACTTTCCTCGAGCAGACATCCCGTGAAGGACCCGTCTCGCGATCATCCGGCCGACGCACATCACCTGCAGGGAACGTACTCGAACCGCCGGGGCCGCGGCAGCAGCATCGCCTGGAGCGCTTTCGCCACGCCCCAACCACGCATGGTATGACATCGCCGTGACGCACGACGCGACGTTGGCTGCGTTGTTGGCAGCACGCCGATGTCACGTGATCACCTCGAGGAGCACACCCATGCCACATCACCCGCCGGGTACACCATCGGCCAACAAGGCGAGCCCTGTTCCCGTCACAACCATTCTGACGCCATCTGAACGCAGCGCGGTTGATGCGGCCGGAATCGGGCTGTACCGCACCATGCACCGTTCCTCGCTTGACGAAGTGCGGCGTGATCTGCGCGATCAGTCGGCGACCGCGGTGCTGGTGTCACTCGCCTGTTGCTCGCCGCGTGATGCGATTCGGATGGCAGCCATTCTGCGTGATCATCCGCGTGTACCGATGATGGCGCTGGTCACCAATGCGGAGCGAGTGCACCCGCAGTCACTGCTCTCACTTGGTCGGAGCGGCCTGCGGATCGTCATCGACGCACGCGAATCGACTGGCTGGCATCTGCTGCGCGAAACGGTGGCAACTGCTGATCGTGGCGCATTCACCGTCGATTCGGCGATTGCCGATCTGCGTCAGCGGCTGGTGGCGGCGGGCGGTGACTGCCTCGAATTGTTCGAACTGCTGTTCACCGCAAAGCCGGCGGTTCACACCGTCCGCCATGTTGCGAAGCACATCGGAATGCACCCAGGCACTCTGATGAGTCGCTTTCAGCGCGCAGGACTTCCTCCACTGAAGCGATACCTCGATCTCGTGAATCTCGTGCGTGCGGCGTGCCGGCTCGAGAATCCGAAACGATCCATCGCCGACGTCGCGACGAGCCTCGACTATTCATCACCGCAGAGCTTCGGACGCCACGTGACGCTGGTGCTCGGTGTCACGGCATCGGCTTTTCGGGCGACCTACGACTGCGAAGGGATGTATCGGTACTTCTGTGAGGCGGCGATCACACCGGTCTTACCCCAGCTGATCCGCTTCTGCCCGCTCCGCCAGACATCGGAGGGGCTGGCGGCCCATGAGCTCAGGGGGCCGGGATGAGGCGCTTGAGTTCGTCGGCTGTCGTAAAGGCGACCAGAGGAATTCCCGCTGACTCGAGCGCTTCTCTGGCACCCTCTTCGCGGTCAACCAGCGTCAATGCGCCGATCACTTGGCCCCCTTCGGCACGGATCGCCGCCGCCGCATTCAGCGCGCTGCCGCCGGTGGTCATGGAGTCCTCGATCACCACCACCCGATCCCCCTGCCGGAACGACCCTTCGATGCGCTTGCCCATGCCGTGTGCCTTGGCCTCCTTGCGGACGGCAAAGCATCGGACGGGCGTTCCGGCAAGCGCACTGGCATACGCAATCGCGTAGCTCACGGGGTCGGCCCCCATCGTCAACCCACCAACACTGTCGACCGACCACCCGCTTTCGCGCAGCAGACCGTGTGCAAGCGGTCCCACCAGAATCAGCCCGTCCGGGCTCATCGTCGTGAGCCGGCAGTCGACGTAAAAATCACTCACCCTGCCCGACGCCAGCGTAAACGAGCCGCGCCGCGCCGAGCGGGCCGCGAGCAGCGCCACCAGCGCGTCGCGGTGTGGGGGATTCGGCACGCTCAGGTGTCCCGGGATCCGAAGAGTCCCTTCACCTTTCCGAAGAGTCCGCCGGATTTCGGCGCAGCGGTTGGCATCGAGAGAAGTGCAGCCTCGAGCGCTGCGGCGAAGTCGGTGATCCCGTGATACCGGTCACCTGGTTGACGTGCCAACCCCTTCATGACAACCCGTTCCACTTCCTCGCCGAACCCCAATCCCGGCACCGCCTTGTTGAGCGGAGTCGGCGGCTGCGTGAGCAGCTGCGAGAGCATATCCCGGGTTGAACGTGCGGTGTACGGATGCACACCCGTCAGCAGGAAGTACGCGATGGTGGCAAGGCTGTACTGGTCGGCCGCTGGCCCCACGAGAACACCACTGAGCGCTTCCGGTGCCACGTACAGCAGCGTTCCGACGAAGAACCCGTCGCGGGTGAGGCGCTGGTCATTCCCCTGCTCCGGCTCGGCCGCAATCCCGAAGTCGAGCAGGCGAACGCGATCGTTCACGCTGTCGTACATCAGGTTTTCCGGTTTCAGGTCGCGGTGGACGATGCCCTGGCGATGCGAGGCGTCGACTGCGGCCGCAATCTGTCGCACGATGCTGGCGACCTGGGGGCGCGGAAATGCGCCAGTTCGCTTGGCGACTTTCTCGAGCAGTTCCCCGGGTGCCCATTCGATCGCGAGGTACCGCACCCCATCCGCGGCACCGAGTTCGATCGTACGTACCACGTTGGGGTGCACGACGCGAAGGCCGAACTCCGCCTCACGTTCGAAGCGGGTCACGGCGGTGGGGTCGTTTCGCAGCTTTGTGCGAAGGACCTTCAGTGCCACGATGCCATGCTTGGGGTGGGACGCACGATACACCATCGCGGTCCCACCTTCGCCGACCATATCCTGCACCGCATATTCTGCGATGACCGTTCCTACCATTGCGTCTCGGATCACGGGGTAAGCCTACGTACCACACGGGAAGGCGGCAAGCGTTCACGCCGTCATTCCCCGCAGTCTGGTCCGGGACGCAACGAACGTATCGGTATGCGGGTACCGTATCTTGGGTGGCGAAGGGACACTTTGAACCGATTAATCACGCGCTTGCGCGGCGGACGTCATGGCAATCAGGGTCATACAGCTTCTGGGACGCGGGCGGCGTCTGCAACTGGGTTTGTTGGGCGCCCTGCTCACGGCCTGTGCGTCAGGTCGTCCCGCCGGGGGGCCGCCGGCGGGTGGACCTCCGGCCGATGCCCCTCAGGCTATCCGGCGTGGTGACATTGCGGCACAGTCCGATGTGCTGAAGGTCCTGCAAGGCCTCGGGCTGCTGGCCAACGGGCTCCCGCTGCCCTTCACCGGCTCGATCGCGACCCTTCCAGGGCCGGTCGCCGACAGCTCGCTGGTGATGGTCTCGCTGTCGTTCCCGACGGTGGCTTTTGCGTTCACGCGCGAAGGCGATCGATTCAAGGCGACCTACAATGTCGCGGTCGAGGCACGCCAGAATGGCGCCGTGGTCGCCCGCGCAGAGTCGAACCAAACCGTCCGGGTCGTCAGCTTCAAAGAGACCCAACGGGGGGAGGAGAGCGTGCTCTTCCAGCAGCAGATGCTGATCCCTCCTGGCACCTATTCGATCGCGGTGCTGGTGCGCGACGGTGGTACGTCCCGCTCCGGCACACAGGAACGCACCTTCGAAGTTCCGAGATTCGGCGGCCGGCCAAGCACGCCGATCATCGCGCTCGAAGTCAATACGCGCACGAACACGAGTGTTGGACCCGAGCTCCTGGCGAATGCGCGCAGTACCATCGTACTCGGCCGTGACACCGAGCTTCCGCTCTATGTGGAGGTGCGCGACTCATCGCCGGCCGGCGTTCCACTCAAGGTGGCGATCCGGGACGACAAAGGCGCCGCGCTCTGGCAGGACAGTGTCACACTTCCGAGCCGCGGTGGCAGTCTCGCCAGCGGCGTGATCAGAGTGCCGGTGGCCGGTCTGGGCGTGGGCATCGTACAGGCGGCGGTGTGGCGTGCCGGTTCAGGGGATGTCGTCACACAGCCTGTCCTGATCAGCTTCGGCGACGATCTCCCGGTTGCATCATTTGACGAGATGATCGGCTACCTCCGCTACTTCGCCAGCGGAGCGCGGTTGAGTGCGCTCAAGACCGGCACGCCCCAGCAGCGTGCCGAGGCATGGGCGACTTTCTTGAGGGAAACCGATCCAATCTCGATCACACCGCAGAACGAGGCGTTGCGCGACTACTTCCAGCGTATTCGCATCGCAAATGAGATCTACCGGGAAGACGCGGCAGCCGGCTGGCTCTCCGATCGTGGATCGACTTTCGTGGCGTTGGGGAAGCCTGATCAGATCATCGATCAGAACCAGCAGGGGCAGCAGGACCTGAACGTAGGGCAGCGCGGCCGGCTGCAGGCCTGGGATTACACCGGTGAGCGCCTGCGCCTGATTTTCATCGATCAGAGCGGATTCGGACGCTGGCGCTTTTTTGGCAACGGGGCGAATGAGTTCGCGTCCGCCCTTCAGCGACGCTTGACACGATGATCACCTCGGGCGTCGCACGCGGACGGGAAGTGCCGCGGAAGACGCTCCACCTGACCACCGCATCGATCCCGCTCGGCCTCTGGCTCGGTGCGCCGCAGCGCGGTGCGGCCATCTTGCTGGTGGCGCTCTTCGGAATTGCGTGTGTCGTGGAGTTCGCGCGGCGGCGATCGGCGGTCGCCGCCGCGCGCTTCGAGGCAACGGTCGGCATCATGCTGCGGCCGCACGAGGTATCCCACGGCATTACCGGTGCAACGTGGCTGTTGGCCACCTTTGCGATCTGCTGCGTTGCCGCGCCGCTTCCGGCGGTGATCGCCGGCACGTGGGCGGGCGCGGCTGGTGACGCCTCCGCCGCACTCGTCGGCGGCGCCTGGCGCCGGGCTCGAGGCGGCAGTGGAAAGACACTCGTCGGGAGCCTGGCATGCGCCGCCGCGGCGACACTCGGCGCGTGGTGGCTGGCGGGGTTTGCACTGGCGCCGGCCGTTGGCCTTGGCCTCGTTGCAGCCATTGCTGAACGACCGGCAATTGCGCTCGATGACAACGTCCGGGTGACAGCTGCGGTAGCACTGGCGGCGACGCTCCTGCTGCAGCGCTGATCAGGCGGATCTCCGCCAGCGACGGGCTAGATTTCGCACATGACTGCGCCCGTCCCCACCGAACCGACATCGCCTCGACTGTTTCTGGTTGATGGCTACGCGCTGATCTATCGCGCCTTTTTTGCGCTGATCAACCGTCCGCTGAAAACGAGCCACGGCGCGAACACGTCGATCGCGTGGGGGATCGCCAATTTTCTGAATCGGCTCGTGCAGCGACATCGGCCCGAGTATCTGTGCTGGATTCACGACTCCGGTGCCACGTTTCGCGACGAGATGTACGCCGACTACAAGGCGACACGCGAGAAGCTCACCGACGATCTGCAGGCGGACTTCGATCTCGGGCTCGAGCACGTGCGATCGCTCCTGGCGGCCTATGATACGCCGATCATCGCGCTCGACGGCTTTGAAGCCGATGATGTGATCGGCACGCTTGCCCGGCTCGGTGTGGACGCCGGGCTGAAGGTGGTCGTCGTCTCGGGTGACAAGGATTTCCACCAACTGGTACGCCCCGGGGTCTGGTTGCTGAACCCGGGACGCGGCGGGCCGGCCAGCGTCGACGAGCACTGGGTTGGCGTCGAGAATGGCAGTGAGCGGCTTGGTGTTCCTCCTGAACGCACCACCGATTTTCTGGCCCTCGTGGGCGATGCGTCGGACAATGTGCCTGGCGTGAAGGGGATCGGCGAAAAGGGTGCGCAGGAATTGATTCGTGAGTACGGAGACCTCGACTCCATTCTGGCCAACGTCGCGAACATCACCAAGAAGCGTCCGCGCGAGGCGCTCGAGCAGCACGAAGCCGACGCACGCCTGTCGAAGGCGTTGGTCACCATCCGCACCGACTGCGACGTACCGCTCGACCTTGATCGGCTGCGCTTCCATCAACCGAATCGGTCGGAACTTCGGCAGGTCTACGTCGACCTCGAGTTCACATCGCTGGCTCGGCAGCTGAGCGATGACGGACCAACCGGCAGCGCGTCAGCGCCGGCCAGAAGCGACGATGCACCGCTCGATCTGGTGGCCGCGGCGGAGTCGGCGCCAGCCATTCCGGTCACCTATCGCACCGTGAGCACGATCGAACAGCTGAACGCGCTGGTGAAACGCTGTCGTGAAGTGCCGGCGATCGCGGTGGACACGGAAACGGTGCTGGACGCTGATGCGCCGGGCACCATCAATGCGATGCGCTCGCGCGTCGTCGGCATTGCGATCGCCACCGCGCCTGGCGAGGCCTGGTATCTGCCGTTCCTGCACGTGCGCGCAAGTGCCAATGTGCAGGGTGACCTGCTGGATCCGGATGCACATACGATCACGGTTGCGCCAGAGAATCTGCCGCCGCTGGACAGCGCGGCCTGTCGACCGCTGGTTGCCCTGCTGGAAGATCCCGCGGTTCGGAAAGTTGCACAGAACGCCAAGTACGACATGCTGGTGCTGCGGCGCGCCGGCATCACGCTGCGCGGGTTGACGTTCGATTCGATGCTGGCCAGCTATGTGCTCGACCCGGGTCGGCGTTCGCACGGACTCGATGCCCTCGCGCTCGAGATCTTCAATCATCGAATGATTCCGTACGACGAAGTCACCGGAAAAGGTCGTAATCAAGTGACGTTCGATCGTGTGCCGGTTGATGTGGCGACGACATACTCTGCTGAAGATGCGGATTTCACGCTGCGGTTATTCGAGCATTTCGACCCGTTGATCGAGCAGGCCGGTGCGCGGTCGCTGCTCGACGGCATCGAACTGCCGCTGGTGGCGGTGCTGGCCGATATGGAATGGGCTGGAATGGCGATCGATCTGCAGTGGTTCGCGTCGCTGAAAGAACGTTTCACGACCGAGCGTCAGCGCGTGGAGCAGCTCATCTACACGTCGGCTGGCGAGACTTTCAACATCAACTCGAATCCGCAGCTGCGCGTCATCCTCTTCGAGAAACTCGGCCTGCCGATCAAGAAGAAGACTGCCACGGGACCGTCTACGGACGCGAGTGTGTTGCAGGAACTGGCGGACGAGGGGAATGAACTGCCGACACTGCTGATGGAATACCGCGAGATCTTCAAGCTCGAAGGGACGTACATCGACTCGTTGCCCACGCTCGTCGATCCGAGAGATGGCCGGATCCACACGACGTTCAACCAGACGGTGGCGGGTACCGGCCGCCTGTCGTCGACTGATCCGAATCTGCAGAACATTCCGATCCGGCGTGAACTAGGACGCCTGATTCGCCGCGGATTCGTGGCGGCGCCGGGCACCAGGCTGCTGGCGGCAGACTATTCGCAGATTGAATTGCGGTTGCTCGCCCACCTGTCGCAGGACCCAGCGTTCGTGACGGCATTCCGCGCCGGTGGCGACATCCACAAGCAGACGGCGAGCATTATTTTCGGTGTCGCGGTCGAGGACGTGACGAGCGAGATGCGCGCGCGGGCCAAGACCATCAACTTTGCCACGATCTACGGGCAGGGTGCGCGCGCACTCAGCCTGCAATTGAAGATCAGTTTTGCTGAAGCGAAGGAGTTCATCGCCACCTATTTCGAGCGTTTCGCCGGCATCCGCGCGTTCCTCGATTCACAGGTGGCGCTCGCGCGGGAACAGGGGTACGTCCAGACGATCTTCGGGCGCAAGCGATTCATTCCCGAGGTCCAGGACCGGAACTTCAATACTCGTGCATTCGGCGAGCGCATGGCGCAGAATTCACCACTGCAGGGCTCGGCCGCGGATCTGATCAAGATTGCGATGCTGAAGATTGCCGACCGACTGCCGCAGGATGGCCATGGTGCACGAATGCTGCTCCAGGTGCACGACGAGTTGGTGTTCGAGGTTCCGGATGGCGCGCTCGAGGCGGTGCGTGCGCTGGTGATCCACGAGATGGAGCAGGCCGCGGAACTGAGCGTCCCGCTGGTGGTGGCGACGGGCGATGGCGACAACTGGCTTGATGCGAAGTGAGCGCTGACGAACTACCTGTCGAGGGCACCCGTTCGCTCGAGTGGCGCGAGTTTGCACTCCGACGTGAGGGCATGATTCACGCGATGGATGGCGGGCTCTGGCTTCACCGGCACGTCTGGTTTGGTACACCGATGGCGCATCTGGTGAGCACCGACCGCGAACTGTTGCTGGCGTATGGCGCAGCGGTGGGTCTGCCGGTGCATCGGCTGCAGGACAAGCCGCTCAAGGATCCGCGCACCGGAGAACGTCGCGCGGCGTGGCACTGGGACCTGGTGGGGCGGTTTCTCCCCCCCGCGCCGTAGCGCGACGATCGCAGCAACGGCGGCAATCAGCTCCAGCATGGCAGCCGGCCGGATTCCGCGAGTAGTGCGGTCCGCTCGGCTACAGGTTCGCGAGGCGGTGCGGAAAACCTCGCCTCGCGTGAACAGGCAGACTGCGATCAGACACCATCGCTCACACGCCGGACGCGATAGCGGCGGCCTCGACTCGCAGGCTGGATAGTTCGTCGCGGAGCTTGAGCTGAAGCCCCGGGTCTTCACGGAAATGCCGCCACGCCATCGCGCGTTGGCGAAGCTGGCGCAGCCGCTCCATGTATCGAATATCCCACGAGGCACTGGGAATCAGTGACGCGATGTACGCCAGCGCCCACCATGAGCCGGCAAATCGCCAGACTACGCCGGTCTGTATCGCATAGAACACCGGAATCACGATCACGCCGAGGACGATGGTGTGCATCGCCAGCTGCGACCGCGCCGTCGAGGTCCTGACGCCAAGCCAGCGCGCGATCGTGAAGGGCAGCAGGTGGTTCACGCGCCCCCAGAGCGCCAGCGGAATGCCAAAGGCCGCCAGCAGCAGCTCGCGCACCACGAACCGTCCTGCCGCTGGCAGGCCGGTGTCGAGTGCGACATCGTCGAGCCTGATCCCCAACTTCGTCGCGGTCCGTCGCAAGCTCTGGAGCCGGCGTTGCACACGCCGGACTCTCTCCTCGACCTGCAACGTGAGCTCGCCTCTATCGAGCTGTCGCCGGATGATGTCGGCGCGTCGTGCCACGCCGATCTTCGCTGCGATCGGTGCATCGGGGTCGCCAAGCGGTCGAATCTCATCCGTCGCTGCCGCCAGCACGGTCGCCAGGTCGAGCACTTCGCCAGCATCACGCTCGTCGTCGAAGTTCAGCGTAACTGCATGCAGTCGGCGTGAAATCTCTGTCGTGAGCTGGTCGACCTGCGCCTGGTCGTCGTCCAGCGCGTCGAGCACGATCGGGTCGCCAACCTCCACCAGCACGCGCGAACGGAGTCCATCCTTCCGTTCATAGTTGATTCCGATCGGGACGATCGTGACGCCCCGGATCCCCGCCTCTTGCGCCGTCAACGCCATGCGTGCGGCGCCGGTCTTGATCGGCGCCAGCCGGGGTTCATCCCAGCTGCGGCCCTCGGGAAAGATCAGCACCATCTGACCGGCCGCCAGCACGGCATGAATGGCCGCAAACGCATCGGTGTTGCGCGCGGCATCGGGTGTGCCGGCAGTCTCGCGGGGACGCTCGTCCTGGGAACGGCGCAGCGGCACAACCCGCATGTGTCGCAGGAATGCGTTGGCAATCGGATGCTCGAACAGCGTCGCCTTGCCGGTGAATGTCAGCTGCCGGGGGGCGACAAGTCCGGCGAAGATCGCGTCCATCAGTTCGTTCGGGTGATTCACGACCAGCAGCGTGGGACCAGTGACGGGAATCCGGTCCACGCCATCGAAGTCGACCGCGCGGTAATACCACCGGACCGCCAGGCGCGCGATACCCGTCAGCAGTCGGTAGCTGAGTGAGTCGCGTTCAGCCTGCACTGCTCTCGGGTCGCAGTGTTGCCTCGTCCGCCGCGCGTGCGGCGGCCGCTCCTGCGGTTTCGTCGACCATCGTCAGGATCCACGCGCCGATCACGAAGAACACGATCACCGAAAGGATGGCGACCCGGCTGCTCCCGGCCACCTGTGCTGCGACAGCGAAGGCCAGCGGACCGAGAATCCCACCGAACTTCTCGAACACGCTGAAGAACCCGAAGAATTCGCCGCTTTTGTGCTTCGGGACCAGCGTCGCGAACAGCGACCGGCTCAGTGCCTGCGTTCCACCCTGCACCAGTCCGACCACCACCGCCAGAATCCAGAAGTCCCGCGCCGTGCGCAGAAAGTAGCCGAAGATACAGATACCGGTGTACACCAGCAGTCCGATGAAAATCGAACGCTTGGCCCCGAGTTTTCCAGCCAGAGCGCCAAAGGCGAATGCTGCCGGAATCCCGATGAATTGGACCAGCAGAATGGCGGCGATCAGTTGTCCCTGATCGATCTTGAGCTCCGTGCCATACACACTGGCCATCTTGATGATCGTCTGGATCCCGTCGTTGTAGATCGTGAAAGCCAGCATCATCAGGAACGCCTGCTTGTAGTCGCGCAGTTCACGCAGTGTCGTGGCAAGCCGATGGATCGACGCCCGGATCGGGGCCGTGCGGGTCGCCTCGTCCAGCTCGAGCAATCGCGGCGGCTCGGCCACTGCGCGCAACACGGGAATCGAAAAGGCGACCCACCACGCGGCGACGGCGATGAAACTCAGGCGAACGGGCAACGTGGCCTGCGACGGTGTCAACCCGTCACCATGCGGCAAGCCGAGCAGCTCTGGCTTTTGTATCACGGCCAGCGCCAGCGCGAGCAACAGACCACCGCCGACATAGCCCAATGCATAGCCAGCCGTCGATACTCGATCGATTTCTGATTCGTCGGCGATATGCGGCAGCAGCGCCTCGTAGAAGGTCATGCTGCCGGTCGCACCGGCCAGCGAAATGATGAAGGTGACGGATGCCAGCACCATGTCGCCGCGCTGCACGAAGAACATCGCCGCCGTTGCGCCAGCGCCGAGCAACATGAAGGCTATCAGGAACTTCTTTTTCGCGGCCTTGAAATCGGCCAATGCGCCAAGGATCGGGGCGAGCACCGCGATCAGCACGGCTCCGATCGTGTTGACGTATCCCCACCACGCCGACGCGCGTTCCGGGTTCATCTCGGCCGCCGCAACCTTCACGAAGAAGATGGGGAAGACGGCTGTCATGATGATCGTTTGCATTCCCGAAATACCGAAGTCGTACATGGCCCAGGCCCGGAGCTCGGGTCGGTGCAGTCCGAGCGCACTGAGCCACTTGGGCGCTGTCCCGGTCCCGGCGGGTTTGCCTGCTGGCGCAACGTCAGTCACGAAACCTCGTGTGTGAGGAGGGTGGACCACTGCGACGGGTACGGTAATCGGACGTGACGAATTGAGCATCACGTTGCTGGACGATCGGCGTCCCCTATGTTTGTGCACATGTTGCCCACCGATCCGGTTCCGCCTCATGGCCTGAGGCAGTCAGCGCGGACCCTCGGTGGCTGGGTCGTCCTCGCCGTGCTGGTCGCCGGCTGTACCAAAGACGCGCCTGAGCCTCGCGCGACCACCGGGCGTCAGGTGCCGCGCATCATCAATCCGCCCGCCGATTCTGCCACACCATCGCGCGTCGCCCAATGGGACGCATTCGATGGTTCGGCGATCTATGTCCCGGCTGACGGCGGAATGGCACAAGTCATTCTGCCACCAATTTTGGACGACAGCGTGCCAGCACCTGCGAGTGCCGCGTTGCCGCCGACTGCGGCACCAGCACTGGTGGACCTTTTCGCGCCAGTTGGGCGAGTTGGCACTGCGTCGCTCGGTGATTACGTCCGGTCGTCACAGCCTGAGGCTGGGGAGGGTTGCGACGCCTGGCCCGTTGTTCCGCTCCGAGACTCGACCGGTGCGAGCCCCCAGAGCTGGAAGCTCGCCTTGCAGGCCGGAGTCGGCAAAGCGGTCCCCTCCGACTCTATCGGAAGCATGTCGCGCAGCGACTCGGCAGAGCTCGTGATCGCCATCAACCGCGCGGCGTCGCTGCTCCCGCTCGACAGTGCGGGGGTTTTGCGACGGGTTCCCTTCAGCGTCAGTCGCGCGTACCGGATGCGTTTTCCGGGCGACGTCGATGCGGTCGTCGCTGTCGTTGAACGTCGCCTGAACATGGAGGCGTCCCCAAGAGTCGAGCGCACCGTGCTCGTGCTCGAGCGTCCGCCGAAAGTCGTCCCCTTCAGTGCGGTGTGGCGGAATACGCAGTACGCCACCGAAGACGAGCTGGTCTCCGTGGAGCTGCTCGCCGTGGTTCAGCTGCACGGCGCTCCGCGACCGTCGGTCTTTCTCGGCCTCGATTTTGGTGACGGCTCAAAAGTTCAAATGCTGCAGCGGACGACAGGGGGTATCTGGTCGCTTCGTTGGTCCAGCGCCTACACCGGGTGCTGAATCCCGCCGGGCACCGGACCGAAGGCCGACTCAGCTGACATCGGCTGCACCGACGCGCGCACCCAATGCCGCCGGTGCCCGGTACCGGCCCCTCGCGAACGCCAGAGCGACCAGCGTCAGTACGTAGGGGAGCGCGAGAAAGATCTGGTACGGCAGTTTCAGATCGAGGGACTGGAAGAGGAATTGCAGCGCGCTCGCCATACCGAAAAATAGCGCCGCTATCGCGGCACCAAGTGGACTCCATCGACCAAGCGCGACAATCGCGATCGCGATGAATCCACGACCGGCGGACATTCCCTCGGCAAATGTTCCGACCTGCGCCAAGACCAGCGCTCCGCCAGCGAGACCACCGCACAGGCCGCCAAAGAGGGAGGCGATCGTCTGCACTCGGCGTGGTGAAACCCCGGACGAACGGGCCGCCGCCGGGTTCTCTCCCGTGGCCCGGATAGCCAGTCCGGAGTGTGTGCGGTTGAGCCACCACCACACCGCCGGGACCAGCGCGACGGCCAGATACGTTGGAAGTGGTTGGTGAAACAGTGCGCTTCCGATCAGCGGAAGATCCTGCAGCAGCGGTATCCCGATCGGTGCCAGCGTCGGAGCCGAGAGTGCCGCGCCCGTATCGCCGTAGAGTACGCGGTAGAGTGTTCCGGTAAGACCGAGTCCCAGCATCGTGATGGCTGTCCCGGCGATGATCTGATCCGCACCGAGCCATATCGCGATGATCGTGAAGATCGTCGCGAAGATGAGACCCGCGATCCCGGCCGCGGCAAGTGCGGCGGTTGGGCCGACGATCGTTGCCGCGGCGAGGCCGGCGAGACAGCCGACGATGATGGTGCCTTCGAGTCCGACATTGATCACGCCGCTGCGTTCGGAAACGGTTTCGCCAAGCGCGGCGAGCAGTAGCGGAGTTGCGCTGCGGACGGATGCGTCGAGAAAGTCGGCGAGTGTGTTCATGCCTGCTCGCCTCTCGTGGCCAGTTCCGCCAGGTTCTGCTCAGGCGGGGGGCCCCCCCGAGACAAAATTGACCAACCGCCTGCTCGCGCACCAATCCATTCCGACGCCAGCAGTACCAGAATCACACACGCCTCAGCCACGCCAACCATCCCGGCCGGCACCTGTGCCTCGCGTTGCATGGCCGCTGCCCCAGCCTCCAAGGCTCCAAAAACGAAAGCTGAGCCAATAGCTGCCATCGGATTCAGCCGTGCAAGCAGGGCGACAGCGATTGCGGTGTAGCCGTAGCCCGGCGACAGATTCTCATACAGCGCGTACGTCACGCCAGTGACCTCCACGGCACCGCCCAAACCGGCGATTGCTCCGCTGGCGATGAATGCCGCTGTCGCCACCTTCGCCACATCAATGCCGCCGGCACTCGCGGCCGCGCGAGGATTGGCACCTGTCATGCGAAGCCGGAAACCCCGCGCGGTGCTGCGAAGGAACCAGGCAAGGACGAGTGCGCTCAGCACCGCCAGCACCACACCGGCATGCAGTCGTGAGCCCGGGACAATGCGCGGCAGGCGCAGCGCCTGATCGATCAGCGCAGATTGTGGGAAGGTCGCGGTGCTTTCCTGCAGCGGACCGCGCACGAGCAATCCGGTGAGGTGCAGCATGATCACATTCAACATGATCGTACTGATGACCTCGAGGACGCCGAACTGCTGGCGAAGGAGGGCCGCGATACCGGCCCATACTCCGCCGGCTGCAGCGCCTGCCATGAGTGCCAGGCACGATCCGACGAGTCCGAAGGCGGGTGAAATCGTCATCGACACCGCCGTCGCTGCCGCTGCTCCCGCCAGCAGCTGACCCTCCGCGCCGATGTTGAGAATTCCGGCACGGAATGCCACGGCAACCGCAAGTCCGGCAAACAGCAGAGGCGTTGCGCGCACCAGCGTGCCTGAGGCGATCACCGACCACGAGCCGAAGGCTCCATGCCACAGCGCAGTCATCGCTGCCGTGACGGAGTATCCGCTCACCGCGAGGAGCGCGGAGAGAGCGATCAGCGAGAGCGATATGGCAAGTATCGGCTCGAGCATCGCCCGCAGGGTGCGCGCCAACGGTTGCATCAGCGGCTCGCGCCGAGCATTGCCAGGCCGATGGCGTCGCGATCAGATCCTACGTCGCGTACGACCCCCGCTGCAACGACCAGAACGCGGTCGGACAAGAGCAACACTTCATCCAGATCGCTCGAGTACACCACTACTGCGGTTCCCGCGTCGCGGGCGGCGCGCAGGGCAGCGTGCACGTCGGCGGTTGCACGAATGTCGAGCCCGCGCGTTGGGTTTTCGACCACCAGTGCCGCGGGCGAATCGGCGAGTTCCCGTCCGACGACGAACTTCTGTTGATTCCCGCCCGAGAGCGTTCGCATTTGAACGCGCGCGTCGACTGCCCGGACATCGCGAGTTTGCAGCAGTGCGTGCGTGATTCCGTCGAGGATTTTCCATGGCATAGAGCCACGTCGCTTGGCCGCACCGCGCAGAGCCAGGTTCTCGGTCAGCGTGGCGTCGAGTACGATCGCATCACGGTGTCGGTCTTCAGGCACAAAACCTACGGATCCCGGCAGCTTGACGAGACCATTGGTTTGCACAAGGCGACCGGCAAGCACGCGCAGGAGCTCGCGTTGGCCCGCCCCTTCGATGGCGGCGATCCCAACGATTTCGCCACTGTTCACCGAGAGCGTCGCGTCCGCGATGCGCGCGACGCCGTATTCGTCCTGCGCCGCCACATTGATCAGGGTGAGCGTCGGTGTTCCACGCGCCACGCGCGGTGACGTGTCGTTGTGCATCCGCGTGGCGGTTGGTGCAGCGCCGAGCATGGCGTCGGCGAGTAGCTGTTCCGTCACGGCGCCAGCACTCGAAGTCAGCACGGTCTTGCCTCGTCGCAACACTGTCACGTGATCGGCGATGCTGAGGATTTCGCGGAGCTTGTGCGCGATCAGCAGGACTGTACCGCCAGCGTCAGCGAATCGTCGAGTCCAGTCGAGGAGGTCCTTGGCTTCAGTCGGTGAGAGAACGGCCGTTGGTTCGTCAAGAATCAGAATCTGGGCATTGCGCGCCAGTGCCTTGATGATCTCCAACCGCTGTTGCGCGCCGACAGGGAGCGTACTGACGCGGGCCATGGGATCGAGGCCGAGCCCGGACTCCGTGCCGAGGCGTCTGATCGTGTCGGCTGTCGCCTTCAGATCAAAGCGGTCGAAGCCACCGAGCGCGACGTTCTCGGCAACGGTCAGGGCGTCGACCAGTGCGAAGTGTTGCTGCACCATTCCGATGCCCAGTGCCATGGCGTCTCGTGGGGTGCGAAGCACGGTGCGCTTGCCGTCGATCTCGATGGTCCCGGCGTTCGGCTGATCAAGTCCGTAGGCGATCTTCATCAGGGTTGACTTGCCGGCACCATTCTCGCCGAGGATTGCGTGCACTTCTCCTCGCTGCGCAGTCAGGTGCGCGCCGTCGAGGGCGCGCACCGTGCCGAAGTGCCTCGAGATCGCGTTGAGCGCCAGACGGGGCGCTGCGGTGGTCACAGCCCGGTTGGTGCCGGAAGGAATGACCACGGCAGGTGCCACCGCTCGCCGATCGATTGCGCGAGCGCCTGCACGCCGAGCGTTTCGGTCGCGTAGTGGCCTGCGTAGATGACCACCAGGTTGTTCTCTTCGGCGTCGACGGCCGTGAAGTGCGGCCCCTCCCCGACGAGCAGGGTGTCGGCGCCGATGAGTCGCGCTTCGCGCAGTGACTCAGCCGATGCCCCGCCTCCGCTGCAGATCGCGATTCGTCGTGAGATGCGGTCGTGAGCGTGCGGAGTCACCACCGTGTGGTGTGCGTGCAGTGCACCGAAGGCGCGGGCTCGTTCCGCCAGTTCGCGCGTCGGCAGCGCCGTGTCGGCGACGACGCCGATTGCAACACCTTTGTAGGGAAGCCATGTCTCCGCGACGGTCAGCCCGTGTGCGTGGGCGAGGAGCACGTTGTTGCCGAGTGTCGGCTGCCGATCAAGCGGCAGGTGAGAGCTGTACACGGCGATGTCGTTCTCCAGCAGCAGCGTCAGCTTCCGGTGCAGCGCTCCGCGAATCGGTTGTACTCCGGCCCAGAAGAGTCCGTGGTGTACGACGAGCAGGTTCGCGCCGATATCGACGGCCTGCTGGACGCTGCGGAGCGAGGCGTCAACCGCTGCGGCAACTCGGCGCACTGGTCCGGTATGCTCGACCTGCAGTCCGTTGACGGCGCCCGCGTAGTCGGGTGTGGCTTCGGTCTGCAGGAGGTGATCGAGCCACGGCACGATCTCACCGATCGTTGCGGCTGGAACAGGCGTCGTCAGCGTCACTTGGATGGTGCAGCTGTCGGCGGGACGGGAGCGTGGAACGTTCCCGCGATGAGTTGTTTCGTGACCGAGTCGACGGCGGCCAGCGCGGGAAGGGGAATCGTGTTTCGCAGTGCCGGATTGATCACGAGACGAACGACATCGGTCGTCATGCCCAGCGAGATGACGCGCGGCGTGAATGTGCGATTCTGGACTTCGCGCGCCACCAGGAGCAGGGCGTGTGGAAGGTCAATGACCACGCTGCCGAGAACCACTTCCGGGGCCACACCGTTTTGATCACTATTTGCTCCAAATACACGAACACCTTTCGATTCCCGGGCGGCCTGAAAGATTCCAAGGCCGGCGGCGTCCGCGTTCTGGAAGATGACATCGGCCCCGCGCCCGATCTGGGCCAGGGCCTGTTCCTTGCCCGCGCTGGCGTCGTCCCAGTTGCCGACGTACGACGTAATCACCTTGACGTTCTTGTTGATCGACCGCGCCCCCGCCTCGAACGCGTAGAAGCTCCGCCGCACCGGGGGAATCTCCTGTCCGCCGATGGCGCCGATGATGCCGGTCTTGCTGGCGGCGCCGGCGACGATGCCAGCGAGATACGCGCCATCTTCAAAGGCGAATTCGAGCCCAGCCAGGTTCGGGCCGGTTCCGGTGCCTGAGGTGGTCACATAGATGGTCTTCCTGAAGTCTGGCGCGACGCGAACGGCTGCGTCCTGGTATTCGAATCCGTGCCCGATGACCAGGGCATAGCCCTGCTCTCCGTAGAGTCGGAAGTTTTCATCGAACTCTGCCGGTGTCTTGGTCTGGATATGGCTGATCTGGGCGCCGGTCGAGTCCTTGATGCGCTGGAGCCCAGCATATGCGCCACCGTTCCACGCCTGATCCGAGACGGGACCGGGTGTGAGCAGGGCCACCTTGAATGCCGGCGAACTCGCCGCGGTGGTGTCAGCTGGCTTGGATCCAGCAGGGCTGCAGGCGACCTGAAGTAACGCGCCAAACAGTAGTCCAAATGTGGACAACCAGCTGCCGCGCCCTCGTATAATCGTGTAAATCATTGACGTGTAATGAGTTACGTGTTTGTGTAGAACCGTTGAGTTTTCTACACCGTGATGCTGCGCAGACCTTTCCGTGCGTCCGGCATGAAGTCAGGCGGTTGTATCTGGACCCAGGATCATCTCGAGAACGCGCGACAGGTCGTCATTCGAGTAGAAGTGGATTCGGAGTTCTCCCTTGGTGCTCTTTCCCTTGCTGAGGTGAACGCCCACGTCAGTCTGAAGGTGTCTGCGGAGTCGATCCTCGATTCCACGCGCTTCGCCGGTTGCCGGCGGTCTGGCCTTCCCTGTGGTTTTCTTCGCGGCTGCCTTCGTCCCGGATGCGCCTTGGACTTTGCGTTCGACATCGCGAACGCTGAGGCCTTGGCTCGCGGTTTCTCTGGCGAGTTCGATCATTGCGCGTTCATCGCCGAGTCCGAGGATGGCGCGAGCATGCCCGAGTGAGATGGCGCCATCGCTGAGGAGTCGCCGTACGGCGGCGGGGAGGTTCAGCAGGCGGAGGAGGTTTGCGACGGTTGATCTGTCTTTGCCGACGACTTCGCCGACCTGTGCATGGGAGAGTGCGAACTCGTCGACGAGTCGCTTGTAGCCCTCGGCTTCTTCGAGCGGATTCAGGTCGCTGCGCTGCAGATTTTCGATGAGCGCGAGGGTGAGCAGCGTCTTGTCATCGATCGTTCGGACGACGGCTGGGATTTCCGTCCAGCCCAGTGATGAGGCAGCGCGGAATCGGCGCTCTCCGGCGATCAGTTCAAAACCGGAGCCGTTTGGTGCAGGGCGCACGGTGATTGGCTGGAGCAGGCCGGACGCGCGGAGTGAGGCCTGGAGCTCGGAGAGTTCTTCGAGCTTGAACTCTTTCCTGGGCTGGTAGGGGTTGGGCCGGATCTCACTGAGCCGGAGGTGTTGGAGTCCCACGTTCGTGGACGAGTCGCCAGTGGCCGCTGGGGGATTACGCGGCTCGGGGCTTTTCATGGCGAGGAGGGCTTCCAGTCCTCGTCCCAGGCGTCGCGGTTGTTCAGGTGGCATGGTTCGATTCCTTGGCGTCGGCGTTCAGGCGCGTTCTGTGGTCGTGGAGCGTGAGCGCGGCTCAG
Source organism: Gemmatimonadales bacterium (assembly GCA_038215035.1). Lineage (GTDB taxonomy): Bacteria > Gemmatimonadota > Gemmatimonadetes > Gemmatimonadales > Gemmatimonadaceae > JACMLX01. The sequence continues at coordinate 29,865 of JBBQRH010000016.1, read as the reverse complement.
TGGTCGGCGCGTCTGGTCGATCCGTGTGTCTCTGTGGGCGACTCGCGGTGTCGTGCAATCAACTCTTTGGCGACGGCCATGTACGCCTGTGCACCGACGGAGGCGAGGTCGTAGAGGATGATTGGCTTTCCGAAGCTTGGGGCTTCGGCGAGGCGGACGTTCCTTGGAATGACGCTCTCGAACACTTTCGGACCGAAGTACTCCCGTGCGTCGGTGGCGACTTGTCTGGAGAGGTTAAGCCGGGCGTCGTACATGGTGAGCAGCACGCCGTCGATGCCGAGTGCCGGGTTGACACTGCGTTGGACCAGATGGACGGTATTGAGTAGCTGAGACAGTCCTTCGAGGGCGTAGTACTCGCACTGTACCGGGATCAGCAGTGCATCGGCGGCGGCGAGCATGTTGACCGTGATCAAGCCGAGTGATGGCGGGCAGTCGATGAGTATGTAGTCGTATTCGTCTCGGATACTCGCGACTGCTTTTCGCATCATCGCCTCGCGTTCGTCGCGGTCGACGAGTTCCACTTCGGCGCCCGCCAGGTCAGCGGTCGCCGCGAGGACGTCGAGGGCCGGGAACTGAACGCGACGGTGCCGGGCGTCGGCGATCGAACTTTCTCCGATCAGCACGTCGTACGTGGTCAGTGTGACGTCGTCTCGCGAGATGCCAATGCCAGAAGTGGCATTGCCCTGCGGATCTCCATCGATCAGCAGGGTTCGCTGTTCGGCCACCGCCAGACTGGCGGCGAGATTGACGGCGGTGGTCGTTTTACCGACCCCGCCCTTCTGGTTCGCGATCGCTATGACTCGGGCCACTGTGTTGTGCGGCGGGGGATGAGAATGACTTGAGGCGAATATACTCCGCGCGTCGCGCGTTGGTGCCGGAGGTGCCGGTTCCACGTGAAACGCTCACGAACGTCAGATCGAACGTTTCACGTGAAACACTCGAACCGAACGACGCTCAGAATTCTGTAAGTCTTTGTGCCGTAACAACTTAGCTTGCTCGTGAAGATTCCTGGAACCAAACGGGTGGCACCCCATCCAACCTCCGCACCATCATCCCAGCGCTCAGAAATCACACCATCCAACCTCCGCACCATCATCCCAGCGCGCAGAAATCACCCCTCAAGCCATCCGACCAGGCCTCCCCTACTTCCCTCGCAGCACGCGAGCCCCAACTTGACCCTCTCCACCACCCCTTCAAATGCCGCTCTCCCTCTCCTTCGCCGGTCCGACCCTCGCCGTCCGACGCGACGCCTTCGAACGCGCCGGTTTCACGCGTGAGTCCATCGACCGTATCCTCAACCTCACCGACGAAGAATTCCGCGTCGAAGGCGCACTCATCGCCATCGGACCACTCCCCAGTCCGGACGACGTGCCCAACCTGATCGAAGTCTTCGAAGATGCTGGATTAGTATACTTTGATGACTTTATGGAGATCCCCGGCGGACTCCCGGAATGGCTCGAAGTCTTTGTCCGACACCGCTAGACCAACCGACGCGTCGTGAACTCGAGACCGGGATGCACCTCCGCCCCCGCTCGATGGCGTCGGATGCGCGCACCAACACGACGCACCAACTGCGTGCGCTGACCGTACGCACTCACCGGACGCACTCACCGTACGCGCCAACCGTACGCGCCGCGCGCTGCGGTCATCGCACACCCATACACAAACACTCAGACTCGCACACGAGATGATTCACGTTCTCGCAGAACTCACGATCGCCGCCGGTGCGCGCGACGCGTTCGTCCAACACTTCCGCCGACTCGAGCCCCTCGTCCGTAACGAAATGGGGTGTCTCGGGTATCGCGGCGCCCTCGAGTGCTCCACCGGCATCAGCGTGCAGGCAGCGCCGCGTCCTGACGTGCTACTGGTCATCGAACAGTGGAGTGGACAGGCCGAATTGACAGCCCACCTCAACGCGCCACACATGCAGGAATTTGGACGACTGACCGCAGGAATGATGATCGGCCGCTCGATACGAATCGCTCAGGACATCAGCGGACCTTTCGCGCCGCAGTAAAACCGCTGTGTCGCCGGCAGGTCAGCCGTGGCGCGCCGGCGAGGCGGGAGTCTTCGACGCGTCGTTGGCGTGAGCCTTGCGACCTCGTGGCAGCGTGATCCGGTGCACACCCCGCCAGCCGCACACCAGACACCAGCTGGCACGAAAGCGACGCAGCAATCGCAGCACGCGCCCAGGCTCCATGCGCAGCGTTTCCGCATCGCACTGCGGACAACGAATCCCGTCTGGAAGAATCCACAGGAATACCACCGTGGCCGCGAGTGCCCGCAACGCAAACAAGCCCCCGAAGACGAGAACGAACAACGCGGCGTCCGACATCGTCGTTCCTCCGTCATCAGACGAGCCGGACGAGCGTCAACGCCCAACCTGTCGTCGGTGAAACCAAGATGTGACCTACAAGAATTGCACGGCCGTCACCACGCCGCTTCACGGTGCGACGCCCGCTCCGGTTCGAACGAAAGCCACCGCCCGTCCGACGCTCCGCCTCTAGAGACGAGCTTCAATCGCCGACCAGACTTCAACAAAGGCGACACCGCCGTCGATTCGTTCCACGCCAACCTCTTCGCCGCACGCGATCGCGGCACCGTCCAGACTGCGCGCTCGGATCGGTGCTCGTGCGTCCGATCCGACCGGCAGTTGCACGAACCCGTCACCATTCGCAGGAATCGATGCGACCACCAGTGCCGGCACGCCCTGCAGCGCGAACCGAGGGTCGAACTCATGATCACTGAACGGCATCGACGCCACGCGAGACACCAGCAACTGTGCGCTCAGCGCACCGACGACCACGCCGCCGAGTACCAGCGCGCCGATCAGCGAGGCCGATGGTGACTGGCGGACCGAGACGGCGCCGATGAATCCCGACAGCGTCAACGCGCCGGCGAGCATGGCCCATCGCGACCGCACGATGGGTTGACCTGAGCCGCGACGGAGTTCCACACCGGACACCATCACGCGAACACTCAAGAGCAATCCTGACAGAAACACCACGTCAAACAGCCTGAAACCACGCACGAGACAACTCCTGAGTCATTCCAGCCAGAACTGATGGCGCGCGCGGACATGCACGCAACCTCGACACAATCATCGGGCGCCAGCAGGGGTGCCCATGTTTACTGCCGATCAGCGGCCGAGTGTCCGCTGAAAAAACGCGACAGTCTTCGGCCACGCGGCACGGCTCGCGGTCATGTTGGCACCGTTCTGTCCATCCTGCTGACGCAGAAAGCCATGCCCGGCACCCGGCAGAATGACCGGCTCATATGTCTTGCCTAACGCTTTCATCGTTGAGTCAGCCGCAGGAATCGTCGCGTTCACCCGCGCGTCATTCTCGCCGTAGAGTCCGAGCACCGGAACACGCACCTTCGCCAGATCGGTGAGCGCCGGTGCCCCGCCGTAGTAGACGATGGCCCCGCGCAGCTTCGCATGTCCGCTGACCGCCGTGTTGAAGGAGGTCGAGCCGCCCCAGCAGAAACCGACGACCCCGAACCGCTGCTGTGCGGCGGGGAGCGACATTCCATACTCCGCCGTTGCCGCCAGATCGCGCTGCACGTCGGCTGGGACCAGTGTCCGAATCAGCGCCGATGCCTGCGCCTGGGCAATCGTGTCACCGGCCGCGAGCGTGTACTTGCCCGTGATCAGGTCTGGCGCGATGGCGATGTACCCCTCAGCTGCCAGTTGATCCGTGACGCCGCGAATCCAGGTGCTCACACCGTAGATCTCGTGAATGACGATCACCACCGGCGCCTTGTCGCGCCGCTCCGGATACACGACCCACGCCCTGATTGAATCGGTGCCACCCTTCGTACGGGCGATCATGACGTACTCGCCGTGCCGCGGTGATGCGCCAAGTCGAGCCGCAACCGTGGTCGATCCGGCCGGCAGTGTCGCATCGTCCGGCTGTACCATGCCCAGAGGGTTTTCACTGTCCGCCGCGGCATGCGACAGGTGCTCATCCTGACTTCGGCCCTGCTGTACGGCGGAGGTGGTGCAACCGGGAGCCAGTACAAGCGAAAGCAGGACGGCCAGATGGGAAGCGACGCGACGGCGAGACATTGGACGGGACTCGATGAAGTGATCCGGAAACTGATCGGTGAACTGATGTCAAACGGCGGAGACGAGGGCCGCGCGGCGATTGGTGCGGCGGGGCATCAGCGCGAGCGCACGCTCAAAGGTTGAGTGGCCAAATCCGGCTGCTCGACAAATTGCGCGAGAAAGGCCGGTACACGATCCGCAAGATACGAACGCGCCCGCAGGGGCGAGGCGCCAGACACGAATCCCACGTGACCGCCATGCGAGACGAACTCTGCGTGAACGAGCGGGTTTGCCCGGGCACGCTCGCGAACCTCGTCGAGCACATCACCCGGGAGGAACGGATCGTCGGCGGCACTCAGCAACAGCAGCGGAATCCGGGCGCTCTGCACAAAGTGCTTGGCACTCGACCTGCTGTAATAATCTGTCGCACCCTCGAAGCCGTGCAGCGGCCCGGTGATCAGATCATCAAACTCGAAGAGTGTCTTGATCCGCGCGATTCGCTCCGGAGTGGGAAAGCGATCAGGATAGCGCGATGCTTTCTCCTGCGCCTTCACCAGCAGGCTGCGCAGAAACCACTTCTCATACAGCCCGGAAACACCCTGGCTGATGAACCGTGACCCCCGTTCGAGATCGAAAGGCACGGAGACACCGGCGGCGGCCCGCAGATTTGTCGGCAGCGGGACGGTGGCGTCGCCAATCATCTTGGTCAACACATTGCCGCCGAGTGACACACCACACGCGACCAGTGGGGCGGATGGATACATCTCGGCCAGGCGATGCAGGAACCAGGACGCGTCGTCCGTTTCGCCGGAGTGGTAGAAGCGTGGCGCGCGATTGATCACGCCTCCGCATGACCGCCAGAGGAGCATGTCCGCGGCCCAGCCCCGCGCGGCGACTGCCCTGAACAACGCCGGGACGTAGTGCGAGCCCGCGTTGCCTTCAATTCCGTGAAAGAGCACGAACCGCGGTACATCAACCGCTTCGCTGTTCGCCCGAAGAATGGCAACATCATCGCCATCGGGTGTCTGCCACATCTCCCGACGAGCGACGACCGGCGGTTCGGGACGGACAAACTTTCCCCACAGCGTCTGCAGGTGCGGATTGCGCGCGAACCAAGGCGCACGAAACGTGGAGGTGGCTGTCATCCGAGTCTGGAGGTTCTACATTGACATGGTGGCGTACCGTGGCGCAGTTTCGCGCCGAATCGTCGTGCAAGCCCACGACGTCAGAACATACCAAATCCGTGAGGCGCGAAGATGATTCCCGCGCGCACTGGAGAGCGATGCCCGTCCAGATCTTTGGCACGAAGAAGAATGCCGCAACCCGGAAAGCCGAACGCTTCTTTGCCGAGCGACGGATCCCAGTGCATTTCGTCGACCTCGCGGAGCGGGGGGCCTCGAAAGGCGAATTGCAGCGGTTCGCGCAGAAGTTCGGCGTCGATGCGCTGGTCGACCGCACCAGCCGTCGTTTTTTGGACCTTGGACTTGGCCCAGCTCGCTATGGTCCCGACCGCTGGATGGGCATTCTGCTCGACGAGCCGTTGCTGCTCCTGCAGCCCCTGATTCGGAATGGCGCCAAGCTGACCATCGGTGGCGAAAGCGAGCCGGAGTGGAAGAGTTGGGTCGCTGAGGGCATCAAGTAGCAATACCGAAAGCGACATCGCCGGCTTTGAGATCGTGGCAGATGATTATCAAAAGACGTCCTCAAAACAACACCATCGCGACAGTAATATACGAGTATAGAGCTTCACCGAGTTACTGGTGACGTGCCTCGGCCGCCCTTCTTGAGCGCCTTCGCCAGCGGGCCGAACTCCGACGCCCCAGCCTCAAAAAACTTCGCCTCAGTCACATCGACCAGTCGGATCGCTCTATCGACGAGCACCCCGCCCGACTCGGTGATAGTGATCGCCTTGGCTCGGCGATCCGTCGGATGCGGCGATCTGGCCACCAACCCCCGCGATTCCAGAGTCCTCAGGACCTCCGATGTCATCACTGGATCCGCATTGGCGTGCAGCGCAACATCGGATTGCCGGACTGAATCACCTCTGGAGTTCAGCCATCCGACGGCCACGAGCAGGCGGAATTGCGCGGGCGTCAGGTCGAGCGCTGCGAGCGCGCCGCGGAGCTGAAGGAGCCACAGCGTCGCGACGCGCTCGAGCAACGCGCCAGGGGCATCGGCCGGAGACTCACCCTTCGCGGCCAGGAACGGTGCGTACGTCTGACTGGGCAGTCGGCCCTCCTCCGGAAGACGCGAGGCAGAGGCCTCGCGCGTAAGCAAGTCGTGACCGATGCCCTGTCCCGCCAGGACGTCACGCACATCCTCAGGTCTCGCCAACAGTGCGTTCACGTAACAATACAACTACGCACGCTAAGTATCATATCCAGCAAGGGCTTCAACTGCATCGTGTAAGAACGGTTTTTGTTAGTGTACGAATTAAAGTAATTCGTACACTATCCATTCACCCAGCCGATCCGAGTGTGGTGTCCTCGAGCTTCGTCTCAGACGTCCAGGTCCACTTGACGCCTGCCGGCGGTGAAAATCCTCGCGTACCGACGGGTATCGCTCCAGCTTCCGCCGTGTCGGACCTCAAAATCCCTCGGGAATTGTCATGCGACGAACGGATGGGACACCACACCAGGGCGGCCGGTTCGGCCAACATCGCACTTGCCCATTCACGGCTGAGTTCGATTGGCGCGGCGACTACCATGGGCCAGCGCAGGAGCGCCTACCGACCCCTCCCCAAAAGAAGCTCGAGAAGGGGCGCACGAGGCCCGTCTAGCCACGCGCGGCTCCATGCCAGCGCAGAGGAGGTCACCGCCCCGGAGCCTGTACGGGAGGGCCGAGTGAATGGACAGACACGAACCGCCGCGGCCATTCGAGAGAGCGCCCGCGAACCCCCGGGCAGCTGCTGAGCGCTTGCACGGCCCGAATCAGAACTGCCCGATGAATCCGATTTCCGGCTCGAGTCGGTGGCCGAACTTTTCAGACACCGCCGTCTGGGCATGCGCGACCAGTGCTCGGACGTCTGCCGCCGTCGCGTGTCCGAGGTTCACCATGATGTTGGCGTGCATGTGCGAAATCTGGGCATCCCCGATCCGGAAGCCTTTGAGTCCGCACTGATCCACCAGTCGGCCGGCCCCGATACCCTCGATCTTCTTGAAGATCGAGCCGGCGCTCGGGTGATGCTCCAGCCACGGATGCCGAGCCCCGCGCCAGCTGAGGTTCTCCTGGAGAATGCGGTGCATGGCGTCCCGATCGCCCGGCGTAAGCTGGAACGTGACATCGAGCACGATATCGCGCGTGTGATGAAAGACCGTGTCGTCATAGCCGAAGCCGACATACGCCGCGTCGACCGTGACTCGCTCGCCGGTCTCCTTCCGAATGCGGCAGCTGTCAAAGACTTCAGCGATGAACATCGTGCGCTCGCGCTCCGGCGCCGGCGACAGAAAGTGGAGGTTCTGCCAGATCGCGCCGCCGACGGTGCTGGGGATGCCGACATAGTGCTCGAGCCCCGACCACCCCGCCGCCACCGCCTCCCGGATGAGGTTGGCCATCACAAGGCCGCTCTCCGCCACGCACCGACCGTCTGGGTGCCAGCTCACATGCCGAGCCTGATTTCGGATCACGAGCCCTCGGTACCCACGATCGCCCACCAGGATGTTGGCCCCGAGCCCAAGGACGAACCAGTCAACCCCATTCGCCTCCGCCGCGTCGATGGCATCTGCCAGATCGTCGCCCGTGTCTGCATCGTACAAGAGGTCCGCGGGACCCCCGATCCGAAAGGTGGTGTACGGCGCGAGAGGGGTGTTTCGCCTGAGTCGTGCCGGTGCAAGACGTCCGGCGACGGCCTCGAGTGCCAGCGTGGGCACCGCAGTGGTACCACGGTTGGTTACAGTCGTCATTGCTCCAAACAACACGCTCCCAGCGTCGCATGCCAGTTCCCTGCCCGCGTGCCGCCCGACTTCCAACCGACGTTTTGTGAACCGAATCCGATCACGTCGTACGCTCATCGCGATGCCCCTCTGTTTCGCGATGCTCACACTGGCCTCTGCCGCGGCGGCGCAGCGCGCCGAACTCGAGAAGGTCATCAAGCGGTCGGTGCTCCGAAACGGCCTCGAGGTGATCGCCGTCGAGAACCACGGCATTCCGATTGCTACGGTCGAGTTGAACGTCAAGAACGGTGCTTTCACGCAGCGGCCTGAGTACGAGGGCCTCGCGCACATGTACGAGCACATGTTCTTCAAGGCCAGCAAGGCATATCCCAACGCCGAGGCCTTCGGGCAGCGCGCGGCGGAACTCGGCGCTCGGTACAACGGCACCACACAGGAAGAGCGTGTCAACTACTACCTCAGCCTTCCGTCAGACAGTGTGCGTGGCGGCATTGCGCTGATCGCCGACGCGGTCCGTGGCCCCCTATTCCTGCCGCAGGAACTGGCGCAGGAAAAGCAGGTGGTACTGGGCGAGTATGATCGGAACGAGGCATCGCCCGGGTTCGAAATCATGCAGAATCTTGGCGCGGCGCTCTATCCGGGGAACTCGAGCCGAAAGAACACCATCGGCAACCGCGAGATCCTCAGCTCCGTCACCCCGGAAAAGATGCGGTTCATTCAGGGCCGCTACTACGTGCCGAACAACATGGCGCTGATCGTGACCGGGGACATCAACCCAACGCAGATCTTTGCCTATGCCGATTCCGTTCTTGGCGACTGGGCCCGCGGCCCGGATCCGTTTCAGATCGACCCGGTGCCACCGATTCCAGCCTTGAGCGGTTCGTCGGCGATCATCAACGAGGCCGAAGTTGGTGCCGTCACGGTACTCATTCAATGGCAGGGGCCCAGTGTGCGGCGCGATCGCGCGAGCACCTACGCGGCCGATGTCTTCTCTGACGCACTCAATACGAAAGGTTCGCGGTTTCAGCGGTTGCTGACTGACAGTGGACTCTGGACCGCCGTCGGCGTGAACTACTACACGCTGGATCAGGTCGGACCGATCACCATCAGCGGGCAGACGACGCCGGAGCGACTGAAGGAGGCGCTGGCGGTGCTCTGGCGCGAGATCGACAAGCTCGACGACCCGGGCTACTTCTCTGCCAGCGAGCTCGAATCGGTCAAGGCACAGCGCGGTACGGACAATCAATTCGGGCTCGAGAAAACCTCCGAGTTGACGCACACCGTCGGGTTCTGGTGGGCGGTGGCAGATCTCGACTACTTCCTTGGGTACGTGGACAACATGGCACGACAGACACCGGCAGACCTTCAGCGGTATGCATCCCGCTTCATCGTTGGCCGGCCAAGTGTGACCGGCGTGCTCCTCAGCAAGCAGGATCGAGCCCGGATACGATTGACGGAAGCCGATGTGGTCGGTCCGGTGAAAGGCGCGAAGGTGGTGCCATGAGGCGTCTTGCATCGGCTGGCGTCGCTGCATTCCTCGCCCTGTCGATTGCCTCGCACCAGGCAATCGCGCAGCGCGCGGCAGATTCCGCGACGACCGCGTTCGAGGTCAATGGACTCCGCGTCATTCATCGGCGCGTGACGGCGAACGAGGTGGTGGCCGCCAACCTCTATCTGCTCGGCGGAGTTTCGCAGGTTCCCTTGCCCAAGGCAGGCCTCGAACTGCTACTCCTCGAGGCCTCCGAGCGCGGTACCCGGAAGTATCCTCGCGAGGTGCTGGAGCGAAAGATGGCGCGGCTTGGCAGCGCCATCGTCGCGGCACCCTCGATCGACTGGACGATGGTTGGTGTCCGCAGCACCGTCACAGCCTTCGACTCGACGTTCGCGATCTTTGCTGATCGCATCATGCAGCCGCGCCTCGATTCCGGCGACGTGGAGACGGTGCGCACCGCCATCATCAGCGGGGTGCGGCAGCGCGGTGACGATCCCGAAGCGTTGCTGAATTCGTTTTCGGACAGCGTTGCTTTCGCCGGCCATCCGTACGGCACCTCGCCGCTCGGGAGCGAGGCCACACTTCGGTCACTGACCCTCGCCGACCTGCGCGGGTGGCAGAAGTCGCAGATGGTGACCTCGCGCATGTTGCTGGTCGTGGTGGGCGACATTCCGCGCGTCAAGCTCGAGGCGATGGTCCGTGCGACACTTGGCACGCTGCCGCGTGGTGAGTACAAGTGGGCCCCGCCACTGACCCCGGCACCACGTTCGAGCTCGCTGCATGTGATCGCACGGTCGCTGCCGACAAACTATCTGCAGGGCTACTGGGTGGGTCCGCGTGCCGACAGTCGCGACTACCAGCCGATGCGCATCGCGATGGCGGCGCTGGGTGGACGGCTGTTCACCGAAGTTCGCGTCAAGCGGAACCTCACCTACGCCGTCAATGCGCCGTTCGTGGATCGCGCAGTCACGGCTCCCGGACTCTACGTGACGACCACGGCCCCCGACTCGGTGCTTGGCATCATGCGCCGCGAACTGGAGTCGATGAAGCGAGGCCTGATCGATCCTGAAGGACTGCGCTTGCTGGTGCAGCAGTTCATCACCGAGTTCTTTCTCGACAACGAGACCAACTCGGATCAGGCGACGTTCCTCGCACGGTCGCAGCTCTATCGCGGTGACTACCGTCTGGCGGGGAGTTTCGTAGACGAGCTGCGCAAGGTCACGCCGGAGGACATCCAGCGTGTCTCGCGGCAGTATCTGACCGGAATCACGATGGCGTACATCGGTGACCCGCGACGGATCACCGCAACTCGTCTGACGTCATTCTGATCGCGTTACGTCAGGCGCTGGCTCGGCGGGCGAGTTCTTCACGAACGTCGCTGAGCCGAATTCCGAGCGAGTGCAGTGCGACCATCGTGTGGTACAACAGGTCGGCTGCCTCGCTCGTGGCGCGTTCCGGATCGTTGTCGGCACAGGCGAGCACCAGCTCCGCTGCCTCTTCGCCGATCTTCTTCAGTCGCAGATTCCGATCGTCGAGCAGGGTGCGCGTATAGCTCGGTCGGGCGTCTGGCGACGGCGCTGCCGAGGCACGGGCCTCGATCGTGCCATCGAGCACCGCGAACGCGTCGGCCGGTGGTGGTGTGACCCCCGGCACTGTGAAGCAGGTGATCGCCCCGGTGTGACAGGACGGCCCAGCGGGGATGACACGGGCAAGGATTGCATCCTGATCACAGTCCATCGTCAAGGACACGACGCGCTGCACATTGCCGCTGGTACTTCCCTTGTACCACAAGCCGCGCGTCCGCGAGTGGTAGTGCATGTCACCGACGCGGATCGTCGCCTCGAGTGCCTCGCGGTCCGCAAAGGCAACCATCAGGACGTCGCCGGTGGTCGCGTCCTGTGCGACGACCGTGACCAGACCGCTCCCCTTCGTAAAGTCGATCAGTTCGAGATCAAGCATCGAAACCTGGGTCTCCGCCCGGGCAAAGGATGTCGCGGACGACGGAGCCGAGCGCCGCGTTGGTGGCGATGCTGTCGCCGCCAAACGCTGTCGAACGGCCGCGGAAGTCGGTGAAGCGGCCGCCCGCTTCTTCGATCACGACCTGCACGGCTGCAGCATCCCAGGGATTCATCAGGTCATCGACCATGATGTCCGCCCGACCAGTGGCGAGCAGCAGATAGCCATAGCAGTCACCCCAGGTGCGCACGATGCGCGATGCGTCGGCCAGAGCATTCCATCGGGCGCGGCGCGTCGGCCGGCCCGGGAAACGATCATCAGTGGTGAGCAGCGTCGCCGCGCTGAGCGACCCGGTCTGGGACACGTAGGTGCGTTCGCCGTTGAACCACGCACCTTCGCCGACCGCGGCAGCGACGAGCTCCCGGGTCGGAGGTGCGTACACGGCGCCCGCCAGCACATGCTCGCCCTCGACGATCGCGACCAGCGTGCCCCAGAGTGGCACGCCGTGAATGAAGCTCTTCGTTCCGTCGATCGGATCGAGGACCCACCGCCGCGCGGCATCCGGCTTCTCGAGTCCGAACTCCTCGCCGAGAATGCCATCATCGGGAAACCGGCTCCGAATCCATTCACGGGCAACCGTTTCCGCGGCACGGTCGGCGGCGGTGACAGGCGAGCCATCGCCCTTGATTTCGACGGCCACGTTCTGGCGGAAGAAGCGGTTGGCCTCGTCGCCGGCGAGCTTGGCGAGTTCGGTCACGGCCTCCAACAATGAGCTGCTCATCGCACCACCAGTCCTGATGCACGCATGGCATCCTTGAGAGCCCCGACGGTCGTCAGGTTGTCGTGCAGGATGCCGGCAACCAGCGCTGCATCCGCGTGACCTTCCGCGAGCACGTCGACGATGTGTGCTGCACTTCCAGCCCCACCGCTGGCGATCACCGGAGCACTGACGGCATTCGAGACGGCGCGCATCAGCGGCAGGTCATACCCTGTGCGCGCACCGTCGCGATCGATGCTCGTCAGCAGCACCTCACCCGCACCGCGAGACACGCATTCCGCGGCCCACGCCACCGCTTCGAGCTCGGTCCGTGTCCGACCGCCGTGCGTCCAGACGCGCCAGGTACCGTCCAGCTCGAGTTTGGCATCGATACTGGCGACGACGCACTGTGCGCCGAAGCGATCGGCACAGGCGGTGAGCACGGCTGGGTCGGCCACCATGGCCGAGTTGAGCGACACCTTGTCCGCCCCAGCGCGCAACGCCCGCCCGACATCGTCCGCGGTCCGCACGCCGCCGCCGATGGTCAGCGGAATGAACAGCCGCTCGGCCGTCCGCCGCGCCACATCGAGCAGCGTTGCGCGATCCTCGGCGCTGGCCGAGATATCGAGGAAGGTGATTTCGTCGGCACCTTCCGCTTCGTAGCGAGTGGCCAGCGCAACCGGGTCACCGACATCGCGCAATCCGACGAAGTTGACTCCTTTCACGACGCGCCCGCCCTTCACGTCGAGGCAGACGATCAGTCGGCGCGTCAACACGACGACATCACTCCGACACCTGCAAGGCCACACTGCCCTTGGTGCTGAAGACCGCGCCCGATTCGACGAATGCATCACGCACCGCCAGCCCCAGCGCCTTGAAGGCTGCTTCCACGACATGATGGGCGTCGGTTCCGCGAATGACGCGCAGGTGCAGTGTGGCCTTGGCGTTGTCGGAGAAGGACCGCATCCAGTGCTCCCAGATGGCCACCGGCAGCTTGCCGCGGTAGTACGGTCGTCCGCCAAGATCGAGCGCACATTGCACCAGGGCGTCGTCCATCGGGATCGTGCGATCGGCGTAGCGTGCGGCGGTCGGCGGCAGCGCGGCCGCGACCGCGGCACCGACACAGATGGCGACATCCTCGATCAGGTGGTGCGGCAGGTCACCGCGCGCATGCACCTCGAGATCAAGTCCGCTGTATTTCGCAAACGTGACCAGCATGTGATCGAGAAAGGGACGTGTGGTGTCCACCGTCGCGAGGCCCGTCCCACGCGTGACCACCACGCGAATCTGCGTCTCTTTCGTTTCGCGAACCACGGTACTCATCCTCGGAACTCCTCGGCGATGGCGCGCGCATCGAGCGCACCGGTATAGAGCGCCATGCCGAGGACCGCCGCGGACACGCCACGATCCTCGAGCAGCCGCAGATCCACGTCGGTGGTGATGCCTCCACTGGCGATGACCGGCAGGTGCGTGGCATCGGCCACGTCTTCCATCAGCGCCAAGTCAGCCCCCTGCATCAATCCTTCCTTGTGCACCGCGGTCACGAGCACGCCGGCCAGCGGCAGGCGGGACAAACGCTCCATGGCCTCATCGATGTCGAGGTGCATGGTTCTGGTCCAGCCGTGCGTCACGATCTTCCGTTCACGCACATCGGCGGCCACCACCAGCTGTTCGGGAAACTCTTCAGCCATCTCGACCAGCCACTCCTCATCCTCGAGTGCGCGCGTGCCCACGACCACGTAGGTCGCTCCAGCGTCAATGAGCCAGGCGATGCCGTCGCGGTCGCGAACGCCCCCGCCTACCTGGACGGTGAGATCCGTCCGGTCCAGCAGCCGCTCGATGACCCGTCGGTTGTTGCCGCGACCGGTGGCAGCGTCGAGGTCGACGATGTGCAAAGCCTGAAACCCCTTGGCTTCCCAGTCGAGGGCAACCGCCACGGGGTCGGGCAATCGGATGCGCTCCGCGGCGTATTCACCGCCGACCAGCTGCACGCAGGCTCCGTCGCGCAGGTCGACGGCGGGAATGACGATCATGCTTGCACCTCGCGCAGCCAGGCGTGCACGAAGCTCACGCCTGCTGTGCTGCTCTTCTCGGGATGAAACTGCACGCCAGTGCATCGATCGACGCGAACCATGGCGGGAAAGCGGTCCTCTTCGTGCGTACTCCAGGCTGCGACGACGGATGGATCGTCAGCTCGACAGACAAAACTGTTGGCGAAGTATGCGACACGAAGCTCGGAGGCGTCGAGCAGCGGATCGCGGGCGACGTCGAGCTCGAGCTGGTTCCAGCCGATCTGCGGAATTCGTTCCGCGTGCAACCGCTCGACTCGCCCGGCAAAGATGCCGAGTCCGGCGCCGCCACCTTCCGCGCTGCTGTCGAACAGCAGCTGCATCCCAAGGCAGATGCCCAAGGTCGGCAGTCCCTTGCGAATGGCTTCTTGCATCGTGCGCCGCCCGGCGTCGCCAAGCGCTCGTGTGGCCGCGGGAAACGCGCCCACTCCGGGCAGCACCAGCGCGTCCGCCGCCGCCGCCGCGGCAGGGTCGGTGTCGATGTGCACCTCCACCCCCGGCCGCTCGAGCGTCTTGATCAGCGAGTGCAGGTTCCCCGCGCCGTAGTCGAAGATGCTGAGCCTCATTGCTTCGTTCCCTTCTTCAACACGGCGGCGAGCGTCTTGACGCACTGTTCGACCAAAGGCCACGGCCCGACCGAAATCCGCAGCGCATCGCCCACTCGCGGCAGATTCGGGAATGGACGCACGCCGACGCCCTTCTCGCGCATCGCCATCCCGACCGCCACGCAGTTCTTCACCGGAACACAGACGAAGTTGGCACTCGACGCGATCGGATCGAGATCGAGCTTCAGTAACTCGATTGTCAGACGGTCGCGGTTTTCAATCGCGCGCTGAATGTGTTCCTCCACCCACTGCACGTCCTTGCGGAGCGCCGTCAGTGCGACATGCTCTGCCAGAGCGTTCACTTTGTACGGTCCGCGAGATTTTTCGACTTCTGCGACCAGCGCCGGATCACCGATGGCATACCCGATGCGAAGTCCGGCGAGTCCGAACGCCTTTGACATGGTGCGGATCAGCAGCACGCGTGGCGAACGCGCCAGCAGATCGACGTTCGAGACGCCGGCGAACTCCACGTACGCTTCATCCACCAGCAACACACCCGGGGCCTGATCGATCAGTTTCTCCAGCGTCCGCCGGGCCACCAGCGCGCCGGTTGGGTTATTGGGCGAACAGACGTAGATGAGCTTTGCGCCGGTGGCGATCAGCGCATCGGCGTCCACTTCGTGGTCCGGCAGTTCGGTCACCAGTGTGGAGCGGAGTGCATTCATCTTCGCGAAGATCGGCACCATGGCGAAGGTCGGGTCAGTGGCCGCCACCAGATCCCCTTCGTTGCCGAAGGCTCGCATGGCCGAGTCGAGCACGTCGTCAGAACCGCAGCCTGTGACGATCATGTCCGGCGTTACGCCGGCGTGTTCGGCCAGAGCGAGCTTCAGTTCCGTTCCATAGAGCGTGGGATACCGCGTGACGGTCGACACCGAGAATTCACGGATTGCACGCTCGGCGTGCGGCGGCACACCCCAGAGGTTCGTGTTGTCGGTGAGGTCGAGTTTCACCGGCGAACGCTTCGGGTCGTAGAGCGGCACGTCGTTGTAGGCCGCGCGGGCCACTGCGAGGCGATCGATGGCTGGTGTGGTCATGTCCGGGAACTCCACTGTCGCGCGGCGGCAGCGTGGTTGGGCAACCCTTCGCTGTCGGCAAATCGTCCGACGGCATCGGCGAATGATGATGCGGCGGCAGGCGTCACACGCTGCCACGAGGTCCAGCGAATGAAGTCGAGCGTGGAGAGCCCGGAGTAGCACCGCGACAGGCCGCCGGTCGGCAGCACATGGTTGGCCCCGGTCATGTAGTCACCAAAGGCGACACTGGCCGACTCGCCGAGGAACACCGTGCCGGCACCGCGCAGCGCGGCGAACGTTGCATCCATTTCTGTCGGCGAGATGGCCAGCAGCAGGTGCTCGGCGGCCCACTCGTTGGCGAATTGCACGGCGTCACCGAGTGACGCGCAGTGGAGCACCCCACCGGCGAACGCGAACGACGCCCGGATGATCGCCGCGCGGTCGCTGGACGGCAGCAGCAGATCGATCGCGGCCCGGACCTGGTCAGCCATCGAGCCGCCGATTGTCACGCACACCACGGCCGCGCGAGGATCGTGTTCCGCCTGTGCCAGCATTTCCCGCGCGACGACCGTCGGATTCGCTGTCTCGTCGGCAATCACAAGGAGCTCGCTGGGTCCTGCGGGCGAGTCCATCGCCACCGCTCCGGCGCACTGCAGCTTGGCCTCCGCAACCCAGGCATTGCCGGGCCCGACCACTCGATCGACGCGTGGCACGGATGCGGTGCCGTACGCCAGCGCAGCGATTGCGCCTGCACCACCGATCGCAAACAACCGGTCGGCCCCTGCCAGCTCCGCGGCGGCTAGGACGACATCGGACGGCTGCCCCAATGACGAGGCTGGTGAGCAGACGATCACTTCCTGCACGCCAGCCACCTTCGCCGGGACGACTCCCATGATCAGCGAGCTCGGATACGCTGCACGACCACCTGGCGCGTAGACACCAACGCGACGCAACGGATCCGGACGGCGTCCGACGCGGACGCCAGACTCCGTCTCCACTTCGACCGCGGCGGGAAGAAACGCTGTATGCGCCACGCGGACATTGCGTACGGTTCGCTCGAGGGCGGCGCGCAGTTCAGGCGCCATCTTCGCGAGGGCACGCACCCATGCCGTGCGCGGAACCTCGAGCGCGCCGAGTGTCGCGCCGTCGAACGCCGCCGCCATCTCGCGCAACGCGGTGTCACCCTCGCGCTGGACGCGGGCGATGATCTCCGCGGTCTGACGCCGGACGGTTTCGTCGGCCGAGGTCGAACGATCGAAGAGCGTCCGACGGTCAGCCTGGCTGAGGGCGTCGATCGGTCCGTTGAATCGGAAGAGCGGTACGTTCATGGCATCAGGCGCTCGATACGCGTGACAAGAATCCCCTGCCCGCCCAGTTGCTTCAGCTGCCCGATGGTGCGGTAGATGGTGGCCGCTGGCACGACCGCGTGGACGGCGACCATTTCGCCATGGTCCATGATGTCGATGATCGTCGGACCGTTGATGCCCGGCAGGATCGCCTGCACTTCGGCCAGTCGGGACCGGGGCACATTTGCCATCAGGTAGCGCCGGCTCCGGGCGCGGAGCACCGACGACAGCGCGTCGACGAGCTCGTCGAGCGGCGGTCGCCGGACATCGCCGGAGGGGACGGTCGTGATCATTCTGGCCGATGATTCGAGCACCGTCGCCACTTCGAGCAGCCCGTTGACCTTCAACGTCGATCCCGTCGAAGTGAGGTCAACCACGATGTCCGCAATACCAAGATGCGGCGCGATCTCGGCGGCACCCGATACCGGCACGATGTCGACCGGGATGCCCGCCCGCGAAAAGAAGTCGGCTGTGATGCGTGGGAAGACCGTTGCGACCCGCGGCATGTCTCGCAGATCGGAGAGGGTGCGAATCCGGCTGTCCTCACGGACTGCAACGACCAGCCGACAGCGTCCGAACTCGAGGTCCAGCAGTTCCTCCACACCACGACCGGACTCACGGACGAGGTCGATTCCGGTAATGCCGGCCTGCGCGGCCCCGTCCGCTACGAACTCGGGGATGTCTGCCGCTCGGACGAAGATCGCTTCGAACTCGCCGCCGAGGGACGCAGTCAGTGCCCGTTCACCCCTGCCACGGACTTCGAGACCGGCGTCGGTAAAGAGCTCTCGGGCGTCCTCAGAGAGACGGCCCTTGTTGGGAAGTGCGATGCGGAGCATTGCTGGGAGCGAAATGGGGACAAAAACAGCGGCGGCCCGTCCAGAAACCGGACGGGCCGCCGCGTTGCACAGTGCCAGCGCGTGAACTACGCCAAGCACCACACCCAGGCGACGCCCGTCGGGCGGCATCCGTGATGATGGTGGTGGTGCTGCTGCTGCTGAACGGACACATAGTGCATCAGCCAAGGATAGTGGGCCAAGGAGGGGCGGTCAACCGACCGCCCACGTGGAACCTCGGCTGGTTGCGTGTGTGTTCTACCGATGTCGTTGCGCATCTCCTGAGTGGTTACGGCGGTCCGCGGGGCTTGTTCTTCGCGCTTGGGGCTCTATGCTTCGCGCAGTTTCGCGGCGCAGCCTGCCGCAAAACACCGAGCACAGTGCTGGACCCATCTGTTTTTCTGTTCGATAATCAACCGGCTACGAGGAGTTCGTCATGAAGTTCAAGGTTCTGGCAGTTGCCACCAGCGCGTTTGCCTTTGCAGCGTGCGGTGGTGGTGAGAAGAAGGCGGCGGACACGGCCGCGATGGCCGCTCCGGCGGCTGAAGGTGCCGCGATGGCTCCCGCAGCAGCTGGTGCGGTTGCCGCCATGCCGATCACCGGTACGACGCACACGGTCAACATGATCGGCGACGAGAAGGGCTATCGCTTCGAGCCTGCTGAAATCACGGTCAAGGCCGGCGACGGCATCAAGTTTGTGGACGTCAAGGGTGGCCCGCACAACGTCGCGTTCGATCCGGCCACGGCTGGCGCATCGGCGGCTCAGATCACGGCCAACATGCCGGAGAGCACGGGCGAACTGACGGGCAAGATGCTGGTGACGGATGGCGAGGCATGGACCATGTCGTTCGGCGGTGTCGCACCGGCGACGTACACGGTCATCTGCACGCCGCATCAGGCGATGAACATGATCATGAAGATCACGGTTCAGTAAGCTTTCAGTTTCTGGTGGTCTCGCGGCGCTCGACTTCGGTTGGGCGCCGCGTTGCTTTTGTGCGGATGCTGCGTGTGTCCACCGTGACCCGTCGGCCGCCACCCTTCCAGCCCGCTAGAATTCCCGGGTGACTTCCGTTCTCGATTCTTACACCACGTCGCCGGTGGGGCGATGGATGGCAGGCCGCGCGCGCAATCTGGTGCATCGCAGCGGTGTGCTGGTGAGCGTCGGAGGCGTCAGTTTCGCCGTCGCGTTTGCGTTGCTGCTCTGGTTCACACGAGCGGAGCGCGACGCACTGCAGCGGGTGCCGACACCCATTGATACGCTTGATCTGGCGCGCAAGGCCGCCAGTATGCGGCGGCTGCAGTTCCGAGCCGACAGCGTACTGGCTGAGGTCTCGCCGCCACGGCGTCCCCTGCTCCGTCGCCTTGCCGCAACTGATTCGTCTGTCGTCGATTCGACGGCGGCTCTCGACAGCGTTGTTCCCGACACCATCGCCGCGACCACACCAGCGGCAGCTGTAGCGTCGCAGCAGGCCGTCGCGGCCGACGTGATTCCCGACTCACTGAAGCTCGCGGTTGCCGCGCTGTCGGCGCGACTCGAGCGCGCGCAGAACGCGCCACTGGCGTCGGCATGGCGTGCACTGGCGGCGGATCCATTGCTGCAACAGGACGCGCGCGTGCGGGCGTTGGCGGACTCGCTGGCGGACGCAGAGAAATCACGCAACGAGTACGACGCGGTCGGTGGTGTCGACCCGATCTATCTCGAGCTCTCGAGTCGCGTGACGTCGTTCGGTCGTGCGATCGAACGGAGTGCATTGCAGCGGATTGCAGTTCTGCTGCAGCCCGCCTCGGCAGCGGGCTCCGTTGCGACGCTGCGAGTCGGTCCGACCGCAGAGGAGCGCGCCCGTCGTTTCATCGCCGACTCGGCGCGATATGTCACTGCGCGCGCGAAGCGGGACGCCGCCGCGCGAGTGTCTGATTCAGTCAGTGCACTGCTGGCGGCAGCGCGTTCGACCGCCATCGCCCGCGATTCGGCACGGGCGCAGGCGCAACGGCGCGTAGACGCGCTGGCACCGCCGCTGGCAATGCTGAGCGCCAGTGCGGCCGCGGCGATCGGGCTCGCGTTGCTCGTCACCATACTGATCGAAGTCCAGTCGCCCCGTCTGGCCGATGATCGCGAAGTCGCGTCACAAGCCCGTGTTCCGGTGCTCCTCAGCATCCGCACGACAGACGCACGGACTCCGGAAGCACTCACCAGCGCGTTCAGCCAACTGGCCTTCGATCTCGAACCGTTTCTGGGGTCAGCGCGCACGCTGATTGTCGTCAGCGACGATCCGCAACTTGCCTCCCGAACCGCGGCACGCATCGGCGAACGGCTCGGCTACGATGGACGCAGTGTGCGAATCGTGTCGCCTCGCCAAGGTACGGCGCGCATGACGACCCGCGTTCGCCGACGCGCTACGCCGACGGCCACCCAGGCCGTGCTCGTTCAGCCGGAGCGCAATCAGGGGGTCGCGTGGACCGGAGAGTTCTTCCTCGAGAACGTCACCGATGACACGATCACCCTGCGCTCCGGCACGCTGGAAGATGTGCGACCGGCGCTGGCGGCTGGCGCTGGCGACTCGCACGTCCTCCTCGTGGTGCAGATCGGGAGTACACCAAGCGCCTGGCTCTCCCGCGCGCGCGCCGAGATTCACCGGACGCGTGGCGTGTCCGCCTTTGGTGTCGTGATCTGGGCCCCGGACATCGAGGACAGCGATCCCATTCAGTTCGCCCTCGACACGGCTCTGCAGCGCGCGCTGGACAACGTCCCGGTTGCAAATCGCTGATGCCGCCACACGCACCTGGGGAACGCGATGTGGGCTGATCAGGTGCTCGCGTTCGAGCGCGCTCATCTCGCCAGACTGCTCTTCTGGGGCGCGACGAGTCTGACCACGGCGCTCGGCTGCTGGGCCTTCTGGCGCGTGAAGCGGCTGGATGTACCGCTGCTGCGCCATTTTGCGATCCAGACAGGGGCGTGGGGCGCAATTGATTGCATCCTCGCGCTCGCGGCGCGGCCCAGCTTGTCACTTCGCGACTACGATGGCGTGACGAGTCTCGATCGCTTTCTCTGGTTCAACTGCGGGCTCGATCTGGGGTACATCGCGGTCGGAATCACGCTGGCCCTGTGCGGCTGGCGGTTGGCGAAGTCGCGTGGCCTGGTGGGTGCCGGCCTCGGTGTCGGCATCCAGGGTGCCGCGCTGCTGCTGCTCGACCTGCGGCTTGCTGCACTCCTGTCACAGGCACGGTGAATGACTCGGTCCATCTGTCTGCGGTCTGGCGGGCGGTGCAGTGTCAACGCCGGCTGGGTGGTTTGCGTCCTTCGGGTTGTCTGTCGCGTGAGCTCGAGGGCGGAGAAGTGCCACGGCCCTCCGTGACGCCCCGGCACTGACACGTTGCCTGGATCAACGCCTGACTGCACTACGAACTTGCGTTGCCCGACAGTAGCTTCACTCCGTCGCGACGCTCCACTCCTGCTTTCTGGCCACAGGCCTTTCATGCGCGGATACTCCGACCGCATCAACCACGCACTCGCCTTCGCTGCCAAGCACCACGACACTCAGGTGCGCAAAGGGTTGCGCATGCCGTACGTGACGCACGCCGCGAATGTGGCGGTCATTCTGACGCACTATGGCTGTGGCGAGACTGCAGTCGCCGCGGGCGTGCTGCATGATGTGATCGAGGATTCCGTGCGAGACGGGTACACTGCCGAGGACCTTGCCGATCGAATCGGGGCGAAGTTCGGCGACGACGTCCTGCGGACCGTGCTTTCGGTGACACGCCGTCGCCTGGATGACGACGGCATCGAGATGAGCAAGGACGATGTGAAAGAGGACTACCTGGCGCGACTGAAGTCGGCGTCCGATGACGCACGCTGGGTTTGTGCAGCGCACAACCTGCACAACGCCGGCGCTGTCCTCGCTGATCTGCGCCGCACGATCGAGCCAGGCACGGTGTGGAATCGCGGTGGCGCCGATCGAGATGGGACACTGCAGTGGTACCGAGCCATCTTCGCACGACTTCAGGCCGTTGGGTACACCGCACCGATCATGGAAGAACTCGGCGATATGGTCCTGCAGCTGGAAGCGGCACCGATCGGTGACGCCCCCGCGGTGATCTGACGCTCAGTGCGCCACACCGGCCGGTGCCGGTTCCGGATAGGTGTTGACGACGTACGATTCGAGCAGCTCGAGAAACTCGGGCACGATGCGATCGCCCTTCAACGTGACGCGAAGCGAACCGTCGACATAGACGGGCGCCTTTGGTTCTTCTGCCGTGCCTGGCAGCGAGATGCCGATGTTGGCGTGCTTCGATTCTCCTGGGCCGTTGACCACGCAACCCATGACAGCGACGCGCATCTCCTCGACACCGGGATGCTTTCCGCGCCAGACCGGCATCTGGTCACGCAGATAGTTCTGGATATCCTCGGCCATGCTCTGAAAGAACGTGGACGTGGTGCGACCACAGCCCGGACAAGCGGTGACCTGCGGCGCAAAGCTGCGTAAGCCGAGCGACTGCAGAATCTGCTGCGCGACATGGACTTCCTCGGCCCGATCACCACCCGGTTTCGGTGTGAGCGAGACCCGGATCGTGTCACCGATACCCTCGGTCAGGAGCAGGGACAAGCCGGCGGCACTTGCCACCATACCCTTCATGCCAAGCCCTGCTTCGGTCAGCCCGACGTGCAGCGGATAGTCACAGCGCACGGCAAGGCGGCGGTACACGTCGACCAGATCGGGCACCAACGAGACCTTCGCCGAGATCACGATCTTGTTGTGCGCCAGACCAACGTCTTCGGCCAGTTCGGCGGACCGAAGCGCGCTTGCCAGCATCGCTTCGACGTACACGTCGTGAGCCGTGGCCGGCGTTGCCGACGCGGCGTTGTCGTCCATCATCTGTGTCAGCAGGTCCTGATCGAGCGAGCCCCAGTTCACGCCGATGCGCACCGGCTTGTCGTTGTCCACCGCGATCTGCACAATCGAGCGGAAGTTCTCGTCACGACGCTTCCCGCCAACGTTGCCGGGATTGATCCGGTACTTGGCCAGCGCCCGCGCACAGGCGGGGTACTTCGCCAGCAGCAGATGTCCGTTGTAGTGAAAGTCGCCGACGATCGGGACAGTGATACCGAGGTCCGTCAGCTGCTCCACGATCAGTGGCACGGCCGCAGCAGACTCCTCATTGTTGACGGTCACCCGGACGATCTGCGATCCAGCTCGCGCCAGCGAGAGGACCTGCGAGACGGTACCGGCCACATCAGCGGTGTCGGTGTTCGTCATGGACTGGACGACGACCGGGTGTCCGCTGCCGAGCGGAACCGAGCCAATCATGGCCGTCACCGTCTGGCGGCGCGGGCGGAACACGGAGGGAATGCTCACAGCACGAAATGGTTCGGGGAGGCCGGGAAGGGCGATCTGACATGGAATCTAGCGCGGCCGGAATCGCGTATCAGGCGGGAGGACGGCGATCCGGGGTTGTGGCAGCCCTGCGGGTCCCTCGACATTGCCTGTTGCCCGCGTTCCACTAACCGTGACCGAGAGTCATCAAAATGGCCAAAGAGTCGAGTCGCACGTCTACCGACCCGTCAATCAGCACCGGCGGCCCCATGACGGCCCCACCGAAGCCCAAGAGCAAGTGGAAGATCACCGCTGTCCTGTTCCTGGTGGTGCTCCCGCTGGCGGCCTTCGCGCTCTGGGTCACGGTCGCACTCAGCTTTTCCTACGCCGATGGCGAACGAGCCGGCTTTGTCCAGAAGCTGTCGAACAAGGGCTGGGTCTGCAAAACCTGGGAAGGAGAGCTGGCGCTCGCCAACGGTCCCAACGTCATGCCGGAGATCTTCAAGTTCACGGTCCGTGATGACAAGGTGGCCGCATCGATCAACAACTCCCTGGGCAAGCAGGTGAAGCTCTCATATGAGCAGCACAAGGGTGTGCCAACACAGTGTTTCGGAGAGACTGAGTACTTCGTGACGGCCATCGACGTGCTCGGCGCGCCGGTTCCGGCGGCAAGTGGTGCCTCGCCGGTGACGCCCGCACCGATTGTCGATCCAGGCGCACCAACCACGGTGCCGCCGCCGATCATCCCGCCGGCAGCCACCGTACCGTCTCCAACCGTGCCGAAGACGCCTTGATGCGCTCGGCAGACCCCACAGTCATCGTCGGGGCCGGTATTGCGGGACTGCTCTGCGCGCGAACGCTGACGCGTGCAGGGCACAGGGTCGTCGTGTACGAGCGCGAGCCCGAAGTGGGCGGCCGGGTCCGCACGACGGTGCACGACGGATATCGCATCGATCATGGGTTTCAGGTGTTGTTCAGCGCCTATCCGACGCTGACGGACGCACTGGATCTTCCAGCCCTCGAGCTGCGGGAGTTCCGTCCGGCGGCGCGGATTGCGACGGCTGGGTCGGCGACGGCATTGATCGGGGATGCGCTCGCTGACGCGTCGCTGCTCTGGCCGACGCTCCGCGCATCGTCGTTGTCGATGCTCGACAAACTTCGGATGCTTCAACTGCGCTACTTCGCAACTGGATTGTCATTCGACGACTGCTTCGCCGCCCGATTCGATCGCCTGTCCACGCGGGAGTTTCTGGTCGCTCGCGGATTCAGTGCGAAGGCGATCACGCGCTTCTTTGCTCCGTTCTATGGCGGAATTCTCCTCGATCGGTCGCTCGAGTCCTCCGCGTCGGTTCTACTCTACACATTCAAGATGCTGGCTGAGGGTCGCACCACGGTACCCGCGGCCGGCATGGGTGCCATCCCAGCGCAACTCGCGGCCGCGCTTCCGGAGGGTTGCATTCGTACCAGTACTGCCGTCACGAGGGTTTCACTGGGTGCTGACGGGCAGGTCGATGGTGTCGTACTGGCTGAGAATCAGCACATTTCCGCGCGGCGCGTGGTCCTTGCGTGTGATCCGCCGGCCATCGCTGCGCTCGCGCTCACGGCGCGCGTTCACGTCGATGTTCCATCGGTCAGTCTTGGTTGCACCACGGTTTATCTGCGGTCGTCGGTGCCGCTGCTGGATGGTGATGCGCTGTGGTTGAATGCATCATCGGACGCGACCGTCAGCCACGCCATCACGATCAGCAACGTGGCGCCAACCTATGCGCCATCCGGCTCGTCACTGACCGCTGCCACAGTCCTCGGCGCGTCTGCGGCTCTGAATGAGACCGAACTCATCCCGCGAGTCAGGAAGGACCTGTTCACCATGGGGGACCAACGCGCGGCGGAATCGGCGGAACTTCTCGCAGTATGGCGTGTCCCGTACTCTCAGTATGCGCAGCCCCCAGGGGCGCTGGGCCGTCGAGTACCTGTGGAAACATCGTCTGGTGGCCTGTTCCTTGCCTCCGAGCTTGCGCATACGAGTTCACTCGAAGGGGCCGCTCGCGGCGGGATTGCCTGCGCGGAGGCCGTGATGCGCAGTCTCGCATAGCGACGGGTCGAGGTGTGGCGTCATGGCGGCGGTAGTCGTCTGCAGTACGCACGGTCGCGCGTGCGCCAACCTCTTGCTCCTGTATCCATGCCCAACTTCAGCAAAGCTCTCTCCGTCGCCGGTCTTGCTCTCGCCATCGCATCGGCTCCGGCGAATGCACAGATCGCCTTCGGCCTCGCTGGTGGTGCCACGACGCCGTCGGGTTCTTTGAATGATCGACAGAATCTCGGCTACAACGGGCTCGCCACCGTGCAGCTCGGCTTGCCGATGTTTCCGTTCCAGCTTCGCGCCGATTTGCAGTACAACGGTTTTGGCGGCAAGAACTTCGGAGGCGCAGTCAACAACGCCTTCAACAATGCCGATACCCGCGTCATCAGCGGCTCTATCAACGGTGTGTTGAACCTGCTGCCCGGCCCTGTCAAGCCGTACGTGATCGGCGGAGTCGGCTACTACGACACGCAGTTGAAGGGCACCGAAAGCACGCGCAAAGTCGGCTACAACTATGGCGCTGGCGTGAAGTTCGGACTGACCGGCGCGAGTATCTTCGTGGAAGCAAGAATGCACCAGATCAACGACGCGACGTTCAATGTTGGCGGTGGCCGGTCAACCGCCAAGTTCATCCCGGTGACGATCGGTATCATGTTCTAGTGTGGCGGCAGTCGTGCCGACAGACTGTCGCGTCTGTCGCTACGCGCCTGTACTGTGAAAATGTATCGACACTGCGGGAACCGTCTGTCTGAGAAGCCGCAGTACACCGATGCACGAAGGGCCGGCCGCGAACAACGTGGCCGGCCCTTCGTGCATCGGTGTGCCCCCCTCGATCAACCGTCGAGGCGCAATACATTGCCTCGGGCGCCGTCCATCGGCATCAGTTCGTCGTGGCCGGCCAGCAACTGATCGCGCACTGCGCTGACGGCGGTTCCGCCGGGCACCGATCGGCAATCGACGCTGGCTTGCGCCGAGAGTGCGTCGAGCACGTCGTCGCCAAACTGTGCGTGTGCTGCTTTGAATGCAGACAACGGGAGCTCGTGCAGTTCGACGCGCGCCTCTTCCGCCTGACGCACCAGTGACCCGACCGCGCCATGGGACTCGCGGAACGTCACTCCGCGTCGGACGAGATAGTCGGCCAGATCAGTCGCCATCATGACTGACGTCACGGCCGCGCGCATCCGCTCGGTGCGGAATGTGAGCTCGTCCACCGCTCCTGCAACGGCCGGCAGGACCAGCGACATCACGTCGACGGCGTCGAACAGCGCGCGCTTGTCGTCCTGCAAGTCCTTGTTGTACCCGCTCGGCAAACCCTTCAGCGCCATCACCATGGAGGTGAGATCAGAGAAGACGCGTGCGGCACTGCCCCGTGTGAGCTCGAGGGCGTCCGGATTCCGTTTCTGGGGCATCATGCTCGAACCGGTCGAGAATGCATCCCCGAACTGCACGAAGCCGAACTCGCTCGTCCCGAACAGAATCAGGTCCTCGGCCAGCCGCGACAGGTGCGTGGCGGTCATGGTCAGTGCATAGAGCGTATCGGCGATGAAATCGCGATCGCCGACGGCATCGATGCTGTTCTGCGACAGAGCCGCGAAGCCGAGTTGCTCCTTCAACAGCACGCGCGAAATCGGAAACGCGGTGCCGGCGATTGCACCGGAACCAAGAGGCAAGACACTCGTGCTCCGCGCCGCGTCAGCCAGGCGCTGTCGATCGCGCGACAGCGGCCAGAAATGCGACATCAGCCAGTGCGCCAGCGTGACCGGCTGCGCGCGTTGCAGGTGCGTGTACGCCGGCAACAGGTCGTGCTGGTGCAGCTCGGCATGCTTGAGCAAGACACGTTGTACCTCGCGGATGCCGAAGTCGAGCTGTTCGATGGCATCCATCGTCCAGAGCCGCGATGCGGTCGCGACCTGGTCGTTCCGGCTTCGCCCCGTGTGCAGGCGCGACGCCAGATCACCGACGTGGGTGTGGAGCAGTCGGTCGATCATCGTGTGGACGTCTTCGTCACTCGGGAGCGGCGCAGCGCCATTCCTGAAATCATCCGCGACAGCCACCAGGCCCGCGTCCATTCGCTCACTCTCTTCGAGCGTCAGGACGCCGCCATTCCACAGCCCCATCGCCCAGGCGCGCGAGAGCCGGATGTCGAACGGCCAGAGGCGGAAGTCGACCGTGATCGATCGATTCACCGCATCGAGAATCGCGGAGGGGCCGCCAGCGAAACGGCCCCCCCACAGTTTGTGGGTCGCTCCGTCCGTCACCTCAGGCGTCCGCAGTCGACGGCGTGGGCTTCGGCGTGGCTTCCGTCGGACCAGCGGTTCCCCACGATGGCACGAAACCCATCTCGGCGTCCTTCAGCGCGCGCACGCGATACGGCAGGCCATACAGGCGGATGAACCCACCCGCGTCCGCCTGCTGGTAGACGTTGTCCTCACCGAAGGTGACAAAGCGCTCGTCGTAGATGGCGTGTGCACTCTGACGGCCGGCCACGATCACATTGCCTTTGTACAGCTTGAGCGTGACGGTTCCGGTGATACGCTCCTGCGTGACGTTCACGAATGCATCGTAGGCGTCGCGCTCGGTGGTCCACCACCGGCCCTCGTAAACGAGGTCAGCGTAGCGGGGGGCGATCAGATCCTTGGCGGCCAGGGTGCGGCGGTCGAGAATGAGCTGTTCGAGCTCGGAGTGTGCGGCATACAGCAGCGTGCCGCCAGGCGTCTCGTAGACGCCGCGGCTCTTCATGCCGACGAGGCGATCTTCCACCAGGTCGATGCGGCCAACTCCATTGCGCGCGCCAAATGCGTTGAGCGCGGTGAGCAGGTCGAACGGGCCGAGCTTCTCACCATTGACGCTGATCGGCGTCCCGGCCTCGAAGCCGATGGTGACGTACTCCGGCTTGTCCGGCGCGGCCTCCGGCGACGTGGTGAGCACGAACATGTCCTCGACTGGCTCCCAGTTCGGATCCTCGAGCCCGCCGCCCTCGTGCGAGAGATGGAAAAGATTCGCGTCGCGCGAATAGATCTTCTCGACTGTCGCCACGATCGGTACGTTCTTCGCTTTCGCGTAGGCGATTGCATCCTCGCGCGAACGGATGTTCCAGATGCGCCACGGTGCGATCACCTCGAGGTCCGGCGCAAACGTCATGTACGTGAGCTCGAAACGGACCTGGTCGTTCCCCTTCCCCGTGCATCCGTGTGCGAGGGCATCGGCGCCGTAGCGCCGCGCCACTTCAACCTGTGATCGGGCAATCAGAGGGCGCGCGATGGACGTACCGAGCAGGTACTTCCGGTTGTAGATCGCGCCAGCGCGGAGCATCGGAAAGATGAAGTCGCGGACGAACTCCTCCTTGAGGTCCACCACGACGCAGTCCTCGGCACCAGAGGCGATGGCCTTCTCGCGCACGCCGCCCAAGTCGTCCTGACCGATATCGGCGGCGACACAGATGACCCGTGAGCCGGGATAGTGCTCCTTCAGCCAGGGAACGATGATCGATGTGTCGAGGCCGCCCGAGTAGGCGAGGGCGATTGTATGCGCCATTTGAAACTCCAAAGTGAAATTTTATGCAGATTCAGTGCATAAGCTCGCAAAATCAAAGCCGAGCCACAAGTGTGGGTACTCGGCGCCCGGCAGCTGTCAGGCGCGTTCACCCGCGATGATGGAGATACGTCGGATGACCCGGACACGAGCTTCGGGCGAGCGGCAGACGAGCAGGATCGTGTCGTCCCCGGCAATGGTACCGAGCACGTCCGGCCAGGCTTCGCTGTCGATCGCCGCCGCGACTGGCTGTGCCCCGCCGGTGACGGTGTGAAGGACGACCAATTCCCCAGTGCCATCGACCTTGTCGAAGAGCTGTGGGAGGAGATGGTCGAGCGCTCCACGGTCGTCCTCCATCGTGGCGACACCGCCGTCCGTGAAGGCATAGCGCACGCCATCGTCGGTCGGGATGCGCGCCAGCCGCAACTCGTGCAGGTCTCGCGAGAGCGTCGACTGTGTTACATCCCAGCCGCGCGCGCGAAGCAGCTTCCGGAGTTCGTCCTGACTCTGGACCGACGCAGTTTCCACGATCTCGTGGATTGCCAGATGCCGTTCGCGCTTGTTGGCCATGGGCCGAGCCCTTCCTTTCGGGTGACTTCGTCCCGTGCAGTCCGATGTCTGGGCATTGACGGGGGTTCAATGAAAGAATATGCATTCAATATGCATAAACTCCCTGTCGGCGTGCTAGGGGCCAGTGGGTATGCAGGGCAGGAGCTCTGCATGCTGGTCGATCGCCACCCGCATTTCGAGCTGGTGTTTGGCGGGGCGCAGTC
Organism: Gemmatimonadales bacterium; assembly: GCA_038215035.1. GTDB lineage: Bacteria > Gemmatimonadota > Gemmatimonadetes > Gemmatimonadales > Gemmatimonadaceae > JACMLX01. The sequence goes on along the minus strand of JBBQRH010000016.1, from coordinate 163 downwards.
GCGCGCTGGGGAGGTGCTGAGACTGCCCAGCCGTGACCTGACGCTCTCGGCATCGGATTCGGTCGTGCTCAGTGACGCCGCGGTGGTCTTTTCTGCACTGCCCCATGGTGCGTCGGCAGCGTGGGTGGCGAAGGCGCATGCCGCCGGGGCAAAGGTCATCGAT
>JBBQRH010000015.1:0-70771 GCA_038215035.1 Gemmatimonadales bacterium | reverse complement strand
ATCACGTCTCGACGCTGCTCTCGCTGGTGGTCATCGTCACGATCCTGGCGGGTTCGGTCATACTGTCGTTGCTGTTTCCACGCGTCGAGGTGGATCCACTGGATCCTGTGGCGCCACCACCGGCATCGTCGGCGGTCCCATCGCAGACGCGGTAACGACAGCGGCACATCCGCTCGCGCCCGCGCCGTCGGATCGCCGGCCGCTGGATCTGCTGCGCGCGCCGCTGCCGGCCGTGTCCCGGCCGCAGGCCACGCTGGCAGTGCTCGACACCACCGAGTGGTTTGCGCCAACCAGCGGCGGCATTCGTACCTACCTGCTGCAGAAGGAGCAGTACGTCGCGGCGCGGCCCTGGCTGCGTCATGCGCTGGTGGTGCCGTGGTCGGAGGACGGCATCGTCGAGCGCGAGGGCGCCCGATGGTACGAGTGCGCGGGGCCGCGCGTGCCGCGCAACGCCCCGTATCGGCTGCTGACGTCGGTGGCTCGAATGCGGCGCGTGCTGATGCATGAGCGCCCGGACGTCATCGAGATCGGAAGTCCGGCGTTGATTCCGTGGGTCCTCTTCCGCGCCCTTGGCGCGCGCGATGTCCCGATCGTGAACTTCTTCCACAGCCATTTTCCGGCCTTGCTGGCGGGCAGTCGACGCCCGATCCCGCCGCTGCGCGTCCGGCTGCAGCGCGCCGCCTGGTGGTACGCACATCGCATGGATCGGCATGTCAGTGCCACAATCGCCGCGTCGCAGTTCGTCGCCGATGATCTCGAGCGGGCGGGCATTCCGAACGTCGTCCGGATTCCGCTCGGCGTCGATCTCGAGCACTTCTCACCCGAGCGCCGGGCGAACGCTGCCGCAACGCGTGCCGCCTGGAAGCTTCCGGCCGACGGGCCTCTGGTGACGTACATCGGGCGATTCGCCCACGAGAAGGAGCTCGAGGTGCTGATGGATGCGTGGCCGCGGATTCAACGCGAGACGGGGGCGTCGCTGGTGATGGCGGGTGATGGCCCGGAACGGCTGGCGTTGCAGCAGCGGAACCGGGGTGCGCAGGTCTTCTGGCTCCCGTTCATCGCGGATCGCGCGCGGCTTGCCGATCTGCAGGCAGCGTCGAGCATCTACATGGCCACCAGTCCGCACGAGACGTTCGGTCTGTCTCCGCTCGAAGCGATGGCGTGTGGCACGCCGGTGCTGGCGGCCGACGGCGGCGGGGTACGCGAACATGTGATCGCATCGGGGGCTGGACGGACATTCGTTCCCGGTGACGCGAATGACCTCGCGCAGCAGGCGATCGACTTGCTGCGTGACGATCTGGTGTCGCATGGTGCGCGCGCCCGCGAATTTGCGGCCCGCGAGCATTCGTGGTCATCGGTGTTCGATCGGATCTTCTCGCTCTACGAGCGGCTGCGGCGATGAGCGTCCTGCTCTCGATTCACGATGTCACGCCTGCCTGGAAGGAGCAGGTGGAGACGCTCTGGTCGCTCTGCCGGGAACGTGGTGCGACACCGGCGCTGCTGGTCGTTCCAAACTGGCACGGCGCCTGGCCGTTGCGCGAGCATTCGCGGTACGTGAACTGGGTGCGTGAGCGCGCCGCCGAAGGGGCGGAGATATTTCTGCACGGCGAGCGGCACGACGAAGTCGGTCTGACGCGTAGCTGGCGCGATGCCCAGCGCGCCTTCGGCAAGACGAATCGCGAAGGGGAGTTTCTGACGCTCGACCACGATGCCGCGGCAGAGCGGATCGGGCGCGGTGTTGCGCTGTTCGACGAGCTCGGACTGGAACCGATCGGCTTTGTGCCTCCCGCCTGGCTCTGCCGTCGCGGCACCCACACCGCCTGTGCTGAGCGCGGCCTTCGTATCCTCGAGGACGACGCGGCGATCTACCTGACGAGCAACGAGCAGCGCATCGCGAGTCATGTCTTGCGCTGGAGTGGACGCACCGATTTCCGCGCGCGAGGGTCCGCCGTGCAGGCGGCGTGGCGCTGGCGCACGCAACAGCATGAACCGCACTTCCGCATTGCGTTGCATCCGCTGGATCTCGAACACCAGATCACCCGCCAATCGGTGATTGATGAACTGGATCGATGGCTGGCCGCGCGCCCGGCGCGACCGTACGCTGATCTCCTGCGCGCGCCGGAGGCGTCGTGACCGACGCGCTGGTCCGGCTCGATGGTGTCCGGCTGGCCCTGTTCAGCGACACCTTCCCGCCACAGATGAACGGCGTCGCGCGGACACTGGAACGACTGGTGGCCGCCGCGCGCGATCGCGGTGCCGCCGTGCGCGTGTTCACCACCACGGATCCGGAGCAGGCCGCGCACGGGCCCGACGAGGTTCGCTGGAACAGCGTGCCCTTCTGGGCCTACCCCCAAGTACGCCTGTCTGCGCCACGTGTTGCCGCGGCACGGGCGGCGCTCTCGGAGTGGTCACCAACGCTCGTGCACGTGGCGACTGAATTTGGTGTCGGCCTGGCCGGTCGACTTGCAGCTACGTCACTCGGGGTGCCGCTGGTCACCAGCTACCACACCAGCTTCACCGCCTACGCGCAGTTCTACCAACTGGGTGCGCTCGAGCGATTGGGCTGGCGGTACTTTCGCTGGTTCCACGCTGCCGCCGCGCGGACGTTCACGCCCACCGATGCGATCAGGGCCGAAGTCGAGGCACACGGCTTCAAGCACGTCGCGGTCTGGGGGCGCGGTGTGGACGGTGATCGCTTCGATCCCGCGTTTCGTTCGCTCGAATGGCGCAGAAAACTCGGCATCGCCGATGACGCGATGGCCGTGCTGTACGTCGGCCGGATTGCAAAGGAGAAAGGGCTCGAGCATGTGCTCAATGCGATGCTCGAGATGGCGCGAAGCCACACCCCAATCCGGTTCGTGTTCGTTGGGGATGGGCCGTACGACGCCGAACTGCGCGCCGCCGCTCCCGGGAATACCATCTTCACGGGCCGGCTCGATGGCGTGGCACTCAGCACCGCGTATGCGTCGAGCGACGTGTTTCTCTTCCCATCGGTGACCGACACATTCGGCAATGTGCTGCTCGAAGCGATGGCCTCCGGGCTGGTCGTCGTCTCCGCTGACGCCGGCAATACGCGTGAACTCGTCGGCCCGGACCGCGGTGTCATCGTCCCGGTGGCCGTGCCCGATGCCATCGCCCGTGAGCTCACGCGACTCGAAGCGGATCGCGCCGCGCACGAGATCATTCGCACTGCAGCGCTGTCGTGGGCGCGAGAGCGTACCTGGCCTCGGGTGTGGAACGGACTCTTCGCGGAGTATCTGCGCGTGATCAGCGAGCGAGCTTCCAGTTCGTGAACGACGATTCGTCGGTCACTTCCCTCACCACCCACTGCGCCAGCCAACCGGGAAGCTCCACCGTGGTGGTCGCATCGGGGAGCTCGACTTCCGCCAGAAACAGGTCACGATCGGTGAACTCGTCAATTTCCCACACCAGCGCACCCTCCGTCACCGCGTAGCGCCGTTTGCTGACCCGCCGCCCGTCGGTGAGTGCAAAGAGCGCCTTTCCGAGGGCCGCGGTGGTCTCTTCCTCCACTTCGATCCGGGCGATCCCACGCCCGAGCTTCACCGTCCGAAACCAGCGCGTCGCGCGGCCTTCGGTCACTTGGCGAATGCGTTCAACCAGTACCTCGCCCGGGAGATATCCCTGCCGAAGGAGTGCAGGTGACAGACGCTGCACGCGCGGCGGCAGCGCCGAGAGCAACCACTTGCGTTCGTACTCCATTGGCGGCGCAGTTCCACGTCGCCACGATTCCGCCAGAGAACTCAGCACGGCGACCGTCTCCGCCAGCGACGGCCCGGAGCGCCAGTTGCCCAACGACGCGAAGGCGCGCGTGATCCGTTCTGTGAGGTCACGATCAGTCGCAGCCAACGCGGCCTCGGTGACGCGGTGCGTTCGGCCGTCCACTGGTGGCGTTTGTTCTCGCGGCGTGCGAAGCTGCTCGCGCAGGCTCCACGCGTCGTTGATGCTTCCCAGCAGATCCTGCGCCGTGCGAAGCGCCAGAACAAGGTTGACGGTGCGGGCGCCATCGTCAGCCAGCGGCGCGATCAGGTAGCGGATTGCCTTGATAGAGAGCCGTGCGGAATGCATCGCGGTGATGTGCGCTGGCCCGGTGATTGCCTCGCACGTCCGCTGCAGTTCGGCGGTGGCGAGATCAAGGGCGCTCGCAGCCTCCGAGGAAAAGGAAGGCGACTGGTGTTGCCCGGTCAGGTGATGCACGCCATGCCAGGTCTCGAGCACGGTGTGCAGGCGCGCCTCAAAGCGCCGCCAGCGCCGCCGGAATGCGGCGACTGCGACGGTGTCGATGGCCTGCTCCGGGCCAAACGGTGAAAACTGCGCCAGTGCGGCGCGCTGTGGCGCGGTTCGCGCTGCGCGCACGGACTCCATCAGCCCCTGCTGCACGTCGCGGTTTCGCGTGACGCCGACGCGGCGTGCGAGTGCAGCGGCCCGCCGAGCCAGCTTCTCCGGTTTGCACTCCTCGAGCGGCGTGCGGTAGGCGAGGAGGGTCACGCGCAAGCGACGGAGTGCCACACGGAACTCGTGCCGAGCATCGATACCGCGCTGGCCCGGCGCGTCGATGTCGTCGGCCGCCCGAGCCGCCTGAGCCCCATACTCTCGACAGAGGAGGCGCGCGCTTCTGGACGCCGACGCGCTCAGGAGTTCACTCGGCGACGCCAACGGCGGCAGGGCATGTTCTGGCATCCAAGGAATATGAGGGCGCCAGTGGCAATGGCTTCGTCTCAGTTGCCCCGGGGGCTTGCCAGGGTCAGAATCGCCATTATTCTTCGACATCGAAACAATCGACATCGAAATAAACGACATCGAAGCAATGGCGACCCACTACGAGGGAACAACAGATGAGCGGCGCGCGCTTGATGCCTACATCAAGCTCATGCGTTCGTCTACGGCCATCAACAGCCGGCTCTTCCCCCCGCTGCAGGCGTCATTCGGCATCACGCCAAGCCAGTTGGGCGTGCTCGAGGCGCTGCGCCATCTGGGTCCGATGCCGCACTGCGCACTGGCCGCGAAGGTGCTCGTCAGTGCCAGCAACCTCACCACCGTCATCGACAATCTCGAACGCGATGGGCTGGTCCGACGCGACCGGGATGCAAACGATCGACGAGTCTCCATCACGTCGCTGACACCAGCCGGTGAGGCGCGCCTCGCCGAGTTCTTCCCGCAACACGTCCAGCGCCTGGTGTCGGCGATGAACACGCTGGATGCCGACGAGCAGGTCGAGCTGGCGCGACTCTGTCGCAAGCTCGGTCTGGCGGCGGCGAGCATGGCATCGGAACCGGCCGCCACCTGATTTCACATCCCCGCGGTTTTTCTTCTCCTTCAATGAGTTCTTCCATGAGCACCGCTGTCAGCGCCACAATTCTCTCCGTCACCGAAGCTGCCGAAGGTCGGCGCTCGATCCGCAAGTACGATCCGACACCAATTCCTCGCGACCATCTCCGTGAAATTCTCCGCGTGGCTGGCCTCGCGCCATCGCCGTGGAATCTGCAACCCTGGCGATTCGTGATCGTCGAAGATGCCAGCACGAAAGCGAAGCTGCAGGAGGCGGCGTATGGCCAGGCGCAGGTCGGCAATGCTCCGGCCGTGATCGTGATGTACTCTGACATGACCGATGCCATCGCGACCGTCGAGGAGACGGTGCATCCAGGCATGCGTGGTCCCGCGGGCGACAAGTCGGCGGCGGACATTCGCGCCACGTTCGCTGGATACAGCGATTCAGATCGCGCCGCCTGGGGCTTCGCCGAAAGCAATATCGCGCTTGGCTTTCTGCTCCTCGCGGCGCAGGCGCACGGATACAGCACCAGCCCGATGCTCGGCTTCAATCCCGATGCGGTGAAGTCGTTGCTGTCGCTGCCCGCTGACGCTCGATTGCCGGCCCTGATCGCCATCGGTATTGGAGCCGAGGCCGGATTTGCGCACCATCGGCACAGTCTGGAGCGTATTGCACGGTTTGTCTGACCGCAGGAATTGTCGTCACTCACACGGCACGCAGGTGTTGCCGTGCGGGTGCGACTCGATTGGCGCGACGCTTCGCGCGAGAGAGGAACCAGGAATGTTCACCACCACCGGACTGCACCACCTCACGGCGATCGCCAGTGATCCGCAGCGCAATCTCGATTTCTACGCGGGGACGTTGGGGCTGCGATTCGTCAAGCAGACCGTCAATTTTGACGATCCTGGCACGTATCACTTGTACTACGGTGATGCAACCGGAAGGCCTGGCAGCATTCTGACATTCTTTCCTTGGCCGAACGCGCGCCGCGGTCGTGTCGGCGTGGGACAGGTCGCCGAGACGCAGCTGGCAATTCCGACGGCCGCGCTCGGGTTCTGGGTGCAGCGGCTCACTGAACATCAGATCGCGTTTGCGGGACCGGTGACTCGATTTGACGGTGAGAAGGTACTGACGTTCACTGATCACGATGGCCTGCCGTTGGCGCTCGTCGCCAGCGATGCCGCGGCTTCGCTTGATGGGTGGGAGAGCGTCGCTGGTGTCCCATTCGACATGAGCATTCGCGGCATGCACGCGGTCACGTTGTGGGTACGCCAGCTGTCCAGCACCGCCGATGTGCTGAGCGCGACAATGGGATTCGAGCGTGTTGGTACCCACGGCGATGTGGTCCGATTTGCGGTCGATGGTGCCGCTCCCGGAACAGTGGTCGATGTGCGCGAACTGCCAACGGGCGCGGCGGGAACCGGTGGTGCCGGCACGGTGCACCATGTGGCATTCCGGGCAAACGACGATGCGACGGAGTTCGGATTGCGCACACAGATTGCGGCGTCCGGCCTGCCGATCACTGAACAGATCGATCGGACGTACTTCAGGTCGATGTATTTCCGCGAACCGGGTCAGGTGCTCTTCGAGCTGGCCACCGATGCACCAGGTTTTGCGGTGGACGAGCCAGCCGATCAACTCGGCGAGACGCTGCAGTTGCCAGTGCAGCATGCGCACCTGCGTTCAGCACTGGAGTCACGGCTGCCCACGCTGCAGCGTCCGGGTCACGGGGCGGTCCCGCGATGAGCGACGGCGCGTCGACGCTCGGTTTTGTGCACCTGCATGTGCCGCCGACGGGGACTGACGATCAGCGTACCGTGCTGTTGCTGCATGGCACCGGAGGCAATGAAGGAGATCTGCTCGAGATCGGTGCCGCGGTCGCGCCTGGCGCGCGACTGCTTGGCGTCCGCGGTCAGGTGCTCGAAAACGGCATGCCGCGCTTTTTCCGGCGACTGGCGGAGGGGGTATTCGACGAAGCGGACGTGCGTGTGCGGGCTGCCGAACTGGCCGCGTTCGTTCCTGCTGCGGCGTCGGTCTACGGCTTCGATCCCGCGCTGGTGGTAGCAGTCGGGTACTCCAACGGCGCGAACATCGCCGCGGCGATGCTGTTGCTGCACCCCGGTGTGCTCTCCGGGGCGGTGCTGCTTCGCAGCATGGTGCCGCTCATTCCGGCCGAGCTGCCGTCGTTGGGCGAGACGCCGGTCCTGATCGTCGAAGGGGAGTTTGATCCGATCGTGCCTCGGTCCAACGCCGAACGGCTGGCGTCGCTGCTGCGTGATGCGGGTGCGTCGGTCACACTGCAGTGGCAGTCTGCGAGCCATGGACTGACGCCGGCGGATCGTCAGGTCGCCCGAAGCTGGATGGCGACGCGCACTGAGGCATGACGAGGGCGCCTGCGCGAGCGTACGTTTGAGTATGCGATTCTGCATCCCACTTGCTTCGCTCTCGTGTTCTGCCGCGATTCTCATGGGAGCCTCGGGCTTCCCGCGTCCCGAACCGGCGCCAGACGCGCGTCGTGGGTTGGCACTGCTGCAGCACTTCCGCGACAGTCTACCGCGCCATTCCGGCAACGGGCTTCGCTGCACCAGCTGCCACCTCGATGACGGTAAACGCGGCAAGGCGATGCCGTGGATCGGCGTCACCGCGCGATTCCCGAAGTACCGAGCCCGGCGCGGTTCGGAGGAGTCGATCGAGCAGCGGGTGAATGAGTGCATCGCGCGCAGTCTGGCCGGGCGGATGCTGCCAGAGGATGATCCGGCGATGCGCGATATCGTTGCATATCTCGAGACACTGCGGGCGCTGCCGGCGCAGGAGCGTCCCGATACGGTGCGTGTCGAAGGCAGCGCGGCCCGAGGTGCGGCTGCCTACCAGCCCAACTGCGCGCGTTGTCATGGCGCAGCTGGCGCGGGCGCGGTCGCCGCTCCGGCGGTGTTCGGCGCGCGGAGCTACTCCGTCGGCGCCGGTCTGGCACGTCAGAAGGTGCTGGCCACGTTTCTGCAATCGAACATGCCCTTCGACCAGCCCGGGAGCCTCGATGCACAGGTCGCTGCTGACATTGCGGCCTGGGTGCTGCGACAGCCGCGGCAGGATCACCCCGGCAAGGAGCGGGATTGGCCGAATGGTGACCCGCCGGCAGACGTTGCCTACGCCACTGACGGCGCGCGCCGACTCGGGGTGGCGCTGCCGCCGTCACGCCCGGTGCTGCGCCGACGGGTGCCACCGGCCACACTGCCCAGCCGATGATCGACGCCTCGGACGACGCGGCGCCGCCGGGCAAGGTCCGCCTCGACAAGTGGCTCTGGGCCGCGCGCTTCTTCAAGACGCGCGCACTGGCCGCTGAGGCAATTGACGGTGGCAAGGTGTCGGTGAATGAGGAACGTCCGAAACGGGCGAAGCTGATTCAGTCCGGCGACCAGGTCAGCGTTCGTATCGGCCCATACCAGCATGTGGTGCACGTGCGTGACGTGAGCGGCCGTCGAGGGTCGGCGGCGATCGCGCAGTCGCTGTACCACGAGACGCCGGCGAGCGTGGCCGCGCGTGCAGCGGCGGCTGAGCAGTATCGGAATGCGGCGATGACCTTTGCCTTTCAGCAAGGGAAGCCGAGCAAGAAAGAACGACGCGCCATCGACCGGGTTCGCGACCGTCGCTGAATCGGTGGGGACACGTAACATATTGAATTGTCTGGGGATGCGACGTTGAACTAGTCCGCAAACACGACCATTTTCATAGGGATTCCCGTTCACCGAACCCAGCCCGACCATCACATGGCGTTTGTGCTCAGCCGGTCCGTCAATGAATTGATCGCCAGGACGCTCGGCCTCGAGATCGAGCCGCGCCGCTGGGATCCCGGGTTCATTGGTGCAGCACCGGTGGTCAATGATGTCGGCGAACTGGCGACTGCGATCGAGTCGATTGGCAAGCAGGGTGAACTCAGCTACCTCCGCCGGACTGTTGGACAGGTCGAGTTTGTGCAACTGATGTCGGGTGGTGCCGTGCCGATCGTGCTCCTGCCGGACCGTCCGGCCAGCGCCCTCGAAGCGGCGGTGGTGGTTCGCACCAACGGCGGCCGTTCGTTGACGATCGTGCCGATCACGCTCCAGGGTGTCGGTGCCGAATATACGTTGCCGATCGACGCGGTCTGGTCGCGGCTGGCGTCGCAGCCGGTCTACGCGCTGGTGCCGGTTCGGCTGACGCCGATCCTGAGTGATCGCGGAGACGGGTTGATTCACGAGGAGCCACACAACCATCTGTCACCGTTTGAGCGGCTCGGTCAGCTGTTGAAGGCGGAGCGTCGTGACATCTGGCTGATCTATCTCTACGCGGTTTTGGTCGGCCTGTTTGGACTCACCGTGCCGCTCGCCGTTCAGGGAATCACGCAATTGGTGCAGGGTGGGCTGGTGCTTCAGCCGGTGGTACTGCTGATCGCGTTTGCGATCGTCGGGACGCTGGTCACCGGTGTGGTCGGGCTGTTGCAGGAGTCGGTGGTGGAGACGATTCAGCAACGGATCTTTGCGCGACTGGCATTCGAGTTCGCGTATTTGGTGCCCCGGATCCGTTTCGAAGCGGCGCAGTCATCAAACCTGCCCTTGCAGATGAATCGCTTCTTCGAAACCGTGCTGATTCAGAAGGCACTCGCCAAGCTCCTGCTCGACGTGCCGACGGCCACACTGCAGGTGCTCTTCGGCCTCGGGCTCCTCTCGTTCTACAATCCCAGCTTCATCATCTTCGCGCTCGTGCTGATCGTCGGTGTGTACGTGATTTTCCGGATCACGTTTCCACGTGGACTGGAAACGAGCATCATGGAGTCGAAGTTCAAGTACAACGTTCTCGAGTGGCTGCAGGCAATGGCGCGATCGATCGCGGCCTTCAAGTTTGCGACTCGCTCGACGCTGCCACTGGAGATGATGGACGGCCACGTGGCCAACTATCTCAAGTACCGGCGCAAGCATTTCAAGGTGCTGGTGACGCAGTCGCTGAGCATGATCGCGTTCAAGACACTGCTGACGGGCGCACTGCTGGTCCTCGGCACCACGCTGGTGGTCGACCGCTCGCTGACGCTCGGGCAATTCGTTGCCGCGGAGCTGGTGATCGTGACGGTGCTGGCGGGCATCGAAAAGTTGATTCGCTCGCTGGCAACGATCTACGACGTGCTGACATCGGTCGACAAGATCGGCCATGTGATGGATCTGCCGCTCGAGGAGATTCGCGGCTTGCAGCTCACTGAGTCGGCGCAGGGGTTGGCGATTTTCGCGCGGGGGCTGTCCTTCACCTACCCCGACCAGACTTCGCCGGCGCTGGCCGACATCGATCTCGACATCCGGCCTGGCGATCGCATCGCGATCACCGGCGTCGATGGCAGCGGACAGACCACGTTGCTGCGCGTTCTGGGCGCCCTGCATGATGGTTTCGAGGGCACGCTCACCTACGATGGTGTGACGCTCCGCAGCATGAACCGCGCGGCGCTGCGTGAGCAGATCGGGCAGGTGCTCTCAACCACCGACCTGTTTGACGGTACGATCGAAGACAACATCAGCGTCGGACGTCGATTCGTGGACCGGGCCGCGGTGTTGAAGGCGCTGCGCGATGTTGATGTGGACGACGTGGTGCAGTCGATGCCGCAGGGGATCCAGACGACGATCATCAATGGCGGCGCCAATCTCTCGGCCGCTGTCGCCAGCAAACTGCTGGTCGCACAGGGCATCGTCGGTCAGCCGCGCCTGCTTCTCCTCGATGATTTCTTCCAGAATCTCGATGACAGTTATCGTTCGCGCCTCATCCGGCTGCTGACGGATCACTCCGTTGCGCACACGGTGATCGCCGTGTCCCACGATCCGGAGTTTCTCGCTGCCTGTGACCTGATCATCGTGATGGACGGCGGTCGAATCCGGGAGCAGGGAACGTATGCCGAGCTGGCCGGCTCGCTCGGGCGGTCGTCGGTGCGTGGGCTGACTGTCCCGGTGCGCTGATCATGGCATCCACTCCAGTCCAGGATCGTGATGTGCTCGCCGACCATGAGCATCTCGAATCCGCGAAGCTGCTTATCACACCACAATCGCATCGGTTGTTCTTCCGGATCGTGCTCGGCACGCTGATCTTCGCCGTGCTGGCGATGCTGCTGCCCTGGCAGCAGTTCGTGGAGGGCAAGGGCGAGGTGACGGCCTTTGCGCCGGGCGATCGTCCGCAGCAGGTGCCAACGACGATCAGCGGACGGATCGTCGAGTGGTTCGTGCAGGAAGGACAGGCCGTGAAGAAGGGCGACCCGATCCTGCGGATCGCCGAGGTCAAGGACGACTACCTCGATCCGCGCACCATTGATCGATACAACGACCAGCTCACCGGCAAGTCGTCGGCCGTGTCGTCAAAGCGCGAGAAGGTGAAGCAACTCGGCATGCAGATCGGGCTGCTACAGCAGAATCTGACGCTCAGCGAGCAAAAGGCCCGCACCAAGGTCGCGCAGTATGAAGCGGAAGTGCGTGCCTCGATCATCGATTCGGCCACGGCGCTGATCCAGCTGCAGCGCCAGCAGACTCTGATCGATCAGGAGCTGACCCGACTGACCGATCTCGAGAACGCGCGGGTTCGCTTTCAGAACACGATTGCGAAGCTGCAGGAGAAACGGCAGACGCTGCAGGCGGCCCAGATCGAGCTCAACTCCGTTGCGGTCGAATACGGCGAGAAGATCGCCAAGGCGCGCTCGGATCAGGCCGCGACGATGGCTGAAGTGGGCGAGGGGACGGCCGATGTCGCCAAGCTGCGCCAGAATGTGCAGAACCTCGAAATTCGCAACGGGTTCTACGTCATTCGCGCGCCGCAGGATGGTACCATCGTGCGGGCGACGCGGGCCGGTATCGGCGAGCAGTTGAAGGAAGGGGAGTCGGTGGTCACCATCATGCCGGCTGATGCGCAGCAGGCGGTGGCGCTGCTGGTGAAGCCGATGGACGTTCCGTTGCTCAGCGTCGGCCGGAAGGTGCGCCTCCAGTTCGATGGCTGGCCGGCGTTGCAGTTCGCCGGCTGGCCGAGTGTCAGCGTCGGAACGTTCGGCGGAACGGTCGCGGTGATCGATCGGGTGCCTGGAAACTCCGGCGACTTCCGCGTGCTGGTGACACCCGATGTCAAGGAAGAGAAATGGCCGCGACAGCTGCGGCTCGGCTCAGGCGTGTTGGGATGGGCCATGCTCGATGAAGTCCGCGTCGGCTTCGAGATCTGGCGGCGCCTGAACGGATTCCCGCCGTCCCTCCGGAACGTCAGCGGCGAAGGTTTTGGCGGCGATGGCAAGGCGGCGAAGAAGTGATTCGATGCGGGTCACGCGTGCTCTGGGTGGCACTGCTGACGGTTTCGACGCTTTCGGCGCAGGCGCCGGTGGTGCGCCGCGGTCTACCCGTGGTCAGCGACAGCGTGCGCATGTTGCCCGGTGTTCCACTGACGTTCGACGCGTTCTTTGACATCGTCAGCCGGAATCATCCGGTGGTGCGTCAGGCACGTTTGATCGAGGATGGTGCCGAGGGTGACGTGACGGCGGCGTTCGGAAACTTCGAGCCGAAGCTCGAGGCGTCGTGGGAAACCAAGCGATTCGAAAGCTCGACGACGCCGGGAACGCAGTCGCTGTACTTCAACTACGCCGATGTCGCGCTGAAGATTCCGACGCCGTTCGGTGCCGATTTCAAGATTGGCTATGAACGTGCGTCGGGCCGATTCATCAACCCGCAATTCACCACGCCGGCGAACGGCCTGTTCACCGCCGGATTTTCGTTGCCACTCGGCCAGCGCATTCTGACCGACGAGCGGCGCACGGCACTGCGTACCGCGCGCGCGCTCCGCGATGTGGCGCAGGCGGAACGCGCTGCGATGACCAACAAGCTGCTGTTCTCGGCCTCCAAGGCCTACGCCAGCTGGTTCGAGACCGCCTTGCAGCTACAGGTGATTCGTGACGGTGTGCGGCTGGCGGATGTGCGGTACGTCGCGATCACGGGTCGGGTGCGGGCCGGTGATGCTGCAGGTATCGACAGCATCGAAGCGGCGGCGGAACTGAATCGTCGTCGCGCGCAGCTGGCGGGTTCTGAGCAGTCGTACTTTGCGGCGTCAATGGATCTGACGTCGTACCTGTGGGACAGTCGCGGTCAGCCGACCGATCTGCGTATCGGCGCGGTACCGAGTGACTCGGGCCTCGGTCGCGTGACGTTGGATTCTGCGTCGGTGCCGGCGTTGCTCGCGCGCGTGATGCGCCTCCATCCCGAGGTCCGGAAGGCAGAAGGCAAGGTGGCACAGGCTGGTGCCGAGCGGGCACTGGCCCGCCAGTCGGTCATCCCGCTGGTCAGCGCGGAACTGGCGGCGCTCCGTACCGTCGGCGGCGCCGGATTCAACGTTGGTGATGCGCTGGGCCGTGAAGGGAACTACAAGGGCGCGATCAACGTGTCGTCGCCGCTGCTGTTCTTCAAGGAGCGCGGAAAATTCCAGAGCACTGATGCGAAGTTTGATCGCGCCGACTTCGAGGCGCGCGAAACACGGCGCGACGTCGTACTGCTGGTCCGAACCGCCATCAACGACCTGTCTCAATTCGAAGCACAGCTCGCGCTACAGCGCGACGCGGTGCGGCTGTTCCGGATCCTCAGTGCCGGGGAACGGGCCAAGTTCGATGCGGGCGAGAGCAACCTGTTCCTGGTGAACACCCGCGAGCGTCAGGTCCTCGATGAGGAGCTCAAGTTCGTTGCGCTGCAAGCGAAGTATCTCGCCGCGCGTGCCGCGCTGGCGGTCGCGGCGGGGTCTCCGGGGCGGCTCGCGGAACTGCGCTGACGGGCCGTCCGGGCGCGGGTGAAACATGGGTGTCGCTGCGGCGTATTCAATGCAGTCGCGCGAACGGAGCGTGCTCCGTCGCATTCACCGCGAGGCACCCTGATGTTGTCGCTTCCCATACGTCGCCACACGGCGGCGCTTGCGCTCGCCCTCAGCGGCATGGCCGGCGCCGTCGGCGCTCAGCCGCTCGCCATGCAGCCCATCGGCTTCGGCGTCCGCGCCATCTACGCACGGCCTCTCGGGGAATTCAAGACGTACGTCAGCACCGGCTGGGGCGCCGGTGGAGACTTCCGGTGGTTCCCCGGCGGTCAGAACATCGCCTCGCTGCGCGCCGATGCCGCCTTCCTGATCTACGGGCGATCCACCACTCGTGAATGCTTCGGCAGCGGCTGCCGGATCACCGTCGATATCACGACCTCGAACAATATCTTCTCCGGTCTCGCCGGTCCGGAGCTGCAGTTCCCGGCCGGCCCGGTTCGTCCGTACGTGAATGCCATGGCCGGCTGGACCGTCTTCTGGACGCAATCGTCGGCCGACGGCGAGGAAGGCGGCCCCGATGTGTTCCAGACGACCAATCAACGCGACAATCTCTTCACCTCAGCCGTCAGCGGCGGGATCAGAATCCCGATTGGTCGGTTGGCGGGCCTCGATTTCAGTGCACGCCGGAACTTCAACGGGCGCGCCCGCTACCTCACGCGCGACAGCTTCGGTAATGGCACCACCGTGACGCCGCTCGTTCGCGAAAGCGAAGTGAACATGTGGACATACTCGCTCGGAATGTCGTTCGGTCGGTAGGCGTGCGGAGAGCCCGCACCGTTCGCGTGGTGCGTGGCGCGTGGCGCGGGCGGAGTGGGCCCGGTCCTGTCGTGCGACTCACTCCCGTCCCGCTTCGCGTACACTCGCACGCCGGCGGCTATTCGTCGCGCGATACGCGCTTTCGCTGCTGTTTGACGTTGCTGCGCAGCGACTTGGTTTCGAGTCGCTTCGTCTTCGACGCCCTCGTCGGCTTGGTGGCGCGGCGGAGCTTCGGCACCACCAGCGCCCCCTTCACCATCGCCACCAGGCGCGCCTCTGCCGCCTCGCGATTCTGCAGCTGACTGCGGTATTCGCTGGCGGTGATCCGGACCCAGCCATCGCTGTCGAGCTTCGTCGCCAACGCACCCACCAGACGTTCGCGCTGGGCGTCCGTCAGTGCAACCGACTCGCGAGGTTGCCAGCGCAACTCGATCCTGGTCGAACTGGTATTCACATGCTGTCCGCCCGGCCCACCACCGCGCGTCGCGCGAATATCCAGTTCCGTCCGTGGAATGCGAACGTGGGCACTCACGATCAGAACATCGCGTGGCCCATCGACGGGATCACGAACCACGTTCAGCCACCGAGTCGCAGCGGCGCGCTGCTGGCGTGATCTTCGCCACGTCAATGACCGATGGTGCGGTAAAAATCGCGACGTACCCGTCGACGCCGAGGTCGTGGAAGCTCTGCTGCGTAAATCCCACCGCTTCCATTTCACATTTCAGCAGCAACGGCGGCGTGCCGTGTTGATCGGTGCGTCGATTCATGTCCAGAATTGCGATGCGCGCTCCCGGCTTGAGCGACGGGACGAGATTGGCCAGCAAACCAAACGGCTGCTCGATCTCGTGGTACATGTGGATCATCGTCACCAGATCGAGCGACTGTCGCGGCAGACGCGGGTCGTGCGGGTCGCCGAGCGCGAGCCGCACGTTCGTCAGTTCATCCCGATCCACGCGCTCACGCAGATAGCGGAGGTAGCGCGGCATGATGTCCTGACCATACACCACACCGGCGGGGCCAACCCGGCGTGCCATCCTCGCCACGTAGTACCCGCTGCCGGCACCGATGTCGGCGACGGCCATGCCGGGTCGCAGGCCGAGCAGTGCCATCACCGTATCCGCCTCATGGGCGGCATCGCGTGTCGCTTCATCACTCCACTGCGGCGAGACGATGCTCGAGATCGGACGGCGCGGGGCGGGGAAGTCGCGTGCCGGCAGCCCCGGTGGTGCAAGCGGCACCACGACTCCTGTATCGCGGGGCCATCGCGCCACCGTTGAAGTACGGGGACCCGCGGTGTCCGTCACACCCGCCGCGCTGGCGTTTCGGGTGGAATCGTCGCGGGCGCACCCGCCGAGGGCGAGTGCCGCGGGCAAAAGAAGCAGAAGCGGGCGCATACAGAAATAACGGAGGACCGTGCCGCGGGACATCGCTGCGCCCCGCCCGGTTCGTCGGTGTGTCGCCGCGAGGTTCGCTACGGGAACATTCGCCGAGGAGCGGCTGGCCATGTCAGTGCCCGGGCGCGGGGACGCGGTTCACGCGTACCGCCGCGACCCGACGCCCATCCATCGCCACCACCTCCAGATCGGACCCGGGAATCGTCACACGATCACCAACACGAGGCAGCCGGCCAAGGGCGTTGAAGACATATCCGCCGAGTGTCGTCCAGTCGCCGTCGGGGACGAGCACCTTGTAGTCCGAACGGACGTCGATCAGTGAGAGCGAGCCGGCGAGCTCGAGCACGCCATCGGTCTCGAGCGCCTCTCGTGCCGCCGCATCGTACTCGTCGGCGATGTCGCCCACGACTTCCTCGACGAGGTCCTCCATGGTGATGATCCCGGCCGTTCCACCGTATTCGTCGAGAACGACGGCCATGTGCGCGCGGGTCTTTCGCAGGTCGTCGAGCACGCGCTCGGCTGACCGCGAGTCAGGAATGAACAGCGGTTGCCTGAGGAACTGCTGCACGGTGAACCGACCCTGGTGCAGCCAGAGGTCCTTCGCCAGAAAGACGCCCACGATATCGTCCAGCGATTCGCCCGTGACGGGATACCGTGAATAGCGCTCCGAACGGAGGATGGCCCACACTTCGTCCTCGGAGGAATCCAGCGGAATCGCCGCGACTTCCGTCCGTGGGCGCATGACATCGCGCGCCTTCTTCTCGTGAAAATCGAAGACCCCGGCGAGCATCATGCTGTCCGTCTCGTTCAGCGTTCCCTGCGCCCGGGCCTGCATCACGAGCAGTCGCAGTTCGTCGGCGCTGTGCACGCTCTGATGACCCCCGCCGGCCGGATCGACACCGACGAGGCGCAAAAGCGCATTGGCGACATTGTTCAGCACCGTGATGAATGGGCTCATCACGCGCGAAAAGAGCATCAGCGGCCGCGCCAGATACATGCTGACGCGCTCCGGCGCGACCAGCGCGATGGACTTCGGTGCCAGTTCGCCGAGCACAATGTGCAGGAACGTGATGACGAGGAACGCCGTGGCGATGCCCGCGGTGCTGTGGGCGACACCGGCTGCGCCGTGAATGCCGATCCGTTCCAGCCCGCCGTCGACCAGTGTCGCGAGTGCCGGTTCGCCGATCCAGCCAAGTGCGAGGGAGGCCAGCGTGATGCCCAGCTGTGTCCCGGAGATGTAACGGTCGAGGTTCTTGAGTGCCTCCTGAACGGCTTTCGCGCCGCTCACGCCCTCCTCGGCGAGCTGGTCGATCTTGCTTCGGCGCGACCCGACGAGCGCGAATTCCGCCGCCACGAAGAACGCGTTCATGAGCACGAGGACGAGCACGCCGAGCAGCCGAATGCCGACACCCGCTTCTGGCAGGTTCACGGTGCCACTCCCCGCGCCGGTGATGCCGGTGTCACATTGTCCGCACTCATGGCGAAACGATACCGACCCTCGGCGCAGGCTCTGACGCCCATCGCGCGCTTACGCGCCATCCTCGATCCGCGCCGGGCGCTGTTGTGGGTATACGCGATTCGTACGGTACTGTCGGTCGCGTTGATCGTCGTGCTGCCGCAGCTCGCCGTGGGGCAAACGGTGACTGCGGTTCGGCTGGTGCAGGCCGCAGCCATCATGGCGTTCGCCGTCACGGGTATCTCGCTCATAGCGGTGGAAATGTACCGCGCTCCCACGAGTCGCGGATTCCTGCTCTGGCAGGCAGTCACCGATATCGCGCTGATCACGGCGCTGGTCCACGTGACGAACGGCAGCGAATCCCAGTTCGCGGCGCTCTACATCCTGGTGATCGCCTACTCGGCGCTGCTGATTCCCCGCAGCGGTGGGCTGATCGCCGCGCTGCTGGTCTGTGCGTTCTACTTCACCGAGATCGTGGTCACGCGGGACTTCGTACTGGACTCGACCGCCTGGCTGCAGATGGGCAACTTTGCCACCGTGGCGGTGGGGACCGGGTACGTGAGTGCGAGACTGCGCGAGGTCGGCTCTGGTTCGGAGTTGCTCGCCGAAACGCTCCGGCGCGAACGGCTGCAGGCGTCGGACGTCCTGGACAATATCCGCAGCGGCGTCATGACGGTCGATGCGGCGGGTGTGCTGCAGTACGCCAATCAGGCGGCGAGCGCCCTGCTCGGCGCGGATCTGGCGCCATTGGTCGGCCGGCCGGTCCGCGCCGAGCTGGACCGTGCTGCCCCAGGTCTCCTGTTGGCGCTGGAGCGCGCGATCCGTACCCGGACGCGAACGTCTCGTGCCGAGGCGATGGTCCGGATCGAGGACCGCGAACTGCTGCTCGGCATCACGGTCACGTACCTGCGCAGCGAGGCGCCGGATGACGCGGGCAGTGCCACAGCGATTTTCTCGGATATCTCGGATCAGAAGCGCCTCGAGGATCTTCACGTGCGGGCGGGGCAGCTCGAAGCGATTTCCGAGCTGGCGGCGAGCCTCGCTCACGAAATCAAGAACCCCTTGGCCAGCATCCGCAGCGCGGTTGAGCAGCTCGGCCGGATGCCATCGGCGGACGAGGATACCGGGTCACTGACGAGGCTGGTCGTGCGCGAAAGTGATCGGCTCGCGCGCCTGCTGACGGAGTTTCTCGATTTTGCGCGGGTTCGGGTGACGCGGGTCGCGCAGCTGGACTTTGCCGGGCTGGTGCGTGACTCGATCAATCTCGTGAGTGCGCACCCGGATCGGAGTGCGACAACCGAGCTCATCTTCGATGCCGAGCCTGCGGTGCAGTTCGTGGACGGCGATTCGGATCTCTTGCACCGGGCAATCTTCAACCTGGTGCTCAACGCCGCGCAGGCGCTGGGCGAAGCTGGCGGCGTGGTCCGGGTCACGATGCGCGCGGCAACCCCGGAGATGATGCCAGGCGGTGTTTTGCCGGAGGTTGGGGCCGTGCGTCTGGTGATCGAGGACAATGGGCCGGGAATGCCTGCCGATGTCCGCGACCGGATCTTCACGCCGTTCTTCACCACCAAGCCTCGCGGTAGCGGGCTGGGCCTTCCGGTCGTACATCGCGCCATCGACGCGCATCGTGGCGTCGTGCTCGTTGATTCGTCCCCGGGCAGTGGCACCCGCTTCACGATCATCCTGCCTCGCACACAGTCAGAGAACGGAGCTCCTGCGTGACCCAGCGAACGACGCCCACGGTCCTCGTCATCGACGACGAGGCGGGCATTCTCGAGACGCTGCGAATCCTCCTCAAGAATGAAGGATTCACACCGATCACCGCCCTTGGCGGCAAGGCGGGACTGGATGCGCTCGAGACGTCGAATCCCGACATCGTCCTCAGCGACATCCGGATGCCGACGATTTCCGGGATCGAGATTCTGGCGGCGGTGAAGGCGCGCGACCCGCAGCTGCCGGTGGTGCTGATGACGGCGCAGGCGTCGATGCAGAGCGCCATCCAGGCCGTCAATGAAGGTGCGTACTACTACATCCAGAAGCCGTTCCGCAACGACGAGTTGGTCGCCATCCTGCGGCGTGCGGCCGAGCATCGGCAGCTGAAGATCGAGAACGTCACGCTGAAGCAGGAAATTCAGCGTCGCGATCGCAGCAGTGCGGGCTCAAAACCGACCGGTAACAGTCGCTCGTGGTTGAAAGTGCTGCAGATGGTGGAGACGGTCGCGCCGACCGATTCGACGGTGCTCATCACCGGCGAATCGGGCACCGGCAAGGAAGTGATCGCGCGCTACCTGCACGATCTTTCGCCACGATCCGACAATAGTTTCATGTCGATCAACTGCGGCGCGTTGCCGGAATCGCTGCTCGAAAGTGAGCTGTTCGGTCACGTGAAGGGCTCCTTCACGGGAGCCGTGAAAGACAAGGCCGGCTTGTTTACCGCTGCCAACAAGGGAACGTTCTTCCTCGACGAAATCGGCGAGACCACGCCGGCCACCCAGGTGAAACTCCTCCGCGTGCTGCAGCAGCGTGAGGTGATTCCGGTTGGTGGCACCGAATCGCAGCCGATTGACGTCCGCATGATCGCGGCCACCAATCGTGACCTGGAAGACGAGATCAAGCGCGGCAGCTTTCGCGGTGACCTGTTTTATCGCCTGAACGTGATTGCGATTCACCTGCCGCCGCTGCGTGATCGTCGCGACGACATCGGCGTTCTCGCAACCAAGTTTCTGGCGCGCGTCGGGGGCACGCGCCACGAGCACCCACTCACGCTCACGACCGATGCGCTCGATGCGATGCAGGCGTACGACTGGCCAGGGAACGTCCGTGAGCTCGAGAACGCCATGGAGCGCGCGGTGATCCTGACGACGGGCGACGCAATTGATGTCGATGCGTTGCCGGAACGTGTCACGGCGCGTCGCGTGGAACCGCTGGTTGCGGAGCGGGTGATCGTGAACCCGACGCTGGACGCGATCGAGCGGGCGTACATCATGTGGGTGCTGCAGAGTGAAGGGGGCAACAAGAGCCGCGCCGCCTCGACGCTGGGCATCGACGCCAGCACGCTCTATCGCAAACTCGCACGTTACGAGACCGACGCCTGACCGTTGTGCCGGGCGCGCTGCCTGATCACGTCCGTGTACGCGTCGTCGCGTGCACGGACGTTTGGCATTGTTCCGTGCTGATGTGCGGCCCGTCGTGCCAGTCGCCGTCTGTTGCGCGGATCGCCGCCGCGACGATTCGCGCGCCGCACCTGCGGGCACGAGGACGATGATACGGGCGGATCTTCGGTTAGGTGGATCGATGACGGCGCTGTGACTCTGTCGGCTGGCGCCAGCCACAACGCAGCGGCGCCGCTCACCCGATCCGGAGGACGCCATGCACAGCCAGCAGCACGAGCGCGTGTCACAACGAGGGTTCACCCTGATTGAATTGCTGATCGTCATCGTGATCATCGGCATCCTGGCCGCGATCGCCATACCGAAGTTCAACAACACCAAGCGTCGAGCAAATCGGGCGGCCGGAATCGCGGACCTGCGAAACCTCGCGACCGCCCAGGAGGGGTTCTATGCCGATAGCGACCGCTACGGTGCCCTTGCAGACACCGCGGTGATGCGGTTCTCGCTCAGTCGTGGAAACACCGGCCTCGGCATCGCGCTGGCTGGGGCGCCGCCCGGTTCAGCCGGGTGGAATGCGGTGCTGGCGGTGTCCGGAGGCAGTTCGTGCGGGATTTTCGTTGGCGCGGCGCCGGCGCCGGGGGGCATGCCGGCCGCCACACCGGATGGCGTGCCGGTCTGCTGGCCATAAACATCCGTTGGGAATACCACGGAATGAGTCTGCGCCTTTGCAGAACGCCACGGCCGTGGCGAAAAGCAGTGGTGAATGGCAGAGCTTGTCACTGCTTCACGATCGTAACACGTTGTCAATCAACGCGTTGCAGTTTGCGATTTCTGCGGCAGTAGCCTTGCCATAGAAGAGTCCGAGCCGATTGGCACTGTGCCAGGCGGTGACCGGTCTCCCACTATGGAGTTGTACCAATGCGACGTAGCATGAAGAAGGGTTTCACCCTGATCGAACTCCTGATCGTCGTCGTGATCATCGGCATCCTGGCCGCGGTCGCAATCCCGAAGTTCTCGAACACCAAGCAGCGCGCCTCGCGCTCGGCTGGTATCGCCGACATGCGTAACCTGGCAACGGCACAGGAAGGCTTCTTCGCCGACAGCAGCCGTTATGCCGCGATTGCGGATACGGGTACTGGCCCGGGCCGGATGAATTTCACGCCGTCGAACGGCAACACAGCCCTGACGCTGGTTGCCACCGCGACTGGTTGGAGCGGCCGCGTGACGATTCCTGGCGCTCAGGCCTGCGGTATCTTCAGTGGCACCGCCGCTCGTCCGGCCGGTATGCCGGCGACGAACCCGGACGGCGTCCCGGTTTGCTGGTAACAGCAGTGCGCAGCTGACCTTGGTCGGCTGACTCCTGGCCCGGCGTGCTTCGGCACGCCGGGCCAGTTGCGTTTTCCCCTACTGCCGCGTTCTGCAATGCCTGCGGCAGGGTGCAAGACCCATCGATACCGCGTGCCGAAGAGCGTATCTGGTAAGTCTCTGTATTTCAGGAACTTACGCGTATGGTCCAGTTCGGCAGGCAATTTGCCACTTCGACAACTGTGACCGTCGTCGGCCCAGGCGATGGAAAACCATCTCACTTTCTCGAAGGAGAATGCTCCATGCGTCGTAGCATGAAGAAGGGCTTCACTCTGATCGAACTCCTGATCGTGGTCGTCATCATCGGCATCCTGGCTGCGGTCGCGATCCCGAAGTTCTCGAACACCAAGCAGCGCGCCTCGCGCTCGGCCGGTATCGCCGACATGCGTAACCTGGCCACTGCGCAGGAAGGCTTCTTCGCCGACAGCAGCCGTTATGCCGCGATTGCGGATACGGGTACTGGCCCGGGCCGGATGAATTTCACGCCGTCGAACGGCAACACAGCCCTGACGCTGGTTGCCACGGCGACGGGTTGGAGCGGAGTTGTGACGATTCCTGGCGCTCAGGCTTGCGGCATCTTCAGTGGCACCGCCGCTCGCCCGGCGGGGATGCCAGCAACGAACCCGGACGGCGTGCCGGTCTGCTGGTAAGCTGATCGAATCAGGCGACCCACGTCGCCGGCAGCGCGACCCGGGGAGTACCCCCGGGTCGCGTTGCATTTGTGACTCACTCGCGTCGGCGCTGAGAGCCGAGCGGTTTGCCGCGGTAGCGCCACCGACTGGCATGCCGACCACTAGCTCGATCGGCGCGCTGGTCTGCTGGCACAGTAGGGTGCAGCGTGAAGTACCGGCGCGTGAGTATGGCGCATGATTGTCGACGCGGCCCGGTGAGCACAACGCTCCCGGGCCGCGTCGCTGTTGTTGCTGCGCATCTGGCCGCGCGTGGTGCTCGCGTCTGGCGCTCAACCGCCGACCGAACACGCCGTGGCACTCGCGGTGTCGTTCTATCAACGCGTCGCGCAGCAGAGTTACCGACGCATCATGACGCTGGCGTCGCTGTGCACACCGGCGCAGGTGCTTGCAGACCCAGCAACGCGAAATGCCGGACCTGTCGTAAAGTGCAACGCCACTGTTACACGGTCGAGGAGTCAGCGGAAGTCGTAACTCTATGCCATACAACACTTTCCGTGTGGCCAACTGTTGTGGCTGCCAGCTTGCCTTAAAGAAGCCCGACGCAGGCAAGATGTTCGCGCACGACGCGCCGAACACCAGCATGTTGACCCGAACCGACTCCTCCCATGCAGCGCACTCAGAAGAAAGGCTTCACTCTGATCGAACTTTTGATCGTGGTTGTGATCATCGGCATTCTCGCCGCAGTCGCAATCCCGAAGTTCTCGAATACGAAGCAGCGCGCGAGCCGGGCAGCTGGTATTGCCGACATGCGAAATCTCGCGACATCACAGGAAGGGTTTTACGCCGACAGCAATCGCTACGCTGCGATTGGCGACACGGGCAACGCGGCCGGCAGGATGAACTTCACACCCTCTGCGGGGAACACCGCGCTGACCATGGTGGCGACCGCCACCGGCTGGAGCGCACGTGTTACGATCCCTTCGGGTCAGGCCTGCGGCATCTATCATGGCAGCGCGGCAGCTCCAGCGGGTATGCCAGCGTCGACGCCATCGGGTGTGCCGGTCTGCTGGTAAACGGCACGACGTTCAACTGAGGCCCGTCACGACCCGGCGACTTCAGTCGCCGGGTCGTGACGCTTTTCCGGGTTGACCGTCGGTTGAGTGCCTGCCGCATCGCAGCCATGCGACGGTTCCCGCACATCCCACGACACATGTCATTAATCATTGCCGAGCACGATCCAGTCCCGTCCCCGCGCCGAGCCAGCGTGGCGCGACGAGGGTTCACGCTCATCGAACTGCTGATCGTGGTGGTCGTGATCGGCATCCTGGCCGCGCTCGCACTGCCGAAGTACGCGAATACCAAGCAGCGCGCATCGCGCACTGCGGGGCTATCGGATATTCACAACCTCGCCACGCAGCAGGAGCAGTTCTACGCGGCAAACGCTCGGTATGCAGCGGACGCAGATTCGGCGGCGCTTCGCTTCGCGCCCAGCCCCGGCAACACCTCGCTGGCGATCGTGGTTGCAGGGGCGCCACCGGGAACGACGGGCTGGAACGCGTCGATCTTGATTCCCGGCGGACAGTCGTGCGGCGTCTTTGTCGGAGCGGCTCCGCGGCCATCGGGGATGCCCTCGAGCGTCGCCGATGGAACCCCCGCCTGCTGGTAGGCGGATCCCCCCGGCTCGCCCGACGCGGCCTCGAATCCATCGGTGTGCTTCTCGGAGTGAGGATGCGTGTCGTATGCAGCCGGTCGGCTGCGCCTGATCCAGCGCGCGACTTGCGCCCCGGGCCTTCTCGATCACGTTTCCGCGCGTGACTCCTCCAATGACTCCGCGCGTCGACCGCGCCGCCCGTACCTCGCCGGAACGTCGAGCGCTGCAGGATGCGCTCGCCTGGCCCATTGCGGCGACGCTGCTGATTGGCGCTGCCTGCGTCTTTTTTCTGCCGCGCGTTGCCCCGTCGGGCTTCCTGGCCTTGGGCGTAGGGGGTGTGTTCGCGCTCACCACGGCGGCGCTGGTCGCGATTCTGGCTGTGGTCGTCGAACGCTGGTTGCGCCTGCATGCCACGGCCGTTGCACTCGAAGCGGAACGCCAGGTGCAGACGGTCGGCATCGCGGGTCTGCCAACGGCGCAGGGCGATGGCGCACTGATTCCACTCGCCTCGGCCTACGCCGACGCCGGCGCTCGCGCGGCGCTGCGCTCCGCCGAACGGGACACGAACGAGTTTCTCGCCCAGCTCGGATCGGCGTCGGCCGCCGCGTATGATGGAGCGGCTGGACGAATTCGCGCCGCGCTTGCGTCGACGACCAATGCGCCTGAAATGGGCGATGCCTTGGCCGCCCTGGCCGCCGCGTCCGACGCGTTTCGGCAGGTCACTTCTCGCGTGCCGATCGCGACGCGCGCAATCGACGTCGTGGCAGAGCTGCGGCAACTCGTCGCGGAGCTCGAATCGACCGTGGATGGTCCGGCCATCAGCACCATCTTCGATACCGAACGGTGCAGCGTCGTCGTCGATCAGATTCGCCTGAATGCTGATCTCCGTGCGATGATCTCGCTGGCCCGGAGTGCGTCGCCTCCTGAGAGCGCTGTCACCCTCCACGTCTCGCGCGTGTTCCGCGCGGACATCGAGGAGACACCGGTCCGACGCACTGGTGACTCCCGCCTCACGATCGTGCCGCGTGCATCCGGCGATGTCCTGCGAACCTGGGTGCACCGCGCGCAGCCTCCGGCAGAGGTGCTCTCGATCGTGATCACCGATGCCGGTCCCTCGCCAACCGGCACCGATCTCGATCGCGCCTTCGATCCCTTTGCCTGCGCGCGCCCCGGCGATCCCTACGGCGTGATACTCGCGACCGTCAGGCGCTCCGCGACTGCCGCCAATGGCACGATTTGGGTCGACGGTGCACGCGAAGGCGGCATGGCGATTCATCTCTTGCTTCCGGTCGCCGGCGCCTGACCTTTAACTGCGGCGCGCGCATCTGCTGATGCGCGCGCGAATTCGGTTACCGCACCGCAGGCACTGAGCAGCATCATCGGCGCACCCATACCGGAGCGCCCGATGCCAGCCACCCGATTCGGCAGTTCGCTGTGCGAAGTCCTGCTCGCCCTCGTCCTACTCTCGGCCATCGCCAGCTGGGCGCTCCTCGCCACGACCGCTGCCGAACGCGGGCTTGGATATGCCAGGGCCCACCGAGCGGCTCTCCATCGCGCGGAACGCGCACTGGCCGATCTCAACGCCCTGCCGTGCGACAGCATCAACATCGCGCGATCAGTGCGCGAGCCGCGCTGGCAACTCGCGCTTTCGCGAGACCACGACGGCCTCACATACCGCGATGAAGTCACACTGCGTTCCATGCGCGGCGATTCGGTACGGCTCGCACTCGGCGGATGGTGCGACTAATGCGCTCCTTGAGCCTGCAGCCCGGTCTGACACTGATCGAGATGACCGTATCCCTGCTCCTGCTGCTCGTGCTGATCACTGTCGGATCGCTGGTCGCACGCAAAAGTATTCAGACGGTGGCGACGGTGTCGACGGCCGAATTGCGGAGCAGCGCGCTCAGCGACGGACTGCGGACTCTCACGCGCCATGTGAGCAATTCCGACCCCGTCGCGAACGATCTTCGCGTCGCGCGCGACTCGGTGCTCGATCTCGTGCATACGATCGGTGTCGCGACGATCTGCACTGTGAACCGCGATACCATCACCCTCAGTGCCGCCAATGACACCCTACCGTGGGGCTCTGCCCTCCCACGCTGGGTGACCACCGACGATGCACTCCGGATCTGGAGCGATACCGAACAACGATGGATTCAGCGTGCCGTTCGCTCCGTGGCCGGAGGCGCCGGCAGCTGTGGCGACAGTACGTCCGTCTGGCCCGGACGCGCCAGTCAACGGGTGACCATCGACAGCGCAGTTGCTGGTGTCAGACCTGGCGCACTCGCACGCGTGCTCCAGCGCGAACGCTGGTCGCTCACGCGAGGAGGTGACGGACAGTGGTCGCTGTCACTCGCGACATGGGACGCACTCGGCCGGACATTCTCCACACCACAGCCGCTCATCTCACCACTGGCTGCACCAACCGCGCCCGGAGGGCCAGGCGTCACATTCCGCGCGATCGACGCGGCGGAACGGCAGCTCGCCGACAGTGCACTCGTACGCACGCGCGCAATCCTCGTCTGGCTACGCAGCGCTCCCCAGACGCGTCTGGACGTCATCACCGATTCAGTGAGGATCAATGTCGGTCCGCACTGAGCCACCGTGTCGCCGCGGAACGGCGCTGCTGATGGCGGTTGCCATCAGCGCGATCGTCGGGGTGTGTGTCCTCGCGCTGTGGCGAGCGGTGGCCGGCTCGCGACGCGGCGACACACTGGAACGCGCCACGGTCGCCGCGGCGTCGCAGGCGGATTCCGCGCGCGCGCTTGCCTATGCGCTGCTCGACGCGGGCGCATGGCGACGATTGCCGCAGCCAGGCGACACGGCGACGATCGCGTCCGGCGTCACCACGCTCGGCAACTGGCAGACCGACATCGCCCGGCTCGGCTGGCAAACGCTGCTCGTGCGCGGTCTGGCCCGGCGGCGCTCCGGCGTGCCATCCGTTTGGGCGCGCGCCGATCAGCGCACGCTGATCCCACTCCTTGTGCCACTGGGGATGCCGACCGCCGCCATCACCGGGGCAAACGCATGGAGCATCGATCCGAGTGCGACGGTGGACCTGGCCGCCGCGACCAGGCCGGAACTGCAGTGCCGAATCGATGGCCAAACGATCGGGACGAGCGGCCAGGCCCCTTTTCCGGCCGGCCTTGACCCTATCCGGTATCCCGCCATCGACCCGGACACCGTGCGCGACTCGCTGGTCGGGGTCTTCCGATTGACCCGAAGCCGGCTGACGCGTCCTCTGAATGTCGAAGGAATGCTCGTGCTCGATTCAGAACTGCTTCTCGGGGCCGACCTTCGACTCACGGGAGTGCTCGTCACACGTGGCTCCATTCTGAACGTCGGCGGTCGCCTCGCGGTGACCGGCGCGGTGATCAGCGGAGACACGGGCGGCGGGAATTCCGGACTCGGTCCGGGTGACTGGGTCCGGTACGACGCGTGTGCGATCCGGCGCGCGGTGGAGCGAGTGACGCGCCTGGGGCCTGCCTCGACCTGGACGCACCTGACCCTCTTCTGAGACAGGGCGCATGCACCACCGCCGTTACCTATTCGCGCGCCATTCGTTCCCTGTGTGCAATTCGACCCACCTGTCGAAGGCATTTCGGGACGGCCAGTCGTCGGCCCAATGCCCTGCTCACCGCCCACCCCGGTGACCCTGTTCGGGTCTCGTCACACCTGGCCCCATATCCGATGGCGTTCTTCAAGCGACGTAAGGTCACGATCGGTCTCGATATTGGATCCGGACTCGTCAAAATTGCCGTGATCGAACACGGCAAAGGCGTGCCGGAGCTACAGCGAGTCGTCGTCGAACCAGTCCCCGCCGATGCAATCGTCGAGGGCGAAGTGATGGATCACGCACTCGTGATTCTCGCGGTGCAGAACGC
The DNA here is from genome assembly GCA_038215035.1 of Gemmatimonadales bacterium. GTDB lineage: Bacteria > Gemmatimonadota > Gemmatimonadetes > Gemmatimonadales > Gemmatimonadaceae > JACMLX01. The sequence goes on along the minus strand of JBBQRH010000015.1, from coordinate 42,404 downwards.
CCTCGCGGCGGCCTCCGCCGAAACCAAGGGTGCGCACATCGTCGCGGCCGTCGGCGGTGGCAACGTCATCGTCCGCAAGGTCGTCATCGACCGCAACAAGATGAGCGAGCTACGCGAAGCCATGCAGTGGGAGGCCGAGCAGATCGTGCCGTTCGATACGAGCTCCATTTCGCTCGACTATCAGGTACTGGATCCCGATGGGGAGTCGGCTGAAATGTCGGTGCTGATGGCCGTCGCGAAGCGCGATCTGATCGATGCGCGTGTGCAGCTGCTCCGCGACGCCGGCGTCGAGGCCAAGGTGATTGACGTCGAGGCGTTTGCGCTTCACAATGCCTTCGAATTCAACCACCCCGACGCGATGCGCGGGACGGTGGCGCTGGTGAACATCGGCAACGATGTCTGCAACGTCAGTGTGCTCGATGATGGGATCCCGATCCTGACCCGCGACAACACCGTTGGCGTTCGCCGCCTGCGCGAAGATCTGCAGCGCGACGCTCGCATGACCGCCGACGACGCCGACTCGGCCCTCGTGGCTGCAACCACCACACCGGCCCTCGACAACGTCGTCCATCGCCGCGGTGAAGAGCTGGCGAAGGAAATCGAGCGCACCGGCACCGTCGCCCAGTCGCTGTCGCGCACCGTGCGTCCGATTCGCGAGGTCTACATCGCCGGCGGCGGCGCGCGGGTCACTGGCTTGGCGGAACGCCTCGCCGGCCTGCTGCGCATCCCGGTCCGTCCGGTGAATCCGTTGCTGAACCTGGCGGTCGCTGATGGTGCACTCGCCGATGTGAACGCCGATGAAGTGGCGTCGCTCCTGGTGCTGCCGGTCGGCCTCGCACTCCGCCAAGTGGCTTGAGGAACAGACAACATGATTGAAATCAATCTTCTCAGCCCGGGCGAAGGCTCCGGCAAGAAAAAGTCCGGCGGGCTCGCCTTCCTCGCGCGCTTCCAGCGCAACAAGGACGCGGCGAATTTCGCCCTCGATGACAGCGCACCGGCGCCCGCCCGGCCGATGATCTCAGCCGCCGCTGGAATCGCGGTCGCACTGGCCGTCCTTGGCGTCGGTGGCGGCTTCTGGTACCAGGATCGCCAATTGGCCTCGCTCGATGAGCGCCTGCAGCAGGAACTGGCCGACTCCGCACGCTTCTCGTCGGTCATCGGCGAGCGGAAAGCAGTCATTGCGCGCCGAGACTCGCTGATCACGCAGCTCGGCATCATTCAGCAGATCGATGACAGCCGATACGTCTGGCCGCACATCCTCGACGAAATCAGTCGCGCGCTGCCGCCGTACACCTGGATCACCACGATCACGCAGGTCAGCCAGAAGGCCGTGTTGCCGCAGCGCGATACGACCACCAAGGCAGCAGGCGATTCGACCAAGAAGGCCAAGCCGGTCGTGGAGCCGCAGGTCGTGTTTCAGGTCGTCGGCAACACGGTCGACATCCAGGCGCTGACCCGCTTCATGCGGATCCTCGAAAGCTCGCCGTTCGTCCAGAACGTCACGCTCAACAAGTCGAACGTGATGCTCGTGGACAATCGCGAAGTCACCGAATTCACGCTCGACGTGCAGTATCAGAAGCCAGACCCGGCGGCCGTCACGACGGTCCCGATCACCTTGTCGGTACGCTGACATGCTGAACTCATTCACCAAGCGCGAACAGTCCCTGCTGGCCGTCATCATCTTTGCCCTCGGCCTCAGCGTGCTGTTCTACATGTACGTCTTCACGCCGAAGGCCGAAACGATCACGGAACAGGGCTCCCACGTGGAGACGCTGACGGCCGCGAACCAGAAGGCGGCCAACGAGCTGAAGGCCGGCAACCTGCGACAGCTGAAGGAAGACGCGGCGAAGTACGCAGAGAACCTCGCCGTCATGCGTCAGCTGGTTCCGACCGTCAACGAAGTGCCTGGCCTGTTGGAACAGGTGTCGAACTCGGCGCGTCGCGTCGGTCTCGACATCGCCAGCGTCACGCCACAGCCGGTCGCGAGCGGCGGCGAAAATTACGATGCCCACCGCTACCGCCTGATCGTCAAGGGTGGGTACAACAACATGACCGAATTCCTCACCAACGTCGGCAGCCTGCCGCGCATCGTGAATCCGATGGTGCTGAAAATGAAGATGGCTGATGGCGCGAACAACATGCCGCAGCTCGGCACGGGGCCCATGCGCCGACGGATGCCGGCGTCGGAAGCGCCGATCCAGACGGAGTTCGATATCGAGACGTATGTCGCGCGCGGCGGAGAGCCCGTGTCGACGTCACGTCGTGGAGGAACCACCCCGTGATGAATGCACTAACCCGTGTGCTCGCCGTCGCCACGCTGCTGGTTGCGACCACGATGCCACTCCACGCGCAGCAGACCGTTGCGCGCGCCGAACCTGGCAGCAGCCGCGCGGCCGCCGCGCCGAGCGCCGCCAAGCGCGATTCGTTGATGCGGCGCGAACAGCTGTCGTATCGTCGCGAGACATTTGCCTACGATGCCGGTGGCCGCCGCGATCCGTTCGTCTCGCTGGCCACGACTGGCGTTCTGCGGCCGACCATCGCGGATCTGTCGCTGGTCGGCATCGCCTACGCCACCCGGAATGGGTCAGGTGGCGCGCAGTCGATCGCCATTTTCCGCGATCGCACCACCAAGGAGCAGTACCGCGTACGCGTCGGGCAACCGCTTGGGCGCATGCGCGTGGCCAGTATCGAACCGCGTCGAGTCGTGTTTGCGATCGACGAGTTCGGGATCAGCCGCCAGGAAAGTATTGAAATGGGTGATTCGACCAGGACCATCACGCCGACGAGGGCACCATGATGAACCGGATGCACGTTTTTACGCCGCTGCGCGGTTGGTTTCGCGTGGCCGCAGCCGGGGTCGCGGTGTTCGCCGCGATCACGGCTGCTCCCACTACCACCGCCGCGCAAGCCCTCGTCCAGGGGGTGCGCGTTGAATCGAATGCGTCCGGCACCGTGGTCGCCGTCTCGCTCACCGATTCGGTCGCGCGGTCGACCTTCACGTTGGCCGGCCCGAATCGCATCGTGCTCGACCTGCCGGGCACCACGCTCGGTGCCCTCGGCGGTCGTGCCTACGACGGGCAGCCGCGTGGCCCGGTGCAGAACATCCGCATGGCACAGTACCGTTCCGATGTCGTTCGCGTCGTGATCGATGTGGACGGCGCGGCGCGCTACACGCTGTCTGGTGGCAATGAAGTCCGGATCGCGCTCGCCGGCGGATCGGAGAGCGCCGCCTGGAGCACTGGTGAATCGATGCCGGAGCGACGCGTCGAGTCAGTCGAGTCACGAGAGGTGACCGCGACGGCCGTGATGGACTCCACTGTGTCCAGTGCGCGTGCAATCGTCGGTGAAACGCGGTCGCAGGTCGCCTATCAGACGCCACAAGCGCGGACGGTGGGCTCGCCGGCCGCTGGCCGCGGCAAGCCGCCCAAGCCTCGCATCACGGTCAGCTATCAGGAAGCCGACATCCGCGACGTGATCGCCGCCTTCGCCAGCTTCGCGAACCGCACCATCATCGTTGGCCGCGACGTCACCGGCAGCATCACGGCCGACGTCAAGGACAAGCCGTGGGACGAAGCGCTGGCCGCCATCCTCAGCGCGCAGGGTCTGGCCGCGAGTGAAGAGCCGAACGGGATCATCATCGTCGACTCGTACAAGAACATGCTCGACAAGCAGTCGCTGGAGCCGCTCATGACGCAGGTCGTGAGCGTCAACTACGCCAACGCCACCTCGCTCGCAACCACCGTCCGCGGTCTGCTGACGCGGGATTGTGTGCCAGGCGCGGGCGGTCCGGCATCCGGTGCCAGCGGCGCCACAGCGCCAGGCGCGGTGCCAAACGGTTGTGTGGTACGCGGCAGCGTGCAGGCCGACAGCGCCACCAACTCGCTGCTGATCCGTGAAGTTCAGAGCCGCATGGAAGATGTGATCAGCTACGTCCGCTCCATCGACCGTCGCACACCGCAGGTTGCGATCAAGGCGAAGATCATCTTCGTCAATCGCAGCAGCCTGCAGGAACTCGGCATCACCTACGATATCGGGACGGCGCGCCAATTCTTCAACACCGTCATTCCGCGTCAGGAAGTGGTGCAGCAGATCCCGATCGATCGCAACGGCGACGGCGTCCCCGACGCGTTCCGCGAAGTGCTGCAGCCGGTCATCGGCGATCGCGTCGATCTCGGTGGCAACGTGATCTCGGCCATCGCCAACGCCAACTCGAGCATCTCGAGCCCGGCGCTCAACCTGATTTTCAGTGCGGCAATCGGCAAGTACTCGCTGACGCCGTTCATCCAGGCCCTGCAGGAGTCGTCGCTCGCCGACGTGCAGGCCGAACCGACGGTCGTGACCCTCGACAATCGCAAGGCGGAAATCCTGGTGGGTCAGGAAATTCCGATCCGCGTGCTCGATGCCGGTGCCGGTGCCGGCGGCGGTCAACAGGGCCAGATCAACATCCCGCGCGCCACGGTGCAGCTGAAGGAAGTCGGTATCTCGCTGTCCGTCACGCCGCGTATCACGAACAACCGGCAGATCATGATGACGATCCATGCCGAGAACAGCTCGGCGTCGCTGGCCAGCTCCGACGTCGGTTTCATCTTCGACAAGCAGCGCGCCGACAACACGCTGATGGTGCCGGATGGTGAGACGGCGGTGATCGGTGGTCTCACGATCACCCAGGTGACCAAGTCCCGGCGTGGTGTGCCGTTCCTGATGGACCTGCCGTACCTCGGTCGCTTGTTCTCGACCACCCGGAAGAACGAGCAGAAGCGTGATCTCGTAATCCTGGTGTCCCCGCATATCCTGGACGACGGCGAGGCTCGTACGCCGGCCCCCAACCCCGGTCGATAATCACTCATGCGCACAGAACCGACGATGGTTTCGCGCGCGCTGCGCTGGCTTCCGCTGGTGCTCGCCACCTCCCTCACCGCGTGCGGTGACGGAGATCCGACAGTCGACAACAATACGCTCGATCGCACTGCACCCAGCGTTTCGGTGATCCGGGCCACCAGCCCGGACTCGATCTTCGCCTTCAGCGTGCAGGCGAACGACAACTTGGGTGTCAAGTTCGTCAGTGTGCAGCTGGCTGGTGCCTTGTCAGACGCCGTCGCTGACACCGTGCGCGCTGCAGTCACGGCGTACACCAAGCAGTTCAGTGTGCGTGTGCCGGGCAATGTGGTACCCGGCTCGCAGGTCACGCTCATCTCGCAGGCGGAAGACGGTAACGGCAACAAGTCGAGGCCGGACACGACCGTCATGGCGGTCGGCAGTCGCCAGCCCGGCTTCGTCGCCATCACCAGCCCGCAGAACAACACGCAGGCCGTTCGTGGCCGGTCCGTGGTGGTCAGCTTCGCCGCCCGGACGCTCCGCAAGGTGCGCTTCGTCGGCTTCAACGTCACCCCGCCCGCTGGTGGCACGGCACTGCCCGGCGACTCGGCAACCTTCAGCAGCCCGCTGCAGGACAGCCTCTCGACGACGCTCAACTTCGTGATTCCCGCCACGGCAGCTGCGGGCAGCTACAACCTCGTGCCGTACGTGGTCGACTCCATCGGTCAGCGCACGGCCGGCGTGCCCGTCCCGGTGGAAGTGCTCGCCTCCGGCAACGGTCAGACCATTCCGAAGATCGCGCGGTTCGGAACCACCGACCGCGTCGAAGCGACGGATACGGTCTTTGTCGAAGCACAGGACCCTGTCGGCATCGGGTACGTCGGCTACGACATCCGCACGATCGCGGGCGCTGCGGTCCGCCGCGACTCGCAGGTCGTGCCGAGTGGCCCGACGTCCGTTCCGGTCACGCTCCGCATGTCCCTTCCGGCCCCAGCGGCCGGCGTGGCAACGCGACTCATTCTGCGACCGTTCGCACGCAACACCGAGGGTCGTCTGAACGACTCGCTGGTGACGGCGCGCGATACGATCACGCTGGTCGCCGGCACCACGCGCAACCTGCCCAACGGTGGCCGAGTGGCCGATGGCTACTTCCATGATCCGACAGGCAAGCTCTATCTGACGAACATCGAGCGGAACCAGCTCGAAATCTTCAATTTCGATTCGCTCAAGTTCCTCGGGTCGCCGATCGCGGTGGGATCGCGTCCGTGGGGTATCACCGTGTTCCCCGCTGGCCGCGGCAGTCCGCTCGGCCCAGTGCAGAATCGTCTGATCGTCGCCAACTCTGGCGGTACGAACCTGAGCTTCGTGAATCTGAACGCCGATGGCAGCGGTCAGGAAAGCGAGCGGTACCTGCTGCCGAACCTGGTGGCATACAAGATCTCGGTGGCCGGCGGCAACATCACCCGCTCGGTGGTCGACTTCTCCGATCGTCCGCAGTATGTCGGTGCAGTGTGCAACATCGGCTGTACCGAAACCACGGTGGTCTTCTCCACCACACCGACCGGAGGTCAGTCGGGCGGTTTCGCGGACAAGGGCACGATCCGATGGGAGAACATCACCCGTCGCTCGTCACACCTGTTCTTCGAGCACGCCACGTTCCTGCGCGACAACAAGGGTGACACGCTCGAGGTGGTACGTTTCCGGTCCGGTACCTACGGCTCCGACTCCACGCTGGTGCCGTTCCCGATCCGGATGGATGCGGCCGGCTTCCCGACGCGTGACGCCGGCATGCTGGTCACGATGGCCGACATCGGTTTCCGCGATACGACCTTCGTCCGCAACTCGGCCAACTTCAAGCGCGCAATCTTCGGTGAAGGTGGCATCGCAAAGGGCAGTCGCACCCTGACGCATGACATCGACGCCGGTCTGCGCCGCTACGGGCAGCAGGTGGTCACCGACACCACCACTGGTCAGGTCACCAACTACACGTCGCAACTCTCGTTCATCGACGCTGGTGTGTCGCCGCCGAGTGATGTGTCCGACCTGATCGCCAACGCCTTCTCACCGGTACGCGGCGTGGCCGTCAGTGCCGATGGCGAACTGTTCGCGATCCGTGCCGACTCGACCTATCTCTTCAACAACACCCTGCGCCTCTATGGCCTGCTGCAGACCCAGGGTGGCAACGCCGGCTTCGACTTCCACCCGCTCAACGCACCGGGCGCGAACCTTTCCGGTGGAACGCTCGCGACGCGGCTCTCGTTTGCCGCCTCACGGGAAGCGGTGCTCGAAGTGTTCGACACGCGCTGCTTCCAGCGGGTCGGCGTGATCGCCATCAAGGACCCGATCATCGGTCCGCTCAAGACCGCCATCCGAGGCAGCCGAATCGTGGCCGTCGGCGCGACGGCGCGTGGTGTGGTGGTGCTCGATCTCAATCCGGCGGACTACGCGGCGACCTGTAACTGATCGCCGACGCCCAGTGGTGCATGACGGCCCGTTCGCCTCACGGCGGACGGGCCGTTGTGCACTACCGGAAGCGCGTAGATTGCGCCAATCATGCTACGTCTCCTCCGCCTCACGACGGCCGGCGAATCGCACGGCCCGGCCCTGGTCTGCACCCTCGAGGGTATGCCGGCCGGCCTTCCGCTTCGCGCGGACGACATCAATGCCGATCTGTATCGCCGTCAGCAGGGATACGGTCGCGGGCGCCGTATGCAGATCGAGCGCGACGAGATCGAATTCCTGAGTGGTGTGCGTGCCGGTGAGACACTCGGGTCGCCGATCGCGATGCTGATCCGCAACCGGGATTGGAAGAATTGGGTGGAGATCATGGATCCCGCCCCTCGTGATGATGACGCCGAAGGTCCGCGCAAGCGCTCGGTTACCAGGCCGCGGCCCGGCCACGCCGATCTCGCCGGAATTCTCAAGTACGATCGCGACGATGCGCGCGACATTCTCGAACGGGCCTCAGCCCGGGAGACCACCGCACGCGTCGGTGGCGCGGCGATCGCGCGCGCGCTGTTGAAGGCCTTCGGCGTCACCATTGGCAGCCACCTCGTTCACCTCGGTGGCGTCGATGCCGGGGCCGTGGTGCTTCCCGACGACATCAACGCGGTCGCCGATCTGAGCGCGGTGCGCACCCTCGACGCCGCGGCGGAAGTTCGGATCATCGCACGCATCGATGCCGCCAAGGCTGACGGCAACACGCTTGGCGGAATCTGCGAAGTGGTGGCGCGAGGGCTGCCGGTGGGGCTTGGCTCGCATGTCAGCTGGGACCGAAAACTCGATGGCCGGATCGGTCAGGCGATGTTGTCCATTCCGGCTGTGAAGGGCGTGGAGATCGGCATCGGGTTCGACGCGGCGCGGTTGACGGGTGCGGAAGTGCACGATGCGATCGTGATGGAGTCCGGTCGGGCGATTGCGGGCAATGTCCGGCGGACGACCAATCGCGCGGGTGGCCTGGACGGTGGCATGACCAACGGCGAGCCAGTCGTGGTGCGCGTTGCGATGAAGCCGATTGCAACGCTGATGAAACCGCTGCAGACCATCGACACCACGACATCAGCGGCCGCCGAGGCAGTCGTCGAACGCAGTGACGTGACGGCAGTGCCGGCGATGGGGGTGATCGCGGAAGCGATGCTGGCACTGGTGCTCGCTGACGCGATGGTGGAGAAGTTCGGCGGCGATTCGCTGCCCGAAATGCGGCGAAACTACGACGCCTACGTCGCCCAGGTCGCACAGCGGCTTGGGTGAGCAACGACGCGGGGGTTTCGCCGGCGCACCTGATTCTGATCGGCCTGCCGGGTGCCGGAAAATCCACGCACGGGCGCCGTGCGGCGCGGCGGTTGCACTGTCCCTTCATTGATCTCGATCGACGTATTGTACAGCTCGCCGGTCGGTCGATCTCGGAAGTTTTTCAGCAGGAAGGGGAGGCTGCCTTCCGCGCGCTCGAGCGAACAGCAACTGCGGCGCTCGCCATGGAAGCGCCAAGTATCGTCGCGCCGGGTGGCGGTTGGATGATGGATCCGAGCAACGTCGAGCTCGTCAAGCCAGGGGCGACCATCGTCTGGCTGAAAGTCAGTCCAGCGGTCGCAGTGGCGAGAATGGGCCCCCGGATCCGGCTGCGCCCGCTGCTGGCGGGGGGAGATCCGGTCGCCAAACTGACCGAAATTCTCGCAAATCGTCGGGACCGCTACGCCTCAGCGGATGTCGTCATCGACACTGAACTCCTTGGCTGGCAAAGAGTTGTAGGCTCGATCGCGGCGCTTGCCACTCCGCCATTGCAGGGGTAGGTTCGCCCTCCCCGCGTGTTCGGGGTAGTCGATGAGCGCCGGTTGTCACAGAAAATCGGGGGGTGTCCTCGTCCCGCGACGTTATAGTATGCCGTGGGGGGCGCATCCCAACCGGGGATGCCGACACTGTGGTGGCGCGTCCTCACTGGGGGGACAGATGGGGTTCCGGGTGTTGGGTCCGCACGAGCGTGGCCGGTTCTCGACCGAGGCGTGGGGGCATCTGCTCTCGCTCACGGGGGCCGGCTTCCTCAGTCCGGCCGAGCTGGAGCAGGTGATTGATCGCGCGCTGGCGCACATCGACGGGCGGATTGCGCTGGATGACGTGCGCTCGCTGCTGGAAGGTGCTGGATTGGAGGATCATGGTTCCGGTCCGGAGCCGATGACGATCCACTGACCGTTCGTGCGAGCGTCGGTTCGCCGTTCGCCCATTTCCTGTTACATCCACAGACACTGATGGCTGGTTCCACTCGGAAGACCCCCGCCCGGAAGACGGCGGCAAAGAAAGCGACGGCCAAGACCGCGACGGCCAAGACCGCCACCCGGCGCGCGCCCTCCGGCAGCAGCGCGGGGAGCAGCACGTCTGGCGGGCGCACACTGGTCATCGTGGAGTCGCCGACCAAGGCCCGGACCATCAGCCGTTTCCTGCCGTCGGGCTACAAGGTGCTGGCGTCGGTGGGGCATGTACGCGACCTGCCGCAGAACGCGAGCGAGATCCCCGAGAAGTACAAGAAGGATGCGTGGGCCCGGATTGGCGTCGACGTCGACAACGACTTCGCGCCGCTCTACGTGGTGCCGAGTGGTTCGCGGAAAGTGCTGACGGAGATCCGGTCGGCGCTCAAGGATGTCGATCGCCTGTACCTCGCCACCGACGAAGACCGCGAAGGCGAGAGCATCTCATGGCATCTGCTGCAGGAGCTGAAGCCGAAGGTGCCCGTGCGGCGCATGGTGTTCCATGAAATCACCGAACGCGCCATCCTCCATGCCCTCGACGACACCCGCGACGTCGACGAGAATCTCGTCAAGGCACAGGAAGCGCGGCGCATCATCGACCGGCTCACGGGCTACACCGTCTCGCCATTGCTCTGGACGACGGTTGCGCCGCGACTCTCCGCCGGACGCGTGCAGAGTGTTGCCGTCAAGCTGGTGGTGGTGCGTGAGCGTGAACGTCGCGCGTTCCGCAGCGGCACGTGGTGGGATCTGGTAGCGCAACTGGCGCATCTGGATGCACAGTTCGAGGCCAAGCTGGTCACCCTCGGCGGCAAGCGCGTTGCCACCGGCCGCGACTTCGACAAGGCCACTGGTCGGCTGACTGGGGACGGCGGCGACGTCGTGCGTGATCTGGTGTTGCTCGACGAAGCGGCTGGCACGGCGCTCGTTGCACGCCTCAAGGGCGTCACCTGGAAAGTCACCGACCGCACCGAAGAACCGTTCACCACACGTCCATCACCGCCGTTCACCACGTCGACGCTGCAGCAGGAGGCCAACCGCAAACTCGGTCTTGGCGCACGCGAAGCGATGCGCGTGGCGCAGGACTTGTACGAGCGCGGTTTCATCACCTACATGCGAACCGACTCGGTCTCGCTCTCGGCGCAGGCGATCGACGCGGCCCGGGCCTGTGCACGCGAGTTCGGGCCGGAGTATGTGCCGGAGAAGCCGCGCTTCTACGCCAACAAGTCGGCCAACGCGCAGGAAGCGCACGAGGCCATCCGTCCATCGGGCGAGCGCTTCAAGAGCCCTGACGAAACAGGGCTCAGCGGTCGCGAGCTTCGCCTGTACGACCTGATCTGGAAGCGCACCGTCGCCAGCCAGATGCCTGATTCACGGCAGACGCGCATGGTGGTCACGGTCGCGGCGGACAACGCCGAGTTCCGCGCCAGCGGCAAGCGCATCGACTTCGCTGGATTCATTCGTGCCTATGTCGAGGGCTCCGACGATCCCGAGGCGGCGCTGGATGACAAGGAAGTGGTGCTGCCGGCGCTGGTGGTGGGTGACACACCGGAATGTCGCGCGCTCGATGCGGTGAAGCACGAAACGCAGCCGCCGGCGCGTTACACGGAAGCGTCGCTGGTGAAGGCGCTCGAAGAACTTGGTATCGGTCGGCCCAGCACCTACGCCTCGATCATGGACACCATCCAGAATCGCGGTTACGTGCGGCAAGACGGGAAGGCACTGGTGCCGACGTTCACGGCGTTTGCCGTCACGCTGCTGCTCGAGGAGCGGATCACGTCGCTCGTCGACACGCAGTTCACGGCCAAGATGGAGTCGCAGCTCGACGACATCGCCAACGGTGAGCTGGACCAGTTGTCGTATCTCAAGCAGTTCTTTTTTGGCGACAAGGCGCATCCGGGCCTGAAGCCGATGGTGGACCAGAGCGCGGTGGCGCTGAAGAAAGAAGCTGGCGGCGCGCGGCTGGTGAAGCTCGAAGGCGTCAACGCCGACATCCGCATCGGCCGGTACGGTCCGTATGTGGAAGTGATGGAAGATGGTGCGCCGCTGCGTGCGTCATTGCCCAGCGACATGGCGCCAGGAGATTTGACGGATCAGCTGGTGCAGGAGCTGTTGCGGACGCGTCAGGAAGGGCCGCCAGTGATCGGGATCGACCCCGATTCCGGTCAGAAGATTTATATGATGCGCGGAGAATACGGCCCATACGTGCAGCTTGGCGACGTGGAAGAAGGGAGCAAGACGAAGCCAAAGCGCACGTCGTTGCCCAAGGGCGTGACGCCGGAGAACATCACCCTCGAAATCGCGACTGGGCTCGTCTCCCTGCCGCGTGCACTCGGCGCGCATCCGGACACCGGGCACGCCATTCGCGCCAGCCTCGGACGATTTGGTCCGTTCATCGTGCATGTAAAGGGCGGCGAAGGCGGCAAGGATGATTTCCGGAGCATTCCGGCCGGTGATGACGTGCTCAGCATCGCGTTGCCGCGCGCCCTCGAGCTGCTCAGTCAGCCGAAGGGACGACGCGGCGTGACCAGCAGCGTCGTGACGCCGCTGCGCGAACTCGGTGCGCACCCGGAAGACGGCCGGACCGTGTTGGTGTTCGATGGCCGGTACGGCCCGTATGTGCAGCTTGGCCCCAACACCAGTGATCGCAAGGCGAAGCCCATTCGTGCCACGCTGCCCAACGACGTCAAGCCCGATGCGGTGACGATGGCGCAAGCGGTGCAACTGCTCGAGGCCAAGGCCGGCAAGCCGATCGTCAAGAAGAAACCGGCCCGAAAGAAGACGGCTCGCGCCAAGGGCTGACCATGACGGCGATCGAGATCGTGGGTGGTGGTCTGGCCGGCAGTGAAGCGGCGTTCCAGCTGGCCGAGCGTGGGCATCGCGTGGTGCTGCATGAGATGCGACCAGTGCGCGGCACGGCAGCGCACAAGACCGATCGCCTCGGTGAGCTGGTCTGTTCCAACACGTTCAAGAGCACCGAAGTTGCCAACGCCCACGGCTTGCTCAAAGCCGAAATGCGCGCACTGGGCAGCGTGGTGTTGTGGGCCGCCGATCAGGCGCGTGTGCCTGGCGGCTCGGCACTGGCCGTGGATCGCGAGATCTTTGCGGCCACGCTCGACGCGCGCGTGCGTGCACACGCCAACATCACTGTCGTCTGCGATGAAGTATCGGCGCTGCCAGCAGTAGGCATCATCGCGACCGGCCCGCTGACGTCGGACGTACTGGCGGAATCGATTCGTGCCAGACTCGGCATCGAGTCGCTCGCGTTCTACGACTCCATCGCGCCGGTGGTCAGCTACGAGTCGCTCGATCAGTCGCTGCTGTTCCGCGCCAGTCGCTGGAACAAGGAGACGATGGATGGCGCCGCCGAGGAAGGCGCGTACCTGAACGCGCCATTCAGCAAGGACGAGTACGAAGCGTTCATCGATGCACTGGCGGCGGGCGATCAGTTCACCGCGCACGAGTTTGACGCCGTCCCGTACTTCGAAGGGTGCATGCCTGCCGAGGAGATGGTGAAGCGCGGGCGCGAGACATTGCGCTTCGGTCCGATGAAGCCGATCGGCCTGCGTGATCCGCGCACCGGCAGGCGGCCGTGGGCGGTGTTGCAGTTGCGGCAGGAAGATCGGGCAGGGCGCATGTGGAATCTGGTCGGGTTCCAGACGCGGCTGCGGATCGGCGAGCAGCAGCGTGTGTTCCGGATGATTCCAGGACTCGCCGACGCCGAATTCCTGCGTTACGGCAGTATCCATCGCAACTCGTACCTGAATGCACCGGCCACGCTCACGCCGCATCTCTCGCTGCGCGACGCGCCGCTGACGATGTTTGCCGGCCAGCTCACCGGTGTGGAGGGCTACACCGAGAGCAGCGCGACCGGCCTGCTGGCCGGCATCAACCTGTCGCGGATGCTGCGCGGCGATGAACCCGTGATCCCACCACCGACCACGATGCTCGGCGCGCTGTATCGTTATCTGCGCGAGGCTGATCCGAAGCACTTCCAGCCGATGAACGCGAACTATGGACTGGTGGACGATCTCCCCAATCCACCGCGCGACAAGATGGAGCGGAAGCAGGCGATGGCCGATCGAGCATTGCTGGACCAGGCGGCATGGATTGCGTCACTCTCGCTTGCAGGCCTGACGGTCTGATGGCGCGGAAGGGCGTGGGGAAGGCGGTCGCTGGGGAAGGCGCTGAATCCCATGTTCCGGTTGCGCCGCCGCCATTGGTGGCTGAGTGGCTGCTGCATCTGCAGAAGGAGCGACAGCTGTCGGCGCATACGGTGACTGCCTACACTTTGGATCTGGCGCGATTCACGACCTTCCTCGGTGCCAAGGCTCAGGGCGCGGCGTGGGACTGGGGCAGGGTGGATCGCAACACGATTCGCAGCTTTCTCGGCTATCTGTCGCGCCAGGGTCTCGAGCGTCGCTCCATTGCGCGGACGCTGAGTGCCGTGCGCGGCTTCTATCGCTACTTGCATCGCGACGAGCACGTCTCAGCCAACCCCGCGCGCAGTGTCCGCACGCCGAAAGTCGGGCGGCACCTGCCGGCGCACCTGGACAGCGGCACGATGCAGACGCTGATCGATGCGGCGTCGACGCGAGCGCAGGGCGGTGCCTGGAACGACGTGCGGAACCTGGCCATGCTGGAGTTGTTCTACGCCACGGGAATGCGGCTCTCCGAGCTGTACGGTCTCGATCGCGGCGACGTCGACCTCGTGTCGCTGCGTGCCAAGGTGCGCGGCAAAGGCCGCAAGGAACGCATCATTCCGTTTGGCGGGCCCGCGCGACTGGCAAACATCAACTACGAGTCGCGCCGTGACGAGCTCATTCGCACCATCGGTGCCAAGGCCGATCGCGCGGCGTGGTTTCTCAATCCGCGCGGGCGCCGGCTGTCGCGCCGCGGCATTCAACTGGCGATGACCGGACTCCTGTCACTGGTGGACGCCCCTGAGGGCGCCAGCGTGCATGCCTTGCGCCACACGTTCGCGACACACCTGCTGGACGCTGGTGCGGAGCTGCGAGCGGTACAGGAACTGCTGGGCCACGCCAGTGTCAGTACCACCCAGATATACACACACACGAGTGTCGAGCGCCTCAAGGCAGCGTATGCGAAGGCCCATCCGCGCGCCTGACGGTCACAGCCGGTGTCCGCGCGGCGCCAGAACGTCGCGGTGGGAACAACAGGGAGAACACGGTGGCGTTGCCTGGTAATCGCCACTGTGTCAGGGGCCACCTTCAGCTGATATTCCGGTATGTCAGACACGATGCCTGTATTTCACGCCACGACAATCCTTGCCGTCCGCCGCAATGGACGGATCGCCATCGGCGGCGACGGACAGGTGTCGATGGGACAGACGATCGCCAAGGCGACGGCGAAGAAAGTCCGTCGGCTCGGCAACGGCAAGCTGGTGGCCGGATTTGCCGGCGCGGCCGCCGACGCGTTCACGCTATTCGAGAAGTTCGAGGAGAAGCTCGAGCGGTACAAGGAAAACCTGCCGAAGGCGGTGGTCGAGCTGGCGAAGGACTGGCGCAGCGACCGCGTGCTGCGGCGGCTCGAGGCATTGCTGATCGTCGGCGACAACGACACGCTGTTCACGATCAGCGGCAATGGCGACGTGATCGAGTCTGATGACGGCGTCATGGCGATCGGTTCGGGCGGGATCTATGCGCTGTCGGCTGCGCGCGCGCTGATGCGGCATACGGAGATGAGCGCACGCGAGATCGTTGAACACGGCATGCAGATCGCCGGCGAAATCTGTGTGTATACGAATACCAATATCACCGTCCTCGAACCCGTCGCCTGACCGATGCCGTCGCCGCGCACTGCCAGGGCGCTCGCGCGCCTCGTTGACCTGACGCCGCGACGTATCGTCGCCGAGCTCGATCGCTACATCATCGGCCAGTCGAGCGCCAAGAAGGCGGTTGCCATCGCGCTCCGGAATCGGTGGCGGCGCCAGCACACCCCCGACACCATCCGGCGCGAGATCTCGCCGAACAACATCATCCTCATCGGCCCCACCGGCTGTGGCAAGACAGAGATCGCCAGGCGCGTGTCGAAACTTGCCGCCGCGCCATTCGTGAAAGTGGAGGCGTCGAAATTCACCGAGGTCGGCTACGTCGGTCGCGATGTGGAATCGATGGTGCGCGACCTGATCGAAGCCGCGATGGACCTGGTGCGCAGTGAGCGTGAATCTGAAATCACGGCCGAGGCCACCGAGCGGGTGGAAGAGCGGCTGCTTGACGCGCTGTTGCCTGCGCCAGCCGCGACGGGCACAACTGCCGCGACGGCCAAGCCGAGTGAACCTGCGACTCAGGCCGACACACCCGCGTCGCCGAACATCTTTCTGGTTGGCGCGTCTGGCGCCGCCACCACCGCGCCGATCAGTGACGCCGAGAAGGATCGACATCAGCGCACGCGCGACAAGTTGCGTGTGCTGCTACGCGACGGGCAGCTCGAACAGCGCAGCATCGATCTCGACATGCCCGTGTCGGCGCCGCCGATGATGGGCATGCTGAATCAGCCCGGCGCTCAGGAGGGGATGGAGCAGTTCACGCAGATGCTGTCAGACATGATGCCGAAGCGAACGCGCAAGCGCAGCATGCCGGTGGCCGAGGCACGCCGGGTGCTGTTGCAGCAGGAGTTCGACCGAATGCTCGATCGTGACGACGTGATTGCCGAAGCGATCGAACGGACTGAGGAGACCGGGATCATTTTTCTCGACGAGATCGACAAGATCGCGGGACAGCGCGGTGGACAGTCCGGACCCGACGTCTCGCGCGAAGGGGTGCAGCGCGACCTGCTGCCGATCGTCGAAGGGTCGGCGGTGCAGACCAAGTACGGCATGGTGAAGACCGATCACGTGTTATTCATCGCTGCCGGCGCCTTCCATGTGTCGAAGCCCAGCGACCTGATTCCGGAATTGCAGGGCCGGTTTCCGATCCGGGTGGAATTGCAGCCACTCACCGAATCGGACTTCGTGCGCATCATGACGGAGCCGGAGCATGCGTTGACCAAGCAGTACGCCGCGTTGGTGGCATCCGAAGGGTCGTCGCTGACCTTTGCTGCCGACGGCATTGCCGAGCTGGCACGGGTGGCAACGGTGTGCAACACGCGGATGGAGAATATCGGTGCGCGTCGGCTGCACACGGTCATGACCACGCTGCTCGAGGAGTTGCTCTACGGCCTGCCGGAGTCGGGGGCGGCGGGCATCGTGGTCGATGCGCCGATGGTGCGAGCGCGCCTCGAGGACGTCTCGCAGGACGAGGATCTTCGGCGGTACATCCTCTGAGCCTGTGCGGTCGTTGACGGCGGGGGCATTGCCACTAGGTTCACCCCCTTCCGGTCCGTCTCGGTCCATTCCGCTTCTGCCGCACGTTCCTTCGCTCCTGTCGCCATGTCCGCCGAGCGTCAACACCGCGACTTTCTCGCGATTCCGGATTTCGATCGCTACGAACTCGATGCGCTGCTGCGCCTCGCCGACCGGATGCGTCGTGGCGACTACGATCGGCGCCCGTTGCGCGGCAAGACGCTGGCCATGCTGTTCATGAAATCGTCGACGCGGACGCGGGTGTCGTTCGAAGCCGGCACCTTCCAGCTCGGTGGGCATGCGCTGTTCCTATCCGATCGCGACGTGCAGCTTGGTCGTGGCGAACCGCTGTCCGACACCGCGCAGGTGCTGACGCGGTACGTCGATGGGATCATGATCCGCACTTTCGCGCACGATGACGTGCTCAATCTGGCCAAGCATGCGCAGGTGCCGGTGATCAACGGTCTCACCGATCTGCAGCATCCCTGTCAGGTGCTGGCCGATGTGCTCACGGTGCGTCAGCATCTGAACGACGAGCGCAAGCAGGTGGTGGCATGGATCGGGGATGGCAACAACATGGCGAACTCGTGGATCGACGCGGCGGCGTCATTCGGCTTCCCGTTGCGGCTGGCGTGTCCGGAGGGCTACGACCCCGATCCCGTACTGCTGGCGCGGGCGCAGAAGCAGACCGACGTGCGCCTGATGCGTGATCCGGCCGAAGCTGCCGACGGCGCGACGGTGGTGACGACCGATGTGTGGGCGTCGATGGGGCAGGAAGCGGAGCGTGAACAGCGTGTGCACGCATTTCAGGGTTACATCGTGAATGACGCCGTGATGCAGCGCGCCGCCAAGGGAGCGATTTTCCTGCATTGCCTGCCAGCGCACCGCGGTGAGGAAGTGACGCCCAGCGTGATCGACGGACCGCAGAGCCGCGTGTTCGACGAGGCGGAGAATCGGCTTCATGTGCAGAAGGCCGTCATGGCGGTACTGCTGGGCGGGGAAGCGTTGCATACGGGGCAGGTGCGGGCGTGACGCGTCGCTGACGGCGCGCGCGATGGTGTGGCGTTGCACGGCGGACAGGGGTGCCGAATTCTCGGCGTTCCGATCCGCGTCGATGCGCTCTTCACCCCTCCGCTCCCGGTTCCCTCGGTATGTCGACTGACTCCTTTACCGACTATTTCGAGCGGGAAGTGTTGCGCAAGCGACCATATCTGGAGCGTTCCTGGTGTATTGCGGTGGTCGAGTCTCCAGAGTTCATTGAGCAGCTGGCGGATGATCGGTGGCGATTCTGGGCACGTGTACCGGTATTTCAGAACCGCTACCTGCGGGTCGTGACGCTCGGCGATCGAACGACGATTCATAACGCATTCCCCGACCGTGGGTTCTCGAGATGAGGCTGAACTACTATCCGGATACGGATTCGCTCTATATCGACCTGTCGGAGCACGTCAGTGTCGAGAGTCGTGAGGTTTCGACTGGAATTGTGCTTGACTACGATTCTGCGGGTGAGCTCGTCGGAATCGATATCGATCAGGCCAGCAAGAAGGTCCAGCTCGACCGGCTCGTGCTGAGCGGCATGAGCGCAGCGGTCGAACGGATCGCCAGTTAGCGTAATAGCGCCTCATACCAACCAGACACATGCCCACCATCGGAAAAGCCGCCCCCGCCTTCACCATCGAGACGGACACCGGCGTAACCCTCGCCCTCAAGGACCTCAAGGGCACGAACGTCGTGCTTTACTTCTATCCGAAGGATGACACGTCCGGCTGCACCACCGAGGCCTGCGAGTTCCGCGACCTGATGCCGCGCTTCAAAAAAGACAGTGCGGTGATCCTCGGCGTGAGCCCGGACAGCGTGAAGAGCCATCAGAAGTTCAAGGCCAAGTACGAACTGCCGTTCACACTGCTGGCCGACACAGAACATGTGATTGCCGAGAAGTACGGCGTGTGGAAGGAGAAGAGCATGTACGGCCGGAAGTACATGGGCGTCGAACGGACCACCTTCCTGATCGATGCCAAGGGTGTGCTGCGCCAGGTCTTTGAAAAGGTCAAGCCGGCGGGGCATGCGGATGAGGTGGCTGCGGCGCTGGCTGCGCTATAGCGATCAGCGTGCGCACACGGGCTTAGTCCCTTCGCGCGCGTTCCCTGTCGCGCTGGCGTGTACTGCCCGGCTGGTCGGACGTTTGCTGGGGCTCAGTGCACTTCAGCCGCGAGATACCTCGCCGCTGCGCACGCTGTTCTGTAGCGGTCGCTACCGAACTGCATTTGGCGGTTTTGCGTGGCGATTGGCATGAATGATGCAATTGTGGACAGCGGTCGCTGACGATTGGCGGACCGATGATCCCTTATCAGCAGCGACCGTGGCTGTCTGTTGAAGGCGTGTGCTGAATAGCGCGCGCCTTTTTTCGTTGCATGAACTCTGCTGGCGCAGCGGAAGCCCGCGACAGCACGACGATCCCCACTCTCACGCTGGAGTTTCACCATGCGGTTAGCCCTCGCCATCTCAGCCTTCGCCATCGGTGCGCTCTCCGCCTGTGGAACCAGAGGCGAAAACAATGCGGTCGAGACCACGGTCAGCGACAGCGCTGCCGGTACTATCTCGCCCTCTGCCGCCAGCGCCGACGCGCGAGGCACCTCGATGGTGCGATTTGTGAACGCCATGCCCGGCGGTAATCCGGTGAGCGTCAGCAGCGATTCCGTCGCGGTGTTCTCCAGCGTGAAGTTCGGCGACGTCACGCCGTACCAGGAGCTGCGCGAGAACATCAAGACCTTCGCACTCGGTACGCCAGGCGCCATGACGGGCACGGCAAGCAACACGGAAACGATGCGTGACGGCGGCCGATACACCATCTTCGCGCTCCCCGATCGCGACGGCGGTGCATCGCTGAAGATCACGCGTGACGAACTGGCTCCGGAGGCCGGGAAGGCCAGAATTCGCGTCGTACACGCAGCACCCGGCCTCGATGATGTGGACGTGATGATGAGTGGACAGAAGGACGCCCTGTTCGACGATGTGGACTACGGATCGGAGGCTGGCTTCAAGGATGTTGCGCCAGGGAACGCTTCGTTCGTCATTCGGCACAAAGACCGAGACCTCGCGGTAGCGAACCTGAAGGCGATGACCTTGAAGGCTGGTTCGGCATACACGATCGTGCTGATTGGACGACCGGGCGGGAAGGTTGAGGCGATGAGCTTCACCGATGAAATGGTCGGAGCGAACGGCATGAGCGACACCACGCGTCGCTGATCCCGGTCGTCGGCCCGCCATCTGTGGACAGAGCACCGGTGGATTCCGATCCGACGCGCGCTCGCCAGGCCGGAGTGATCGAATCAGGTGACGCCCAGCTTCTCGGTATCGAGACGCTGGTGCGTCGTCTGCAGAACGACATTGCGCTGGCGATGGGTGGGCTTCCGGCTGCCAAGACGGAAAGAATCTCGGAGCTGACGGCGCTCCTTGGTGCGGCGGCGATACACTCCGCGAGGTGCGCGGCGGACGCTGCCGAGGACGAGCGCGCCAAGCGCACTTCGCCTCGGCTGTTCGAGCTGGATGCATTGACGGAGTTGCCCAACCGGGCATTGTTTCGTGCCCGGTTCAGTCAGGCGTTGGCACACGCCCGTCGACGCAACGGTCGGGTCGGAGTGCTGTTCATCGACCTCGATGGGTTCAAATCCATCAATGATCGGTATGGTCACGCGATCGGTGATCATGTGATCCGCCTGGTGGCGCGCAGGCTCGCCTCGGCCGTTCGTGACGGCGACATGGTGTCACGGCATGGAGGCGATGAGTTTCTTGTGCTGCTGAGCGAAGTTTCGGATGCTGCCGACGCTGCCACTCTTGCGGGTGTGGTGCGCCGTGCGCTGACCGGCCCGCTCCGCGTCGGGGAGGACATGATCGAATGTGGAGGGAGCATCGGCGTCAGCGTGTATCCTGACGATGGTCAAGATCAGGAAACGCTGGTTCACCGGGCCGACGAGGCGATGTTCATCGCGAAGCGTCGGAAGCGCGGCGAGGCATCAGCGGGCGTGGGTGAGGCTCTGCCCGACGTGACGCACGCAGACCGGGTGCCCGCGGCTTCACGGATGGCAGAAACGGCGCTTCGCCAGGCCGAACACCGGATTCAGGCGTTGCGAGAGTCGAATGAGGGGTTGTTGGTCAGCGCAATCATCTCGGAGGATCTGCACCAGCGAGCCGAACGTGCCGCCCTGGAACAGTCCGAACTGCTGAGTGTCAGCGCACATGAACTGCGGGGCTCTCTCTTCGCGCTGCAGACCGCGACGGCGACGCTGGTTCTCACGCAGGGAGACAGAGTCCACTTTCCGCGATTGACCCTGATGCTTCAACGTCAGATCGCGAACATTGCGAGGATCACCGCAGAACTCCTCGATGTGGCCCGCCTCAACAGCCAGCGGCTCACGCTACACTACGCGTCGATCGACATGTCTGCGGTGGTCTCCGAAACGGTAGCCGAGTTTCCGCGTTATCCGGACAGGCCCGCCATGGAGATGGAGAGTACATCATTGGACCGGGGAGCGCTCGTTCTGGCGGACGCTGTGCGGATGCGGCAGGTGCTGGTCGCGATTCTGACCGTGCTCAGCCAACGGGCTCCCACACCACGTCGGATTTCCGTTTCGGTGAGTCTGGTCGATGGCGTCTGTTCGACCACGCTGCGTGCGATCGGAGCGACGCGGCCGGTTCATGAGTGCGCGATTGACACGGACGATTCAACACGCGGCAATACCGGTCCGAACCTAGCCGACCGACACACACCACGATTGTCACTGGTCCTGGTTCGTCAACTGCTCGAGTCGCACCGCGGCACCCTGACGTTCGAGCGGGATTCGCTCAGCGGTGGGCTTCGATGCCGCATGGAACTGCCGACCCTGGAGGCGGCGTGTCCCGTCACGGAGCCTCGCCCAGAGACTTGAGGAGTAGTGCTTCCTGGCGGGTCGAACCGGCGCGTGCTCGCGTTGCTCGCAGGGCGACGGATCACTCTGCGCGGATTCCGTCGTCGTCGAATTCGGAGTGGATGCACGGATGCATATACTCGTACCTGCTAATCACGGGCGTCTTGCCACGCTGCGCGGCAACGGCGTGCGCGGCGTTGGCTCCAGCCCATCACGCTGAGCTGGCGGCAACGTCAGGCGCCACCAGCTCGCGCTCCGGTCGCGACGCGGCAAGCAGGGCAGCATCGGCTTCCGCCTCGTCCCCGACGTTGCTGAACGCACCGACGGCGGTCATGCGTGACCCTGACCCAGCAACTCGACGGCTGCGGCCGTGAGGCGTTGGGTCGATGAAAGCATGGAAAGCCATGGATCGTCCGGCGCGGTGCGGAGATAGTCGATCAGGTCAGGAATAGTCATCTGGTCGCCACTCGAAATGTGCGGCAGATCGTCCCAACTGATCGGCATCGCGACCGGTGAGCCGCGCCGTGCTCGAACTGACCACGGCACGACTGCAGTCGCGCCGCGCGCGTTTCGCATCCAGTCGATGAAGATTCGCTTGTAGCGACCAGCTTTGGCTGCCTTGGCGGTGAATTCGCCGGGATGCTCCGCGACCATGCGGAGGGCGACCAGCTTGCTGAGACTGGACACCTGCTCCCACGTGGCGCCGCCCGCAAGAGGAATGTTGACATGGAGCCCTTTGCCACCAGTGAGCTTGACCCAGCTCTCGAGGCCACTTTGCCCAAGCATATCTCGCACGGCACGCGCCGCATCGCACACGGCAGCCCATGGCACGGAGGGGTCAGGATCGAGGTCGATCACGACGCGGTCGGGCCTCCCGATAGCCGCGAAGCGTGATCCCCACGCGTGAAACTCGATCACGTTCCATTGCACCAGGTGAACCAGATCAGCTGCGCTCTCGATCACGGCGTAGGGAGCTGAGGTCACATCTCCTTCCCTGAGAGTCCTGGTGCTGACTGCTGCCCCGCGCGTTCTTGCCCAATGCTTCTGGAAGAAGCAGGTCGCGTGAGCTCCGCCCGGGCACCGCAGCAGTGACAGCGGACGTCCGCGTACGTGCGGCAGCAGCAACGGCGCTGCTGCAAGGTAAAAATCCGCAATCGCGCGTTTGGTGATGCCGTTCTCGGCAAATACCACGCGGTCAGGATGTGTGAGGGTGAACGAATCGACGGGTACGGTCACTTCAGGGATGATGTCACGCACCGTCTTGTCCTCCCGTATGCCGCGAAACGTTGGCTGCCGCAGCAGTCCATCGGTGGTCCACTCCGCGAACGACACCTGGACGATGAGCCGGGGCTCAACCCACTGCACACCGCGCACAGCGGCAAGTGCCGCCGATGGCGAGGCCGCAGATGAATTGCGCGGCATCAACAGCGCCTGCAACGTCCGCAGCGTGTCGCCGCTCACGCCGGAGCCGACGCGCCCGACGTACCGCAGCGCGCTGCTGCCCGGTTGGTGCGTTGCCAGCAAGAGCGCGCCCAGGTGGCGCCGACTGCCGCGCGGCGCAGTGTACCCAACGACTACAAACTCGTCCCCCTGTGAGCACTTGATCTTCAGCCACTCGCGCGATCGTCCCGCCGGGTATGGCGCATCGCGCCGCTTGCTGATCACGCCTTCCTCGCCCGCAGCACAGGCTTTCGCCAGCAACTGCGACGCGTCACCGCGCAATTCGCGCGTCATCCTGACCTGCGGCGCCGAATTGCCCTGCGCGAGGACAGCCGACAGGGTCGCGCGCCGCCTGGTCAGCGACAGGCTGCGAAGATCCAGTCCATCCCACATCAGCATATCGAACAGCCAGTAGACCGCTTGCGTGGTCGTGCTATCCCGCACCGCACGCTGCAATGCCTCGAACCGAGACGCACCACCCGCGGCCGGCATGATGATCTCGCCGTCAGCAATCAGCCGCCGCCGTCGTGCCAATCGAAGTAGCGCCGCAGTAATGGCTGGAAACCGAGCACTCCAGTCGAGCCCATTACGCGTGAGCAGCGTTGCGCGCTGCCCATCGACCTGACACTGGATCCGGTAGCCGTCGAGTTTGGCCTCGTGCAACCACTCGCTACCCACTGGCACGGTGTGGACACGGGTCGCCAGCGCAAGGGGCAGTAGCGACGGTGATCGCACGCGAGCGGGAGTCATGCGGCACTACGCCACGCGACCACGCGCACCCTTCGCCGGTTTCCGCTTTGCGGTCGTGCCTTTCACCGCAGTGCGGGGTGCTGTCTTTGGTCGCACCGGTGCGCTATCCGACGAGCGTATCGGCAACTTCTTGTGCGATTTCGCCGGCTTGGCGCTGCTGGCCAGACTTCGCTTCAGCGCGGCCACCAGATCCAGCACCTTGGTTGCCGGTGTGGCCAGGGCACTGCCGGGGTGGGGGGCCGTGCCCGCTCGCTTTGATCGCTGCGCAATCAGCGCCATGAGATCATCGCGATACGTGTCGCGATATGATTCCGGTGCCCAGGCTTCCTGCATGCTGGTCACGAGCTGCTGGGCCATCGTCACTTCCTTGGCGGACACAGTCACTGAGCGCTCGGGAATGGAGCGAACCCCGGCGTCATCCGGCGACTTCAAGTCTGCTGCATATCGAAGCAGCTGCACCACCAGCGCGTCGTCATGCGGGTATACGGCCGCCACGTGCTGACGCGTGTGAATGACCACCCGCGCGAGGGCCAGCTGTTTCGATTTTCGCAGTACGTCCCGCAGGAGTGCATAGGCACGCTCACTCCCTTTCAACGCTGACACGTAGTACGGCTTGGCGAAGAACAGCCGCGGCACCTCCGCGTCGGTCACGAACCCGAAGATGTCGATCGACTGCGTTGATTTGGGATTGGCAGCCTTCAGATCCTCGTCCGACAGGATCACATAGCGATCCTCGGCCACCGCAAAGCCGCGTACGATGTCGGTAGAAGACACCGGCTGCATCGTTGACTTGTTGATCTTCTGGTAGCCGATCCGCGCGTTGTCGCGCCGGTCGAGCAGATCGAGATCGAGCTCATCCACGCTCTCAGCCGACAGCAGTTCGACGCTGATGTTCACCAGGCCGAATCCCAGCGTTCCCTTCCAAATCGCGCGCGCCATTGGTCGTCCGTGGAACAAGAGTGAGGATCATAATTCAGGATCGTCGTCGCAGGCCGACCTCGGGAACGCATGCCCTCGCAGTGACTCGCGAGGCCAGTCGATGGGGCTGACATGATTACGAAACAAGCGTGTGCAGCGCCAGCTGGCGCTGCCTCACGCCTTCGCCTTGTAAGCCTGTGACTCACACGGCAAGGTCCTGGATCGTTCTCTCGAATACCCACCTGACGTATCCCGCTGCGCCAAGCACGCTGCCGCACGCCGCAGACGCCAGCGCTACAACTCCACCGCTCCTCGCTGATCGCCGGAAGGACGCTTGCCGGTCGCCATACCAGCAAGAAACTGAAACCAACGAACCGGGGCAGCCGGCGAATCCCAGAAGTCGGCATGCCGCGATTCGATCTTGACCAGCGTGAGGTCGGGGTCGGTTGGTCCGCCATTGAACCACGGTTTCATCGCAGGATTCCAGAGTTCGTCGATCTTGGACTGATCGTGCACCACCACGCCGTCACCCGCGATGACGAGAAAGCGTTGCGATTCCGGATTGGCATAGTTCACCAACACTGCGGCATTGCGCTGCAGCTCGGTCACGAGTGATGATGACTTGGACGTGGCAAACCAGATGTCACCATCGAATTCTGTCTGCTGCGTATACATGGGACGGCTGCGCATCCTGCCGCTGTCGTCCGTTGTGGTGAGCATCGCCACCTTGATGTCGCCAATCAACTCGCGAACCTTCTCCACCGATTCGCCATGTTCCATTGCGGAAGTCCTGTCTTCTGACGCGGGCTGTTTTCCATCCTGCGGTATCTCATGTGTCGACTGCCGTGCCATTTCTGTGCCCCCCCAAGTTGGACCGACGATAAAATGAACTTGCGATGGTGGGCAGGGTAGAGACGTTGTAAAGCAATGCCTACGCATGATTCAGGCCGGGCGTGCAGGACGCGACAGCGTCCATCATGTGTCGCGACGTTGAACTGGCGCTGGGCGATCCTTGTGTGCAGCGCGAGGCGCTGTGCGGCGAAGGCGGAGCATGTCACCATCGAGTGACAGCGGCCGCCTTCATTTTCTGCACTCTAGTGATGCATGGGTGTTCACGGGGGCAATCGTGTATAGCCGGTCGCGCACAGACCGAAGTTCGATCGAGGAAAGTCCCTCAGACGCGCAGCCGCTTGTACCATCAGCAGCGCAGCGGCGTGTGCTGATAGTGGATGACAACCGTGATTCCGCGATCTCACTGTCGATGCTGCTCAGCCTTTCCGGATACGACACCAAGACCGCCTTCGACGGCGAGGAGGCACTCTCCGTGGCGCAGCGCTTCGACCCCGATGTGGTGCTTCTCGACCTCGGACTGCCGAAGCTGAGCGGGTTTGACGTCTGCCGGCGGTTGCGAACGACGACCTGCGGCAGAGCGCTCGTGATCATCGCAGTGACGGGTTGGGGCATGGAGGACGACCGTCTGCGTTCGCTCGACGCAGGCTTCGATGCACTTCTGCTGAAGCCGGTTGACCCCGATGTGCTGCGACAGAAGTTGCGTGAAGTCGCGCGCTGAATGCATGCGCCGGCATGCATGTGGTCCTCAGTTTGCGCTGGAACCATCGCGACTGTCCGCAACAGTCGGCACTCCGGGGCGATCGACGAGTTCACTGATCACACGCATCAGCTGATCGGGATGGACGGGTTTGCTGATGTGCCGATCGAAGCCGGCGTCCGCGCCGTGGCTGTGATCATTCGGCTGGCCCCACCCCGTCAGGGCGATCAGCGGCAGGGTGGCTCCCCACACTTCCTGACGGATCATGCGGCAGATGTCGTAGCCGCTCGTCCCTGGCAGCCCGATGTCGAGAACGATTGCATCGGGCTGAAACTCGCGCGCCGCCGGCAGAACTGCGACGCCGTCCAGCACGGTGCGCACGGTGCTGCCGCGCATGGTGAGCAGCGCAGCCATACTCTCGACTGCATCCCTTTCGTCATCGACCAGAAGAATACGCCGTCGCTGTTGCGCGTCCGACACCGCTGGCTGAACTGGGCCGGGCAGTGACGCTGTATGGGCTTGCATTGGCAGGCTGATCGTGAACGTACTCCCGGCCCACTCCCTCTGCTCTCTGCGCGTACGGTGCCGCCGTGGAGCGCGACCAGTCGCTTGACCAGCGCCAGCCCGATACCGAGCCCGCCTCTGGAGCGCGACACCGAGGCTGATATCTGGCTGAACATCTCAAAAATCGCGTCGAGCTGATCGACCGGGATTCCCACCCCCTCATCATTGACTGAAACTGACGCCACGCCGTTGGCGGCGATCACTCTTATTGTGATCGTGCTGCCAGCGTCTGAGTACTTGATGGCGTTGTTGACCAGGTTGGCCACAACCTGTGCCAGGCGATTTCCATCAGCTGAAAGTTCAATGGATTCAGACGGGGCGTCGACAACGATCACGTGACTCTCGGCACTCGTACCATTCCGGCACATCTCGACGGCGTTCTGCACCACCGATCGCAAATCCAGCACACCTGATTGCAACTCCAATCGTCCTTCACTGATGCGGCTCACATCCATCAGGTCATCGATCAGCCGAGTCATCTGTTTCAGTTGGCGCTCCATCAGCCCCAGGGCCCATGGCAGCTCCGTATGCGTGGTGGAGCGCTCGAGAATGGAGACGGCGTTCCGGATAGGCGCCAGCGGGTTTCGCAGCTCGTGCGCCAGCGTGGCGAGGAATTCGTTCTTCCGGCGGTCTGCGTCTTCGAGCGCCTGCGTCGTAGCGCGGACATGCTCGATATCAGTCGACGTACCGTACCAGCGGACTATCGTACCGGAGGCATCGCGCACTGGAACCGAGCGCGTCAGGAACCAACGGTAGCGATTGTCAGCGGCGCATCGAAGCCGAAACTCCTCCTCGAGCTCGATACCTTCCATCATTGCCGTTTTCCAGGTCTTCTCGAGGCGTGGCAGATCCTCCGGATGTACAACTTGATTGAGGGATTCACTGGCTGCACTGTCAAGGCCCGTGTATGCCTTCCAGCGGCGGTTGGCGAACTCGATCTGCCCGTTCGGGCCCGTCACATACACGATCTGCGGCATGGCTTCGGCCAGTTCGCGAAAGCGATATTCGCTGCGGCTGGCTTCCTCCTCAGCGTCGCGGAAGGCTGAAAGATCGAGGGCGAGGCCAACCACGAGCGGGGCGCTTCTCGCCCCGCCCCGGCTCGCTCGAAGCGACACCACATACGACCGCCACCGTTCATGAGCGGCCCGTCGGTAGCGGACTTCGTCAAGAAGCGTGTCCGCACTCCCACGGCGAATCTCATCGATTCGCGCGATCACGCGCGCCGCATCGTCTGGATGGAGTGCCCGCAGCAACTGCGCGGCGTCGTAGGACGCGCTCGAGCCGGTATCCTGCGAGGTCAGAGTCGCTCGGAGGCGATTCGTCAGAAGGTCCCATTCGAACGGATGGGCATTGCCCTGACCGATCACCTTCAAGAGTTGCGCGGCGCTGTCGGCTGACTGGATGGTCAGGCGCTGATTTTCGGAACGCATCGCGGCCAATTGTGAGAGCGCCGCATAAACCACGGCCGCGACCAGCGCGGTGGCTATCACGATGACTGCTGGGATCATGCGACGCCTCTCCCCATCGGACGTGGCACAGTAGCGGCACCACGCGACTCTCCTCGCCGGAGTCGCCGGGTCCGCAACCGGCGCCATCGACGCGCACCGTGCCGTGTTGCTGGTTGCTTCGGCCGTGACAGACAACCGGGAGCCAATCTAGGACTGATCCTGCGCAGCAGCAAGAAGTACCGGCATGGCACAAATAGTCCACGCGCGTTCGCGATTGCCGGCATCGCGGAGAACGCCGCAGCGCCGGAAACTTGCTGCGGAAAGCTTGGTAAAGCTGACATCGGTTGGTACGATGATCGACTCGAACGTGACGACCAGGCCGAGCTCGCCTTCCTGACGCATGAGTTGACGCCGCACATCGGAATCCTCGCCGGCATGCTTGGGCACGGCTGTCGGCATGTTCGTATCCATAGTGAGATAGCGCATCAGGTGCCTGAGGCCTTCACCGCTGCACGGGTCCAGTACTGGACCGATTATTGCGAATAATTGTCATCGACTTGCAGATCCTCATGCGCGTAGGCGGCGCGTTGGATCGGGCTGGCTGTTGCGTGGGAATTCGTGGTCCCTCGTTGGCGGCGCGTGAGACACCTTGACCGGTGTGCTCGCGCGCCGCCTTTCTGCATCTGGAGTCAGGAATGCATACAGTGAATCTTCGCTCGCCGGACGATGTGCAGGAGCTGCGCGTTGCCATACGTAACGGGGTGATGGTCAGCCGGATCAACAGGACGCAACTCGAACGCGTCAGGCGTGAATGGGCACGGCTGAATGCGCTTCGCGCCGATGCGCGCCGCCTCGGCCTGACCGAGGTGGCGTGCGTACCGGAATGCTATTCGCCGTATCCCGGTTCTCACCGGGCTTCTTCGGACGTTGCGGTATCCGCAAGCTCGGCCCGCGAAACGCATGCGGCGCGGGATGTCGACGAGCTCGGCTTTGCATGACCACATCGACCGACATGCGATGGCCGGGTTAAGGCGGTACCGGATTGTGCGGCCATCCCCTGCAACCGAGACTCTCCGGTGGTGATCGCTCCAATGAACGTTGTTACGCCAGTTGTGCTGGCGGTCATTGGCGTGCTGGTCACGGCCGCTGGCGGCGCGCGTCTCACCCGTCGCGGGCTGTGGTACGCTCAACTTCGAAAGCCGCATTGGGAGCCGCCCGACTGGCTGTTTGGGCCGGTATGGAGCGCGATCTTCGTGATGTGGGCGATCTCGTTCGTGCTCGTGTGGCAGACTACCGGCGGCGATGCTGCGCGCTGGCGTCTCGGCGGCGTGTACGCCGCGAACGCAGGCCTGAATGTTCTTTGGAGCTATCTCTTTTTTCATCGCCACAGGCCGGATCTGGCCCTGATCGAAACCGTACCGTTTCTGGCCAGCATTCTGGTGATGGTGTTCGTGGCAGGACGGCTCGACGCGCGCGCAGGATGGCTGATTGCGCCGTATCTGGCGTGGGTTGCATTTGCAACGGTGCTCAATGCCGCGATCGTCAGGCTGAATGCGGCGTCACGCAGTGTTCGGGTGTGAGTATGCGTCGGCGCGACCAGATCACCCCACTGTCCCTCTCAGAGGCGTATTCCACGCCGCTGTGCACGGATGGAGCAGCCCTGGGGCTGACATGACATCGCCACTGTCATTTCCCTCGTTCCTCGACGGGGGCGGCGAGCTGGGTGCCGTGATCAGGGCGTACCCATGGGAATCAAGCCCCATGGGATCGCCGAACGCGTGGCCGGTGCCGCTACGCACGATGCTGCGCATGATGCTGACCACCAATCACCCGGTCTTCATCTTCTGGGGTGATGACCTGACCTGCTTCTACAACAACGCCTACGCTGCATCCCTTGGTCCGGAACAGCACCCGCGGATGATTGGCATGCCGGGTCGTGTCGCATGGAACGAGATCTGGCCGGTGATCGGGCCGCAGATCGAGCTCGTGCGCGAGGGCCGTGGCGCTACCTGGCACGAAGATCAGCTTGTGCCGATTACACGTCACGGCATCATCGCCGACGTGTACTGGACATACGGGTACGGGCCGATTCATGACGAGGATGCACGACACGGCGTTGGTGGTGTGGTGGTGCTGTGCCACGAAACAACCGATCGCGTGGTGAAGGATGCCCGTGTGCGGGCTGATCTCGCCCGCTTCCGGCAGCTGTTCGAACAGTCACCCGGGTTCATCTGCGTCGTGCGCGGCCCCGATCATCGCTTCGAATACTGCAACCCGTCGTACTTTGCCCTTGTCAGTCGCGGGCCGGAAATCATCGGCCGCACCGTGGCAGACGCATTGCCTGAGGTCGTCTTGCAGGGCTACATCGCAATGATGGATCGCGTCTTTGCATCGGGTGATGCACACTCCGCCATTGCCGCCCGCGTGACACTGAATGGCGCGGAGCGCTTGGTCGACTTTGTCTATCAGCCGCTGCGAGATGTGGCAGGAACGGTGACCGGAATTCTTGTGCAAGGGATCGATGTCACACAACGTGAGCTCGCGCAGGCGGCCCTCCTCCGCTCCGCGACCCGCCTGCGTATCGCCACCGACGCGACCTATCTCGGCATTCACGAATACGATATCCAGACTGGCGTGATCGAGTGGGATGGCAGGGTGAGAGAGCTGTGGGGACTGGATGATTCAACCGTGATCACATTCGATGTGTTCATGAGTGGCATCGTGGAGGAAGACCGTGCGAGCGTACAACGTGACCTCGACGCAGCGCTGGACCCGAAGTTTGGCGGTCTGTATCACGCGGAGTACCGCGTACGAGACGCCGCAGGGGTGCTCCGCTGGATCCGAGCCACTGGACGAGTCGAGTTCGAAGAGGATCGTCCCGTCAGACTCATCGGTACCGTCCAGGATATCTCGAGCGTTAAACGCAACGAAGCCGAACTGATTGCGGCTGACCAGCGGAAAGACATCTTCCTTGCCACGCTCGCACATGAGTTGCGGAATCCGCTGGCTCCGATTCGGAACGCAGCGCACATACTTGCCATGCCGGGGGTTGGGAAGGAGCAGATCGCGTGGGCACATCAAGTGATCACCCGGCAATCGACGCACATGACCTCGTTGCTTGACGACCTCCTCGATGTTGCACGCCTGACCCAAGGTCGCATGGAGCTGAAGCGTGAATCCGTCGAGATTGGCGCCGTACTGGAGTCGGCGGTCGAGAGCGTGCGTCCACAGCTGGAAGCGAAACAGCATCTGCTGAAGATTGACGTACCGGACCGTGGTGCCACGGTCTTCGGTGATCCGATGCGTCTGGCTCAGGTCTTCTCGAACCTGCTGGGCAACGCCATCAAGTACATGGCCCGCTCCGGCCGAATCGAGGTACTGGCGAAGGTAGACGAGAAACAGGTGGAGGTGTCTATGCGCGACACCGGCGTTGGAATGAGCGCGACTGTCATCTCACACATTTTCGGTATGTTCCAGCAGTCAGAGAAATCGCTCGAGCTCGCGGAGGGCGGCCTCGGCATCGGTCTGGCGATTGTGCAGGCGATCGTGGAGCTACACGGTGGTACCGTTCGCGCGTCGAGCGACGGGCCGGGATGCGGCAGTGAGTTCGTGGTGGTGTTGCCACTGGCGACGGCCCCTGAACCAGCGGGTGGCCAGACTGTCAGTCGTGACGAGAGCCGCAGGATCCTGCGGAAACGAATCCTGGTCGCCGATGACAATCGTGACGCTGCCGATAGCATGGCCATACTGCTCGAGCTGCAAGGGCACACGGTGAAGACCGCGTCGGACGGGATCGAGGCGCTGGACATGATCTCGTCATTCGTGCCGGACGTGGTGCTGCTTGATATCGGCATGCCGCGAATGAATGGATATGACGTGGCGCGGAGGGTTCGTGAGAACGAGTCCACGCACGAGATTCGGCTGATCGCGCTGACCGGATGGGGAGGGACGGACGATCGTGAACGCGCCCTGACTGCTGGTTTCGACGCGCACCTTACCAAGCCGCCCGTCGTGGCGCAGTTGCTCGCTGAGATCTCCCGCTGACCATCAGTACCGTTCGTCACACCCTGCCATGATTGCCCGTGAGACTCCCGGCACTCACGCGCCCTGATTCACGGCGAATACGGAGGACCGGGTGGCCTTCTGTCGGATAGAAGCTCGGACAGGCTCTTCAGGATATCCCTCGGATGTGCTGGCTTGAGCAGGAAGCCCGAGAAGCCCACTTCCAGAGCCCGAGCCAGATCCTCCTTCCGGCCCCACCCGGATAGCGCCAGAATCGCCACGGACTCTCCGCCCGGCAGTTTGCGAATGGACCGGCAGGTTTCGTAGCCGTCCATGCCTGGCATGCCCAGGTCGAGGAGATACGCATCCGGCAGATGGGTGTCGTGCGCTGCGAGTGCCGACGCTCCATCGTAGGACGTGAAGACTTCGTGACCCATCAGCCGAAGCACGTCGCTCAGGCTGTCCGCGTTCAGGGCCACGTCGTCCGCCACCACCAACCTCCAGCGCCGGGTGCGGTTCGCTGCATCTGCGGCATCGCCAAACAGTTCGGTCATCGTCGAGTCCCGGAAGTCTGGTGCCGCCGTGTTGACGTGTTGCGCCACGCAGATGTGAGCGCCGCCTGCCACACGACCTCGTGCCGAGGCCGGCTCACGTCTCGTGGACCGTCGGACCATCAATGAGTATGCGCGTTCATCGCCAATCTGCCACGCGCAGCATCAACGCGAATGTCGTAACACCCCGCTCGATGGCGGTGGTGCAGGCTTGCGCACGATCTTGATCACCGCCTGCGAATCAAGAGAAAACTCGGTCACCTCCCGTTGCAGTCGCCGATTGCTCTCCTCGATCAACGCGAGTGCACCCACCGGAGTCTCCGGCGCCCAGGATGCGATCGACGAGAGGCGACGGACGATTGCTTCCAGTCGACTGACCTGCCGTTGTGTTTCCAGCAGACACTGCTGGAGGGTCCGGTCGAGCGTGTCGAGATGCAGGACCGTCGGCGATTCGTCCGGTTCAATGCGAAGGCGTTGCGGCGAACGGTTACGATCCCCATGACCCTGAATGATCTGGTCCATGATACCACTCCTTGCACGGCGTCGTCGCCGTGCGGCTGAAAGTCAGGACGCAAAAAAGCGCGGGCGACCAGGTGGTCGCTCGCGCCATCATCTCACGAGCCAGCGTGCTCGTCCGATCAGGCAGGCGCTAACATCGCGCATGTGTCTTCCGTTCACCGATATCGTATGGTGAAGTTCCTTTGAGGGCAAGCCCTCTCGTGATGAGTCTGCCGTAGTCACTGTTGTGCGCCTCAACGAGTGATGACGCTTCACTAACACGACAGAGCGCACGCTGAAGGCGCAAAACTGCTCCGACGTGGCATCACGTTTGCATCGGGTCGTAATGTCGCGCACAGCGCACGCAGCTGTCTGAATGGTCAGCATCGCCGTCAGGATGCTGGTTGACATGTGATGCAAAAGTGGACCAACAGATGGATATTCATTCACGGTCGACCCGCCACTCGCGAACCGTCCGTGGCAAAACAATCAGAGAAGTCGTAGCAACGGATCTCACGGTTCCATGGCTGACGGCGCACGCTCACCTCCCGGTGTGCATGCGCCGTTCGTGTTTCTTCATCGGAGGTTGTGTGCGAGCAACAATCACGCGCTTTGTCTCCCGATTCACTTCGTCCAGCGACGATACCACGTCACCACCAGAACTGCCGATTCCGTTCCCGTTGGCGCTCGACCGGCCTTCTGCACCGCGAACGGTCCATGACTGCAGCCGGATCGAGCGCGCATTCAGCGAAGGCAACGTCATGATCTGGTAGTCACGCTGCCGCTGGTGTCCGCTTGCAGAGTATCGCCTGCGGCGGGATCGCCCTGGCACACCCCATCGTCTCGCGCGCGGATGCTGCGCGATCGTCACCAACAATTCACTCGTCTCGGAGTTCCATATGTCACTCGATACACTGCATGACCTGATGGTCGGCGAACTGAAAGATCTCTACAGCGCCGAAACACAGCTGGTCAAGGCCCTGCCGAAGATGGCCAAGGCAGCCGTCAATGAGACACTGCGTACCGCCATTCTCGATCACCTGGAGGAGACCAAGGGCCAGGTCACACGGCTCGAAGAGATTTTTGCGTCTCTCGACACGAGCCCACGTGGGAAGAAGTGCAAGGCGATGGAGGGGCTGGTCGAAGAGGGATCAGATATGGCGGGCGAAGAGGGCCAGGATGCAGTCCGCGACGCGGGGATCATCGCCTCCGCTCAGCGCGTGGAGCACTACGAAATTGCCGCCTACGGTAGCACGATCGCATTCGCGAAGCAGATGGGGCACACCGACATCGCCGACATTCTCCAAAAGACCCTCGACGAGGAGAAGGCGTGTGACGAGAAGCTGAGCGCATTGGCCGAGTCGGAAGTCAACCCGATCGCGAACGAGATCGGCATGGATGGCGACGATGACGATGCCGATTCGGAGGAGGATGCCGAGACCGCAAACATGCCCGACCGTGCCTCTGCGCGGTCGGCGTCAGCGAAAGTGACCAGTGTGTCGGCGAAGAAGACGTCGAAGTCCGCGCAGCGATAGCACGATACCAGCACGGACATCGTTCCCGACGACGTCCGCGAAACCGCCGGGCCAGACGTTGCCGGCTGTCCGTGACGGGGCGCTGGTTCCGCACCGCTGGGTCATGAGTGAACGGCTCGTCGCTTCAGGTCGTTGCGGCGCGGATCGCAGCAGCGCAAGCGCAGGAGTACCATCATGATCGACCGCGACGCGTTGGCCATGTCTCTCAACGATCACCTGACGGGTTCGGTCTCAACGCTCCGCATGATTGGTCTGGTGCGCGATGCGCGTGAACTGGCCACGTTTCAAGACGTGATTCAAACGGTCACGCGCGGCGTCGAGACGGAGCGCGGCGTGCTGCAGCGCCTGCTCACGTTAATTGGCGCGTCCGAGAGCATCGGTGCGGCAACGATTGCGCGGGTCGGCGCGCACGCGGCACGAGCCCAGCTGAGCATCGAGCGTGACGAGGAGCTCCGATTCCTGCTGTTCGAGGCCATCGAGTACTTGATGCTCGGTTTGTACGGTCGCTTGGCGCTCTGGTCTGTTCTCGAGACGCTGGAGGGCGATCTGAGGTCGGGATGCGATTTCAAGCAGCTTGGTGGAACTGCTGCCAGACATGCGCGGATGCTCGGGCAGATTCGCCTCTGCGTTGGTCGTGGCGTATCGGCGGTCGCATAGCGCACAGCGGATGAGCGCGTGCACTGGGCACAGGCGAAAAGCGCAGCGGTGCGCGTGCCATCGGGTGGATGCCTGTGCGACGATGGCATGACTGGTGCAGTATCAGCAGTGACGATTACCGTCGGGCTGTCGTGTTGATCTTGCCGTCGTGAGTCGCACGCGGATCCGATGGGCTGGTGTGGAGGAGGCTTCGATCCTTTGCAGGCGGCGCTTTGATCACCGAACTGGTGATTGACGCGCCGTTTTTTGTTCTGGCACCACTCGCAAGGGCGAAGGCGAATACTGCTCGTTCATTGTGTCGGCGTGGCCTGAGAGCCGCGGCGGCCGTCTCATACTCTGTCACTGTGAGCGAAAACATGGCCGAAATCCGGATCGAGAAGAAGCCCTCAAATGTCTGGGCGTGGATGATTCCGCTCTTGCTGCTGCTGGCGACGTTGTGGTGGTACTTCGGTCGGGGCCCCCGCACCCCCGATCTGACGAGTGCGCAGGCCGACACACGTACCGACAGCGCTGCTGCGTATTCTTCCGCGTCTCCGGGACGCGACGAGACGTCTGCCAGTACTGTGGCAGATTTCGTCACATTCGTGTCGGACAATGGCGCGTCGCGTGGCGATGATCAGCAGCACGTGTACACTGCGGAAGGGATCCGCCGATTGTCGAAAGTGCTCGATGGCGTCATGCCCGGTAATACGACGACCACCAGCACTGCCACGATGCGCGCTCAGGCAAACGCGCTTGAAAACAGCGCTGTCGGGTCGTCACGGCATGCCGACATGGCCCGCACGGCGTTTCTGGCGGCGGCCGCCGCCTTCGATTCACTCCCTGCAGGACGCTTGTCTCCTGACGCCGCGACGCGTGTGCGTGAGGCGGCCGTTGCGATGCGCTCCGACTCTGAGCTCCTCGCGCAGAGGGAGAGGGTCAATGCCTTCTTTGGCGCGGCCAGTCGCGCGGTGGAAGAACTGCGCTAGGCGAGTTCGGTCCTTTCGATCTTTCGACCGTTCGCGTTGGTCCAACCTGAAACCAATGGAGATCCTCACATGACGACAGACCGGAGCAGTGGGACTTTTCCGCTCGACGAGCTCGACGACTATCGCATTGCCGAGAGTGAGACGGATCCGCGCGGCTGGGATGTCACCTCGGCTGACAACCAACGCGTTGGAACTGTGAAGGACCTGCTGGTGGACCTGGAGCAGATGAAGGTCCGCTATCTCGCCGTGGAGCTCGATGTGGAGGAGATCTCATCCGACGATCGGTGTGTCCTGATTCCCATCGGCACCGCGCGTCTGGTCGATGGGGATGCTCGCGTGATCGTCAGTCAACCCGCCAGGGCGATGCTCGCGCTGCCCCGATACACACTCGGTGGACGGCTCGAGCGCGAGCACGAGGAGTTCGCGCTTGCCGGATGGCCGCGGCGGGGTGACCTGTCGTCGGCGTCGTTCTACGATCGGGATGAATTCGACTCAGCGAAGTTCTACGGGAGTCGCTACCGGGAAGACGCTGCCACGCACCCGCGTACCCGCGCAGCAACGGCGGTCGACGATCGGATCGATCGAGTCACTGACGACGTGGACGGTCCCGCGGTTGCGCCGCGCCGGAGCTTTCCCGAGGATCGGCCAGTGGGCTAGTTGTCGTGGGGCGTGGCAGCGACACCAGCCAGCCAGCGCCAGACGGCCCGACGTTGGATCGTGCCCGGCGTCGGGCTGTGCGTCGTCAGCGCTGTGAATAGCTTGTAACGACGTGCTGCCTCGGCACCTCCCTTCCGCTTCCTGCAATGCCCGACTCTCAGACGCTCCAGCGCACCGCCCTCTACGACACACACGTCGCTCTCGGCGCCAAGATCGTCCCATTCGCCGGATTCGAGATGCCGGTGCAGTACCCCACTGGGATCTCGGCAGAACATCATGCGGTGCGCAAGGCGTGCGGTCTGTTCGACGTCAGTCACATGGGCGAGTTCCTCGTCACGGGGCCAGGCGCAGTCGAGTTCGTGAACTATGTCACCACCAACGACGTCTCGAAGCTCGCGGTCGGGCAGGCGCACTACTCCACGTTTTGCAACGAACGCGGCACGATCGAGGACGACTGCCTGGTGTATCGGTTCGAGAGCCATCTGATGCTGGTGGTCAACGCGTCGAACATCGCCAAGGACTGGGCGCACATCGAACCGCGGATCCTGACCTTCGACGCCGCGCTGGAGGATGTCAGTGCAGCCACTGCACTGCTTGCGCTGCAGGGGCCGATGGCGCCGGCGATTCTGGCGCGGCACACCGCCGTGGACCTGAGCTCGATTGCATACTACCATTTCGCGATCGGCACCGTGGCGGGGATCGAGGATGTCGTCATCAGTCGCACCGGCTACACCGGTGAAGACGGCTTCGAGCTCTACTTCCCTGAGGTGCACGCCCCCGCGCTCTGGGCCGCGCTGATGTCCGGCGGCGACGTGACACCCGCCGGGCTTGGCGCGCGTGACACGTTGCGACTCGAAATGGGCATGGCGCTGTATGGCAACGACATCGACGACACTGTCACGCCATATGAGGCGAACCTTGCGTGGTTGGTCAAGCTCACAGCCAAGGAACGTTTCGTGGGTCGGGAGGCACTGGTCGCGCAGAAGATCGCAGGTATCCCTCGGAAACTCGTCGGTTTCACGCTGCCGGTGCGCAATGTGCCCCGTCACGGTATGCCAGTGTCGATTGATGGTGAGGCCTGCGGCGTCGTGTGCAGTGGCACTGTGGGACCGAGCGTCGGTATCCCGATCGGCACCTGTTATCTGCCCGCCGATCACGCCAAGGCCGGTTCGACATTTCAGGTCGAGATTCGCGGCACGCCGGTGACGGCGACCGTGGCTGCGTTGCCGTTCTGGCCGAACGGATCGGCGAAGAAGTAGAATGGTGCGCCCGCCCGAATCGAAGCGGGCACATCGGAATGCGAATTCCTGACAGCTTTCGCTTGGTATTGGTCGTTCAGTCAGCGCATCGGTGTCTGCATGGCGTTGCAGGAATTGCGGGTCATCGTCTGCTGCGCTAGCGTCACTGTGTAGGCAACATTCTGCAGTTCCGACCGGACGAGGCTAGTGACTCGTCAGTGTGCGGCGTGCTCTCCCGGATCATCAGGGAGGCGCGCCTTTTTGTTTGATTCCACTTCATTCACGAGACGAGCATGACTGACATCAGCAGGCCGGTAGTCGACGAACAGGCGGCCGAAAAGATCAACGGATACGTGACTGACATGCTGGCGCTGGAAGAGCACCTCCAGACCGCGCTCTCCGGTCAGATCGCAGATCTCGATGAGGCAGGCGAGTTCAGGGGCGTACTGGAAAAGCTCCACGCGGTTTCCGAGAACCACATCCGGACACTCGAGGCATTGACGACACGTCGCGAGCAGAACCTCGGCGGCGTGTCGAAGGTGGTGAAGAACGCCGTGTCGTCGGTGCTGGGCCTTGGTGCGGCCGCCATTGGATTCGTGCGTACGGAGAAACTGCCCAAGGATCTGCGTGATGATTACACCGCCATCTCGCTGGCATACGTCGGCTACCTGATGCTGCATACCTCGGCGCTCACGCTCGGCGACACCGAAATCGCTGATACCGCCGCGATTCATCTGCGTGAGTCGGCCGAGTCGATGATGGCGCTCCAGCGCATCATTCCGGCGGCCACGATTGCACTCCTGATTACCGAAGGGTTGCAGACGGACAACTCCGTGCTGCCGGGCATCGGGCACACCATCGAGTCATCCTGGCGGTAGGCTACGGCGGGCACGCCGTCGCGCCTTGTCACGGTTCGGCATGGCACACTCAGGGATGAATTGAGTCAGTATCGCCCGCTGATCGGCGGCTGACCTCAGCCCCATGCTCTGACATGCTCCAGTATCGGATTCCGTCCGGTACTGGAGTTTGTCGTTGGTGCGCCCGCCTGTATCTTGCCTCCTGCCACTTCGGCACGTCACCTGCCTTCCAGTCATGCCCTGTCTCCAGTTGCGCAACAAGTGTCCGGTGCACGCCTCCGTCATGCGGACGTTGGTCGCCCCATGAAAGTGCTGATCACGCTGACCGACGTCGAACCGGCGGTGCGGCTCAACGCGTTGCTCGAACAGGCTGGCACGAAGACCGAACTGGTCTCGCCGCTGGACGATGTGCGGGGCACGCTCGAACGTTTCGAGCCGGACGTGGTTGTGATCACCGGCGCCCTGTTCGACACCGGCAACGTGCAGGTGGTGCGCGAGGAGCTCTGGGCGGGGGTTCCCGTCGTGGGCCTGGCCGATGTGGATGAACCGGGGATTCGCGACCGATTGCGCACCATCGGATACGCCGACGTACTGATGAAGCCCGTGTCACCGGAGGATGTGGCGCCGGTGGTGCGACGATTGCTCGAGCGGCGTCGGCTCAGCCAGGAAACGGGGCTGATCGGCGACACCGAGGCGCTCCGCGAAGTGCTGGTGAAGATCGAGCAGATCGCGCCCGTCAACAGCACCGTGCTGATCGAAGGCGAGAGTGGCACCGGCAAGGAGCTGGTGGCGCGCGGCATTCACCGGCTCGGGCCCCGGAAGAACAAGCCGTTCATCGGCGTGAACGTTGGCGCGCTGGCCGAGACGCTGCTCGAGAGCGAGTTGTTCGGCCACGAGAAGGGCGCCTTCACCGGCGCGGCCGAACGACGGCTGGGTCGGTTCGAGCTGGCGGATGGCGGGACGCTGTTCCTCGACGAAATCGGGGACATTCCGCCGTCGACGCAGGTGAAGCTGTTGCGGGTGCTGGAAGAGCGCGAGGTGACGCGGGTGGGCGGGGTGCAGAGCATTCCCGTGAACGTGCGCGTGATCGCGGCCACTAATCGGCCGTTGCGGGATCTGGTGGAGGAGGGGTCGTTTCGGGCGGACCTGTACTATCGCCTGAACGTGTTGAGCATGTACCTGCCGCCCCTTCGTGAGCGGCAGGCCGACATTCCGGTGCTGGTTCGGCGCTTCATTGCCGAGTTCTCGAGGCGTCACGACAGGGCCTTCCACGGCATCTCGGCCGAAGCGATGGAGATGCTGGCGCGGTATTCATGGCCCGGCAACGTGCGCGAGCTTCGCAACCTGGTGGAGAGCATGGTGGTGCTCTCGCCGGGTCATCAGATCGGCGTGGCGGGAATTCCGCCACAGATCCGTGATGGGCTGACGCGGCTGCTGCCGGTGCGGCTGCCGGCGGCGCCTGGTGGCCGCGGCGCCGGCGAGGCAAACCAGGTGCTGGGGGCTGCCGAGCTCGAGTTCATTCTGCGCAACCTGGTTGAGCTCAAGGTGCAGGTGGAGGAGTTGCGGCGCCGTCTGGATCAGGCGCCGGCACCGGCGCCGACGGAGTCACTGGTGGCGGGCGGGGCTGTGGAACCGCAGAGCGCCCGGCTGGCGAATTCGGTGGAAGTACTGCCCGGAATGACGATGGCACAGATTGAGCGGGCGGTGATCGAGGCGACGTTGCGCGAGACGCGCGGCAATCGTCGTCGTGCATCTGAGCTGCTGGGAATCGGCGAGCGGACGTTGTATCGGAAGATCCGCGAAATTGAAGGTGGCGATACCGCTGAGGACGCCATCTCTTGATTTATATTGGAATGCGGTCCAGCTTGCGTCGCTAATAACGGCTGGGGCTGATTCGCAGCGTCTGCCGGAGCTTGTGTTCGCTCTTTTGCACTTCCACCCGCGAAAGAACGTGACCGTGTCAGTATTTCAATCTGCGTCTGGCGGCGGCCCAACACGTCCGTCGGCGATTCATATCGCGCGTGCCGAGGAGTTGCTTGGCACGTTGCCTGGTGTTGTGAGTGTGCGCATCGAAGCGTCGCCGAGTGGCGACGTGGATGCGATTCATGTGCTCACGTCGGTCGAAATTGGTCCAAAGCAGACTGTCCGCAACATTGAGAGTGCGCTGCTTGCGCATCTTGGCATGCGTGTGGATCATCGCAAGATCAGTGTGGCGACGACGGTGGATGCGCCGCGGATTCGTTTGACGCCGGCGGCGGTGGATGCGATTGCCGGTCCGCCGCCGTTTGTGCCGTCGGCGGTTCCTTCGGCGCCGGTTCCTGCGGTCGATACTGAGAGCGCTGGGACTCGGCGCTACGTGTTCGACGATGTGGAAGTGAAACGGAGTCGCAACGGACTTGGGTGTCGCGTGACGTTACGGCGAGGTGAGGAGTCCTTCGAGGGCGAGGCGGAGGGGCTGGAGACGGAGGCGGCGCGGCTTGAATTGGCTGCGCGGGCCACGGTACTGGCGATCGCGTTTGCGGAAGGGAAGGCGGGGAGCCTGGCGCTGGCGGGTGCGCAGCGGGTGGACGCTTTCGGGACGGAGTTCGTGTTCGTTGGCGTGACGGCGCGCCAGGGCCGGGATTCGGTGTTGTTGAGCGGGAGCTGTGCGATCCGCGACAGTGCCGAGGTGGCTGGGGCGTTGGCGGTATTGGATGCGACGAATCGGTGGTTGGAGGCGGCCCGGTAGGGTTTTTGGGCGGCCTTGGCGGGTGACCGGCGGCGTTGCGTGTAGTGGTGACGAGGTCACTGCGGGCGGCGGGAGAGGGAGCTGTCGGTCACTGGCACGAAAGGCGCGTGTGCAAGTGGAGAGCAGGCAGAATGAGTAATCCCCCCGTCCTCGGCAGAGCGGAGTTGAGCGGGTACGGCCAGTAGTACGAGCGGAGCCCACCGTAAGAAGCAGTCCGACGCGCGAGCGAAGGGCTGACGACTGAAGGGAGGTGACGCAAGATGGGTTTCTGGGCCGCATTCGCAGG
>JBBQRH010000014.1:0-71851 GCA_038215035.1 Gemmatimonadales bacterium | reverse complement strand
GTCCAGTCCGAGTCGCGCCATCGTGTGCGCCGCACCCGGCCCGCAGTCCAGCAACATCCGATGCTCGCCCGCCTCCAGCAGATACGCCGCGCAGCCTCGCGTCGGCGACAGCGAAATCGTCCCCGACCCGATCACCGTCAGTCGCATTCTTGAGCACCATCGACAAAAGTGTTCACGCGGAGGGCGCGGGGGGGACGGAGATGCGCAGAGGTAAAGCCATGGGACTGCGCGTGTTCACACTACGGGGAATTCGGTGACAGTGCACTCATTCCTGCGGAATGAGTGCACTGTCACCGAATTCCGCCCGAGGGTCGCATCACGACGCAGTTTCCACACAGCCGTTCCCTGCGTACCTCCGCTCCCCTGCGCCCTCCGCGAGAACACTGTTGAGTAGATGCCTACGCGACCACCTCGACCGCCTCGACCTGCTCCGATGCCGCAGCAGCAGGCACGGTCAGTTCGTTGCCGGTGCGCTGTGTGTCGATGCCGCCGTTCACGGTGTCGCCATTGCGGTTGCGCAGGCGCACGCTCACCAGCGAGCTCACGCCCGGCTCCTGCATCGTCACGCCGTACACCGCATCGGCCGCTTCGGTGGTGGTGCGTGGGTTGTGCGTGATGACGATGAACTGCGTCCGCTCCTTGAACTCGTTGAGCATGCGCACGTAGCGACCCACGTTCTGGTCGTCCAGCGGTGCGTCCACTTCGTCCAGCAGGCAGAACGGACTTGGACGGGTCAGGAAGATGCCGAACAGCAGCGACAGCGCCACCAGAGCGCGCTCACCGCTCGACAGGAGGTGAATGCGCTGCGTCTTCTTGCCGCGCGGGCTGGCGTGGATCTCGATGTCGCAGTCCAGCGGCTGATCGGGGTTCTCCAGGCGCAGGTCGCACTCGCCACCCCCGAACAGTGTCTGGAAGATCTGGCGAAAGTTCTCGCGCACTTTCGTGAACGTGGCCAAAAACAGCTCGCGCGCGGTGGCGTCGATCTCCTTGATCGCCTGCAGCAGCGAAAGCTTCGCCTCGGCGAGGTCGTTGCGCTGGGCAGCGAGGAAGTCGAGGCGTGTCACCTCTTCCTCGTGCTCCTCCACCGCCAGCGGATTCACCGGCCCGAGCTGGTCGAGCTGCTGGCGCAGCAGTTCGTTCTCGCTGCGCAACGCGTCGGCCTCCAGCTCCAGCGGCTCGAAGCCGTCGAGCAGTTCGGCGATCGGCTTCCGCCATTCGGTCTCGAGACGCTCGCGAATGTTCTGCTGCCGCGCCCCGAGCTGCGTGTGTCGCAACTCCGTCTGGTGCAGTTCCTCGGCCAGCTGCACTGCCTGCCGACGCACCAGGTCCAGCGCCTCGTCTCCCGTGTGCAGCGAGGCATCGGCCGCGCGCAGGCCTTCCTCCGCCTCGATCAGTCGGGTGTCGAGTTCCGACAACGCCAGCTGACGCTCCTCGAGCTGCACCGTGAGCGTGGCGATCTGCCCGGCCAGCGCCGCATCGGCATTGGCGAGTTGCATCAACTCCGCGCGCAGCGTTTCGAGCCGAGCCGTCGCGGTGGCCTGTTCCTGCACCAGTCGCGTGGCGCGGTCCTGCGCCACCTGCACACGGGCCTGAGCCTGCGCCTGCGACACCTGCGCGATCGTGCGCCCTTCGCGCGCTTCCTCGAGCATCTCATCCGCACCCAGCAGG
This sequence comes from Gemmatimonadales bacterium, assembly GCA_038215035.1. GTDB lineage: Bacteria > Gemmatimonadota > Gemmatimonadetes > Gemmatimonadales > Gemmatimonadaceae > JACMLX01. The sequence goes on along the minus strand of JBBQRH010000014.1, from coordinate 70,183 downwards.
CGCTGACGTGTGCTCGTGATCACCGCCTCGTAGCCGGCGAGCCCGGCACGCAGTTCCTCAGCCTTCGCATCGTCATCGGCGGCGCGTGCCTGCAGTGCAGCCCGACGTTGCGCGAGCTTTTCCGAGAGCCCCTGCGCCTCGTTGCGCTCCCGCTGTGCCCGGGCGCTCCGACGCTCCACCTCGGCCTTCATCTCCTCGGCGCGGCGCACCGCACCCAGCGCCTGCGTCAGGAGATCCGTTGCCATCGTCACCGCCTGTTCCGCCGCCTGCAGCGTGATCGCCGCTTCCTGCGCCGCGAGCACGATGCGCGCACGTTCGGCGTCCAGCTGCTCCAGCTCTTCGCGCAGCATCGCCAGTTCGGCGCGACGCTGAATCGGACCCTGCGCCGACTCACCGCCCGGCAGGTAGATCGCGCCGCGCGCATCCACGAAACCGTTGCCACCATCGAGCTGCGTCACCTGGCCGAGCAGGGCTCGTACCCAGCGCTCGGCCGGCTGCGTGGCCTGCACCCGTCCGGCGAGGGCGCCATTGGCACTCGTGACTTCTTCCACCGCATCCAGCGGCAGCAGGAGCACGGGGCCCGGCTTTGCCGTGGCGTGCCACGCCGCCACCGCAGTCGCGGCATCTCGGTCGCGCACCACCACCGCATGGACCGTGGCGCCGAGATAGCGCTCCACGAGCATCGCCGCGTCGCTCTCTGCGGTCAGGAAGTCGGAGAGCGGGCCAAGGATGGCGCCGTCACCGAACTGTTCGCGCTGGCGCAGCACCGACGCGGCACCCGGCGCCAGCCCGACGCGATCGCGGTCCAATGCCTCGAGGCCGTGAATGCGGCCCTGCAGCTGCGTGCGCTTGCGATCGGTGTCGCCGAGGCGTGTGCGCGCTTCGGCTTCTGTGCTCCGCGCGGCCTGTGCACCGGCACGCGCCGCCTCCATGGCACCCTGCGCACGTGACACATCCACCCGCGCCAGCTCCACATCTTCCTCGGCCGCGGCGCTGTCGCGCTCCACTGACGCCAGCGCGTCGGCCAGGGTGGCCATCTCGTGCTCGAGCGTCGTGGTGCGGGTGAGCACCTCTCGCAGCTCGCGCTCCGTCCCTTCGCGATCCAGCTCCAGGCGGCGCACCTGATCGCGCGCGTCGCGCAGCGTCTTCTCCGCCACGTCCACCTGCTGGCGCGCCATCGACACGCTGCGTCGCGCCTCCTCTTCCAATCCGGCACGCTCGGTCAGCAGCTCCACTGCTGCGGCCAGTTCGCCCTGCAGCCGGACGCGCTCCGTCTCGGCATCCTCGCGGTCGGCGATCACGCGCTGGCCCACCGCCTCGCCATCCTGCAATTCGGCATCGGCACGTTCGCGGCGCGACATCGCGTTGCGCTGCCGTTCCTCGGCCACGCGCAGCTCGCGTTCCACCTGATTGGCCTGTTCGCGCTGCGCCTGGGCCATGCGTGCCAGCTCGGCGCGCATCGCCTCGGCGGCGGCACGGGCGCGCTGCGCCGACTCACGATCGCGCGCCGCCGTTTCGGCCTGCTCGGCGGCCGCGGGCACGGCGTCGCGCAACGCTTCGAGCCGCGACTGCAGCTGCGTCAGTTCGTCGGCCCAGCTTTCCAGTTCACGTGCGGCCAGCGTCACGTCCACCGCAAAGCGGCGAGACGTGAGCTCCACGCTGCGCTCCGCCTTCTTGCGCTGACGCGACAGCGCGCGCACCTGCGTCTGCACCTCCTCGATCAGGTCATCGAGACGCGACAGATCCACCGCCGTCTCCTCGAGACGACGCTCGGTGCTGCGGCGACGGTCACGATAGAGGCCTACACCGGCCGCCTCCTCGAACAGCTCGCGCCGATCGTCGGGGCGGTCGCTGAGCAGCGCGTCGATCATCTTCGACTCGATCACCACACCGCTGTCGGCGCCCAGGCCGGTGCCACGCACCAGATCGTGAATGTCGCGCAGGCGACACGGCACCTTGTTCAGGAAATAGTCGCTGTCACCCGACCGCGAGAGGCGGCGCGTGATCACCACTTCCTTGAACGCCAGCGGCAGCACACCGCTTTCGTTGTCGAAGTGCAGCGATACTTCCGCCACGTTCACCGCGCGACGAGCCGACGATCCCTGGAAGATCACCTCGTCCATCTTGGCGCCGCGCATCATCCGGGCGCGCTGTTCTCCAAGGACCCAGCGGACGGCATCCGACACGTTCGACTTGCCACAGCCATTGGGACCGACGATCATCGTCGCCCCGGGCTCGAACAGCATTTCCGTATAGTCTGCAAACGACTTGAAGCCGTGCAGCGTGAGCTTGGTCAGACGCACGTCAGAAACTTCTCCCAGTCCGGTAGTGGAGCGTGACGCTCACGCCCTTGCGCTTCAATTCATTCATCAGCGGTGTCGCCTGTTCCGGCGTCTCGAACGCGCCGACGTAGATCGTGGCGCGATTGTCAGGCTGCAGCATGGCATACGCCGCGATCTGGTTCTGCCCATATCCGTCGACGAGGCTCTGCGCCGAGCCGCGCGAAATGTCGCCCTCGAGTCGGAGTGCGAGTGGCGTCGCCGTCACGCTGCCGACTCCGGCGTTGAGACGGCTGTCGCTGCGGAGTGCCGCCAGCAGCGAGTCAGCCCGTCGCACGGTGCGGTAGGCACCCGCCTGCACCTGAAAGAAGCGCCCGCGCTCACCCCGGATGCGCACCATCGTCACCGTCCCGGCGGGCAGCGTCAACGCCAGCGAAGCCCATCGCGCCAGCGCCTGCGCCTCGTCATTGGTAGCCATCAGCACCACGCCATAGCGCACCGCCTTCGCCGAGTCCTGCGGATTGGCGATGCGCACCGCGACGATGGTGTCGGCTGGTGCGGCGCTGGCCGCGGCGGCCGACGCGTTGGAATCGTCGGCGGCCGTGACGGTACTGTCACCGATCGCGTTGCCTGGTGCACTCCCTGACGATCTGGCGGGTGACGACATCCCGGGACGGCCCAGTGCAAACCAGAGGCCAATCAACGCGATTAAAGCGGCGACGATCAGCAGCACCTTCGGCATACCGCTTTTCGTGGACGGCGCTGTGACGTTCGTGTCGAGCATTTCCTCCGGCGGCAATAGCACCGGTGGCTGGTGACGCGGCGTGCGCTCCGTCATCGCCGATGGTGTGTCCGACACCGTTGGCGATGCCAGTGGAGTCGGGTCGGTGGGCGCTTCGACATGCGCCAGCACGGAATTGCGCGGCACGGCCAGCACCGACGTCGCGTCGCCTACCACCACCACGCCGTCGAGCATCGCCGCCAGGGTATGCACCCCGTCGGCATCGCTCGGGGCCACCAGCACCAGCAATGCACCGACTTCGCGGAATCCGGCTGCGAGCCGGCTCCACCGCTCGTTCGTCATGATGTCGAGCGTCACGGTCGGTTCGGTGCCGCTGGGCATGACGAACAGCATCCCCGCATCATCCACCTGCCGCGCGATCTTGTTCAGCGAGACGCCATACAGGAAGCTGTCCACGATGCCGTGCGGATCGTCGCCGGTCACCAGCTGCTGGAGTGGCTCGACGTCGCCGACGAGATCGCCGATGGCGACGCGACGTGTGCGCGACTGCACCCGACCGATGCCGATGGCCACCCGGGCCGCAGCCACCGGGTCACGCCCGGTGACCAGGATCGCATGAGACGCGTCGACGGCCGCTGACGCCTCGGCGCCCAACGCTTCCCAGTTCACGCCCAGCGTGAGTCCAGCAGCCATCAGTTCGTTCCCCCTTCAAAGACCCAGTAGTCACGGCCCGCCGCGCGCCCCGCCGCTTCGGCGTCGGCGCGAGAACGGAAAGGACCAAGCATAACCCGGTAGAGCGCAATGCCGTTCGACGAGGTCACGACAACGCGCGCCTTCTCCCCATTCGCCTTGATCGACGACGCCAGCCGCCGCGCTGGTTGCTCGGCCTTCATCGCGGCGAATTGGACCACGAAGCTGCCGCGCTCACCGAGCGCGCTCGTCGCCGGGGGCGCACTGGGCGCGGCAGGCGCGGGCGCTGGACGCGGTCTGAACTGGGTATCGGGGCGGAGCGGTGCGCGGCGGGCACTGTCGGCGCGCAGGGGCGAGCGCCGGATGCTGTCCACGCGTGCGCCGCTGCGGCGTGCCGAATCGAGACGCGCCATGCGGCTGCGCACCGTATCGACCGGTGGCGGCGTGAGGCTACTGTCGAGCGGCGGCGTGGCCGGTGGCGCACTCCGCGCGGTGGTATCGACGGCACGTTGCGGCATGGTATCCACCCGTGTGGCCGTGGCGCGCAGTGGTGAGTCACCGCTCCGGCGACGGAAGCCGTTCCACTGGACCACGGTCCAGATGTCGCCAGCGCCCCCGGTCACGATCACGGCCGCCTGAAAGGTGTCGGCCGACAGGATCACGACGTCGTCGCCACGCAGTGTGGCGAGGCGACCGTCGGGGAATACCAGCGGCAGGTCGGCCCGCCATGGCGACACGATCCGGCCCAGCACCGCGTCGGTGGCGATACCGATCACCACCACCGAGTCGGCGTCGCCGCCATGCCGCACCAGCAGGTACCGGCCCAGCGGGTCCATCCGCAGGGCGCTGGCGTCGGCCGGGACCACGATCTTCGCCACGATCTCGTTGGCGTACTTGTTGATCACCTGCACCCGCGCCACGTCCCCGTCGCGGCCAAGCACGTAAACCCGGTCACCGCTCGGCGACGACGTGGTGGCGATCAGCGAATCGCCGAGGGCGATGCGGCCGAGCGTCTCGAGGTCGCGCGCGCGCACGCTGACGAGGCCCCGCGGCCCGTCACTCAGATAGTAGCGATCACCACCCGCGGCAGAGATCAGCCGCGAGGCGCCGGGCAGCACGGCGCTGTCGACCGCGGTGGTGGCCGGCGGGCGAAATCGCGTGAGTACCGTCTCCGGAGTCCGCTGCCCGATCAGCAGCACCCCTCCGTCGCGCAGCGGCTGGAGCTGGCTCTGTTGGCCCGCCGTGCGCGTCGTCCACGGCGCGCGCTCGGTCGTGGTGAGGCGCAGCACGGCATTCTCACTGGTGCCGTAGATGGTGCTGCCGTCCACGCTGACGGCCGACCCCAGGGGGCGCTGAAAGGCCCGCTCCAGCAGCCCGCTGCCCAGCGTCAGACGCCAGGCGATGCCAGCGCTGTCGCGCAGTGCCCAGGTCCCGCCGTCGATGCTGAAGCCCAGCGCTTCGATCTGTGCCGGCAACGCGGCGCGAGTGCTCCAGATCAGCGTGTCGAGGGCGGGGTAGCGATACGCGCGTGCGGGACCGCCCGTCGCCGGCACGCGCAGCACGATGACGTCGGGACCGAGCGCCGCGGCACCGCTGACCGGCGCTCCGCGATCGTCGGCGGAGCTGCAGGCTGCGAGCGCCAGGGCGATGGCGAGGGTGAGGGAACGGGCAGGCAGGGGAGTCCGCACTGAGCATAACCTAGCCCTGACCCGGCGGGGGGAACACGGCTTGCAAAGCGACGGGCGCCCACTTTCGCAGGCGCCCGTCGGATCATTGCTCACACAGTGGGTCCTGAAGGCGCGGCGTCAGCACGACATCAGCGGTGACGTCAGTACGACGTGCCCAGCGACCACTGCCAGAAGCCCTGCCGTCCAGGCCGATCGAGCGGGATCGCGTAGTCCCACCGCAACAGCGCGAAGTTGAACAGGTTGAGGCGGAGCGAGTAGCCATAGCTGCGCAACAGGGCACGCTGCGAGTTCGGATCGAAGCCGGCCGGACGCCTGAGCGACGGCGTCTGACCAGCGCTCCACGCCATGCCGGCATCGTAGAACACCGCACCGTCCACCGGCGGCAGCTGCACCGGCAGCACCCCAAGCTCGAAGCGACGGATCAGCGGAAAGCGCAACTCGGCCGAGGCGACGAACGCCCGTGACCCGAGCAGCTCCGTGTTGCTGCACCCAGCCGAGGCGCCGATCGACGGCTGGCAGCCGAAGTTGTTCAGCGCATTCACGCGGTCGTAACCGCGCAGCCACATGCTGTTGAAGTTGTTCGGGTTGCCGATGTAGTTCGGGAAGAACGATTCGTCGCGCCCGACCCGTGCCACGCCGGTGAAACGGGTGGCGACCGTCAGGAAGTTGAAGAGGATCGGGTCGTAGCGACGGTAGTCGGCCGCCAGCTCCTGCCATTGCCGGCTGCCGATCGTCGGCTCATACGCCAGTCGCATGCGCCGACCCATGATCGGCGACGTATAGCCATTGAGCGTGTTGTCGGACACGAACGCCAGCTTTGGTTGCAGGAGCCAGAGCGTTCCCAGATTTTCGTCGGCGACCCGCCGGAACAGGCTGCTCTCGCCGAAGCTGTTGAACTGGCGAGCCAGGATCACATTCGAACGTCCGATGTTCTGCATGCCGAGGCCAAGCTCGAAGCGCTTGAAACGGTTTTTCGGCAACAGCGACGTGATGCCGACGTCACGCAAGACGAAGCGGGCGAGGCTCTGATTCTCCTGGAAGACGCCAGGAGACACCTGCGCGACGTCCTGTCCATTGAAGAAGAAGAACGGAAACTGCGAGACGGCGGCGTTGTACTGCAGCTTGCCGGCGAGGTTGGTGTATCCGGCGTACAGAATCGCGTCCTGCACACGCCCGTTCACCTGTGCGGTGAACGCCAGCCGGTTGTTGCCGAGCAGATCGCTGAGCATCACGGTGGTGCCGCCGAAGAGGCCGCGGCCGAAGTTGTCCTGCGCATACCCGATGCTGGGCCGCGCCACGTAATCGGCTTCAAAAGCTACCTTGTACGGCCCGTCGCGGAAGCGCGTCGGGTCGGGGAGGGCGAGGTCGGCGCTGTCGAGCAACTGGTCGACGCTGGCCAGAGTCGAGTCGCGCTCCAGGCGCGCGGGCAGCGAGTCGGACCTGCGCGTGCCCTCGCTGCCGCGGTAGACGGAGCGTGACGGAAAACGTGGCGGTGCCAGCGCGACCGTGGGCACGGGGCCGTTGCCGGGCTGCCTGGCGACGGTGCCCGGCACGGGCGCCCTCGGTGCTGGCTCGCCACCCGGCCGCGTCGCACCGGGGATGACCACATCGGCGGGGCGTGACGGTACCGTGGGCTGCACCGCCACAATGCCTGGCACCGCCGGAGCACTGGGCGTCAGTGTGATACCGTTGTTGTTGGTGGCCACCATCGTGGCAGGCGCCGTCACCGGCGCGCGGTAGGGCTCCTTTTTCAGCGAGCGCGGGTTGTCCACCGTCCAGACCGTGTACTCGCCCTTCCGTTCGAAGTGCACGAACGCGAGTCGGTCGGCGGTGCGCGCCCAGGTCAGCGCCGGGCTGAACTCCGTGATACCCGACACGCCACCGGCCACGTTCGTCAGCTGATAGTGCTCGCGATTGGTGAAATCGTAGAGAAAGACGTTCGGCACGCCGTTACGATCGGTGATGTATGCAATGCTTTTGCCGTCGGGGGCCCACTGCGGATTGATGCTCAGGCCGGGCTGGTTCGGCAGCACGGTGATCGCGCCGGTGGCGAGATCATACAGCGAGATCTTCCAGCGGCTGAAGCGTAGCAGCTCGAAATCCGTCTCGGCGCCGCGGTCACTGGAGAAGGCGATGGTCCGGCCGTCGGGTGACACGTTCGGCATGTAGTCGCCATGCAGGTCGTTGGTGAGCTTCCGGAAGCCGGTGCCATCCACCGCCACGATCGCCAGGTCGGTCACCCCGCCCTTGTTGGCGCTGAACACGATGTGACGGCCATCCGGGGTGAAGACGGGGCTCAGCACCCCGTCCACCGGCAGGTCGATGCGACGGGTGTTGCCGCCGCGGGTGCGGGTCACGAACAACACATCTTTGCCGCGGCGCTGGCCCACGTACGCCACGTCCTTGCCATCGGGGGAGAATGAGCTCTGGCTGTAGAGCAGCCGAAGTTCCTCGGCATTCGGGTTGTTCGTGCTCTCAACCAGACGCCGAATTCGCTTGCCGGTCCGCGCATTCGCGAGCCAGAGGTCGATGAAAACCTCGCCGCGAAGGAAGCTGCCATTCGACAGGAAGACGATGTTGTTGCCGTCGTCGGAAAGGCTCGGGGCAAGGAAAATGTCGCCACCGCTCTTCTTGCCGCTGAGCAGGCTTTCGGCAAAGCGTCGCGGACGATCGAGGTTCACGATCGTCGGCAGATACTGCTTCTGCAGTGCGTCCTTCCAGTCGTCGCTCAACTCTTCCAGCGAGAGCCCGAGCTCGCGGCGGAAGGCGCGCTCGACGCCGACATTCGGAACCGCCTCGAGAATCTGTCCGATGACCTGGTCGCCCCATCGCTCGCCGATGTAGCGCATCAGCGATTCACCGAACCGGTACGGAAAGAAGCGATCGGGGTACAGCGTCATCTGCTCGATCGACGGGATGTCGCCGTTCATGGCCGCATCGCGCAGCCACATGTCGGTGAACTTGTGATCGGTGCCGAGCGACAGATACTCGGCCATGCCTTCCATGAGCCACAGCGGCGGGTTCACGGCCTGCAGCGCCTGCAGGTTGGCACCGGCGCGGCCGCGCGAGAACACGTCGTACTGGAACTGATGCACCATTTCGTGCGCGAGCACATGCTCGAAGGTGCGGTAGTCACCCGTGAGCGGCAGCACATTGCGCTGGCGCATGGCATCGGTCACGCCGCCGGTGCCTTCACCCAGATCACCGAAGATGTTGTTCTGCGCGAAGTCGGTGCGGCTGGCGAAGATCACGATCGGCTTGCGCTCACGGAACTCGTGGCCGAGGATGCGTGAGAGTCGTGCGTATGACCGTTCGGCCATGCGCGCGGCATCTTCCACCGCGGCCTTTTCTTCCTTGTAGTAATGGATCCGGAAGTGTTCGGTCTCGAGCACCCGCCACTGAAACTTGTTGTACTGGACCTGATTCTGGCCAAAATAGCCCTGCGCGCCAACCGCTGGCGCGAGGGTCAGCGTCATGGTGATTGCCACCAACAGGATTTGCCGTATCCGCATTACCAGTCCCTCCGGACCATTTGCGACCAGTTGCCTCAGTCCCGCCTCACTCGAATGCCACACGCTCCGCATCACTCCACAACCGCTCGAGCTGATAGAAGTTCCGCAGCGTCGGATGGAAGACATGGATCACCACGTCGGTGTAGTCGAGGAGCGCCCAGCGCCCCTGTTCCACACCCTCGGCGTGCGTGACGCGCTCGCCGCCCTCACGCAGGGTGCGCACCACGTGGTCCGCCATGCTGCGTACGTGCGTATCCGAGGTACCGGATGCAATCACGAAGAAATCCGTCATGTCGGTCAGTCCATCCAGTGACAGCACCTGGATGTCCGTACCCTTGAACTCACTCATCAGCTGCGCTGCGCGCTTGGCCAGGGCTTCCGCCGCGGCTTTCGAGGCGGCCTTCGAGGCGCGGGTCGTACTCTTCAATGCGGTCATCGATATATGGAACGGCGGAGGAACTCCGCCTGATGGCTCAGGAGCCCGTTAATCGACGATTGCCGGGAGCGACCACCTGTAGGTTAACCCGTCGCCGCCCGAACCACGCAACCAGCGCCAAACTTTTGACGTCCTCGGCTCGCCCGGACACGCCAACCGGGGCATTCCCCCGCGACACCGGCACTGGTCCAATCCCGGCCTTGTCCACAGTGTTAGCGCGGAGACTACAGGGGGGCGGAGGTGCACAGAGAAAAAACGGCTGTGGGAACTGCGCCCGTGGGACGCTGTTCCTACAGCCGTTCGTAATTCCCTGCGTCCCTCCGCAATCCTTTCGCGCCCCGCGTGAACAGCGTTCCGGAGCGAGACAGAACCGGAAGGTCAGCCCTTGATCACCCAGACCTTCACTTCCGGCTTCACGTCGGCGTGCAGCCGGATCGCCACCTTGTAGACACCCAGGGCCTTGATCGGCTCCTGCAGTTCGATCTGCCGCTTTTCGACATGCAGGCCCTGCGCCTTCAGCTGCTCGGCAATATCGCCCGAGGTCACTGAGCCGAAGAGCTTGCCTTCTTCGCCCACACGGGCGGCGAAGGTGATCGAGAGGTCGGCGTACTTCTTGGCCTCCTCCTCAGCGATTGCCACACGTCCCTCTTCTGCCGCGACGAGCTTCGCCTTCTCCATCACGATCCGCTTCTTGTTGCCATCGGTGGCCGGCAGGGCCATGCCGCGCGGCAGCAGGAAGTTGCGCGCAAAGCCGCTGGAGACCTTGACCAGGTCACCGGCATGTCCGAGGCTGTCCACCGCTTGCCGAAGAATCACTTCCATCGTTTCACCCTCCTCAGGTCAGGAAACCGCTGGCCGGATCCGGCGTCGCCAGTCGGCCCAAGTATCGCCCAGTCCCACCAAACCGAGCGCGATCGCCGCGCCATCCCGCAGCAGCAGCAACAGCGCCACTCCAACCAGCACTCCGAACAGGGAACGCCCTGGCCGAAGAAAAAACATCAGGACTCCAACGCCTCGCAGCGCATATAACGTCCCAAAGAACACCAACAGGTTCACACCGAGCGGCCGCAGCAGCTCGAGCGCCGGCAGCAGCGCCAGCACCAACCCGACGATCAGCGACCAGATCCAGTGATCGTTGAACCGAAAGTCGCGCAGACGTCCCAGCGGATCTCCCAGCCGAGCCCGGCTGAGCCGATGGAAGAGCGCCCAGGCCAACGCCATCGCCGCCAATGTCTGCAGCGCCAGCATCGACGGCAGGACTCTGCGCGCCAACTGCGGCAATGCGGACAGCTGCCCTTCGAAGCGATCCAGCATGGCGACCGTCGCACTGTCAGCCGGCTGCGGGGCGCTCGATCGCTCCATCTGCGTCCGCGCCACGCGCCAGTTGTTCAGGTCCGCATTACCACGCACCTCCAGCACTGCATTCACCGTCTGCCAGAGCCCCGATGTGCCCGACGGTATCGCCACCACCAGCAACACTGCCAGGAGCAGCGACCCGAGGGTCGCAACGACGCCCTTGCCCAGAAACCACTTCGACCGCGACGCCAGGAGTGACAACCCCAAACCGCCGGCCGCCAACAGCGACCAGCCAGCGGCGAGCATGTCGCTGCTCACCCCCGAGCGGGCGACCCACCAGACGCCCCACGCCGTCGCCAAAACCGACACCAGCGCGATCTCCCAACTGCCGCCGCGCCACCACCCGATGATGGCGCAGCTCGCCAGCATCGGAAAGAACAGCAACAGTGGCCGATGCACTGGCAGCAATGTCTGCGCGACCGGCAGGTCGGCGGCGATCATGTAGGCGAACAGGGCCACTCCGATCCACCACCAGCCACGACTCGGCGCCGGCGTGGACGGATCCGTCATCGAGCGATCACGCCTTGCTCGAGCGGGTGTACGGCAGCAGCGCCAGATACCGGGCCTTCTTGATCGCCAACGCCAGCTGACGCTGGTGACGGGCATCCACTCCACTCAGCCGGCTCGGCAAAATCTTGCCGTTCTCGGTGATGAAGCGGCTCAGGAAGCGTTCGTCCTTGTAATCCACGAAACGGATGCCAGCCTCGTTCACCGGGCTGGGCTTCTTGTTGCGGCGGGCCATGGGTTAATCCTCGTCGTCGTCGTCGTCGCCCGCTTCGTCTGCGCGGCGCTTGGCTTCCAGCTGCTCTTCGGTGAGCGGCGGGGCACCCAACTCATTCTCGTGCAACGAGATGAGGTAACGGAGCACACTGTCGTCGAGCTTCAGCGAACGCTCGAACTCCGGCAGCTTGCCCGTCTCGGTGGTGAAGCGCGCGACGACGTAGTATCCGATGTCGCGCTTCTTGATCTGATAGGCCAGCTGGCGACGGCCCCAGTTGTCGATCGTGGCCTCTTCGGTCAGCGACAACAGGCCATGGTGCTTGGCCAGCTTTTCGGCGATCACGCCATCCTCGAGCGAACTGTCGAAGATGTAGACGGCCTCGTACGGACGCATGATTGCGGTCACGAGTGGCAATCCTCCCTGTGGTCAGAACCGCCCCCCGCGGGTTGCCGACGCGGGAGGAGGGGAATGAAGGCCGCCCCACTTCGGGGCGACCGTTGTCCCGCGCAGACGACGCCTGGCGCGGACTAGCCTCCAAACATACCCGTGGGCCGACCACAGGGGAACTCCCTCACGCGATCGAGAGCGCAACCTTGCCGATCGTGCCATTGCCCTCGACGAGCGCATGCGCCTCTGCAATCGCCCCCAGTTCGAACGAGGCATCGATGCGCGGCGTCAGGCGGCCGCTCGCCAGCCAGGGCAGCACCTCCCGCTCGAAGGCCTGAATGCACTGGATGCGCTCCTCGAGCGGCCGGCTGCGCAGCACGGTACCGCGGATGGTGAGTCGCTTGCCCAGGACTGTACGAAGATCGACGGTCGCCTTGGACCCGGCGAGGGCGCCGATCAGCATCAGACGGCCCTTTGGTGCCATTGCGGACAGACTCTCCGCGGTGTAGTCGCCGCCGACCAGATCGATGACGACATCCACCCCTCGACCGGCGCTCCAGCGTCCGGCGGCTTCCGCGACCCAGCCGACCGCCGCTGGTTGGCAGCCGTCGCGCATTCCCATCGCGCGTGCAACCTCCAGCTTGCCTGGACCCCGCGCCGTTCCGAACACCGTGGCGCCGAGTTGGGTGGCCAACTGTACCGCCGCCAGCCCAACGCCGCTGCCGACGGCATGCACCAGCACCAGCTCACCTGGCCGAAGACCGGCCTGCGTCACAAGCGCGTCATGGGCGGTGATGTACGCCTCGGGCGCGGCGCCCGCGACCTCCCACGACAGCCCGTCCGGAACGCGTGCAACCGTCCGCTCGTGCGTCGTGAGGTATTCGGCGTGAGCGCCACCACCGACGAGACCACACACTCGGTCTCCCACTTTCCAGCCGGTGACGCCGTCGCCCAGCAAGGCGATCTCTCCAGCGAACTCGAGGCCAGGAATGTCCGCAGGCGCACCAGGAGGGGCGGGGTACCGCCCGATGCGCTGCAGGAGGTCCGCGCGATTGATCGCCGAGGCACGCACGCGGATGAGCAGTTCGCCACGTCCGGGGCTTGGCACCGGTCGCGATTGGATTTCGAAAACCTCGGGGCCGCCGGGCCGCGTTATGACGGCAGCGCGCATGATGTGTGGAAGGGGCATGCGACGAGTCTCGCGTGCGCACGTCTTCGGCACCAGCCCAGCGGGGAACGGCGTCGTTCACTCCTTCGGTGCTGGCGGCACCGAAATCCACGTCCCCTGCTTGAGCCACATTCCGATCGACGAAAGGCAGGCGGTCGACGCCAGCGGATTGCAGGTGAGAGCCAACATGCTCGACTCGAATCCCGGTGCGAGTTGGCCAATCCGCCGCGCGGGGAAGATGGCAGTCGGGGTCTCCACCGCCCAAAGTCGCAGGAACTCCAGCGGCGAGAGACCAAGCAGCCGCGCCGTGGCCGCCGGATCACCGCTGACGATGCCCGCGTCGCTGTAGGTATCGCTGCCTGCCAGCAGTCTCACGCCGGCCTTGCGAAGTGCACGCGCGTTGCGGACGGTGACCGCCATGAAGCGACGCATCTTTGCGGTATCGGTGCCCGCCGCACGAGCGGCTAGTTCCAGCGTCGGCGTCATCATGACATGACGCGTACCGGCGAGACGTACGATGGAATCCGGAATGAGGAGGGAGCGCGCCGCGCTGTCGGTCGCTCCGCTTGCACCATAGCCCGCGACGTGAGCAAATCCGTCCACTCCGGCGTTGAGCGCGATTGCCATATCGGTCGGCGTCTCGACGTGCGCCCACACGCGTCGTCCCATGCGATGTGCAGCGTCCACCAGCGGGGGAAGGAGCGCTGGGTTGAGCCCGTAAAATCCGGCCTGCGTCGAGTCGGAGTGCCGCGTGTCCCAGTGCTCGGAGTCGAGCAGCATCACCTTCAGAACCGGCAGCGTGTCGCGCGACAGCAGGGTCACCAGTGCCGGCACCTGCGAAACGCTGTCGAGCCGATGGTACACATCACCGTCGCGACGGAGGCTGCGCGCGGCCTCGGCACGCTCCGCATCTGTTTGCCAAAAGCGGCGGTACAGGCCGAGCGACTCGTACAGGACCTGCGGATGGCCCCCCGTGCTGGTGACGGCGCCATCGGCGAAGGCGACGTCCACGCTCGCAGCCGTGTTTACCCGGCCGGCCAGCGCCAGCCGGCCACTGCGCGTGTTCGTGAGCGACTGCACATAGAACACGCCAAGGCGAAGGTACATGTCGCGAATGGCCTCGAATCCGTACGGTCCATCCGGGCTGTGCGTGTGGGCGTCGCCGTACGGCGGGACCATCCAGCGTCCAGTCAGATCGACCACGCTGTCAGCGGCAACGGCCGGCCGATCGACAATCTGCCCGCCTTGAATCCAGCGGGATCCGCTGGCAAATCGGCGACCATCGAACCAGTGTCCGCCGCGCAGTTCGATTACCGGCAGGCTGCGCTGGCCAAGCATCGGACTTTGCGCCAGTGCACTGCAGGCTACCAGCAGCGTGATGATCACTGATCGAGCGGGTCGTACGACAGCGGACACGCGACAAAGCATACGCTCCTCAGTGTTGATGAAGGACACGACGGAAGCTGCTTGCCTGCGCAGTGAAGGGACCAGTCCCCATCCGGCGAACCGGCCGATTGGCTCGGTCAGCGGTCCACGGCGCGCGCGCGTTGCCGGAGAAGTGTCGATCCGGCACGGCTGCAGATCACGTGGGTGCCGTCCGGGAACTCGGCTGCGAGCCGTCGTTCGTCGCTTGGGACGAGGCGCGCGATGTATTTCAGATTGATGACATGGCTACGGTGCACGCGCACGAAGACTGCGTCATCGAGCTGGGCGCAGAGTGCGGAAAGCGTCGTTCCATGCAGCCAACACTTGTCTGCGGTGACGACGCGCACGAAATCATCACACCCCTCAAATCGCCATACGTGCCCCACGGGTACCGGATGGAGGCGCGTGCCACTGCGTACCAGGAGCATGCGGAGCGGCGCCGTACCGCGTGCGTCGCGGGCGCCGTGCCAGCGGCGGACACGTGCCAGCGCTTCGCGCACACGATCCATGCCGAAAGGCTTCACCAGATAGTCTACGGCGTCGATGTCGAAGGCGGCGGCTGCATGTTCTGCGTGTGCCGTGGTGAAAACGATCGCAGTACCGGCCTGAACGAACGGCAGCGCGTCGAAGCCTGTGCCGCCGGGCATCGTAATGTCGAGGAAGAGCAGATCTGCGCGCTGCGACTGAAGTATCGTCCGCAGCGCTGGCAGATCGTCCGCCTCCGCGACCACGGTGAAGCTCGCGTCCGACGTGACGCAGCGCCGCAGCGACTGCCGCGCAAGCGGCTCGTCGTCTGCAATGATCACACGCAGCGCTGCCGTCATCTCAGGCCGCGGGGAGTGCGGGAAAGCAGGCGTGCACCGACCACCCCACATCACTGCTGCTCGGCCCGGCGGTGAACTGGAGTGACGTTCCATAGTGTGCCTGCAGACGGCGACGCACGAGATCAAGCCCAGTACCACTCCCACGGGTCGTGGTCGCACCCCCACCCAGCCCGTCATCCACCACATCGAGCATCACCAGCCGATCGCGTCGTTCGGCCGTGACTGTGATGTGGCCCGGCCCCGGTCGCGGCGCGATGCCGTGACGAATGGCGTTCTCGACCAGCGGCTGCAACGAAAGCGCAGGGATCATGACCGCGTCGAGATCGGGGCCGAGCTGGAACTGGCAGATCAGTCGGGCGCCGAGCCGCAGTGATTCGAGCGCCACGTAGTCCTGTACCATGGTCCACTCGGCGGATAGCGGCACCAGGTCCTGGCCCGGGCTGCGACCTTGACTCACGTAGCGCGTCACGCGTGCAAATCGGTCGATGGCATCGTCGGCGCGCGCGTCACCGCTGCGCACGAGTTCCAGCAAGGAATGGAGCGTGTTGAAAAGCAGGTGCGGATCCAGCTGGGCGCGCAACGCGCTCACCTCGGCCTCGTGCAGCAGCGCCGCCGAACGTTGTGCGTCGCGCGTGGCCTGCGTGGTATAGCATGCCGCGGCGATGGCGAAGTAGAGCACCACTGCGGTCATCGCCTCCCACCGAAGAGCTGGTCCAACCAGAAACGAGGGCGTCGCCTGACCGCCTGCAATCGCAGAGGAAAGACCGAGCGCATATGCGATTGCCACGTACCAGAGGCCGATAAACGCCGCCACGCCTGCGACATGAATTGGCAGGAACCACCAACGGTTACCGAATCGCCATGGGGCGCGGGTGCAGAGCAACCACACCGGTCCAGCGGCGATCGCGGCGGCCGCCGTGTTCGCGATCGCATCGCGGAACATGCTGAGTGACGGCCGCGATTCCGTCATGAAGGCGACCATGTAGCAGCCAATCATGAGTGACATTGCGAACACGATCAAACGTCCGGGGCGCCATGCAAGCGAGGTGGATCCGGGCATGTCGAAAAGGTAGTGGTCGCGCACACCGCGCACGCCTCGAAACGGTGGACGCGGCAGTTCCGCCGGTGAACGCGCCCTCAGTGCGCCGCTCGGCGCGCAACGCGCAGCACCATCCGCACCGAATCGAGTGAACCATCCGTCCTCGCCGGCTTCAGTTGCAGCAGTTCGGCCAGCAACGAATACACATGCACGTTGCCAAACGCCGGGACGACGATTCCCCGCGCCACATCTGGTCCCGCGGCGATGAACAGTGCGCCCATCGATGGGAGATCGGGGTCATAGCCGTGCGCTCCAAACACCTGCCCGCGCGGCATGTCCGCCGCCGCCGCCCGGGTGGCGATGGACCAGCCTTCGTCGGCGATGGCGACAATTGGTGTGACGTGTGCGCCGGTGTTGTAGTGCAGCCTCGAGGGAAGCTCACCCTTGCGGTACACCTGCAGGTGAGGGTGCGCCTTCACCAGCGCGTTGAAGACGTACTCCAGTTTGCCGGGCTTCGGGATGATGGTTGCGACGGGACTCCAGTCTCCCATGACGAGACTATCCATCGACACGAATGCGTCGAGCGCGATCGTGCGCTCCGCGACGATCTCCGTCATGCCGTGATCTGACACGACGACGATGTTCACTCGATCGGTGGCGCCAAGTGCTGCAATGCCATCCACGATCGCTCCCACGGCGCTGTCCACCTGCGCAATCGCCGTGTCGGTTCTGGCGGCGTCCGGGCCGAAATTGTGACCGTCGGTGTCCACTTCGCTGAAGTACACGGCGATCAGCCCCGGCG
Organism: Gemmatimonadales bacterium; assembly: GCA_038215035.1. Classification (GTDB taxonomy): domain Bacteria; phylum Gemmatimonadota; class Gemmatimonadetes; order Gemmatimonadales; family Gemmatimonadaceae; genus JACMLX01. Next base: position 53,114 of record JBBQRH010000014.1, on the reverse strand, counting down.
CCGTGCTCTCCGGCATGGCCACCCACTCGAGCACCCGCTGCACTCGCGTGGCACGCGAGGTGGTCACGTCGAACGGATACGTCCAGTGCGGCAACACCCCGCCGATCGGCGCCTCTGAGCCAGGCCAGAAATACGACGCGCTGCGCACTCCCTGCCGTTCGGCCGTGGCCCAGATCGGTTCGCCCGAATACCATCGCGCATCACGGACCGCCGGATCCGCGCCAGTCGCAAATCGGCCCAGGACCGGATCGCGCATGACGTTGGCGGCGATCCCGTGATTTTCAGGATAAAGGCCCGTGACCAGCGTGATATGGTTCGGGAACGTTTTTGACGGGAATGACGGGATCAGCCGCGTTGCGCGAGCGCCACCCGCCGCCAGTTCGCGAAGTCGACTCGCGTTCGGACGCTGCAGGTAGTCCCAGCGGAAGCCGTCGAGCGAAATCAGAACCAGCTGATGCTTCGCCACAGCGGCCGGTGAACCGACAGGGGCAAACCCGGCGAGGACTGCCGCGGCACACAGAGCCAGGGGGAGCACAAGCCAAGCGCGCGTGCTCATCGCGGCGCACGGTGCACACGCACCTCTTTACTCGCCATCAGGACGCCGAAGTCAGGGCAGAGCCAGTCGACACAACGGGGTTCGACCAGCGGAATACGCAAGATACGCCGCAGCCCGTGACAATGTCACGGGCTGCGGCGGGTTCAGGCCGTGCGCCGCTGCGGGGGCGGCACGACGCTTCCAGCCGGATCGGCGATCATGACGCCGCTGGTCGCTTGTTTCTTTGCCTGATACATGGCCCGGTCGGCCCTGGCCACCCACTGCGTCACATCCTCACCCGGTGCGAGCTGGGCGATGCCAACTGACGCGCCCATGGCGAACTCCATGGAGGCGCTCGGCAGTGGAAGGCTGCGTACCGTCTCCACCAGCCGCTTGGCCAATGTCTGCGCCACCAGCAGATCACAGTTGTTGAGGATGACCGCGAACTCATCGCCGCCATATCGGGTGATGACGTCGCTCTGTCGCAGAAAGACCTTCCACAGGGCGTGCGCCACGCTGACAATGGCCGCATCGCCCGCGGTGTGGCCGTATGAGTCGTTGATCACCTTGAGCTTGTTCAGATCGATCATCAACATCGTCACTGGCGCACGTCCCAGCGAGAACAGCTGGACCGCGCGCCCAGCCATCAGATCGAAGTGCTTTCGGTTCCCGACGCCGGTGAGGGGGTCGGTTGCGCTCTCCTTTCGCGCTTCTTCGAGCTGACGTCCAAGCGAGTCGAGGGACGTCGCAAGGGTCTTGTACTGACGCTGCTGCTCCTCGCGACGCTCTTTCAGCGTGCGATCGATCTCGCTGACGGCATTCAGGACGTCTTCCCGGATGTTCTGCAGTTGCGAACCACCGATCGCTTTCTTCACCAGTGCCAGATGCGAGCCGGTCGTTGCCTCGGCGGAATCGTCGATCCGGACCGCTTCGTGCACCGCCGAGACGCAGGTCCACAGCGCCGAGCGCAGTTCGTTCACCAGCGATTCGACCGAGCTCTGTTCATCGCGACGGAGCGCCGCCACCGCCCGCACCAGGCCACGCCAATCGCGCTCCGTAATGCCAACCGACGACCCTTCCTCGCCGCTATCCAGCGGGAGGCCCATTGTCGCATGCCGCTGCCACGACGTCATCTCCTTCGTCGTGGCTTCCGCGGGGCGATGCGGCAGATCAACGGGGAAGCGCGCAATCGCGGCGATCACACCGCCCAGGGCATCCAACACGATGGTGCTCTGGTGTTCCTTCTCTGCGTGACCAGCACCAGCTGCGACACGCGCAGGTGCGTCACTGACAGCTGCTACGCCGGTGGCAGGCTGGCGCGGAGATGCCGCGCGAGCGTCCGGCTCCTTTTTCTTGAAGAACATTGGCCCGGTCCGATGAACATGAGTTTCCTCAAAGGATCGGTACGTCTGCGGTAAAGCTTGAGCCGATCGTTCGTCAGGCCACGGCGGCGAGCGCGCGCAGCTCGCGGCTGGCGGTCCTGGCGCACTCCGCAAGCACGGCAGCGCCCACCAGAATCGCCCCCTCGGCCACGTCGAACCGCGGCGAATGGGCGGCCGTAGCCACCTCGCCTGCGGCCCGGGCGCCGAAACGCAGGAAGCAACCGGGAATGCGCTCGAGGTAGAATGCGAAATCCTCCCCACCCATGTTCGTGATCCCGAACGGCACGACGGCGCCGGTCCCCAGGACCGCAACGGCTGCGGCGCGTGCCCACTGCGCTTCACGCACAGGGTTCACGATGGGTGGCGTTCCGTGTTCGACGTCAACGGTGGCAACCACGCCATATGCGGCCGCGACATCCGTGGCGATTCGGATGACTTCAGTGACGAGCGTCGCGCGCGTCGGCGCATCCATGGCCCGCAGTGTTCCGGTGAGCGTTGCCGCTTCCGGAATCACGTTCGATGCAATACCGGCGTTGACGCTGCCGACCGTGCACACGGCGGGGCGCGCAGGATCAACGCGACGCGCAACCACGGTTTGCAGCGCCATGATCACGGCCGCCGCGGCGACGATCGGATCGGCGGCCTCGTGGGGTCGTGCACCGTGCGCCCCCTTCCCGCGCAGCTGAATCGTGAAGCTGTCGGCCGACGCAGCCAGTGGGCCTGGCTCGGCGATCACCTCCCCGACGGTGAATCGGCGGTCGACGTGTCCGCCAAAAATTGCCTGTACACCATCGAGCACTCCACTGGCCAGAATCGCCGTCGCGCCTGCGCCAATTTCTTCGGCGGGTTGCAGCACGATCAGGACGTCGCCTTCGGCCGGCGAGTGGAGGAGATCCATTGCAGCGCCAATTGCCCAGGTAGCGTGTACGTCATGGCCACACGCGTGCATCACGCCGGGAGTCGATGAGCTGAACGCCAATCCGGTCTGTTCCTCGATGGGCAGCGCGTCGATGTCGCCGCGGATCGCCACCACCGGCGCGTCAGCGTACAGTCCGCGAATTCGCGCCACGATTCCGGTTCCCGCGACACGTTGAATCCCGGCGATACCAAGTGACTCGAGAACAGCCTCGAGATGCGCGGCAGTTCGGTGCTCCTGATTCGACAGTTCGGGAAAGTGATGCAGCGTGCGACGGAGCGTGAGTAATTCGCTGACCTGCGCGTCCGAGAACCGGTCGGCGGCGCCACGACCGACCTGCAGCGTGGTTCGATGGGGCAGCGAGCCCGGTGGGGTCGGGAGCGGGTACATCGACTATCGCGACAGCGACAGGGTACGTACCGTAAGGTCGTCAATCCGGTCGACGTTCACCGTGACGCCGATTCCCGGTGTGTTGAACGGCACCGTGACCATGCCGTCGCTGCTCATGGTCCACTCGGGAGTCACGACATCCTGCGACCAGTATCGTGCGCTCGGACTGAGGTCTCCCGGCTTCTGGAAGTTGCTCAGCGATGCGAGTGCCACGTTGTAGGCGCGGCCGATTCCGCTCTCGAGCATACCGCCGCACCACACGGGTACGCCATTTACTTCGCAGTAGTCGTGGATCGCGAGTGATTCCGCAAAGCCGCCCACGCGACCGGGCTTGATGTTGATCAGGCGGCCGGCCCCGAGTGTGATCATGTCCTGCGCCCGGTCCAACGATGTAATCGACTCGTCGAGACAGATCGGCGTCTTCAACATGCGCTGCAGCGAGGCGTGACGGACGATGTCCTCCCACGCAAGCGGCTGCTCGAACATCATCAGGTTGAGGCTGTCCATCGCAATCAGTGCGTCGGCGTCATCGAGCGTATACGCATTGTTCGCATCCGCCATCAGCGGTGCATCCGGAAATGCCTCGCGCACTGCCCGAACGTATGCGACATCCCGGCCAGGCATGATCTTGAGCTTGATCTTCCGATATCCCTCGGCCAGTGCGCCACGCACCTTTTCCACCAGCGCCTCGGGTGAGCTTTGGATACCGATCGAAATGCCAACCGGAATGGTCTGTCGCGTGCCGCCGATGAGCCGCGCCAGTGGGACGCCAAGGGATGTTGCTTCCACGCCCCACATTCCCATCTCGACGGCTGCTTTCGCCATCAGGTGACCGCGAAAGTCCTCTTCGAGGACTGCGAATACATCGCCCGCGGCGCTGAAGGTGCGGCCGAGCACGCGTGGTGCGATCCATCGCTCGATGGCGAGCCAGGCGGTGTCGACCGTCTCTGCCGTATAGTTCGGCGTGTCATCAGCGACGCACTCACTCCACGCGCTGGCGCCACTCGCGTCGTGCAACTCGATCAGCGCGATCCGCCGCTCGGTCATCGTTCCGGACGAGATGCGGAAGGGTTCGCGCAGCGGGAGCCGGATTTCGCGAAGCGTGATGCTGGTGAGTTCGAGCATGATGAGTCGAGTTGAAGTGCGTATGGCTGATGTCAGCGCGTCGCGGACAGGACGTAGTATGGCAGACGGTCGTCGAGTCCGCGGACGAAGCGCGTCACGACGAGGCCCTGCGTGAAGCGGGCTGTGAAGGCGGCCCGGACCGCAATGCGCCAGGCGCGTGCCAGGTCGAGGTCGACGGCCTGCACGGCGGACAGGTCCTGCGGGATCGTGATACGGACTGCAGTGGCATCGACGGTCGGAACTGCGACCGGCGTCCCGTCTGTCTGCAGGGCGATCGCCTGTGGCAGCGCACCGTCTGCGGCGTCGGGTGCACCGCTGCGCACGGGCGACACGCCCGTCGCCGTGAGGTCCCAGTGGTATACGAAGCGATCGGTCGGCATGGCACCGTGCAAAATGCTGCCGGTGTTCTCGCCGTACATGTTCTCGACGTACTCGGCCGGGAACGCACCGAGATGGTTGATGTTGAAGTGCGCGTTGCGGGCCACCAGCGGATCGGCGGTCCACAACATCCGGTGCACGCCGAGAGGTACCACAACGTGACGCTGGTGTGCCTTGAGTGCCTCGCCGATTCCAAGGCCGCGGGCTTCAGGGCGGACGGCGAGCATGTCCGACCAGTGGACAGGGCGCCCGTGCTGGAGGCCTGTCATCCCGAAAACGAAGCCCAGCATCCGGTCATTGGAATCAAAGGCGCCTGCTGCCACCCCGCCGATCTTTTGCGATACGCGCAGAATCGCGCCGGGGACCCGCTCCGAGAATCCGTGCCCCCAGGTGTCATCCTGCAGTGCGACGCAAGCGTCGTAGTCGGCCAGCGAGGACAACTCGCGAATCGTGATCGGCGGGACGTGCGTGGTCATGGAGACGACAGGGCGGAGTGCGGGCTTGCGGTGTGGACCACCGGATGATAGCGATAGATGTGCACAGAACTGTATACAATTCTCTCGGGTCAAGCATGCCCATCGATTCTGCAGAACGCAAGCCGTCGACCGCCGGCCGGTGGCCGCGCCTGCTCCTCATCGCACCGGCTCTGTGGGTGCTCGGCGCCTGCCGCGCGGCTGAGCCGGCCGCTGGCGCGTCCTCGCCCCCCGCTGCCGTCGGCGCATACGACATTGTGATCGCCAATGGCCGCGTCATCGACGGCACCGGCAACGCCTGGTATGCCGCCGACGTCGGCATCCGGGGCGACCGGATCGCAGCGATCGTCCCTGCCGGGCTCCTCGGCACGGCGGCCGCCACCACACGCATCGATGCCGCTGGACGCGTCGTGGCGCCTGGCTTCATCGACATCCAGGGGCAATCGGCGCTGCAGTTCACTACCGGCGACGGGCGCGTGGTGGGCAAGGTGTCGCAGGGGGTGACGACGGAAATCCTCGGCGAAGGCAGTACGCCAGCACCGGTGAACGCCGCCATTGCGGCGCTGCTGGCCTCGCAGGTGCGCACGCACGATGATTCGGTGCAGGCAAAGGCGTTCAGCGCTTTTACCGGACCGCGTGGCTTCGCGACGTGGTTGACGGCGATGCAGCAGCATGGCACGTCGGTCAACGTCGGCTCCTTCCTCGGCGCCGGCACGATTCGCGTGTATGCCAAGGGCTTTGGCCAAGGTGCACCAACGCCCGCGGAACTTGACACCATGCGCGCGGTGACACGCAACGCGATGCAGGACGGCGCGTTTGGTGTTGCCAGCGCGTTGATCTATCCGCCGGGAAACTTCGCCGCGACACCGGAGCTGGTGGAGATTGCCAAGGCGATGTCGCCGCTTGGCGGTGTGTACATCACGCACATGCGATCAGAGGCCGATCAGTATCTGGAGGCGATCGACGAGGCGATGCGCATCGGGCGCGAGGGTGGGGTGCCGGTGGAGATCTATCACCTCAAGGCGGGTGGCGTCCGCAACTGGCCCAAGGCGACGCAGGCCGTGGCGAAGATCGACTCGGCGCGGGCGGCGGGGCAGGATGTGGCGGCCGACATGTATCCGTACGTCGCGGGGGGAACGTCGCTGTCTGCCTGCACACCACCGTGGGCCACCGAAGGCGACAAGCTGCTCGAACGGCTGCGCGACACCGCGACACGCGCCAGGATCATCGCGGAGATGCAGGCCCCGAGCAGCAGCTGGGAAAATCTCTGCGCGTTGGCGACACCTGCCGGCATCATGACGGTTGGCTTCGAGCAACCAGCCCTCAAGCAATACGAAGGCAAGCGGATTACCGAGATCGCCGCCGGTATGGGCAAGAGCTGGGCAAACACCATTGTGGAGCTGCTCCTCGCGACCGAGGGCCGCGTCGGGATGCTGGTCTTCATGATGTCGGAGCCGAATGTCGAGATGCAGATGCGCCAGTCCTGGATGAAGTTCGGGACCGATGCCGACGGCTCGGACCCCGACTCGGCGAAAGGCCTCACACATCCCCGCGCCTATGGCACCTATACCAGGATCCTCGGGCACTATGTGCGCGAGCGCGGTATCCTGACGCTCGAGGAGGCAGTGCGGAAGATGACGTCGGCGGTGGCAAATCGCCTGTCCATCCGTGATCGTGGCCAGTTGCGCGAAGGTTTCTTCGCGGACGTGGTGATCTTTGATCCCACGACGGTGATCGACAAGGCGACATTTACGGCGCCACATCAAAATTCCGTGGGTATCGAGACCGTGATCGTCAACGGAGTGCGTGTCTGGGATCAGGGAAAACACACGGGGGCGAAGCCCGGTCGGATCGTGCGCGGGCCAGGATGGACTGGTCACCGGGTGGCACCATGAAGAGTACTGCGCCTGCGGTGACGAGCGTCCGGGGCGCTCGACCGATGGTCGTGTACCACGCCTTGCGCGCGTTGATCGTGCGCGGGCAGCTGGCGCCGGGATCGCGTATCGTGGAGACCGACGTCGCCAGCAAGCTGCGAGTCAGCCGCACTCCGGTGCGGGGCGCCCTGCAGCGACTTGCGCACGAGGGGTACATCATCGACTCCCCGTCACTGCAACAATCGCGACCGACGGTCGCGCCGCTGACACGCGAAGATGCGATGGAGCTGTTTTCGATCGTGGCCGAGATCGAAGGCCTGGCTGCGAGATGCGCGACGGCGCTTCCCGCCGGGAAGCGTGACGCGCTGCTCGGCGAATTGACGACCATCAACGCTCGATTCGAGCGGGCCTCGCGCGCAAAGGTGCCGAAACACGATCTGCTCTACGAGCTCGACGAGCGGTTTCACCGCCGGTATGTGGAACTCGCGGCCGGGCCCCGATTGCGCGCGCTGCACGACGCGGTGAAGCCGCAGGCCGAACGCTACGAGCGCTTGTACGTGAGCCTGTTGTCGCGGGGGCTTGCGCCCTCGGTACAGGAACATGCGGCGATCATTCGTGCGATCCGCAGTGCCGATCCCGATGCCGCACAGCGGGCGGTGCAAACCAACTGGCGAAATGCGGCGGTGCGGCTGGGTCAGGTGATCACCAACGTCGGCGAGCGTGGACAATGGTAACGGCCGGAACGCGGGTGGGCGCTGTGTGCGGCGCTACAGCTTTGGTACGTTTTCGCAGCGTGATGACACTTGCCATGTCTGCGTGCATCGTGGCCCCCGTTCTCGGCGCGCAGGCTCGGGATGTGATCGGGCCGCTGCCGCGATACGGGCCGGTGACCCAGGCACTGACCGCATTCATCGAGCACGAGCTGCGCGACAAGGGGATTCCCGCCCTGTCAATTGCGCTGGTCGACAGCAACCGCGTGGTGTGGTCGCGCGGCTTCGGGGTGGAGAACGCCGCGACCGGGAAGTCGGCAACGGCGAACACCGTGTACCGTGTTGGATCAGTCTCCAAGATGTTCACCGACATCGGCATCATGCAGCTGGTCGAGCGGGGACAGTTGAACCTCGACGCACCGGTGCAACAGTACCTGCCATCCTTCACGCCGCGGAACACCTTCGGCACGCCGGTGACGCTGCGGCAGCTGATGTCGCACTATTCCGGTCTGGTTCGCGAGCCGCCGGTCGGGCACTACTTCGACGACACCCGGCCGTCGCTCGCCAGGACGGTCGCCAGTCTCAGTCAGACAGCGCTGGTGTATGCCCCGGGAACCACGCAGAAATACTCGAACGCCGCCATCGCCACGGTCGGCTACGTGCTCGAGCAGAAGAGCCGAATGCCCTTCGCCGTCTTTTTGCAGCGCGCGGTGTTGCAGCCGGCCGGGATGACATCCAGTTCGTTCGATCCATCGCCGGCGATGCTCGCGCGCGTGCCGGAGGCGGTGATGTGGTCGTATCATGGCCGCCAGTTTCCCGCACCGACGTTTCCACTCGGCATGGCGCCTGCCGGCAGCATGTACAGCACAATGCCGGACCTCGGGCGCTTCATCAGCATGCTCTTCGACCGCGGTCAGGGCGTCAATGGCCCGGTGCTGCGTGCGAGCTCGCTGGCTGAGATGTGGCGGCCACAGTTCGCACCTGCCGGCGCCACGCGCGGCTCCGGTCTCGGTTTTGGTGTCGGCACACTCGATGGGCGTCGGATGGTGGCGCACGGCGGCGCCATCTACGGATTTGCCACGCAACTCGCCGCGCTGCCGGACGACCAGCTCGGTGTGGCGGTCAGCGCGGCCAAGGACGGGATGAATGGACTGACCACCCGAATCGCGAACGAGGCCTTGCGCTTGATGCTGGCGCTCCGCAGGCGCGAGGCGTTGCCTGCGATCGCCGTCACATCGCCTGTCTCATTGCTGCAGGCACGTCGGCTGGCGGGAACATACCGGAATGGAAGCGAGGCGCTGCAGGTCGAGGTGCAGGACTCCACCGTGATCGTCTCGGTGGATGGCCGTGATCATCGAATGACGATGCGGCACTGGGCCGGCGATACGGTGATCGCAGATGACGGGATGTCCTACGGCAACAAGCTCTGGCGCGACGGCAGTGCCGTGGTGTACGGCAGTCGACGGTACGAGCCAGTCGCGGCCGTCAACGACTCGTTGCCAGTCGATCCGTCACCCGCACTCCGCGGACTGGTGGGCGAGTATGGATGGGATCACAACATCCTCTTCATCCTCGAGCGTGAGGGGCGCTTGCACGCACTGATCGAATGGTTCTTCGAGTATCCGCTCACCGAGATCAGTGACGGCGTGTACGCCTTTCCGACAACGGGCCTGTACGCCGGCGAGCGCATTGAATTCGTCAGGGATGCCAGCGGGCGCGCGACGCTGGCACGCGCCGCCGGTGTTCCGTTCGTTCGCCGCGCGATTGTCGGCGAGGACGGCGGCGTGTTTCGCATCACGCCCCTGCAGCCAGTGGAAACGCTCCGCGCAGCGGCGCTGGCAGCGCAGCCGCCAGCGGAGTCGGGACAGTTTCGCGATGCCGAGCTCCGAGAGCTGATCACGCTGGATTCCACCATCAAGCTGGATATCCGATATGCCTCCGACCGTAATTTTCTCAGTACGCCGGTGTACTCGCAGGCACGGGCCTTCCTCCAGCGCCCTGCAGCCGAGGCGCTCGTTCGCGCGCACCGGAAACTGGCAGCGCAGGGGTACGGACTACTGATCCACGATGGTTACCGTCCGTGGTACGTGACCAAGATGTTCTGGGACGGAACGCCAGCCGACAAGCACGACTTCGTCGCCGACCCGAACCAGGGCTCTCGACACAATCGAGGGGGAGCGGTGGACCTGACGATGTACGACCTGCGAACTGGCGAGCCGGTCGCGATGACCGGCGGGTATGACGAGATGTCCGACCGGTCGTATCCCGAGTATCCTGGCGGAACGAGTCGTCAGCGCGCGCTACGCGAGGTGCTGCGCCGCGCGATGGAGGCGGAAGGATTCAGCGTCTACAGTGCCGAATGGTGGCACTTCGACTACAAGGACTGGCGCCTGTATCGCATCGGGAACCAGCGATTCGAAGACCTGGGCATCACGCGCTGACTGTTGGCGGGCGTCACTTGACGCCCGCCAGCGCGGAGAGCACCAGCACAACGTACTGCGGCCCGACATACCCGTTCGGACCGTCATCGTATGATTCCGTCAGAGAATGCGCGGTCGCGCTGCGGCCTCCCGCATCAAGCGTAATGGCGGGGATACCAAGGCCAATCGGTACGTTGGAATCCGTGCTCGATGCATGGGGCGTCACCGGAAACCCGAGCACCTTGCCCGCTTCGACGGCGACGCGAACGATCCGGGCGCTGTCCGGCTGCGAGCCGGCGGGACGGATGCCGATCGTATCGATTACCATCGACAACGGGACCTTGCTGTCGGGCCAGCGCGCGAGCTCCTCGCGCAATGCGTCGCGAATCGCCACCTGAAACTTCGTGTCGAGGGTGGCGAGTGCCGCGGCACTTTCCGAGCGCATGTCGACTTCGACGATCCCTTCGTAGGGAATTGAATTCACTGACGTTCCACCGCTCACGACACTGGCACTGAACGTCGTGCGCGGCGCCGTCGGAACGGTGAAGTCCGACATTTTCGCGATGGCACGTCCCATGGCGTGGATCGGGTTCGGCATGCCGAAGGCGCCGTAGCTGTGGCCGCCCGGCCCTTTGTAGGACACGCGATAGCGATTGCTGCCGACCGCTCCGCTGACCGCGCCAAAGCCGGTACCATCGACCGAGATGAAATAGTCGATCTTGCCCTTGAGCTCACCGGTGAACAGCGCGCGCACGCCGCGCAGGTTGCCGGGGCCTTCTTCACCGACAGTGCCAACGACGTACACCTTGCCCGTCGTGCGCACATCGGCTGAGCGCATCGCGCGCACCACCGCCAGCACGGCGGCCAGGCCGCGGCAGTCATCCCCGATGCCAGGGGCGGTGAGTCGTGCGCCGCCGGCGGCCGTACTATCACGCCGGACTTTCACATTCGTTCCTTCGGGGAAGACGGTATCGAGATGCGCCGAAAGCACCACCGTGGGTCCGATGCCGGTGCCGGCGCGTTCACCGATCACGTTCCCGGTGGCATCGATGTGCACGTTGGTGATCCCAAGCGCCTCGAGCCGGCGCTTGAACTCCGCGGCACGCGCGGCCTCCTTGAACGGCGGGGCGGCGATCTCGCAGATCGAGGCCTGCTGCTCGAGCGTCCATGCATTGTCGGCCCGAATCGTTGCCAGCGCCTGCGCAATTGCAGGATGACCGTTCGGGACGCGAACCGGCTGGGCGCCGAGTGCACCAGCAAAGAAGAGTGGGAGCAGGGTTTGCCTGAGCATGATCACGACCGTCAGAAGCTGTGGAAGATTGCGAGGTAGGTTGCAATCCCGCCGAGCAGTGGCACGAGCACGTAGATCGGCTTGGCCAGCGCTGGGATACGATAGGGCAGAATGGAGAGCACCGCGACGATCACCCAGATGCCCACCTTCGACCAGAGCCATCCGGGAAAGATGGCCGTGTTGCTGAGGCCGAGCCGCGCGGCCTGTCCGAACCCGCCGGCCAGCGCCAGCAGCATTCCCAGGCCGAACAGGCTGGCGGTGAGCGCTCGCGTCTTGCTGGTGGCCTTGGTGCCACCATTCGCGGCGTGAATCGCGATGCCGCCGAGCGACGTCATGGCCATGAACAGGCCGAAGATGTGCAGCGTCTTGTAGAAGAGCTGGGTGCGGAAGAACGGCAGCGCCGCCGGAACGGCAGCGGCGTCCTGCAGCATGGCGAAGAGCGTCATGAAGTTCCCTCAACAGAATGGTGGGTGCGCGACGACTGATCAGACGTTGAAGCGGAACAGCAGCACATCGCCGTCGTGCACGATGTACTCCTTGCCTTCCGAACGCACCGCACCGGCTTCCTTGGCGCCCTTCCAGCCCTTCAGTCGCACGAAGTCGTCGAAGCCTGCCGTCTCCGCGCGGATGAAGCCCTTCTCGAAATCGGTGTGGATGACCGCCGCGGCCTTCGGGGCGGTATCGCCACGATGAATCGTCCACGCGCGCACTTCCTGCTCACCCGCGGTGAAGTACGTGTGCAGCCCGAGCAGGTGATAGCCGGCGTGAATCAAGCGATCGAGCCCCGCGCTTTCGAGACCGAGTGAACTGAGGAATTCCTTCTTCTCGTCAGCGGCCAGTTCGGCCAGTTCGGCCTCGATCCGCGCGGAGAACGGCACGACATCGGCCACTTCATCCGAGGCCGCAATCGCCGTGCGGAGCGCGTCGACGTACTTGCCGTGTCCGGTGGCCAGTTCGTCATCAGTGACGTTGGCGGCATAGAGGACTGGCTTGACCGTGAGCAGCATCAGCGGCTCGAGCAGGAAGAGCTCCTCCTTGCTCAGTCCAGCACGCCGAACGGGATTTCCGTTCTGCAGCGATGCCAGTGCCTTCTGCAGCGCAGGGAGTTCAGCGATCGCGTCCTTGTCGCCGCTCTTGGCAATCCGGGCCTGTTTGTCGAGCCGCTTCTCGACGCTGCTGATGTCGGCGAAGCAGAGTTCAAAGTCGATCACGTCGCGATCGCGCACCGGATCGACACTGCCCATGACGTGTGTGATGTCGTCATCGTCGAAGCATCGGATGACGTGCACGATGGCGTCGGTCTCGCGAATGTTGGCGAGGAACTTGTTTCCCAGCCCTTCGCCCTGCGCGGCCCCTTTGACCAGACCGGCGATGTCGACGAACTGCACCACGGCTGGCACGGTTCGCTTCGGCTGCACCACGGCCGCCAATGCGTCGAGGCGGGGGTCAGGCACTTCGACCATGCCGACGTTTGGCTCGACGGTGCAGAACGGGTAGTTCGCCGCCTCGGCTTTGGCCGCCGTGAGCGCGTTGAACAGGGTGGACTTGCCGACGTTCGGGAGACCGACGATGCCGAGCTTCAGCACAGGATGGATCGGAAAAGGGAGAAGGCTGCCGCAGCGCGTGTCACGCGCTCGGTGGATTGAACTTATTCATCATGGCGTTGATTCCTTCACGGATCCAGCATTCACAAGCGTCGCTGATCCTCGGCATCGCGGCGTCCATGAACTCCGTTTCCTCGCGTCCGAACGGGCCGAGCACGTAGCCGGACAGGTCGCCGACGGACGCGCGCGGGTGCAGTGGGGCGATACCGATTCGGAGCCGCGGGTAGCCCGTCGATCCGACGTGCGCCTGCACCGACTTGAGTCCGTTGTGCCCGCCGGCACTGCCGCTCGGACGGGTGCGCATCGAGGCAAAGGGGAGCGCGACCTCATCCACGATCACCAGCAGATCCTGGGCGGGATCCCACCCGGGCCGATTGAGAAACGGTTTCAGGACTTCACCGCTGAGATTCATGTACGTCTGCGGCTTCACCAGCTTCACCACCTCGGCACCGACGCGTGCAGTCGCGACCATGGCCTTGCCATCCTTCTTCCAGCCGTCGACGCTCCACCGTCGGGCGAGGTGATCGAGGACCCACCAGCCGATGTTGTGCCTGGTGCGCTCGTACTCCTTGCCGGGATTGCCGAGGCCGAGAAAGACTTTCATTGCGGGGCGAGCGGGTCAGAGCAGCACGCGCGGCTGGCAGTGCTGCGTGAGCGGAGCGTCCGGAATGCACGCGGGGCGCGGCGCGACGAGTCGCACCGCGCCCCGCGACAGACGGAGTCCGGGTTACTTCGCGTCGTCAGCGAGCTTCTTGGCGCGGAGCACTTCGGGTTCAGCAGCGGCCGCGGCGGCGTCAGCCGCCGCATCCGTCGCATTGACCTTCGGGGCCGCCACCACGACCACCGATGCGTCGGCATCCGACAGCACCTTGACGCCGGCCGGCAACTTGAGGTCGCGGACGTGCACTGAGTCACCGACGTTCAACGCCGTCACGTCGACATCGATGTGGTTCGGGATCGCCGATGGATCGACTTCGACTTCCAGTTCGCGCATCGTCTGGTCGAGGATGCCGGCGAACGATCGCACGCCGATCGAGACGCCGACGAGGATGAGCGGGACATTGACGGTGATCATCTCACCGGCCACGAGCTCCTGGAAGTCGACATGCACGAGCTGCTTCTTGAACGGGTGCTTCTGGATCTCGCGAATCAGCGTTCGTGACACCTTGCCATCGATGCTCAGCTCCACCACCGTGGTTTCGGCAGAGACGCGCTCGAGGAGGCGTTCCAGGTCACGTGTCAGCACCGAGAGGGACATCGGCGCGCGCTTGTGACCGTAGATGACGGCGGGCACCGAGCCGGCGCGGCGCAGTGCGCGCGCGGCACCCTTGCCGGATTCAGAACGAAGGGTCGCGGAGAGCGTAGCAGTGGACATCGTGAATACTCCTCAGGAGACGCGCGCGGCGTCAGTCAAACAGCGAGCTGACGGACTGCTCGCTGTGGGTGAATCGAATGGCCTTCGACAGCAACTCGCCGACCGACAGCACGTTCAGCTGATGCGGGCGACGGGACTCGGGGATGGCGACCGAGTCGGTCACCGTCACTTCCTTGATCGGCGCGTCGTCGAAGCGCTGCTTCGCCGGCCCGCTCAACAATGCGTGGGTCGCGCACACGTAGATGTCAGCGGCACCGAGCGCCTTCAACGCTCGCGCGGCTTCCGTCATCGTGCCGGCCGTGTCGATCATGTCATCGGCGATGAGGCAATCGCGCCCCTCGACATCACCGACCACGTTCACCACTTCGGCCACATTGGCTCGCGGACGCCGCTTGTCGACGATCGCGAGCGATGCGTCGAGCCGCTTGGCAAAACCGCGAGCCATCTTGGCGGCACCGACATCAGGCGCCACCACCACCAGGTCCTTCAGGTCCTTCTTGCGGTAGTGCGCCGTGAGCACCGGCGCGGCGTACAAGTGGTCCACCGGCACGTCAAAAAAGCCTTGCAGCTGATGCTGATGAAAATCGAGACCGAGCACACGATCCGCGCCCGCGGCCTGAATCATGTTCGCCATCAGCTTGGCGGCGATCGCGACGCGCGGCTGATCCTTGCGGTCCTGGCGCGCGTAGCCGAAATAGGGCATCACACAGGTAATGCGGTGCGCACTGGCGCGGCGGGCCGCGTCGATCAGCAACAGCATTTCCAGAATGTTGTCCGCCGGCGGGTTCGTCGACTGGATGATGAACAGATCCGATCCGCGGATGTTCTCGTCGATCCGGACGAAGATTTCACCGTCGCTGAAGCGGGTCGCCGTGGTCTTGGCGAGGTCGACGCCGAGGTGGCGTGCGACTTCGTCGGCCAGCGCCGGATTGGCGGTCCCCGAAATGATCTTGGCGCCAGGCGCCAGCGGCAGTGTGTCCATATGGCAGAGCCTTACAACCTACCGGCACTGGGCCGTCCATTCAAGGCCGTATCGGTGGTCGTTGGGAGATCGCGGTCGCCGCGGTCGCCGCGGTCGCCGCGTTCCACCAGAATGGCGACCAGCGCCGCGGCCGCGGACGTGATCAGCACGTCCGTCACGTCGGGGTAGCGCCCTGGCACGGCGAACTGTCCCAACTCCAGAATACCCGCGTACAGGACCGCGGCGCGCACGCCCGGGCGCGGCTCGCCCATCCGCGTCCGGGCGGCCAGGCACGCCCCCAGGGCGGCACCCAGCCCGGCCTTCTGGAGCACCAGAAAGACGCTCGACAGATCCTGACGCTGGAAGAGTGACATCATCGGGACGAGTTGCCGCCAGCTGACGCTCCAGGCGCCGGACGGCGCGGTGATCCAGGACGCCGGGCTCCAGGCCATCACGCACCCGACGAGCGCGACGAGCATGCCGAGCTGGGACGCGCGCGTGGCCCGCGCGGCGACCGCGGTCCGCCATCGTTGTACGAGAACCAATCCGAGCGCGAGCCCGCTGGCCAATGCCACGCTCTGGACCTGCCAGGTGCCGACCTCGCGCTGCAGACCCGCCATGGCGCGCCCGAAATGTGCGCTGGCCAGAAGCAGGCTGCCGAGCACCACCCAGGTGATGAATTGCGTCCGTCGCAGGCGCCCTGTCCGGTCGGTGATCGCAATCGCGATGGCCACGCCGGCGGTGCACCAGCTCATGACGTCGACGAGCACGGCATGCCACGGCACGTCGAGCGCGGCCGCGGCGAACACCGACCTGGCCCGCTCGATCGGCGAGGACGACCAGCCGATCGCCATCGTCGGCCGAGTCGATGGAGCAAATGCGAGCCCGAAGGCGGTCATCAGCAACGACGCACCCGCGATCCAGCCAGGAATGCCGATCGTGGTGCCGCGGCGCATGTCCCCGGTGGCGCGACGCTCCGCGAGCCAGAGCAGCGCCGCTCCCAGAAACGCGCCGAGGGTGTTCGTGGCAAGATCGGCGATGCTCGCAAACCGGAATTGCGAGAACAGCTGCACCGACTCCACGGCAATGCTGGCCCCGGCTCCCCATAGCATCGCGCGAAGCACGTCGCGCCAGGTCGTGGGTGCCGGTGATGTCAGGACCCAGGTGGCGCCCCAGCCGACGAACAGCGCGATGTTCCGCGCGGCGTCGACGACATCGCGGAAGTCGAGGATCGGCTCGAGCCCCCGCTGGAGCCGAGCGAACGCGTGCTCGAGCGACGGGTCGAACCCCAGCCGCAGCAGCGTTGCAATGCAGATGCAGAGAAAGTACGCCACCCGCAGTGCGATGGCATAGCGCAGGGCCACCGCGGAAAGATCAATCCCGCGGCGTGAGGCCTGCGGATCAGGCGCGCGCCCTTCGGCGCGTGTGGCAATCATGAGGTGCGCAAGAATTCCCCGACGTGGATTCGAACCACGATTCACGGCTCCAAAGGCCGCTGTCCTGCCATTAGACGATCGGGGATCGCGAGGAAGGCTAACGGGGGCCAGATGGTGCGGACAAGATTTGGACCGGCGGCACTGATTCCAACGTCGCCGTGAGACTCAGCTCCACAGCGCCATTCTGCGGCCATTCCCGGGCTGCGGCGTGAAAGTCGTCGGCGTGGGCGTTGGTGACGGCGAAGACGGTGGCCCCTGACCCGGACATCCGAACGAGTGCCGCCGGCGCCGCCCGCTCCATCGACGCGTGCACTGCGGCGATATCGGGTCGGAGCGCAAAGACGGGAATCTCGAAATCGTTCTGCGCGGAACGCTGCAGGTCGGGCCACGAGCCAAGGCCGTGCAGATCGCGCAGCGCGCTGCCGGTGGGCGGGATCCGACCGTCCGCCCGCGCCGCGGCCAATGCCTGATAGGCCATCGCGGTATTGACGCCGTCCCGGAACTGCGCATAGCGGACCATACGTTGCGGGAGTGGTTCGAGCGCGAGCATCCGCTCGCCGCGGCCCCACGCCAGGGCCCGCACACACTCCGTCGCCAGAAAGGGCACATCGGCGCCCAGGCCGGCGGCGACCGCGAGCAGTGTCGGTGTCGCGATCGGTGTCGGGTTGAGCGCGTTGAGTGCCCGCAGCACGGCGCCGGCATCCGCGCTGCCGCCACCGAGGCCGGCCCCGGTGGGAATCCGCTTCGTCAGCGTGATGTCGATGGCCTGGTCGATCGATGGCCAGGCCGCAGCGTGGCGATATGCCGCGGCGGCGCGCCAGGCGAGGTTCCGCTCTTCCGGCACGCCCAGATCAGTATCGCAGCGCACGGTGATGCCGGCGCCATCATGGATGCGCAGGTCCACCGAATCCGAGAGCGCGATCCGCTGAAAGACGGTCTCGATCTGGTGGAAGCCGGTGTCCTCGCGGGCCAGAATCCGAAGGTCGAGATTGATTTTCGCCCAGGCCAATACCTGCGCCACAAACATCGGTTTTTCAGGCATCGGTGGCCGATGTCTGCTGCGTCGATTCGCGGAAGTCGCGCAACGACAGGCCCAGTCGGGAAAAGTAGAGCGCACCCATCACCGTGATCGGCACGAACGACAGCAGGTGAAAGCCGACCGCCCAGGTCACCGCCAGCGTCACAGGCACACCATAAATCTGCAATCCGGCCTTGGCGAAGGCTTCGAAGGGTCCGAAAAAGCCAGGCGATGACGGAATGGCGACGCCGATGGCAATCAGCCCCTGGAGAAACAGCGCACCGCTGAACGGGGCGGTGATGCCCACCGCGCGGAACGCGATCCAGAAGGCGAGGGCGTTGGTGAGCCAGTGCAGCACGGTCCAGAAGACCACCCGTGCAAAGCGCGATGGGCTGCGGAGTACCGCCACACCAGCCGTGGCGTGCTCCATCAGGGTCACCACGCGCGACTCCCATTTCGGTCGCACGACGCGGCACACGGCGCGTGCGATCGCGATGACGATCTGAGGGCGGAATGCCACCAGCACGGTGCCAAGGAACACGATCAGCAGGACGCCAATGCCCCACGTGCCGACCAGCGCCGTGGCCGGGCGGCCGGCGATGGTCGCCCCTGCCGGAAAGCCCGGTGCCAACATGGCACCGAACATCAGCGCGAAGACGATCAGGGCGTCGAAGACCCGGTCGAGCGCAATCGATGCAAAGGCACTGGTGAACGACACGGCGCGCGTCTCGCGCGAGATCGCATACGCGCGGGCCAGTTCTCCGGCACGTGCGGGCAGCACGTTGTTGATCATCATCCCGATCGCGACGGCCCGCCACGCGTCCATGAATCTGAGGCCGGGCGCGATCGGTTCGAGGAGCACGACCCAGCGCAGCGCGCGCAGCGGAAAGATCGCAGTCGCAATCACCGCCGCCAGCAGCAGCAGCCAGAGGTTCGCTTCACGAAGCTGCTGCATCAACGCATCGGGGCGGACGTCGCGCAGTGTCCAGCCGAGCAGGAGCAGCGTCAGCACTGCACCGATCAGCGTCTGCCACCTCGTGCGGTTCATCGTGCTGGAGCGCTCAGGTCGCGCTCCCGGCGAGTTCGACCAGATCGAACAGCTCATTGATCAGCGTCACATCGTGTGCCGCACTGCCGCTGCGCAACTGTCCCACGATGTGTTTCGCGCGTGACAGTGCCCGCGGACCGCGGTACAGCAGGGTGTCGATCGGCACGACATCCGGCTCGCCGTCCGGGGAAGTGGAGACCTGGGCGGCGCCGCCGGACGAAATCACGATCAGGTCCAATGGCGTGGCATCCAGCTCGCGCACTTTCTCGAGGCTGTTGCTGAGCATGGCGCTCAGCTCGCGGCCACTGGGGGCAGGTGGCGTTGGCCGGGCGACGGTTGGCGTCGGAATGATGGTCGCCATCACGGGCGTGTTCCGCCCGGGCGTGAATGCGCCGTTCGGTCGTGATGCTCGCTCTGACTGCGCCCCCGAACTGAGTGGCGTCGCGGCGAAGACGACACGGCGCAATTCTCCCAGCCGCTGGGCACGGACGTGTGGCAGAAGATCCTGCTGCAAGACGAGCGTCATTGCGCTGTCGAGGGCGCCCGCGGCCGCGGCGGGCAATGGTGCCTGCGCGGTCAGGACGGCATCACAGAACGCGCGGATGTCTTCGTGCTGGTAGCTCGAGGCGATGTCGCGGAGCGAGACGAGCACCGGCCGGAACGCTGCCACCATGTCAGCGCTGGCTTCCTGCATCGCGCCCTGCCGCAGTGGGGCCAATCGCGCTCGCAGCGACCCGATCAGGGGTGAGACGTCCGTGATGAATCGCTGCGCGAAGGTGATCACGGGATTCGGGGCTCGGTACACCACGGCGTCGGCGTCGTTGGCCGGCGCGAGTGCTGCGATCGGGACGATGGGCATGTGTGCGTCGGACAGGGCGGCCACCCCAAAGGCGGGGTTGACTGGCGTAGCGGGCTCGACTGAGCGCATCGCCGTCGGCGTCGGCGGCAGTGGTGAACTCATGTGAGAAGGGACGGCGGGCGCATTCGCCCTGTGATCGATCGAATTGAAGAAAGCAGCTACCGCCGGGTTTGGCTCAGCTGTCGGCACGAGTCCATGAGCAGCCGAGTCACGCCCGGCACCACTTTGCATGAGCTCGCCGTGTCGCTCGACCGCGTCAAGCACCGAGGCCAGCTTGCCGCCGGCGCTTCGGGCACGTTCATCGTGGTTGTTGCCCCAGAGCCGTGCCATGGGGATGAGGGCGCGCAGTTCCGCGATCGAGTCACTGACCGACAGGCCCAGCCCAGGTGTCCAAGCGATGCGTCCTTCATTCAGGAGCCGTGCGGCTCGCTCGAGCCCGGATGCGGCGTCCGCAAAGGAACCGAGTCGCGCCATGACCGCGCTGCCGCGCAGGCCTCTCGCCAGCTTGAGCAGGGTGGCGGAGTCCGGGCCCTGCGGCTCGTCGGTCACCACCACGCGCTGGAGGCGATCGACATAGTCGCTGGCTTCGAGCACGAAGAAGTCGAGGAGGCCGACGGACATGGGCGGGGAAAGGGGGAGCGGTATCGCAGCAGACGACCCGCGCAGTGCAGAAGCTACATGGCGCGGCGCCGTCTCTCCAATGTCGCCGTCAGATTGTCGTACGTGCCGCGTTCATCACGGCCCGCAGCTCATGTATTGCCCCCGCGATGCCGATCAGGATGCTGCGTCCAATTAACGCGTGCCCGATGTTCAACTCCTCGATCGGTTCGATGGCGGCCACTGGGGCCACGTTGCGCACCGAGAGGCCGTGACCGGCATGCACCGCGAGCCCGATCCTGACGCCCTCATGCGCGGCGACAGCGAGCGCGTGGAGTGGCGCCGGTGAGTCAGGGTGGTGCGAGAACTGTCCCGTGTGGAGCTCGATTGCGGTGGCACCGAGGTCGTGTGACGCTCTGACCGTGTCGAGGTCGGGATCGATGAACAGGGCCGTCCGTATCCCCGAGGCGTTCAGCGCGTCAATCGTGCGACGGAGCGCGCTGGGATCGCGGCGAACGTCGAGACCACCCTCGGTGGTGACTTCGGTTCGACGCTCCGGGACGATGGTGACCTGATGCGGGCGCAGTCGGAGTGCGATGGCCAGCATTTCGTCGGTGCACGCCATTTCGAGGTTGAGGCGGGAACGCACGGTGCGCGAGAGGGTCTCCACGTCGGCATCCTGAATGTGCCGGCGATCCTCCCGCAAGTGGACGGTGATGCCGTCGGCGCCAGCGTCCTCGCACCAGCGGGCGGCTGCCACCGGATCGGGCTCCGATCCGCGGCGCGCCTGTCGAAGTGTGGCGACGTGGTCGATGTTTACGTAAAGCCGCTGGTGAGGCGCGGCTGGTCGTGGGGTGGCGTGACCCGGATTACCTTCGCTTGGCATATCTAAATCGGACTCATGGAGTGGGAAACGTGATGCGACGGACCGCAGTAGCTCTGATGCTTGTACTCGGCGCGTGCCGATCCGGTGGCTCGGCAACGGCCGCTGGGGTGGTCGGGGCCGTCGGCCCGAAGCAGGCGGCAGAACAGTTTCTGGCGTCGATCCGATCGGAAGACGTCCAGGCGACGTCGATCATCTGGGGCAGCTCGAAAGGGCCCGCCCGGGAGCTGATCAAGGACCGGACGGAACTGGAGAAGCGTATTCTGGTGATGCAATGCAACATCAACCATGACAGCTATCGGATTCTGAGTGATATCCCACTCGACACGCAGAAACGGACCCTGCGCGTCGAGTTGCGTCGCGGGCAATTGACCGCAACGACGACGATGGTTGCCACGCAGGGGCCGAATCAGCGCTGGTACATCGAAAACACCGATCTGGCACCGCTTCGCGGATTCTGCTCGAGTCAGGCTCAGGAACAAAGGCGCTAGTATTCCGATAGTTCTATCAGGACGCCACCGGTGCTGGCTGGGTGCAGGAAGGCGATGCGCTTGCCTTCGGCGCCACGGCGGGGTACTTCGTCGATGAGTCGCACACCGTGCGCTTTGCAGCGGAGCAGGGTGTCGTCGATGTTGTCAACGGCGAAGCAGATGTGATGGATCCCGGGACCTCGTTTGGCGACGAACTTGCCGATCGGGGAGTCGGGGGTATGTGCCTGCAGGAGCTCGACCAGTGACTCTCCGGCGACGAGGCCGGTGATCTGGGCACCATCGGCGTCATCGAGAGGTACCTGGATCATGCCGAGGATGTCTCGGTAGAAGGGCAGGATCTGGTCGAGTGATTTGACGGCGAGGCCGATGTGCGCGATACGGGTGCCGCGTGGTGCGGTATCTGTCATGATAGGAAGAACTTTAGCGGGGCTGCCGCGGTACGGGCCGCCCACGACAGGTGAGAGACATGGCGAATGTACTTGCAGTAACTGATGGTGACTTTCAGAACGAAGTGATGGATCACAAGGGTTTGGCGGTCGTGGACTTCTGGGCTGTCTGGTGTGGCCCGTGTCGCATGGTTGCCCCGATCCTCGATCAGCTGGCCACGGAGTACGACGGCAAGGTGAAGATCACCAAGCTGGATGTCGATGCCAACCAGAAGACAGCGGCGAGTTTCAACGTCCGCTCGATTCCCACGCTGCTGTTCGTGAAGGACGGCAAGGTGGTGGACCAGGTGATTGGCGCGCTTCCCAAGGCACAGCTGCAGACATATTTCGAAAAGCACGTCTGATTCGGTTACACCTGAGGCGGAACACCGCCCGGGATTGCGATGGGGTGCACATTGGTGTGCACCCCATCGTGTTTCAGGGCTTCCGAAGTGCTGCTTCCGGCGCCTGTCGCATCTTCCCGAGATTATGGCCGGCACGCTTTATGTGGTCGCAACCCCGATCGGCAATCGAGCCGACCTGACGCCCCGCGCAATCGAGACGTTGCGTCGGGTGGCACTGGTGGTGGCCGAGGATACCCGGCACAGCGGGCCGTTGCTGGCGTGGGCCGGGATCAGCACGCCGTTGCGCAGCTACCATGCGCATAACGAGGCGGAGCAGGCGCCGCGGCTGGTGGAGCGCTTGCTCGAGGGCAGCGACGTGGCACTGATCAGCGACGCCGGGACGCCGCTGGTGTCGGACCCAGGTGCTCGACTGGTAGAGGCGGCGATCGCCGCGGGGGTCACCGTGACACCGATCCCCGGGGCGTCTGCGATTCTGGCGGCATTGGTCGGCAGTGGGCTGTCCGCGACCTCGTTCACCTTTCTCGGCTTCCTGCCGCGGGCGATCGGCGAACGGCAGTCGGCGGCGACTGCGGCGCTCGCGCTCCGGCACACGGTCATCCTCTATGAAGCCCCTCCGCGCGTGGCCGAGCTCTTGGAAACCCTGGCGTCGGCGGGGGCATCAGAGCGCCGTGCGGTGGTGGCGCGCGAGCTGACCAAGCTCCACGAGGAGTTCCGGCGCGGAACGGTGGCGGAACTCGCTGCGTACTACCGGGCAACGGCCCCGCGTGGGGAAGTTGTGGTGCTGATCGAGGGGGCACCGGAGCCGGTCCTCGATCATGAGGCCGCGGCACGGCGAGCTGGGGCGCTGCGCGCCGCCGGTACGTCGGTCCGCGACACGGTCCATCACCTGCAGGAGGAGTTTGGCGTGTCGCGAAATGAGGCCTATCGATTGGCGCAGGATTCGTGATGGGACTGCGACCCTGGGTGCTGGCGGGTAGCCTGACGGTGGCGGTGGTCGCCGCGTCAGCGCCGCATGTCCGTGCAGCCAGCGCAGCCACGGCGAGCTCGCGGGTCATGCTGGGCCGCGTGAATTACAGCGGTGGGGGAGACTGGTATGCCAATCCGTCGAGTCTGAAAAATCTGATTCGCGCCGTGGCTGAGCGAACGTCGATTCCGATCGACCGCGAAGAGCATGCCGTCACGTTCCGGGATCCACGACTCGTCGACTATCAGTTTCTGTATCTCACGGGGCACGGCACGATCACGATGGATCCGGACGAAATTGCGCGCGTGAGGGCGTATCTGCTGCGCGGTGGATTTTTGCACGTGGATGACAATTATGGATTGGACAGCAGCTTTCGCATCGTGCTGAAGCAGTTGTTTCCGGATCGACCGTTGATTGACGTACCGCTCAACCATCCGATCTACCGACTGGTCTATCCGTTCCCGCGCGGGGTGCCGAAGATCCATGAGCATGATGCCAAGCCAGCCCGCGGTCTGGGCATCTTCATCGGCGATCGGCTGGCGCTGTACTACACGTTTCAGTCGGATCTGGGGAATGGCTGGGAGGATGTCGGGACGTACCCCACCGATCCCCCAGAGCTGCACGAGCAGGCAATTCGCATGGGCGTGAATCTCGTTACGTACGCTGTCACCAGCCGATTGCAGCCATGACCGCACCGTCACTTTCTCAGAGCGCGCTCGGCCAGCTGACCACGATCGTTCGCGACGAGCGGCAGGCGCTGCTGCGACTGGCGCGAGATACCCGTCTGGCGTGGACGGTGATGCCAGCGTGTGCGATCGGGGCCGCTGGCGTGGTGCTGCTCGGCGGTGATCGGTGGCTGGCGTTGCCGCGCGCGGTGCCCTTCGTGGTGTGGGCGCTCGCGATCGGTGCAGCGGTCTGGAGCTGGCGACGGTACGGCGCCCGTGAAGGCCGCACGACGACCGCCGACGCGGTGGCCGAGGCGATCGAAACGGAGCAGCAGCTGCGCCGCGGCGAGATTCGGGTGGCGCAGGAAGTTGCCGAGAGCGGCCCGCTCGGCGCGTACGCCGCCGCTACCACCACGCGAGCGCTGGCAGGTACCGCAGTACCACGTGCGCCCAAGGCGCAGGCTGTGATGCGCGCGGTGCGTCAGCGCGCACTGCTCTGGGCCGGTGGATCGCTGGTTGCGCTGCTCGGCGCCTGCGCACTCTGGTCGGACGGCGCCGAGGCACTGGCCGATCCGATCGGTGCGTGGCGCGGCACGTTGCTGCCACCGCTGGCGCTCGAGGCGCCGGCGGTCGCGCTCCGCGGTGCCAGTCCGACGATTCGCGTCAGGGGTGTGGGGCGCAAGGCGCTCACACTGGAGATGCGAAAGAGCGACGGCACGCTGGTGACCGATGCCATCCCGCTGGTCAATGACAGCGCGTATCGCACGCTGCCTGTGCTCGACAGCGACGTGTCACTGATGATTACCGATGGTCGAGCGACGTCACCGCTGCATCGCATCCGCGTCACGGACAAGCCATACCTCGGTGACATCGTGGCAGAGGCCAGCTACCCCGCGTATCTCGGCCGTGTGAACGAAGATGTCGCCCTCGCGGGCGTGCTGGTGTTGCCGCGCGGCACGGTGCTGACGCTGCGTGGGCGCGCGTCGGTGCCGTTGACCGCGGCCGCGCTGGTGAGTGATGAGGGGGCGCGGGTGGTGCTCGATGTGAGTGGTGATGTGGTGTCGGGGCGACTGGTGGCGGAACGCAGCGCGCGGTGGGACTGGCGTGCGGACGCCGCCACCAGCTTGCAGGAGATGCCGCCATCGTTTGCGCTCGACATTCGACCCGATTCTGCGCCGCAGGTACAGATCGCGAGCACCAGTGACACCCTGCTGCTGTCGGGCGCGACGGCATCGGTCACGGTGCTGGCGATGGACGATCACGCGCTGGCCGCCGTGGTGATGACCGTTCGCTCGGGTGAGACGGTGGTGGCACGTCGAGAGCTGCTGATGACGCGGGCACCGTCGTTCGAGGGGACGGTGCCGTTGGACCTCGACGTGTTGGGCCTGCAGGGTGACGATGGGTCGCTCCGAGTTGATGTGACCGCGACGGATGCGTCGCCGTGGCGCCAGGTGGCGCGGAGTCGCACGCTGGTGCTCCGCCGCGCGGGGGTCTCCGAGCGGCGTGAGCAGGCGCGCGCCACCGCCGATAGTGTCGCCTCGGGTGCGGCGTCGCTGGCGCGCCAGCAGCAGCAGCTGGCGCAGCAGACCAGCGACGCCGCGCGCAATGCGAAGGCGGGCGGCGAGAATGGCCAGCCGATGAGTTTCGACGCGCGTGAGAAGGCGGCGCAGATGGCCGCCCAGCAGCGGGCGTTGCAGCAACAGGCGCAGCAGCTGCAGCAACAGGCGAAGCAACTCACCGATCAGCTGCGTGGCGCCGGCGCACTCGATTCAGCGCTGGCGGGGCGGCTGGCGGATGCGCAGAAGCTGATGCAGGAGGCGTTGTCGCCGCAGATGATGCAGCGGCTGCAGCAGGTTGAGCAGTCGGCCCAGCGTCAGGATCAGGCAGCGACACGGCAATCGTTGGAGGATCTCTCGAAGCAGCAGCAGGCGTTGCGCGAGCAGCTCGAGCGGAACGCCGAGATGCTGAAGCGCGCCGCACTGGAAGGCAGTATGGAGACACTACGCGACGAAGCGCAGGACATGGCGAATGCGCAGCGCAAGCTGGCTGATTCGTCCGGCAGTGCGACCGCGGCGCAGCGTCAACAGCAGGCGGACCGTCTGGCGCGGCAGAACGAGCAACTGAGCCGCGACATCAACCAACTCACCAAGCGTTTGCGTGAGTCTGACGCGCAGCGCGGGGCCCAGCGCACCGAGCAGGCGCGGCAGAACAGCGAAACAGCGACGCGCCAGATGCAGGAGGCCGCGCGCGATCCGCAGTCGGGCCAGCAGGCCACCGAGCGCGCGGCGCAGGCGATGCAGCAGGCGGCCGATGAACTCGCGAAGGCCCGGCAGGAACAGGTGAACGACTGGAAGCGCGAAACGACCTCGGAGCTGGACCAGTCGATTCAGGAAATGATGCAGCTCAGCCAGCAGGAACGGCAGATGGCGAATGCCGCGCAGCAGCAGGCGCAGAAGCAGCAGCAAGGGCAGCCGCAGCCGGGTCAGGAGGGTCAGAAGCAACAGGGCCAGCCGGGAGAGCAGGGACAGAAGGGTCAACAGGGCCAGAAGGGGCAGGAGGGCCAACAAGGCCAGAAGGGGCAGGAGGGCCAACAAGGCCAGCAAAGCCAGCAACAGCAGCAGGCCGCTGAGCAGGCCACGGTGCAGAATGGCGTGCAGCAGGCGGCGCAGCGATTGCAGGAGGCCGCCCGACGCTCGCAGCATGTGAGTCAGGGCTCGCAGCGCGCGATGCAGGAAGCGGTGCAGCGGGCGCAGGAAGCCACGCAGCAGATGCAGAAAGGCGCGGGTCAACCTGGTGGCCAGCAGCAGCAGCAGAACGGCGAAGCGTCGGCGGCCGCAATGCGCGACGCCGCCGAAGCGATGGAGCGCGCGGCGTCGAGCCTCGTGCGTGATCGCGAGCGTGCGAGCCGCGCCCGCTCGGCCAGCGGGTTGCCGGAAATGATGGAGGAGATGCAGCAGTTGGCGCGCCAGCAGCAGCAGGTGAATGGACAGGCCCAGGGAATGTCGATGATGCCTGGCGGCGAGAGCGGCTCGCAGGCGCAACAGATGGCACAGGCCATTGCGCGCAAGCAGCGGCAGATTGCGCAGCGGCTGGATGACGTTGGTGGTGGTGATGCGAGTGGGCGCGCCGACGCGCTGGCGAAGGAAGCGAAGCGACTGGCTGATGCGATGGAGCGCGCGGCCGGCGATCCGGAAACCGCCGCGCGTCGCGAGCAGTTCCTGCAGCGATTGCTCGATGCCGGGCGCACCTTGCGGCGTGAAGATGAGGAAAAGGAGGGGCCGCGCGAGTCCAAGCCCGGCATCGGGACGGCCGCCTTCGCGCCGCCGACCATTCCCGTCACGGGCGCGCCGGCCTCGCGGGTGGCCCCGCCGACGTGGGACGAGCTGCGCGGACTGCGCGAGGACGAACGCCGCGCCGTGCTGCAATACTTCGAACGCCTGAACAAGACGGGAGCAAAACCGTGATGGCTGCCCGATCGTGGGCGTTGGCCGCAAGTCTGGCGCTTGCGGTCACAGTGCCGGTGCGTGCGCAGGAGCTGGGCACGAGCACGACGGACTCACTGGTGTTGCGCGCGCTGGATCTCGAGGACAGCAAGCCGCGCGATGCGGCAGTGCTGTATCGCCGGGCGTTTTCCGGCACCGGGATGATGCCGGCGCTGCTCGGTCTGGAGCGCGTGTACACGACGCTTGGCATGATCGATTCGCTCGTGCCGCTGGTGCGGAGTGCGGTCCGGGCTGATCCCCGAAGCGGTGTGGTGCGGTCGGTGCAGTTGCGCACGTTGTCAGCGCTGCAGCGGGACGATGAACTCACCGCCGCCGTTCGTGACTGGGTCCGCGCCGTCCCGGGTGAGGCGGCGCCGTTCAAGGAGTATGCGCGGTTGTTGCTGGAGTCAGGCCGATCGGCCGCCGCCGATTCGGTCCTGACCGTGGCCGCGCGGATGGTCCGTGACCCGCGCGACTTCAGTGCGGAACTGGCACAGGTTGCGGCGGCGCAACGGATGTGGAACGAGGCGTCGCGGCGCTGGCGCGAAACACTGACGCAGACGCCGCAGCTATACCAAGCCGCGATCTTCGCGCTCTCACTGGCGACTGGTGCGGCGCGGGATTCCGTGCGCACCAATCTGACCGCCGAGCCAATCTGGCTGCCGGCGCGACGTGTGCTGGCGTCGCTGGAGCTGATCTGGTCGCAGCCACGGCAAGCCTGGCTGGCGTTTACGGGGGTGAAGGCGGATGCGGACGCGGTGGCGGCGTGGAAGGAGTTCGCAGACGAGGCGGACGCGCGCAGCATGCCGGTGGCCTCGCGCGAGGCGTGGGCCGCGATCTACCGCAAGACCGGCGAGGCGGCGAGCGCGCTGCGGGCCGCCGACGCGGCGCTGGCGAGTGGTGAGGCGGCGACGGCATTGCAACTGGCCTCGGCGGCGCAGGGAGTGCTCTCGCCGCAGCTTGGGCTGCGCGACGCGGTGCCGGTGCGTCTGCGCTCGCTGGCCGCGTTGGGACGTGCCGCGGACGCGTTGGCGCTCGTCGATTCAGTGCGTCCGAAGGTCGTTCCGGTGCAGTTGCAAATGCTCGAGCGCGAACTGATGTGGGCGTGGCTGCGTGTCGGAGATGCCGCGCGCGCGAGGCCCCTCGTGGCGCGACTTGACGAGGACGAGGCCACCGCGCTGCTGGCGATCTACGATGGAGATCTGGACAAGGCGCGCCTGGCGTTACGCAATGCGGACGCGTCGAACACGCTCCTCCTGTCGCCGCGGGCACTCCTCTCACGCACGACCCTGCCGACATCGACGGCGATTGGTTCGGCATTCACGGCGTTGGCGCGGCGCGATACCGCGGCGGCGCTGACGCAGTTGCTGAGCACCACAACCGAGGTCGGTGATGCCGCCCCCTTGGTGCTGGCGATGGCCGCGCGCCTGTTGACGGCGCGCGGTGATGATGCGCGCGCGGTGCCGCTCTGGACGCGGATCGTGAGTGATTTCAGTACCAGTCCCGAGGCACCGGAAGGGGATCTGGAATGGGCGCGTGCCGCGCTTCGTGGACGCGATGGTGGCACGGCCATCGCCCGGTTGGAACACCTGTTGCTCACGTATCCCGGCAGTGCGCTGGCTCCTCAGGCGCGTCGTGAACTCGATGCGGCTCGTCGCATGGCGGGGACCTCCTGATGCACCGATGGCTACAAGTGGTGCTCCTCGCTGTAAGCGCCGCGTCGCCACTCGCGGCGCAGCACCTGCTGGTCCCGATGGACGACGCGCAGCGCAATCATCTGAAGGCCTACGGCCTGACGTACAGCGCGCTCCAGCGCACGGAAAAGGCCGAGTGGCTGCTGAACTACCGTGGGGGCGCGTTTCTGTTGCTCGACTCGCCGGCAACCCGCCGCCGCGCCGGGATCGACGGGGTATCGCTGACACCGCTGGACGCCGGCGCGCTGGCCGCGATCCGGACTGAGATGGCCGGCGGCAACTTCGATGCGGTGCCGCTGGAGCGGGCACCGAAGGTTGCCATCTATTCGCCACCCAGCGCCAATCCGTGGGATGATGCGGTGACGATTGCGCTCGACTACGCGGGGATTCCGTACACGAAGGTGTGGGACCCGGAGGTGATTGCCGGCGACCTGTCGAAGTATGAGTGGCTGCACCTGCACCACGAAGACTTCACCGGTCAGTACAACAAGTTCTACATCTCGTATCGCGGCAGCCCGTGGTTCATCAATCAGGTGAATCGCACAGTCGCGCAGGCCAGACAGCTTGGCTTCAACAACGTGCCGGCGCTGAAGAAGGCCGTCGCGGAGAAGATGCGGTCCTACGTCGAAAATGGTGGCTTCCTGTTCGCAATGTGTGGTGCGACGGAGACACTGGAGCTGGCGATCGCCGGCGCAAACGTCGATATCTCCAGTGGCTTTGCGGATGGTACGCCGATGGATGCCGACGCTGACCAGAAGATGGACTGGTCGCGCGCGTTTGCGGTGCAGAATGCGCACCTCGAACCAAGTCCGCTGATCAACAGCATGAGCGACATCGACGGGCATCAGGTGAATGTGCCGGGTCGGCGTCGTGCGCTGGGGACGTTCAGCCTGTTCGCGTTCTCGGCGAAACTGGATCCGGTGCCGACCATGCTGACACAGAATCATCGCAGTGTGCTGCAGGACTACTACGGTGTGACCACCAGCTTCACCAAGTCGACGCTCAAGCCGGGTACGCGGGTGCTGGCCTATGAAGATGGCATGCCATTCGCGAAGTACATCCACGGCAGTTACGGCAAGGGGGCGTGGACCTTCCTTGGTGGCCACGATCCCGAAGATCCGCAGCATGAGGTGGGTGCGGCACCAACCGACCTGTCGCTGTATCCGTCATCGCCGGGCTACCGCCTGATCCTGAACAACGTGCTGTTCCCCGCCGCACAGAAGAAGCCGCGCAAGACGTGATGACACACGAGGCGACGGCGGCGACGCCGACCGTGATCGATCCATTCGCGCTCCTGCCGCATCGATTTCCGTTCCTGCTGCTGGATACCATCACGGTGCAGGAGCCCGGTCGGCGCGTCACGGGCACCAAGGCGGTCACTGGCAGTGAGTCCTCGCTGATCGGTGTGGGCGCCATTGGTCGCGTGCATGCCATGCCGCATCTGTTGATCGTGGAAGCGCTGGCGCAGCTGTCGGCGGCGATCCTGGTGGCGCTGCTCGACGGCAAATCGGGCGCCATCGGCTATTTCATCGGGATCGATCGGGTGCGGTTCCGCTCCGACGCGATGCCCGGCGACATGCTCGATCTGAGTGTCGAGCTGCGGCAGTTTCGTCGTGGCATCTGCCGCAGTCACGGCGTGGCGCGCGTCGGCGCGCAGCGGGTCGTTCAGGCCGACCTGACGACCATTCTGCGATCCTAGCGTATTCTCGCACAGGGTGGATTGCCGGGTGCGTAGATTGCAGCATGACGCGCCGCGCCAAGGCTGCCAGGACTGACGAGACCCCACCCGACTTTCGCATTGCGACGGCCGCGGCGATGGCCATGCGGGTGGCGATTCGCCTGGCGGGTGGTCGTGAAGTCTGTTTCGTCTGCGCGGTGGATGTGGGCGGCACGCTGACATCAGCGCGCGCCGTGGCGCGCGGGACGACCGGTCAGGTGCTGGCGTTGCCCGGCGTGGCGCAGCGTGGTGAGATGCTCGTCCACAACCATCCCTCCGGGTGGCTGGAGCCGAGTGATGCGGATCTGAATATCGCCGCGCGATTGCATGACGATGGCGTCGGCTTCGGCATCACGGACAACGATGTCACCGACCTCTACGTCGTGACGGAAGTGCCGCGCATCGTGGCGAAGACGGTCATTCCCGCGTCCTCGATCGAGCGGGATTTCGGGCCGGAGGGGCCGCTCGCTCGTGGGTTCGGCTCGTATGAATCACGCGATGGGCAACGTGACATGGCGACGACCATTGCGCGCACCTACGCGGACGGTGGCGTGGCGCTGCTCGAAGCGGGAACGGGCGTCGGCAAGTCGATGGCCTATCTGGTGCCCGCGCTGCGCTGGGCGGCCGCCAATCAGGAGCGGACGGTCGTCAGCACCAACACGATCACGTTGCAGGAGCAGCTGGTCGGCAAGGATCTGCCGCTGCTGGCTGACCTGCTCAGTGACCAGCCGGTACGGTTTGCGTTGCTCAAGGGGTGGCGCAACTATCTCTGTCTGGCGCGACTGGCGCAGGCCGACGCTGCCAGTGCGTCCTTGTTCGAGGCGCCGCAGCGTGAGGAGTTGCGACTGCTGGGTGAATGGGCGAAGGCCAGCAGCGACGGTTCGCTCAGCGATCTGCCAACTCCACCGCGGCCGGATGTGTGGGACGAAGTCGCGGCGGAGGGTGATCTCTGTACGCGACTGAAATGCAGTTACTTCGATGCCTGCTTCGTGTTCAAGGCTCGCCGGCTTGCGGCCACGGCGGACGTGGTCGTGGTGAACCATTCGCTGTTGCTGGCTGACATTGCCGTGCGACGCGCCTCACAGAACTGGGCAGAAGCCGCCGTGCTGCCGGCATACTCACATCTCGTCGTCGACGAAGGCCATCATCTCGAGGATGCGGCGGCGAATCATCTCGGGAGCAGTGTCTCGAACCGTGCCGTTTCCAAGCTGCTGAATCGTCTGGAGCGTCGCGGGGGGCGCGAGGCCAAGGGCCTGTTGCCAACGCTCGAGACGCGGTTGATGGCGCGCGGTGACCTGCTCAGCGTGGCGAGCCTCGACCTGCTGCGGGCCCGGCTCCGGCCTGCGGTCGAGAACGCACGCGGTGACGCCGCGCAGCTGTTCGATCGAATCGCCCTCTGGCTGCAGGAGAGCAAGGTGGCCACCATCCGGCTCACTCCCGACCTGCACAGTGAAGCAGTCTGGCGGGATGGGTTGCAGGCTGCGCTGCGGAATCTGGTGACGGCCCTCGAGTCGATCGGTGAGAACTTGCGCCTGATCCGCGAGCGTCTCGAAACCGAGGATGAACGGGATGAGGCGCTGCTCGGGCTGCTGCAGGAGTTGCGTGGTGTCGGCTCTCGCACTTCCTCTCACGTGGATGCATTGCGTGCGACGCTCGATCCGCCGGATGACGCCAAGGGCTTTGTCCGTTGGGCAGAGCTGCGTGGCCGCGCTGATGGCGCGAGCACACGCGGAAACACTTCGCCGACTGTCCTGCTGTACAGCGTCCCGCTCGATCTGGCGCCAATTTTGCGCGATGATCTGTTCGGTCGATTGAGCAGTACGGTGGTGACGAGTGCGACGCTGACGCCGAATGCCAACTTCAGTTTCCTGCTCGGCCGGCTCGGGCTGGACGACGCCGAGACCCAAGTGGAGACGGCGCAGTTTCCTTCGCCGTTCGATTACGGCGAGAACGCGATGCTGGTGGTGCCGAGCGATACGCCCGCGCCCAATCTCGATCCGGTGGGGCACCAACGCGCGGTGGTCGGGCACGTGCTCGATGTCGCTGAGGCGAGCGACGGCGGATTGTTCGTGTTGTGCACCAGCCATCGTGATGTGCGGGCCCTCTCAGGGTTGCTGCGCGACGCTGCGGTCGCACATGGATGGCCGCTGCTGGTGCACGGCGAAGATGGTCGGGATACGCTGCTCAAGCGCTTCCGGCAGTCCGGGAGAGCGATTCTGGTCGGCACCGCAACGTTCTGGGAAGGGGTCGACGTCCCCGGGCACGCGCTGCGTGGCCTGGTGATTAACAAACTGCCGTTTCGCGTTCCAACGGAGCCGATGGTGTCGGCGCAGTGCGACGCGATCGAGGCGCGCGGTGGAGACCCGTTCATGGAGTACATGTTGCCGCATGCCACCTTGCGTCTCAAGCAGGGCGTGGGTCGACTGATCCGCACGGCGACCGACCGCGGTGTGATCGTCCTCGACGATGTGCGCGTGGTGACCAAGCGGTATGGGCGCGACCTGCTCGACGCCCTGCCACCGGCGCAGCGGGTGCTTCGGCCGTGGGCCGAGGCGGAACGTCGTATCATTGATTTTTACGCCGCCCGCGTGGCGGAAACGCTGTCGACTCTCTGATCCGAGATTTCATGAGCGCTCGTCCAGGCAAGATTGTCTGCGTTGGTCGCAATTACCGAGAGCATGCGAAGGAGCTGGGCAACGCGGTGCCGGCCGAGCCGCTGCTTTTCCTCAAACCGTCGAGTGCGATCATCCGATCCGGCGACGCGATCATCTCCCCGAAAATGTCCCGGCAGGTGGAACACGAGGGAGAAATCGGGGTCGTCATCGGGACCCCGATCCGGCGCGCCAGCGAGGCGCTGGCGTTGGCGGCAATCCGGGGCATCGTGGCGCTGAATGACGTCACCGCGCGGGATATTCAGAAGTCTGACCCGCAGTGGACGAGGGGAAAGGGGTTCGACACGTTCTGCCCGATCGGGCCAGAGTGGGCTGGAATCCCCGATTTCGACGGGCTCGAGGTGGTCACGAGGGTCAACGGTGTCGTTCGTCAGCGGGGCAGGGGTTCGGAGATGGTGTTCTCGGTGCCGGCGTTGCTGGCCTACATTTCTCAGGTCATGACCCTCGAGGCCGGGGACATCGTGGCCACCGGCACTCCGGCCGGGGTCGGCCCGCTGCTGCCGGGCGACACGGTGGAAGTTGAAGTCGTCGGGTACAGCACTGTCTCCAATCCTGTCGTCGCCGAATCCTGATGCCTCCGCGTTCCCATCGCTTCGACTCGCTGCCCGACTACCCGCTCGCGCTGATTCCGATCAAGAAGCGCGAACTGATTGCTCGCGGCGTGGATGTGATCGATCTTGGCGCGGGCGACGCCGATCTGGCGCCGCCGGCCGCAGCGGTCGATGCGCTGGCGGCGGCGTCGCGGATTCCGGCCATGAACCGCTACGGGTTCGGGCTGGGGAATCCGGCGTATCGCGATGCGGTGAGTGGCTGGATGGAGCGGCGCTTCGGCGTGCGCTTCGATCCGACGACGGAAATCGTTCCGTTGCTCGGCAGCAAGGAAGGGTTGTCGCATCTGGCGCTCGGCTACGTCAACGCGGGTGACTTCACCATTGTCCCTGAGCCGGGATACAACGCATACAAGGGTGGCACGCTGCTCAGCAGCGGCATGCCTTACTACTACGCGCTCCGCCCGCAGAACCAGTTCCTGGTCGATCTGGATGAGGTGCCGGATGATGTGCTGCGTCGTGCGCGGATTTTGTATCTGAACTATCCGAACAATCCAACGGCCGCGATCGCGCCTCGCGACTATCTCGAGCGGGTGGTGCGTCGCTGTCGCGAGCTGGACATTCTGCTGGTGTACGACAACGCTTACTCGGAGATGGGCTTCGATGGGTATGTGCCGCCGAGCATCTTCGAGATCGATGGCGCGAGAGACGTCGCCATCGAGTTTCACTCGTTGTCGAAGACGTACAACATGACTGGCTGGCGCTGCGCCTGGGCCTGTGCGAAGCCCGAGATCATCACCACGCTGTCGAAGGTGAAGAGCTACGTCGACACGGGCGCGTTCATGGCGGTGCAGCAGGCCGGCGTCGCCGCGATCGAGAGTTGGGCCGACTTCGTGCCGCAGAATGTTGCCGTGTTTCAGGCGCGCCGCGATGCCGCCGTGCAGGCCTTTCGCGCCGCCGGCTTCAGCTGCGACGTGCCGAAGGCGGCGATGTATCTCTGGATTCCACTTCCGGACGGCATTCCAAGCCAGCTTTTTGCGGACCGCCTGCTGGATGAGGAAGGGGTGGTGGTGATGCCCGGCACCGGCTTCGGTGCCGGCGGCGAGGGGTTCTTCCGGATCAGCTTCATTGCGTCGCCGGACCGGCTGCGTGACGCAGCGGTGCGCGCGGGTCGCGTGCTTGCCTCGTTTGGAGCCGCGGTCTGATGTTGTTCAAGCCTCGCGAGCCGGAGCAGCGATCGAACGGTGCGATCGCGATCTCCGTTGCCCTGCATCTGATGGTGGGTGTGGCGCTGCTGCGCGTGGTGCTTGGCTCCAACGGCATCGCTGAATGGCTGATCGGACCACAGTCGGCGGCCCAACGCGAGAAGATCGAGCTGGTGGCCGTGACGCCGCCGGGAGGGGATGCATCAGGTGGCGGCGCACCGGTGAATGGTGTGGTCAAGCCGACTCGGAATCGGCAGCCGAGTCTTCTGGTGGCGCCCACGGTTGTACCAACGACGACCCCGGACGCTGCCGGCGGTCAGGGCGGCGCTGGTGGTGGGACGGGATCCGGGTACGGCATTGGTCGTGGGTCGGGCGTCGCCCGCGGAATAGTGCCCGAGTACGATCCGCGGCTGTATCCAGGCCCGGCACAACCGCCCAGGGTCATTCTCACGCCGAAGGAACGCCTCGACAGCGTGATCGCGGAACGGTTCGCGGAGTACGCCGACAGTCTGGCCAACGCTCCGCGAAGTAATGTCACCGAAGACGGCCGCGCCGACCTGACATTCACACGCGGCGGCAAGAAGTACGGGTGGTCGCAGCGCGGCATTGTGCTCGGCAACATCACGCTGCCGGCACCGTTGCTGGCGTTGCTGCCCCTCAACCGGCTCGGCAGCAACCCGACGTCGATCATTCGTCAGGAAAATCCATGGCTCATGCGCCAGCAGATCCAGGCTGGCGCGCAGGTGGCGCTGAATGCAG
Organism: Gemmatimonadales bacterium; assembly: GCA_038215035.1. Taxonomy (GTDB): domain Bacteria; phylum Gemmatimonadota; class Gemmatimonadetes; order Gemmatimonadales; family Gemmatimonadaceae; genus JACMLX01. The sequence goes on along the minus strand of JBBQRH010000014.1, from coordinate 16,852 downwards.
AAACGTTCAACGAGCGCGTGAAGCGAATTCGTGAGCGTCGTGATCGCGAGCGGAAGGAAGCGCGCGAAGGGCAGGATTCACCGGTTGCGCCGGTTCCGATTCAGCCGCAGGATCGCTGACGCCTCGCGCCTTCGAGCGCGGCGCGGTCGTCATGCCGCCGCTTCCGCATTCGGATCAATGGCGTCGTCGGCGTGGAGGGTGGCGCGAAACACGGCACAGACGAAGCCGATGATCACCTGCTCGTCGCCTGGCGGCACGCTGATCGGATCGAAGTTGTCGTCAGCGGCGATCAGTGACACGGTATTGCCGTCTTGCCGGAAGGCGCGTACGACCGCCTCGTGTCCCGCCCGGACTGCGACCAGATCACCGTCGAGCGCCGCGATCTCCGGACTCACCATCACGGTGTCGTCGCGACGGATGCTCAGTGCCGCCATGCCGTCATCCGAGACACGGAGGAAGAAGGCGGAGTCCGACGGCGCGAGCCGTCGATCGATGACGAGCGCGTCGCTCTGATGCTCTGCCGTGATCGCGGTGCCGAAGGCTGATACGCGGGAGTAATAGGGGAGGGAGCGGCTGCCGCCGGTCTGGTGCGCGCCGAGAATTCGCAGTCCCCGCGAGCGTGCCTGGTTGCGCTGGATGTATCCCTTGCGGGCCAGGTTGCCGAGGACATCCGACACGGTCTTCGTCGACTTGATGTCGAACTGGCGACCGATTTCCCGGATGCTGGGCTGGTAGCTGTTCGCCGCCAGAAACTCGATCAGATACTGGTAGACCTTCTCTTCCGTCGACGTCAGTGTGTTGCTCATGGGGCTCCCTGTGACGTGACGCAGGGAGCCCCGAAGTGGGCCCGCCTACGGCGTTGTCGCCAGCATGTCCAGCGTGCGCGCGAGACGCTCGAGGCTTCGGTCCCTGCCGATCAGTGTGAGGACATCGAAGATGCCCGGGCTGACCGAGAGTCCCGTGACCGCGACCCGGAGTGGGGTGAAGATCTTCCCCGCCGCCAGACCACGTGATTCCGCGAGTGTTCGCAGGGCCGGCTCGAGCGCCTCCGCAGTCCATGCCGGCGCGTTCTCGAGTGCGTCCCGTGTCGCGGAGAGAATGTCGGCACTCACGACGCGATCCTTCAGCAACGCTTTTGCGACCGCCTCGTCGTCGTAGACGAGCTCGTCTATGAGATATGGTCGCGCCTGCTTCACGATTTCTTCGATCGTGCGGGACCGAACGCGGAGTTGATCGACGAGATGCGCCGTCCAGGCGGGATCGGCGGCGAGCCGCTCCGGGGTCGCGACGTCGTGACGGACGAGCGCGTCGATCACGCGCGGCAGCACTTCGTCCAGTGGGCGTCGCGACAGGTGCTGCCCGTTCATCCACTCGAGTTTCTGCGTGTCGAAGATTGCCGCTTTCCGGTGCAGGCGATCGAGGGTGAAATGCCTCAGCATCTCGTCCGGCATCATGACCTCGAGATCGTCACCTGGGCTCCAGCCAAGGAGCGCGAGGAAGTTTGCCATCGCCGTCGGCAGAATTCCCTTGTACTCCCAGTCGCCGACGGCCGCCGCATCGCGACGCTTGCTGAGCTTCTTGCCATCCGTGCCGTGGATCATGGGCACGTGTGCGAACTGCGGCAGTGGAGCGCCAAGCGCCTGATAGAGGAGGATCTGCTTTGGCGTATTCGAAATATGATCGTCGCCGCGCATCACGATCGTGATGGCCATCGCGATGTCATCGGAGACGACGGCGAGGTTGTAGATCGGTGTGCCGTCGGAGCGGAGGATGATGAAGTCCTCGATCTCCTTGTTCTCGAAGGCGATGCGCCCATGCACGATGTCGTCCCAGGCGGTCGTGCCATCCGGGACGCGGAACCGGATGGTGAACGGTTCGCCGTCGGCGAGCTTCTGCCGGATTTGGTCCGGTGACCAGCTGGCGAGGCGCCGGTCGAATCGAAATGGCTCCTTTCGGGCATCCGCGTCGGCGCGAAGTCGGTCGAGTTCGGCGACGGTGGTGAAATCGAGGTAGGCGGATCCGTTCTCGACCAATCGCTGGGCGTCGGCCTTGTGGCGGGCGACGTTGGCGCCCTGGAAGACCACGTCCTCATCCCAGTCCAGCCCCAGCCACTCGAGCCCGTGAAAGATCGCCGCGGTACTCTCGTCGGTGCTGCGGGCCTTGTCAGTATCCTCGATCCGGAGGAGGAACTTACCCCCGGTCTTCCGGGCCCAGAGCCAGTTGAAGAGCGCCGTTCGGGCGCCCCCGACATGGAGGTATCCGGTCGGGGAGGGGGCAAATCGAAGGCGTGGGGCGGGCGCGGTCATGCGGGGCAGGGCCTCGGTGCGGATAAGAAAACGGGCCCACCGGTACGTGGTGGGCCCGTCACACGGAGAGAGAGGGATTCGAACCCTCGGTACCAGTTTCCCAGTACGCCGGTTTAGCAAACCGGTGCCTTCAGCCTCTCGGCCATCCCTCCAACAGCCGAAGAAGTTACCCGGTTGGGTCGAGCGGCACAACGAGCAGTCCAGTCGGCTCCAGGGACGGGGGCGCGCCACCTGCGCAACGCGCGCGTTGAGATAATTTTCTGACTCGCTCGTCAGACACTCGGAGCCAGCGGATGACTCGACGCAGCAACCGGCCGGCAGTGCGGTGACTGCGCTCTCGTTCAGCGTACCCGGCGCCGCGCCAGCCACTGGAGCTTTGTGTCACCGCCCCTGTGTCCGGTTGCTTCCAGCCGACGTTTCACACTACGAGCACGATCGATCCGATGATGCACAACGAAAGCGACCTGACAGGAACTGAGATCGCGGTCATCGCCATGGCCGGGCGCTTCCCCGGTGCTGGCTCGTTGGAGGAGTACTGGGCGAATGTCCGCGATGGCGTGGAGTCCGTCCGGTTCTTCTCCGACGAAGAACTGCTTGCCGCCGGCGAGGATCCGTCGCTGCTGGCCGACCCCGCCTATGTCCGCGCCTGGCCGCAGCTCGACGGCATCGAGAACTTCGACGCCGGGTTCTTCGGCATGAGTCCGCGCGACGCGTCCGTGATGGACCCGCAGCATCGGTTCTTCCTCGAAGTCGCGTGGGAGGCGATGGAGCGCGCCGGGTACTCCGGCAAGTCCGCCCCGCTGGCCACCGGTGTGTTTGCGGCCACCGGCATGAATCACTACATGCTGTATCACGTCGTGCCGAACAAGGAGATCATGCGCACCGTTGGCGAGTGGCTGGCACGCCACAACGGCAACGACATGAACTTCCTCGCGACCCGTGCCGCGTACCAGATGAATCTGAAGGGGCCGGCGATGAACGTGCAGACGGCGTGTTCGTCGTCGCTGACCGCCATCCACATTGCGTGTCAGAGCCTGCTGAATCGTGAGACGGATCTGGCACTGGCGGGCGCATCGACGATGTCGCTGCCGCAGGACCGCGGGTATGTCTACAAGCAGGGCGAGATCCTGTCGTCCGATGGTCACTGCCGTCCGTTCGACGCCGGCTCGAAGGGAACGCTCTTCGGCAGTGGCACCGGGTGCGTCGTGCTGAAGCGGCTGGAGGATGCGCTCGAGGATGGCGACACGGTTCTGGCCGTGATTCGCGGTACGGCGGTCAACAATGATGGTTCGCAGAAGGTGGGCTATCTGGCGCCGAGCGTTGACGGGCAGGCGCGCGCGGTGTCGGAGGCACTGGCAATCTCGGGCGTGCCGGCGGATTCGATCGGCATGATCGAGGCACATGGCACCGGCACGGCGGTGGGCGACCCGATCGAGGTCGAGGCGTTGAGTCAGGCGTACGCGCCGCTGACGGAGAAGAAGGGATTCATTGCACTTGGCTCGGTGAAGGCCAACATCGGCCATCTCGGTGAAGCGGCCGGCATGGCGGGGTTCATCAAGACGGTGCTGGCAATCCGGCACCAGCAGTTTCCACCCTGCGTCAACTTCACGGCCCCGAATCCGCAGATCGATTTTGCCTCGAGCCCATTTTTCGTCAACACGACGCTGGCGCCGTGGCCGCGCGGCGCGTGGCCGCGTCGCGCCGGTGTCACGGCGCTCGGCGCCGGTGGCACCAACACGCATCTGATCCTCGAGGAGGCACCGCCGGTCGCGCCGTCCGCCGCGCCGCCGCGGTCGGCACAATTGGTAACAATAAGTGCCAAGACGCGAACGGCGCTCGAGCGCGCGGCGACGCGACTGGCCGACTGTCTCGAGCAGGACCCGTCCATTTCGCTGGCTGACGCGGCCTGGACGCTGCACGAAGGACGGGTGGCGTTTCAGTATCGGCGCACGGTGGTGGGTCGCACCGCGGCACAGGTCGCTGCGGCGCTGCGCGAGCCACAGAAGGGGACGGTGCCGGCGACGGCGGGTGATGACGCACGCATTGTTTACATGTTCCCCGGTGGCGGGGCGCAGTACGCGTCGATGGGGCGCGAGCTGTACGAGACCGAAGCGGTGTATCGTCAGGCGTTTGACGAATGCCTGGCCGAGATGCCGGATTCGCTCGCCGGGACGTTGCGGCGTCTGGTCTTTCCGGCGCCGGCCGATGTGGTGAGCGCGACGACGGAACTCGAGGCACCACGTTTTGCGCTGCCAGCACTTTTTGCCACAGAGTATGCCACCGTCAGGCTGCTCACGGCGTGGGGTCTGCAGCCGGCCGGGATGATCGGCCACAGCATGGGCGAGTACGTTGCCGCCTGTCTGGCCGGCGTCTTTTCTCTGCGTGATGGACTGGCGCTGGTGATCGAACGTGCGCGGCTCTTCGAGACGCTGCCGGCCGGCGGCATGCTGAGTGTGGAATTGTCGGAGTCGGAATTGCTGCCCTTGCTTGGGCAGACGCTCTCGATTGCCGCGGTGAACGGCCCACGGCTGTGTGTGGCGTCCGGGCCCGTGGCCGCAATCGACGCGCTGCAGGCGACGTTACAGCAGCGCGAGATCGAGAGCACGCGCATTCACATCGCGGTGGCGGCGCACTCGGTCATGCTGGAGCCGATCCTGGCGGAGTTTGGCCGTGTCTGTGCACGGGTGCGATTCGCTGCGCCGAAGATTCCGTTCATTTCGAACCTGACCGGCGCGTGGATCACGCCGGATGAGGCAATGGATCCGCAGTATTGGGTGCGGCATCTGCGTCAGACGGTTCGATTCAATGATGGGCTGCAGGCCGTGCTGGCGAGCGGTCGTAGCGTGCTGGTCGAGATTGGTCCCGGGCGCACGCTCTGCAGCCTTGCGCGATCGCAGACACCGATTCCGGTGGCCGTCCCCACATTGCGGCATCCGCGTGAGAGTGCCTCAGACGTCGACTTCCTGCTTGGTACGATCGGCAAGATCTGGGAGAGCGGTGGGATCGTGCAGCTGTCGGCATTGCACAACGGTGCGCGGCGGCGGCGCATTCCATTGCCGACCTATCCGTTCGAGCATCAGCGGTTCTGGTTGCCTGCGCAGACCACGGAGACCGCCGCGGCGAGGCCAGTGGGCGGAATGTCGCGGCATGATGACGTCCGCGACTGGTTCTCCATGCCACTATGGCGCCGGTCGGCGATGTCCGCTGGTGAAACCGATGCGTCTGCCGGTCTCTGGCTGGTCTTCGCGGATGGCGGCGGTCTGGCGGATGCGTTGGCTGCGCTGCGGCCCGCCGGCCGCACCGTGGCGGTCCGGATCGGCGCCCGCTTCCGGCGTGTGAGTGACACCGAGTTCATCGTCCGTGCCGACTCCAGCGAGGACTTTGCGGCGCTCTTCGAGGCGCTCGTGATCGAGGATCGGTGGCCCGAGCAGGTGGTGCATCTCTGGGGGCTCGATGCGCCGGCGAAGGGGTTCTTCGACTGGATGAAGCAGACGGACATGGCGGTAGCGCTCAATCGTGCGGTGGGGAGCTTCTACGTCAGCCAGCTCTGCATCGTGCAGGCCGCGGCGGAGCAGGAACGGCCATTGGTGTTGTCGACGGTGGCGCGTGGTCTCTATTGCTGTGCCGATGACGACGTGCCGCCTGATCCGCTGAAGGCGTTGCTGGTGGGGCCGACGCAGGTGGCGGCGCGTGAAGTGCCGCAGATCCACAGTCGCTGTATCGATCTCTGGCTTGGTTCCGCCTCGGTCGAAAACCAGGCAGCTCGTCTGCTGCAGGAACTCCGACGTCCAGTGACCGATTCCGCCATCGCACTGCGCCACAACGCGCGGTGGGTGCGCGTACTCACGTCAGTCCCACTGGAGCCAGCGGTGGGTGGTGACCTCATCGTGCGAGCGCGTGCGACCATCCTTATTACTGGTGGCCTGAACGGCATCGGCCTGGAAATGGCGGAGCATCTGGCACGCACCGCCAAGGCGCGGTTGGTGTTGATCGGCAGGACGAGCGTCCCTGATCGTCGCGAATGGGCAGCGATCGCATCGCAGGGTGGCAGCGATCGCATCGGGCGCCAGGTGACCAAGCTGCTCGCGATCGAGGCCGCGGGTGGCGAGGTGCTGCCGCTGACGGCGGATGTGACCGATCTCGAACAGATGAGCGGCGTCGTCGCGATGGCCAGAGCGCAGTTCGGCGCAATTCATGGCGTCATTCACTCTGCCGGCCTGATCGATGATGGTCTCATCTCGCTCAAGTCGCCGTCCGCACCAACGCCCGTGATCACCGTCAAGGCTCTGGGCGCGATGGTGCTGGATGCAGTGCTGCGCGCTGAACCCCTCGAGTTCTTTATCGCGTTCTCCTCGGTGAGTTCGGTGCTCGGGCTCGAGGGACAGGTGGACTACACGTCGGCGAATGCGTTCCTTGACGCGTTCATCGAACGGAAGCGGCTGACGACCGATGTGCGGGCGATTTCGATCGGATGGAATGCGTGGCGAGAGGTTGGCATGACGGCCATGCTCGCCGATGGCGCGGTGCATCCGGCCTCGCGATTGAATGGGCACCCTGGCCCGCATCCGGATCTCGAACGCATCGCGACGGAGCCCGATGGCACGGTGGTGTATTCCACGCTCTTCAGTCGCGCGCGACAGTGGCTGCTGTCGGAGCACGTCGTACGTGGTGGCGATGCGTTGATCCCCGGGACGGGCTACCTCGAACTGGCACGTGCAGCGCTGGAGAACGTGGGTTCCGATGAGACCGTCGAACTCCGCAACGTCACGTTCCTCGGACCATTCATGGTTGGGCGATCAGCCCCGCGTGTGCTGCGTCTCCGCCTCGGGGCCGCGGACCGCGGGAGTGCAAATGTGCGAGACTTCGCGTTTCTGCCTGAGGGGGATGAGGACCCGTGTGTGGTTGGGACGGTCGGCACGACCCGTGATTCGCCTGAGCCGGTGGAGACGCTGGCCGCGATCCGTGCGCGCTTGGGGACGCCAGTAAGCGTCGGCGGCTTCCTGGCGCAACCCTTCATGGACTTCGGGCCGCGCTGGGGCAACGTGATGGAGACCGCGACCAGCGGCTCCGAGGCGCTCGTCCGTCTGAGGCTGCCCGACGATTTCCGTGCTGACCTTGCGACCTACAAGTTGCATCCAGCACTGATGGACATGGCAACCGGAGGCGCTCAGCTGCTGATTCCCGGCTTCGATCAGTCGGCGGACTTCTATGTGCCGTTCACCTATGAGCGTGTGCGGCTCTTCTCGGGGCTGACGCAGGACGTGTTCAGTCACGTGCGGCTTGATCCTGCGGCAAGCCACGGTGACACGGCGAAGTTCGACGTGAATCTGTACGACTCGGAGGGCAGGTCACTGGTGCAGATCCGCGGCTTCGTGATGAAACGCCTCGGCGAAGGTGCGCGGTTGAATCGCGCGCGTCAGGACGACGCGGCTCCCTCGACAGCGGCGCAGGCAAACCTGCGCGGGCTGCTGCGTCTGGCGATCGCACCGGTCGAAGGGTTGGACGCGTTCGACCGGATCATGGCGTCGGGGTTGTCTGGGCATGTGCTGACCAGTTCCCTCGATCTGCCGAAGTGGATCACGTCGTTGCAGCAGAAGCAGGAGGCTTCGGCGACCGCCGGTGACGACGTTCGCGACGAGAGTACGGGTTTCGCGCGTCCCGAGCTCGTCACGTCATTCGTCGCACCACGGAACGATCTCGAACGGCACCTCTGCGAACTCTGGAAGCAGCTACTGGGCTTGAACGAGATCGGGGTGCACGATGACTTCTTCGAGATTGGTGGCCAGTCGCTGGTGGCAGTACGGCTGTTCACGCGGATTCGCAAGCACTACCGCGTCGATCTTCCGTTGTCGACACTCTTTGAAGCGCCCACGATTGCCCAGTGCGCCGAGATCATCGCGCAGGAGCTTGGCATTGATCTGAGCACCGTGGAGAACACGCCAGGCGACGCGGGCGGCGGTGCACTCGAGGTGCTCACGTCGGCCGGCGGCACCGACGCGGAGGCGCCGCCGGAGACCGGTGCGACTGCGGCCGATCGCAGCTCGCGCTGGCGGTCGCTGGTGACCATGCAGAGCAAGGGCAGTCGTCCGCCGTTCGTCTGCGTCGCGGGGATGGGTGGTACGCTCGGCAACCTGCGCAAGCTGGCCGTGCTGCTTGGAGACGGCCGACCGTTTCTGGGTCTCCAGCCGCCGGGCGCCGACGATCCGCAGCAGCTGCTCTACAGCGTCGAGGCGCTGGCGGCGCATTACGTGGCGGAGTTGCGCCGCGAACAGCCGCATGGACCGTACTTCCTTGGGGGCTACTCGGGCGGCGGTGTGGCCGCATTCGAGATGGCGCGACAGCTGATGCAGAGTGGCGAATCAGTGGCGTTCCTCGGCTTCATCGATTCGTTCAGCCCGGCTTTGCCGCAGCGCAGCTCCCGGGAACGTGCGGCGCTGCACTTGCGCCGCCTGCGTTCAGTTGGTCCCAAGTACCTCTTTGAGACTGCACAACGCCTCTACTGGTCGACGCGCGACCATACGCGACTGCGTGTGGCGCGGCAGCTCGGACGTGTCATGCCCGACACGTTCCGCTACGACGCCATCGGTGGTTCGTGGCTGGTGGCTGAAAGAAACTATCGCCCCGATGCGCAGCCGTTGCACGGCACCCTGTTTCGTGCCCGCGAGGAAACGGCGTTGTCGCTCTGGTCCGGCGTCAAGGTGGATAGCGAGCATGGGTGGGGTCGCTATCTGCTGAACGGCGTCGAGGTACACGTCTGTCCTGGCAATCACACGACCATGTGCGACGAGCCGAACGTGCGCGTCCTGGCGTTACGTGTGCGGGCAGCACTCGATGCTGCCGATGCGGCGGCTACGGCCGTCGCCGGAGCGCGCACTGAGGTCGAGACGGTCGCGGGCGACTGAGATCACGAATGAGCACGGGGGCCTGACACAGTCCTGTCAGGCCCCCGTTCTCATTCGTGCTTGCTGCCTCAGCGGGTCGTGGACGCCCGCGGTGCACGCCGCTGTGTGAGTGCATCGCGTCTCGCCTGTGCCCGATCCTGACCGGCGGCCGTCGCAGCGCTGGCGTCGTCACCATGCGCCATCGATTCGAGATACTTGGCCAACGAGGCGATGGTCGGATGTTCGAACATCTGCACGAGCGAGAGCGGCACGCCGAGTACCGCGCGGAGTTTGCTGTTCGCCTGCATCATCAGGAGCGAGTTCGCGCCGAGGTCGAAGAAATTGTCGCTGGTGCCAAGTTGCGCGTGGCCAAGCAGCTCCTGCCAGACGGTCGAGATCTGCCGCTCGAGTTCGTTGCTCGGTGGGGCAAAGGCAACGCGTGACACTGCTGCACCGCGCGACAGGACGGGTGCCGGCAAAGCTTTACGATCGATCTTGCCGTTCGGGGTCAATGGCATCGTGTCGAGTACCACGATTTCATCCGGCACCATGTAGTCCGGCAGTGACGCGGCGAGACGGACGGTGAGCTGACCGGCCAGTTCCGTGGCGGCGCTCTGCGCGCGCGGCTCGCGAATCACGACGCGATCCGACTCAGGAGTCACGACAATCGCGCTATGGACGACTGGTCGCTGGTCCCAGCCATCGCCTCGAGGTGCGAAAATCGCGTCGAAGCAATCTGGCGCACCCGGCGTCGGCTTCAGCTTCACCTCGAAGCGTGCGTCGAGCGCGTACACCTCGGCTGGATCGAACCCGGATTCCGAGGCAAGCGTGGCCTGAAGATCCGCGAACGTGCGGCGTGCGGCATCCGATGGCTTCTGCAGCAACTCGGTCGCACGGACTTCGCGCACGACGCGTGCGTTCTTCAGTCCCTTCAAGCGGATGCCCGACGGCGCCGCCTGGACTGCGTCGCGCACTGCCGACAGGGTGGTGAGGCCGGACGCATCGATCGACCGAAGGCTGAGCGGGGTCGGGCGGACGCCGCGATGCGACGGCGACGACTTCCGCAACACCACATCGTATCGGAAGCAAGACATTTCGTTGGTGGCCGTGGTGTGCTTCAGCTCCACGCTGATGCCATCCACCATCGGCTCGCCCGAGGCGAAGTCCTCAAAAAACTGCGGATCGATCACCAGTTCGCTTTCGCGCGCCAGCCGCTTGTCGACCGCCGCCGCCACGGCATCGAGCGACGCTGTCGGCTCAGTGCGGGCGAGGATGACGGCGGTATGGAATGCGTTGAGCAGGGCCAGGCTGCGTACGTCTCCGATGAAGAGGGCCCCGCCAGGTGCGAGTTTCGCGAGTGCCTGTCGCAGCACCTGCCGCAGATATTCGGCGGTGGGGAAGTACTGGATGACGGAGTTGATCACGACGACGTCGAAACCAGCGTCGGGGATGGCGCTGAGGTCGTGCGCCGGACTCTCGACGAGCGAGACATTCGTGAGCGACTTCTCCTGAAGGCCGCGGCGGATGTTGGCGAGTGCCGGTGCGGCGTAGTCGACGCCCGTGTACGCCTCGCAATCGGGTGCGAGGCGGAAGAGCAGCAGTCCGGTCCCGCACCCAATCGACAGAATCCGCTTTGGCTTGAGCTCACGAATGCGCCCGACGGTGTGGTCGACCCACTCTTTCATCTCGGCTTCGGGCAGCTTGCCGCCGGTGACGCTGGACGACCAGCCGGACACGTTGAAGGCGACGTCTTCGACTTGCTCGTTGCCTTCGGCGTAGGCTTGCCCCCAGATATCGCGCCAATACTCGGTCCGCTCGGTGCCGGCGCCTGGTGCGCTGCCACGACGCGTCGAGACGTAACCGATCAGTCGCTTGTCACCGGGCGTGTCTTCACGCGGCACGACCACGGCCTGATCGATGTCAGGGTGCGCCAGCAGGGCATTCTCGATTTCACCGAGTTCGATGCGATAGCCGCGCACCTTCAGCTGGTGGTCGAGTCGTCCGGCGAAGGTGAGCGTACCATTCGATTGCCAGCGCGCCAGATCACCTGTGCGATAGAGCCGCGTCGGCTTGCCACTGCGATCAATCGTTCGGGTGACGAAGCGTTCGGCGGTGAGTTCGGGCCGCTCATGGTAGCCGCGCACGACTCCCGCGCCGCCGATGCAGAGTTCGCCCAAAGCTCCTGGAGGACTGAGCCGGTCGAGACGGTCGAGGAGGACGACCTGAGTGTTGGCGATTGGGCTGCCGATGCTGACAGGTGTTCCGCGGCGGATCTGCGCCGTCGTCGACCAGACCGTGGTTTCCGTTGGGCCGTACATGTTGAGCAACCGTCCCGCGGGCATCATCGCGAGGAATCGTTCCGCGAGGACATCGGGCAACGCCTCACCGCCGAGCATCAGGCAGCGTAGGCCAGCGAATGCGGCGCTGTTGTCGGTGTCGAGCAGGAGTACCTGAGCCAGCGACGGCGTGCATTGCAGATGGGTCACCGCGTGCTTCTGCAGCTGCGCGCTGATGGGGAAATCGTCAACGCTGGACGCCGGAGCGGATGCATTGCTGAGTTCACGCAGTCGGTTGAGGCCCTCGAGACTCGAGAGCACCATGTCTTCATCGACGCCGAAGTCCACCAGACAGGCCACCTCGTCCACGCCAATGTCCTTCAGCGTGTCGATCATCTCGGCGCAGCTCTCCGGCGTTCCGAAGAGTCCGTGCGTCTTGAAGTACCGTTCGAACGCCATCGCCATCAGAGCGTTCTCGTCCTCCGCTGACAGGTCATCCATGCCTGACTGGTCCGCGCGCGGTGCCTCGACACCTTTGCGCGCAAATGCGGGGAATTCCCACCGCGCCTGCTTCACCAGATCGGTCGAGGTACGGAGGTAGCTCATGAACGGGCCACGCACGAGGTTCTTCACCGTGTCGATGTCGTCACCAACGAAGGTGTGCATCATGAGCGAGACGTGACCGTTGCCGGCGTGCCCAGCCTTCTGGCGGGCCGCACGATAGGCGGCGATGCGCTCCTTGAGATCTGCGATGCTCTGGCCGAGCATGTTGGTGAGCATGTTGGCGCCCATCGCGCCGGCGGATTCAAACGTTGCCGTGCTGCCCGCCGCCGAGACCCAGAATTGCGGCTCCGCCTGCACTGGGCGGGGCAGGATACTCACCTGAATCTCCTGTCCATTCCCGTTCTTCACGGTGATGGACTCGCCACGCCAGAGCCGCTTGATCGTGTCCATGCCCTTGTACATGAACTCTTTCCGCGTCTCATAATTCTGTGGTGCGAGCGCGAAATCGTTGGCGTGCCAGCCGGAGGCAAAGGAAAGACCGACGCGGCCATTCGAGAGATTGTCAACAACCGACCACTCCTCGGCCACGCGGATCGGGTCGTGCAATGGCAGCACCACGCTGCCGGCGCGGATCTGCACGTTGGTGGTGATTGCGGCGATGGCCGCGCTGGTGACGGAGGGGTTCGGGTACAATCCACCGAAGGCGTGAAAATGCCGCTCCGGCGTCCAGATGGCCTTGAATCCGTGAGTGTCGGCGTAGCGAGCGCCGTCGAGCAGGAGTCGATAGCGGCCGGTGCCGGTCTTGCCGGCATCGGCCGCAAAGTAGAAGAGACTGAACTCGAGTGGCTGCGTGTTGCGTGCGGCCGTGCGTCGATTCACCGATGCCTTGCTCGACTCATCCTGAATCACGACCTTGAAGCCGCGGCCAAGGGTCCAGAACAACTCGAGGACGGAGATGTCGAACGAGATGCTGGTCACGGCGAGCCAGACCCCGGGCGCCGTGCCGAGGCGTTCATCCATACCGACGAAGAAGTTCGCCACGTTCCGGTGCTCGATCATGACGCCCTTCGGCCTGCCGGTGGAGCCGGAGGTGAAGATCATGTAGGCGAGGCTCGACGGCGTAGCGGAGCAGGTGACGTTCGCGTCACGCGCACCGGCTCGCAGCGCCGGCGCGTCCAGCGAGAGCGTCTCCGGCCTCGGGTGGGGAAGGCGCTCCGCCAGCGATTCCTGCGTCAGGATCACACGCGGAATGCAGTCCTCGAGCATCATCGTGATCCGCGCTTCGGGATAACCCGGGTCGAGTGGAACGTAGGCGCCGCCGGCCTTGAGGGTCGCGAGCAACGCGACCAGCAGGTCGATGCCGCGCTCCATGTAGATTCCAACCAGCACATCAGGCCCGACGCCGCGCTGCTGCAACTGTTCGGCAACGAAGTTCGCCCTCGCGTTCAGTGCCGCGTAGGTGATCTCTTCGTTGCGGTGGACCAGCGCAATCTCGTTCGGGCGTTGACGCACCTGTTCCTCGAAGAACTGGTGCACGAGCGTCGACGGCACTGGTGCGTCGGTGGCGTTCCAGCTTGCCAGCTGCGCCTGTTCGGCGGCGGGAATGCGGTCAAGACCGCCCACCGTCGCGTCACGCTGTGTGGCGAACGCCCCGAGCGTGGACGCGAGCCGTGCGATCATCGCGCTGGCGATGCTGTGATCGACGAGGGCAGGGTAGGTGCTCAGCTTCAACTCGAGCGCCGGTCCATCGTATGCGTACAGCGTCAGTGGATAATTCGTCTGCTCGATCCACTCGTATCGACGCGCGCTCCAGGCGCCATCCTGCGGAAGGCGTGCGCTGAACTCCACGTCGTTAAAGACGATGATCGAGTCGAAGAGCGACTCGCCCTTCGGGATTTCCGCCACCGACTGCACATCGAGCAACGCGGTTTGTTCATAAGGTCGCAGCGCCACCTGGTCGGCGCGGATACCCTGCAGCAGGCCGCTGAGCGGCTGCGCCGGATCGATGTGGACACGCAGCGGAAGCGTGTTGATGAACATGCCGAGCACCGCGTCGGCATCGGGGATCGTCGCACTGCGACCGCGGCGTACCACGCCGATGACGACATCACTGTCACCGCCGGAGAAATCGGAGACGATCAGGCTCCACGCGGCCTGAACCAGTGTGTTCATGGTCACGCCGACCTCAGAGGCCATCGCTTGCAACGCCGCTGTCGTTCCCGGCGTCAGCGTGGTCGACACGTCGACCAGCTGTCGGTCGGCCGGTTCGTGCGCGGGTTCGACCGTCGACCGGTTGAGAATGAGGTTTCGCGACTCGAAACCGCGAAGACGGTCGGCAAAGAACGTTCTCGCCGCTTCCCGTCGCTTCTCGAGTTCGGGTGTCAGCCAGGTGATGAAGTCAGCGTACGACGGTCGCGCCGCAAGACTGGCGACACCGCCGGCGCGTCGAGCGTCATACGCGGCATACAGATCCTGCACGATCGCGGCAAACGAGCCGCCGTCCAGCAGAATGTGCGGGAAGGTCCACACCCAGCGATGGTGCGTATCGCTGAGCTGGAAGATCGCGACGCGAAACAGCGGGCTGTTGGCCAGATCGAAGCCGCGGAACCGATCGTCTCGCAGGTACCCGTCGATTTTCGCCTGCTGCTCGGCGGCCGTCGCACCATGCAGGTTGGTCTCGACGACGTCGACTGCCACGCTGGGCAGGATGACCTGCTGCGGTCCTGCCGCGCCATCCCAGCGAAACTGGGTGCGGAGGATTGGGTGTGCGGCCGCAAGATCCTGCCAGGCTGCGCGGAACGCCACGCAATCGATCGACTCAGTCGCCGTTACGACGAGTTGCTGGATGTCGACACCGCTGTTCGGCGACTGGACATGATGGAACAGCATGCCCTGTTGCACTGGCGTCAGCGGGTACCCAACGCTGGTTGACGACGAACTCAAAACGGCTCCTGGTGCGAACTGGTGGACGTTGGTGAGGTGGCCCGACAAATCCTGTGGCGTCAGACCCGCTGAACCATCGGACGGTTTGGGGCCCGACGCAACCGCGGGTCACTCCCGGAAACGGGGGCGACCTGCTTAACCGATAGACGCACGAACCGCCCGCCCGCATCACTGCGGCAGATCCACAGTTGAGGTCGGCTGCGCGCTCGTGTTTGGCCTTTACAATCGGAGCCTGATACTGCCACTCCCGCAGGCGGGGGCCTGCGGACTTCGCTGGCCGACCGACCGCCATCCAGGCAGGCCGTCAGAGGTTCCGGCGGGTGAGTTCACTGACGGCGAAATCCGCTGCCCGCGCCGTCAGCGCCATGTACGACAGCGACGGATTCTGGCAGGCAGTTGAGACCATGCAGGCGCCGTCCGTCACGAACACGTTGGGCGCATCCCAGACCTGATTGTGCTTGTTCAACACCGAGGTCTTCGGATCACGGCCCATGCGTGCCGTGCCCATCTCGTGAATGCCCTGGCCGGGCGCGTAGCCATAGTCGAAGGTCTTCACGTCCTTGACGCCGGCCGCCGACAACATCTCGGCCATGTCACTCATCATGTCGACACGCATGAGTCGCTCGTTCTCGCCGATCTCGCAATCGATTTTCAGTACGGGCAGGCCCCACTTGTCCTTCTGCGTCTCGTCGAGTGCGACGTGATTGGCGTGGTTGGGAAGCATCTCACCAAACGCGGTGCCGCCGATGGTCCATTGACCTGGCGTCGCCATGGTATCCTTGAAGTCCCCGCCGATGCCCAGTTCCGCCACGGCGCGCGACCAGTTCTGCCGGCTGGCACCGCCCTCATAGCCGAAGCCCCGGAGATAGTTGCGCTTGTCGCCCATGAGGTTGCGATAGCGCGGGATGTACGAGGGATTGGGGCGCTGTCCAAACTGATTCTTGTCCTCGAGTCCATCCACTCTCCCCTCTGCACCCAGGCGAAAGTGATGGTCCATGAGGTTGTGCCCAAGTTCCCCTGAACTGCTGCCAAGCCCTCCGGGCCAGATGTCGGTGGCCGAACGGAGAAGCAGCCAGGTGGAGTTGAGCGTCGAGGCGCAGAGGAAGATCACGCGCGCGTTGTATTCCGTCGCGGCGTTGGTGACGGCGTCGATGACCCGGACACCGGACGCACGCTTGGTGTTCTTGTCGTAGACGACTTCGCTCACGATGGAATGTGGCTTGAGCGTGAGGCGTCCCGTCTTCATCGCGGCCGGCAGCGTGGATGACTGCGTGCTGAAGTAGGCGCCGTATGGACAGCCAAGCCAGCAGGCGTCGCGCGACTGGCAAGCACCGCGACCTGGCAGCGCTCGGGTGAGATTCGCCGTGCGGCTCGAGATCATGCGACGCTTGCCATCGTAGAGACCTGCCAGCTTGCCGGCGAACATCTCCTCGACGCAATTGAGCGGCATCACCGGCTGGAACTCGCCGTCGGGAAGTTGCGGCAGGCGTTCGATCGAACCGGCGATTCCCGCGAACCTTTCAACGTAGCTGTACCAGGGTGCGATGTCCGCATAGCGAATCGGCCAGTCGATGGCGATGCCGTCCTTGGCGTTGGCCTCGTAGTCGATGTCGCTGAAGCGGAAGCTGCAGCGGCCCCACATCAGCGAGCGGCCACCAACCTGATAGCCACGATACCAGTCGAATCGCTTGACTTCGGTGTAGGGCGACTCTTGTTCGTTGACCCAGAAGTCTGGATTCTTCTCGTTGAGCGCAAAGCGACTGCGTTCGAGCACGGGCCTGGCGGCGCGCATCGCGCGCGTGTTCCCTCCACGGTGCGGATACTCCCAGGGCCCTTTGGTGGCATTCGAGTAGTCCTTGATATGCTCCACGTTGCGGCCGCGCTCGAGAAGGAGCACACGGAGACCCTTCTCCGTCAGTTCCTTGGCGGCCCAGCCACCGGC
>JBBQRH010000013.1:0-72274 GCA_038215035.1 Gemmatimonadales bacterium | reverse complement strand
GCTGCCGGGCGCCACCTGACTGAGCACCGGCGGCAGGGCGCCGTCGTCGTGGAGTCGTCGGAAGAGATCGAGGATCCGATCGACACCCGCCTCGAGGACGGCAAAATCGAAGTCGCCGGCCGCCGGGGCCGGGGCGCTGAGTGGAGAGGAGGCGGTGGGATTCATCGGACTGGACAGTGTAGCGGCTCGCCATGCACCGTGCCGCCGAGAGGCCGGCGGGGGCCAGCTTCAGAGGAATTTGCTTGGAGTCACCCCTAGGATCGCGAACTGGGCCGTGCTAGCTTTGTGGGCTACAAGTACCCCGCGAGGAGCATCATGGCCGCTAAGGGCAAGCGCATCAACATCAAGCTGCGCAGCACGGAATCGCCGTACACGTACCACAAGACCAAGAACGCCCGTCTGCATCCCGAGCGGATCGAGATGAAGAAGTACGATCCGGTCGTCAAGAAGCACGTGTTGTTCAAGGAAACCAAGTAACTCCGGTTCCGCGCCACGCGCGGAGCCCGGCACCTGCGCCTGTCGTTTCGGGCTGCGGTGCCGGGCTCCTTTGCGTTGCGGTCACGGAGAGGGGTGAGTTCGACGGGACGAATCATCGGCATCGGTGGCAGTGTTGCACCGTCGCGCCTCGGCCCAGGCTAGCGGTGCGTCGCTGCATCCCCTGCTTTCGTTCGTACGAATGACTCGGAGATGTTCGTTCTGCGCTCGCGACTTCCAACGCGCTGCGCATGTTCGGGCGGGGCAACCCGTCGAGATCGCACATCCGTTGCACCACAACACGCCGAGGATTCATGCGCGCAGGCGCATTACACGCTCTCGTAGCCGCCGGTGCGCTGCTGCTGCTTCCCGCGACGGAGGCACTTGGGGCGCAGAGTGGGGCCACCGGACTGATTGACGGGCGCGTGCGCTCGGGTCCGACGCAGCAGCCAATTGCCAATGCCACGATCCGGGTTGCGGGGACTGAACTCGTGGTGGTGAGCAGCGACGACGGACGCTTCAGGCTTCGTGCGCCGGCTGGCGTCGTACGTCTCGAGGTGCGTGCGATCGGCTTCTCTCCGATCGTTCGGAGCGACTTGGTGGTGAGCGCGGGCAAGCCGACCACGGTGATCATTGATCTGCAGCCGCGTGTGGTCCAGCTCGCCAGCGTGGACGTCAAGCCGACCTACTTCGAGCCGACCCGCGAAGCGCCGGTCAGCACGCAGCGGTTCACGGCCGAAGAGATCCGTCGCACACCAGGCGTGCAGGAGGATGTCATCCGCGCCATTGCCGTCCTTCCTGGTGTTGGTGTCACCACGGCGGGTCGCAATGATCTCGTGGTGCGAGGCGGCGCCCCATTCGAGAATCTCTTCGTCGTCGACAACATCGAAGTGCCGAACCTGAATCACTTCGGGACCCAGGGTTCGACCGGTGGACCGGTGTCGTTGATCCCGATCGAATTCGTGAAGGATGCGGCACTCAGTGCCGGCGGTTTCGGTGTGCGGTATGGCGACCGTACGTCGAGTGTGACGACGATTGCGCTCCGCGAAGGCAATCGGGAACGTCGCGCCACCACCCTCAACCTCTCGGCCCTCGGCTTTGGCGCCATCGCGGAAGGCCCGCTGCCGAACGACGGCTCGCTGCTCGTCAGTGCGCGCCGAAGCTATCTCGATTTCGTGTTCAATGCGGTCGGATTTCCGTTCATTCCGTCGTACACCGACGTGACGCTCAAGGCAGTGCAACGACCCACCACCCGCGACGAGCTGTCGTTTCTCTTCGTCGGTGCGCGCGATCGCATCACGGTCAGCAGCGAAACGGCTGATGATCGCTTTGACAATTCCACCCTGCTGGCAACGTCGCAGGATCAGTACGTCGCCGGCGCAACCTGGAAGCGCCTGCTGTCCAGTGGTGTGCTGACGACCACGCTCGGCCGCACCTGGAGCCGCTTCGACGCGGCGCAGCGGGATTCGTCCAACCCGCCGCAGCAGATCTTTGGTGCACAATCGACCGAAGGCGAAACGTCGCTGCGCAGTGATCTCACCGTGCAGCTGTCACCGCGTGCCGAACTGTCTGCCGGCGTGATCGCCAAGTACGCCGGCGCCCTGCAGTACGACATCACGCTCCCGGGTGGCGCGCGGCTCGACCAGAATGGCGTGCCGCGTGCGCTACGCGTCGACACGACGTTTGCGACGTATCGTCAGGCGCTGTACGTGCAGAACAGTCTGCAACTCACCGACCGTGTACGAGTGACGCTTGGTGCGCGCGGTGACTGGTATCAGTTCCTCCGAAACACCCTTCGCGTTTCTCCACGTGCCACGCTGGCGTGGAGTCCCGATGAGATGAACACGTTCACCCTGGCGGGTGGGCGTTACTATCAGGCACCCCAGCCCATCTGGCTGGTGGGCGACAGTCGGAACCCCGAGGAGTTGAAGCCGCTCCGAGCCGATCAGATCGTGGCTGGCTGGCAGCGCCTGCTCCGCCCGGATCTCAAACTGCAGATCGAAGGGTATGCCAAGGCGTACGCGGACTATCCGGGGCGAGTGTTTCGTCCGCGCGCGGTGCTGCAGCCCAGCGGCTTCGATGACGTCAGCAACGACATTCCGTTTGGACTCGAACCGTTGCTGGCACGAGCAACCGGGTCGGTACGTGGCGCAGAAATTTTTCTCCAGAAGCGACTGAGCGAGATTCCGGTCTACGGGCTGGTCAGCGCGAGCTACAATCGCACGCGATTTCGTGGGCTCGATGGGTCGCAATCGATTGGCGCGTTCGATTCGCCACTGGTCTTCAACGGATTACTCGGTTGGCGCCCGAATGCACGCTGGGAGTTCAGCGGTCGGGTACGGTCGGCGGCTGGCCTGCCGACCACGCCATTCACGTCCTCGGGCCGTCTCGACTTTGCGCGGTACAACGACGGCGAACGGCTGCCGACCTTCTTCGCGCTCGATGTGCGAATCGATCGGCGATTCGTGTTCAGGAAATCACAGCTGGTGACGTACGTGGATGTCCAGAATGCGACGGCGCGGAAGAACATCTCGCAGGTTGCGTGGGATGCGCGACTTCGGGCACCGAAGCCGAACGAAAGCATTGGATTGCTGCCCAGCATCGGGGTCAACTGGGAGTTTTAGTGGCCGGTCACCTTCAGGTCCGCGTCCACTCGTCCGGGTTTCGGTTCCGACTGCCCTGACGGGCTGCCTCCGCCGGCGCAGGGTCAGGGCCGCTCGGGTGGTGGCTGCCCACAGTCCTTCGCCGTCCGCTACACCAGACAGGCGTCGCCAGCTTCCGGCAGGATGTAGGCAATGTTCAACCGGGCCGCCCAGTCGTCGAATCGCGACCTCAGTGCCGACGGAATCGGGTGTGTATCGGCGATCAGGACCTGACACTGCCTGAGCGCATGCATGGTCGGCGCGTCCATCGGAGTCTCGGCCAGCGCGCTGGCCTGCGCCAGCGTGAGCGTGAGGGTGTCAGGGTGATAACGACCAATCGCGCGCGCAATCGTCGTCGACGAAGGCACAGGTTCGCTGGGCACGACCATCACCTGGCGCGCCGCAATGCCCGGCAGCAGGTCGAGCAGCACACCGACCGCAGACTGCGCTGGCGCAGCACAGTATCGGACGCTCTGCCGCTTGATACCAAGTCGTCGTCGCAGCGTGCTGCCGAGCCGACCGATCGTTTGTGCGTTGACCGCGAAAGGCGCAAGATCGGCGTTGCCGCCCACCAACAGACGGATCTGCGGGCCAGCTGGTTGCATCAGATCACGGAGCTGCACCGAGAGGCGCATCGGCAACGCGGCGGGCGGCTCATGCGGCATGGTGGTCGGGCCGCCAGCGCCCACGAGCGGATTCGGGCGCCAGACCAGTGATGCGCCAGAGTCGGAAACCAGGGGACCGGTGACGATCCTCCGATAGTCATCGCATGGCCAGTACACGAAGCCGCCGATGATTGCCGCGAGCGAGTCGACCACGCGACCCACGCCGACCGCATCACTCGCGAGAACGTCTCCGCGGCGCATTCCCGCCCGCTGGAGCGCGCCGACACGATGCCTGACCTGCTCGAGCAGCGTCGCCCCGGCGACAATGAGGTCTCCGCCGTCGTCACGACTCCGCCCCACGCAGATCGTCGGAGCGGGTGAGGCCTGCAGAATGGCGGTCAGCCGACGCTGGAGTCCGGACGGATCGTTCGGCGAAAGGCGGTCGGCGGCACCGGGAAGCGACGGCTCAAACATGCTGCAACTGGGCTGGGGGACGGCATCTGGAAGCAACCTGAGTGTGAGTATCGGCCCACGGGGACAGCTGCTTCACGCCGCGATCTGTTTGCTGTCCTGTCGTGTTTCTGGCTCGGAGGTGGAACCCGGCCGGTGGCGATCCCGTATGGGAAGACGTCGATCGCGCCTACTCTCGCACAGCCTATGCTCCTTCCCGCGTTGTTCCTCCTGCTTCAGCAGCCCGCCCCGGCGACCACTGTTCCGCAGCCAGATCCGGTACGCCGCCGACCGGTCACGGCGGCGCTGCTGGCCAACGCCTTCGGCGATTCCGCGACCCGGGCGCTGTTCACACTGGCGCGCCACGCTCGCATGGCCCAGGATTCCGCGCTGCGTGGCTACGATGCGAAGACTCAGGCTCGCATCACGGTCAACATGGGGACGTCGGCGCTGGTGCGGAACAAGCTGTTGTTCCGGACCGAGAATGTATCGAACGTGAAGTGGCGTCGTGGACAGGGTATGTGGATCGAACCGCTGGCCTCGCGGACCACCGTGCCGATGTCGAAGAACGTGAATGTGAATGGCGTCGCGGCGCAGATGATTCCGGTGCCGTACTTCCCCGGTCGCGATCAGCTGTGGATCCCCGGAACGGACATGGCGATGGTCCGTGGTGATGTCGACGAGTCGGAAGGATTCGTCCATCCATTGGCGCTGGGCAGTGAAGCGTACTACCGCTATCAGATTGGTGACTCGATCCGGATCCGCTTGCCGAGTGGATCGTCGCTGACATTGCGCGAACTGAAGGTCATTGCGCGTCGGCCCGAGTGGCGCAACCTGGTTGGCAGTTTCTGGTTCGATGCCAGCAGCGGATCACTCGTGCGCGCCGCCTACCGACTCTCGGCGCCGATCGAGATCTGGAACGAGGCACTGGCCGATGTCCGGAGGGATATCGAGGAAGCCGAGCGTGATACGACGCCGGGCCGCGCCGCGCGTGTCAAGGAAGCGAAGGCAGCTGCCCCGCCAGGGCTTGTCCGAGGCATCATCAACCCCATGCGCTTCGACATCACGCTGGTGACCGTGGAGTACGCTCTCTACGAGGGAAAGTTCTGGTTGCCGAGGGTGAATCGTGCCGAAGGGGAGACGCAGGTGATGTTCATGCACATCCCGATTCGCGTGGAAGAGAGCTACCGGTACGATGATGTGGATGGCACGACACCGTTACCGGAATTGCCCGCGCTGGCTCGGTCGCAGCAGACGAGCGCCAGCATGCAGGTCTGTGCTCCGATGTGCGAGGATATGGAGAACGACGACGATATCGATGGCATCGTGATCCGTCAGCGTCGGATTCAACTCACGGATTCGCTCCTCAAGTCGATGGGGCTCAAGCCGGCGCTGGCGGCCGACACGTCGGCACTGGCCGTTCGGACGCGCTTTGTCGGCGACTCGTTGTTCCGCGCCTATCGCAAGGTTGTCGTGCAGGGGCAGCGCGACGCACGGGCCGCCGTTCGCGACTCACTCCTGCGCAGCGTGGGCCGCGCGGTGCCAGCTCAGACGGATTCAACCCGTGATGCGAGGAGGACCCGACGCTATGGCGACTCGTTGTATCGTGCCATGGTGCGAACCGAGCGTCGGCGGGTTCGTGACGCGGAGTGCAAGGCCTCTGGTGGCTACTACACGCGTACGGAAACGCGGTACGAAGGCGCGCTCCGATATGGACTGAAGCTCCCATGCGACTCGACCGCACTGGCGACATCGAAGGAACTGCCGCCATCGCCGTACGACGCCAATGAGGAAGTCTTCTCGCAGCGCGATGCCGAAGCACTGGCCAGTTCGCTCGGCCTTGGATTGCAGCCAGCGTTTGGTCCGCAGCCGCTGCAGTTCGACTACTCGATCAATCAGCAGCGCTACAACCGGATCGAGGGCGTGTCGCTTGGTGCAGAGGTGAAGTGGCCGCTTGGCGCCGGGTACACTGCGTCCGGTGCGGCAAGAATCGGCATTGCCGACTGGCAACCCAACGCCGAGCTTCGCCTGGCGCGAAGCAATGGGCGCAAGACGGTGCAGGCCGCCGTGTTTCGGCGCTTGAGCTACACCAACGACTTCGGAAACCCGCTGTCGGTCGGGTCGTCACTGGCCACGCTGCTTTATGGTCGCGATGAAGGGTTTTACTACCGCAATCTGGGCGCGGAGCTGACCTGGGTGAAACAGACCAGCACCGGACAGCTGAGCTGGCGCGCGTTCGGCGAGCGCCATGACGCGGTCGAGAAGCAATGGAACTTCAACATCGCGAATGCCTTCAAGGACCGGCGATTCATGCTCGACAACATCACCGCCAGAGAAGGCCAGGTGGGCGGTGGTGCGGGCGAATGGCACGCGAGCTACGGTCTCGATCCGCGAGGCTGGCAGGTGACCACCGACCTTCGCGCCGAAGCGGCGGGCGGCAGCTTCAACTACGCGCGCGGTCTGGCAGACATCACGGTGGCGCGCCCGCTCTTCTGGAAGCTGTCGTTCGGTCAGACGGTGAGCTCCGGCACGGCAACGGACAGCGTGCCGGTGCAGCGACAGTTCTACATGGGCGGACTGCGCACGGTCCGTGGTCAGATCGCCGGAACGCGGGTCGGGAATACCTATTGGCTGTCGCGCTCGGAACTGGCCTTTGGTTCGGCGGCGGCGAAGCGGACGGTCTTTCTCGATCTCGGTTGGGCCGGTGATCGGACCAACTATACGAAGCCCGGTCGGCCGATCTCCGGTTGGGGGTTTGGGTCGTCCTTCGCTGATGGGTTGTTCCGCACCGATGTGAGCCGCGGCATCTATCCTCGGAAGGGCACGCGGGTCGATGTGTCGCTCGGGGCACGCTTCTAGTCTGATCGCAGAACAGGCAACGGAGTGCTGCGCGGCGGGGGGCGTATCGTGCCTCTCGCCGCGTTAGTTTTCTGCCATGCAGCGAATCATGATCCGTGCCAAAATCCATCGCGCGACCGTCACTGACGCCGACCTGCACTACGAAGGGTCGCTCACCATCGATCGTGATCTGCTCGATGCCGCCGACCTGAAGGTGTACGAGAAGGTTGCGGTGGTGAACGTCAACAATGGGGCGCGCTTCGAGACGTACGCGATTGAAGGTGCGCGCGGCAGCGGCGAGATCAAGCTGAATGGTGCCGCGGCGCGGATGGCGCAGGTCGGCGACCTGGTGATCATCATGGCATTCGGCGTTTTCGAGGCGCATGAACTCACGGACGACTTCGAACCACGCAAGGTGTTCGTGGACGAAAGGAACCGGATGACGCAGGTTACCGGCGGCCGGTAGACGCATGCCGCCTCGGGCACCTCGTCGACGCACCACCGCGACCCCCGCGTCCGACCGGCGCGACGGTGTCCCTCAGCTCCTGCAGGTGACGTACTCACAGCCAGAGCGGGCCGACCCGGCGCGGTTTCCCTGGTCGGTACCAACGATCGCCTCAATGACGTCGCTCGATCTCGACGCACCGGTCGTCTGTTTTGTCGGAGAGAACGGCTCGGGAAAGTCCACGTTGCTCGAGGCGATTGCAATTGCGGCGTCGCTGCCGTCAGCCGGTGCCGCTGGCCGCGCGCAGGATGATCCGACACTGGTCGCTCAGCTTTGGCTGTCGCGCGCACTGAAGCTGTCCTGGCGCACGCGCAACAATCGCGGATTCTTTCTGCGGGCAGAAGATTTCTTCGGCTTCCAGCATCTGCTCAAGCGTGAACGCGCAGAGTTCCAGTCGACGCTCGATCGGATGGAAGAGGAATACGCCGATCGTTCGGCACATGCGAAGGGGTTGGCGATGGGGCCGCTGAAGGCGAGCATGGCGGACATGGACCGACGGTACGGCGCCGATCCCGACGCGAAATCGCATGGCGAAGCCTTCCTCAGCTTCTTTCAGCAGCGACTCGTTCCTCGAGGCCTGTACCTGATGGACGAACCCGAGGCCGCGCTTTCACCCCAGCGGCAGCTGGCGTTGCTGGCGATGATGTTCGATCTGGTCGCGGATGGCGCCCAGTTCATCATTGCCACCCACTCGCCGCTGCTGCTCTCGTTCCCTGGCGCGCGAATCTACAGCTTTGATGAAGCGCCGATTGCGCAGGTCCCATGGGACCAGACGGACCATGTCCGTCTCACGCGTGATTTTCTCGCGGATCCAGAACGGTATCTGCGGAACCTCCGAGCCTGAGTTCAAGGACGAATGCGTCAAGGCGCGTCTTCTGAAACTGGCGTTGGCGCTGGCGTTGAATCGAAGGGCATTGCTTCACCGCGAACGCACAAAGAGGTACGGTGTTGCCGGTGATCGGTCGCTGAATACAAGAGCAACTGCTTCAACGCAAAGGTGCAAAGGTGCAAAGGTGCAAAGGCGCCAAGGCGCAAAGAAAGGGCGGTAGATGTGGTCGCGCGCTGAAGTTTCGCGAATGCGCATATATCCGCGCATGCAGTGCGAGTCCCACATCAACAGAATGGCAGGCGTTGTATCAGTCCGCATGATTTTCGTCGGTACGCGCTGCACCACCAACACACGCACTTCTTTGCGCCTTTGCGCCTTTGCTCCTTTGCGTTTCAGCAGTTGCTCTTGCAGTTCGGCAGTTGCTCTTGCAGTTCAGCAGTTGCTCTTGCTGTTTGGCAGAAGCCGTTCCGTTTCAGTAGTCGCTCGTGCCGTATCTGCCGATCAACGCACCCGCAGGCGCCCTTCGGACATCAGCACCGCGTTCCCGGCTACGCGCACGGCGGTGATGTCGCCATCAGGGCGTTTGTCGACTTCGATCTCGAGTCGCGATGGCCGACCCATCTCGAGGCCCTGCTGCGAGACCCAGCGGAGCGTGCCCGTGCGCGGAGTTCGTGCCGCCAGGTAGCCGCCGAGCGCCGCATTGGCGCTGCCAGTGGCCGGATCTTCCGGCACGCCGTCGTCCGGGCAGAAGACGCGACAGTGCACGTCGACTCCCGGGACGTCGTGGACCATCGCGAAGACCATGATCATGGCGCACGAGGTGCCGCGTAGTGTCTGCGCAAAGACGGTGTCGTTGACGCGCACGCGTTCCACGGCCTCGCGGCTCGCCAGCGGCACGATCAGGAACGGCAGCCCGCATGACGTGGCCGTCGGAGCGTAGCCCTCATTTGCCATGAAGTCAGACGCCGCCAGGCCAAGCAGCTCGGCGACCACCGTGCGGTCCATCGCAGGCTGCTCCACCGGCATCACCGCCGTCGAGAGCTGCGCCCATTCCGGTACGCCCTCACGCAGCCGCACCGTGACCGGCACCGGACCAACGTTTTCGCCGAGCACCACGCGCACCGTGTCGCTCGGGGCCTCGACGTCACCGGAAAACACCAGTGCGATGGCGGTGCCAACGGTAGGATGCCCCGCGAACGGGACCTCGCCGCCGGGCGTGAAGATCCGAACACGCTTGGTGGTGCCGGGATCCTCCGCCGGCAGCACGAACGTGGTCTCCGAATAGTTGAACTCGCGCGTGACCTGAAGCATCTGTTCACTGGTCAGCCCGCGGGCATCGAGAATCACTGCCAGCGGATTGCCTCCAAACCGCTGGTCAGTGAAGACGTCGAGCGTGAAGTAGTGAACGAAGAGTGGTGCACTGCTGTTCGAATCGTCGCTCATTCGGCGAGGAATGGATAGCGCCACTCGGTCGGCGGAACGAACGTCTCCTTGAGCGACCGTGCGCTGACCCACCGCAGCAGGTTCATCTTCGAGCCGGCCTTGTCGTTGGTGCCTGAGGCCCGGGCGCCGCCGAACGGCTGCTGCCCGACGACGGCGCCTGTCGGCTTGTCGTTGATGTAGAAATTTCCTGCCGCATTGCGCAGTACCGACATCGCATCCAGCACCGCCTGCTTCTCTCGTGCCCACACGGCGCCAGTCAGCGCATACGGGCTGGTGCGATCGACGAGATGCAGCGTGTCGAGCCACTTGTCGTCGTCGTACACGTAGGCGGTGATGATCGGGCCGAAGATCTCCTCGTTGAGCATCCGGTGCGCCGGGTCGTCGGTGCGCACCAACGTCGGCTGCACGAAGTAGCCAATGTCATCATTCGACGTGCCGCCCGTGATCACTTCGCACTCCTTGTGCGCCAGCGCCAGATACTCGGTGTGCTTGTCGAAGGCCCGCTTGTCGATCACCGCACCCATGAAGTTCGAGAAGTCGCGCACGTCGCCGACCTTGATCTCGCTGGTCATCTGTGCCACGTGATCACGCACCGCGGGCCAGAGCGACTTCGGGACGTACACGCGGCTGGCGGCAGAACACTTCTGCCCCTGATACTCGAAGGCACCCCGGACGATGGCCACCGCCAGCGCCAGCGGCTCGGCCGAAGGATGGGCGACGATGAAGTCCTTGCCACCCGTTTCTCCGACAATACGCGGGTAACTGCGATAGCCACCCATGTTGCGACCGATCGTCTCCCACATGCCGTTGAACACGCCGGTGCTGCCCGTGAAATGCACACCCGCCAGATCGCGATGCGTGAGCACCGCCTTCGAGATTGCCGCAGCGTCGCCCGGCAGGAAGTTGATCACGCCGGGCGGAAGTCCCGCTTCCTCGAGAATCTGCATCACGATCCAGCCAGAGAGCACCGCCGTCGACGCCGGCTTCCAGAGCACGGTGTTGCCGAGCATGGCCGGCGCGCCTGCCAGATTGCCACCGATGGCCGTGAAGTTGAACGGTGACACGGCGTAGACGAACCCTTCCAGCGGGCGGTAGTCAGACTGGTTCCAGGTCGAACTCGTGCTGATCGGCTGCTCCGCATAGATCTCCTGCGCGAACGCCGCATTGAAACGCCAGAAATCGATCAGTTCGCAGGCCGCATCGATTTCCGCCTGATGCACCGTCTTCGACTGGCCGAGCATGGTGGCTGCGTTGAGCGTGGCGCGTCGCGTGGTCGTCAGCAACTCGGCGGCTTTGAGGAAGACGCCACAGCGGTCTTCCCAGCTCCACGCCGCCCACTCGCGCTGTGCTGCCGTCGCGGCCGCAATGGCGGCGTGTACCTCCTCCGTGCCCGCCTTGTGCCAGTCTGCAATCACATGCCGATGCGCGTGCGGCATCACCTGCGCGCCGGTATTGCCGGTCAAGATCCGCTTGCCCCCGATGACCACCGGGATCTCGGCTCGCTCCGACGACATACTGGCCAGGCGCGCCTGCAGCTCGGTGCGCTCGGCGGAGTTGGGCGCGTAGTTCTTGACCGGCTCGTTGACGGGAGCGGGGATCCGGCGTGATCCGGCGAACTGTGAAGCTCCGGCGGGCGCGACGATAGGGGGCGTCATGAGAGTGCAGGGAGAGGTTGGCCTTGGCCGCGCGGCGCACGCACGGCCTGATACTGAAACCTAGCCAGAGTGACCGCAGCCGGATTGCGTAGATTGGGCAGATGTCAGCACCCCACAGATTCGTGATGCTCGCCCTGTTGGTCTCCGGCTGTTCCTGGGACGCCCCGCCCGTGGAGTGGCAGGGCCCGGTTCCGATTGCCGCTGGAGTCGACACCCTGGCGCGGTACGGGGCGCGTTGGACGCCTGGCGCGACGCCGGAGGTGCAGGTCGCGCGCGTTGCGGTGCCCGATTCGGCGAGCGCCGCGGCGCTGGGGAGCGAACTGGGCATGTGCCCCGGTTCCAGAGTGGAGACACCGCTCCTGCGCGGCAACCGGTGGTCCGCCTGGTGGCAGATTCGTGCCGACAGCAGTGCTGGACTGTTGGCCGAGCAGCGTGATTCAGCCGGCGTGAGCGTGCAGCGCCTGATGGTCGATTCGGTCGATCGGGCGCAACTCGGGTGCGCACGACCAGCGCCGGCCATCGCGATCGACAGTGTGCGTGGCTACGTCCACATTGGCTACTACATGGTCGCACCCGAAGGCCCGGGGCTGTTCTATTCGCATCTGATGGATCCGCGGCTCAAGCGCTTTGAGCCACCGATCGCCGTGGTATATGGTGAGAAGCCGGTTCGCGTGGCGGTGGCGAGTCGTGCCGACACGGTGGTGATGGCGTACGAAGATCCGAACAGTGACCTGGGCCGGATCGCCATGAGTCTGTCCTTCACGTCGGGTCACCTCTTCGAGCAGACCGCGCGACTGATTCCGGTGAGCACCAGTTCACAGCAGGCATCAATGCCGCAGATCGTGCGCTTGTCGGCGGGACAGCTGTGGGTGGGCTGGACGGAAGTCTCGCAATCAGGCAGTGCGTTTCTCCTGCGTCGCGCGCAGATCGTGGCCCGCTAACCCTCACTTGCCTGCATATGCCCCGGCTGATCGGCGCACACACGATTGACACCGGCGGGATTCCGATGGCGGCGCGTCGCGCCGGAAACGCCGGCATGACGGCGCTGCAGATTTTCAGCGCAGTTCCCAAGTTCTACAACGAGAAAGTGAGCGTGAAGCCTGAACGTGCACAGGCATTTCACGCCGCCCTGGCCGACGCAGGAATCGCCCGCGATGCGGTGATCGTGCATGCGGGATACGTGTTGAATTGTGCGACGCCCGAGGCGGAAAAATGGGAGCGCGCGACGGCGGCGTTGACGAAAGAGCTCGAGCGAAGCACGGCGCTGCAGGTGCGCGGCGTCTGCTTTCATCCCGGCGCCGCCACCGACCAGGATCGCGCGGCAGGCGTGTCGCGTGTGGCACTGGCGATGACGCGCGCGCTGGAGACGGTTGACGGGGCGACGAAACTGCTGGTGGAGAACAGCGCCGGCGCTGGCAACACGATCGGCCGGACCGTGGAGGAAGTCGCGGGCATCCTGACACAACTGCCGTCGACACTCCGCGCGCGCGCTGGATACGGATTGGACACCTGTCATTTATTCGCGTCAGGATACGATATCAGTGCGTCGCGCGAGGCGTGCGTGGCGGTGCTCGATGCATTCGAGCAGGCGTGCGGCGAGCCGCCAAGCTTCCTGCACCTGAATGACAGCCTGGGCGCACTTGGATCGAACAAGGATCGGCATCTGCTGATCGGCGATGGCGCCATCGGCGCCGACGCGTTCCGGTGGCTGCTTTCTGACCCGCGCACCCGTGGCATTCCATTGCTGCTGGAGACGCCGCAGGCGATCGAACTGCTGGCCGAAGACGACCCGGCGGCCGATCCAGATGACCTGCGGATGGTCGCGCTGCTCCGCTCATTCGACGTGGACGCATGACGAGGGGGTGACGCCCTCCTGTTGCGCAGGGGAACCCACTGTGTACCTTCCCGCCCGTCATGGTTATTTCGAACGGCGGTCGCCGTCGGCAACCACGATGAGCGTGCGAGTCTCGCTCCACATTTCCGGCGAGCGTCGCTCGCCCCTCCCTCATCCCCGAGGATCTGCGATGCCCCCTGCGAAAAAGGCTGCTGCGAAGGCGCCGGCCAAGAAGGCCGCTGCCAAGGCTCCGGCGAAGAAGGCTGCCGCCAAGGCGCCGGCCGCCAAGAAGACCGCTTCGGCGTTCAACAAGGCTATGAAGATCAGCCCTGAACTGGCTGCCGTGATTGGCGGTGACGCCCGTCCGCGCACGGAAGTCACCAGTGCGATCTGGACGTACATCAAGAAGCACAACCTGCAGGACCCGAAGAACAAGCGGAACATCCTGGCCGACGACAAGCTCAAGGCCGTGTTCGGTGGCAAGAAGACCGTCACCATGTTCGAGATGACCGCGCTGGTGTCCAAGCACCTCAGCTGAACCGGATCTCCCGCCTTCGGGCGGGTTATCTTTTGTGCGACCGGATCGAGGGCGTGTCCTTCCAGGGCAGGCCCTCGACTGCGTCCGGCCCCCGAGGTCTTTCCGTCCGTCACCGCTGCACCCAGGTCCCGTGGCTGCCGATCCGAAATCCAGTTCCGCGCCGCCGCCGGCGCCCAATGTGGTCGCTGCCGCACGCGGCAAAACCGTCAGCGGCAAGTCATCGGTCGTCGACGGCCTGAAGAGCTGGATCGTGCCGATTCTGCTCTTTTTCGTCGTCCGGATCTTCCTGTTTCAGGCGTATCGCATCCCATCACCGAGCATGCAGCCGGAGATGATGGTGGGCGATTGGTTGTTCGTGAACAATCTCGTGTACGGGCCGAACATCCCGTTCACCGATGTCACGCTTCCAGGGTACGCGGAGCCGACGCGGCGCGAGATCGTCGTCTTCAAATCGCCGTATCAGGCCGACGAGGCGCAGATCGGCAATGACCCGCAGCCCACCCTGGTGAAGCGACTCTGGGGTACCCCCGGCGATACGCTCTACATGCGCGACGGCGTGGTGCATGTGAACGGGACACCGTATCCGCAGCGCGCCGACGAAAGTACTGTCCGACTTGGTGGCGATATCACCGATCCGCTGTTCGAGTGGCAGCATCGCTTCGAAGTGAAGGGATCGCGCTTCGGCGAACCGCCACCGGTGCCGACGCATGACAACTGGGGCCCACTGGTGATTCCGCCCGGTCACCTGTTCATGCTGGGCGACAATCGCTACGAATCGAAAGACAGCCGGTACTGGGGAATCGTCCCGCGCGGCAACCTGCGCGGCCGGCCAATCTTTGTGTACTACAGCTATAACGCCAACGATTCAGATCGCGCGTTGCCGTTCATCACCGATATCCGGTGGTCACGTATCGGCCATATCTTCCGCTGACTGAACGCGTCGCACCACTCCGCCGCCTGACGCTGCTTGGCGTGGTGGCGTTGGCGGTCGGCAACATGGTTGGAACGTCGATCTGGACCCTGCCGGCCTCGATGGCCGCCGCCGCCGGCCCACTCGCGATCGCGGCCTGGGGCATCACGGCGATTGGTTACTTCTTCATCGCACGGACGTACTCGCGGCTCGGTGCCCGGTGGCCGAAAACCGGCGGACCGTACATCTACGTTCGCGAAGCCTTTGGTGACTTCGCCGCGTTTCAGACGGTGTGGAGCTACTGGTTGAGTGCCACGATCGGCAATGCCGCGATCGTCACGGCGGTGGTGGGGTATGCCACCGGATTCAGCGACGTGTTGCGGACGTCGCCGATGCAGCAATTCATCCTGGCACAGGCGCTGCTCTGGGGACTCTGTTTGCTCAACACCGTGGGTGTCAGTCACAGCGCGAAGCTGCAGATCGTCCTCATGGTCGTCACGGTCGTGCCGCTGGTGCTCGGATCACTGGTGGCCATGCCCCAGATCGCGCTGGCGAACTTCACGCCGTTCGCGCCGCATGGCTGGGGGGCGCTGGCACCGGCCTGCGCGCTGGTGGTGTGGGCATACTCTGGCGTGGAATCGGCAACCGTTCCCGCCGATGAAGTGCAAGACGGCGGATCGACCGTCGGGCGCGGCACCATGATCGGCTACTGGGTGGCCACCGCGGTGTTTCTGCTCACGGCCCTGATGGTCGTCGGTACGGTGCCGACCGCCGAACTGGCGGTGAGCCCACGCCCGATCGCGCTCGCGATGGAGCGCACGGTGGGCGCCTGGGCGGCCATCGCTGTCGGCATCGCGGCACTCGGCTCGAATCTGGCCACGCTGAATGGTTGGGTCCTGATGGCCGGCCGCATTCCGGTGACGGCCGCGCAGGATGGCCTGTTCTTTCCGCCACTGGGTCGTCTGCATCCCCGGTTCGCCACCCCGCATGTGGCGATGATCACCGGAACGATGATCCCCAGTGCGCTGCTACTGCTCTATTTCTCGCAATCGCTGCTCAGCGTGTTCAAGTTCGTGGCGCTGCTGGCGATTCTCACAACGCTGCTGCCACATCTCTACGCCTGTGCCGCGGAACTCCTGTTGGTGCGTCGCCATCCGGAGCACTACGACCCACGGCGCGTGCCGCGGATCACGATCGAGGCCAGCGTCGGGTTTCTGTTCGTGCTCTGG
Organism: Gemmatimonadales bacterium; assembly: GCA_038215035.1. GTDB lineage: Bacteria > Gemmatimonadota > Gemmatimonadetes > Gemmatimonadales > Gemmatimonadaceae > JACMLX01. Next base: position 56,322 of record JBBQRH010000013.1, on the reverse strand, counting down.
ACGATGTACGGCGTGGGCCCGGAGTCGGCGATGTGGGGATTCCTGGCGATCGTTGCCGGCACGCCGCTCTATGTCTGGTTGCAGCGTGGCTCGCGGCCCCGATAACCCGTGGAGGAGCATCTGAACGTTCTGCGCCTGACGCCCTCACGACTGCTGCCACGCTGCCGGCGTGCCTTGGGCATCGCGAGTGCGCGTGCTGTTGTCATCGCGCTGCTGTGCGCCACCGTGGCGGGTGCGCAAACCACGGTGCGACGTGGCGTGGTGCGCACCGATACGATGTGGTCACAGGCACTTGGCGTGACAAAACACCTGGTGGTCTATCTGCCGCCGTCGTACACCGCTGGTGGTTTGCCGCGCCGCTACCCGCTGGCGGTGTACCTGCACGGACTCTGGGGCAGCGAGTCCGATTGGACGGCGCGCGGCCAGCTCGCCGAGACGATGGACTCACTGGTGGCGGCGGGGATGCCGGAGATGATCGTCGTGATGCCCGACGGCGACAATGGATGGTGGACGACATGGCACGCACTCAACGATCTGCCGGCCTGCCGGCGTCTGCAGCGCCAGGAGAATGCGGATACGTACTGCGTACCGTGGCCCAAGTACGACGACTTCGTGGCGTACGATGTGGTGACGTACGCCGATTCGCTCTACCGCACGATTCCGCAGCGGGAATCACGTGGTATCGCCGGTTTGAGCATGGGCGGCTATGGCGCCATCAGTATCGCTGCCAGGAATCCGAGGACGTTTTCCGTGGCAGCGAGTCACAGTGGTGTGTTGCGTCCCGCGTTGATGGCAGATTCCAGCAGTGGGGCCGTCATCCTGCGCGATGCGCGCACCACGGGTGAGTTGCGCGCGGCGGCCGGGGCTCGCTGGGAGAACATTTCGTCCGCATTTGGCACCGACTCGGTGTCGTGGATCTCGCGCGACCCGTCGCGGTTGATCGAGCAGATGATCCGGCGAGGTGACGTGGTACCGTCGCTGTTTGTCGATGTGGGAACTGAGGATGCCTTGCTCGCCATGAATCGATCGTTTCGCGACCGGATGGTCGACCTGGCGGTGCCTGTGCTCTACACCGAATGGGGCGGTCGCCACGATTGGGCCTACTGGCGCGCTCACTTGCCAGAAAGCCTCCGGTTCATCGCCGCGCGGCTGGTTCCATAGGGAAGCACCGCAGCATTGGGAGGCGGCCACTCCGAATTCTGCAACGATTTCCTCACTGGCAGGTCACGCTGGCGCCGCAGGATCGTCGTTGATGCACGATGCTCCGCTTCCTCCTGCTGGCCTGCCTCTGCCTGATCGCCACGGCGATTCCGGCCAGTGACATCGCCAGCAACTCCGTTGGGCTCCAGAGCGGCGCCGTCCGCCGCGAGACGTTCTGGTCGCCGTCCCTCGGCGCTCAGAAGCGCGTGCAGGTCTATCTGCCACCGTCGTACACACGTGCCGGGGCCGAAAACGCACGCTACCCAGTCGCCATCTACCTGCACGGCATGTGGGGCGATGAAACGGATTGGGTCGTGAAGGGGCGCCTGGCGGTGACGATGGATTCGCTCATCAGCGTCGGTATGCCGGAGATGCTGGTGGTGATGCCGGACGGCGACGACGGCTGGTGGACCTCCTGGGCCGAGTCGGCGGATGTGGCCCTTTGCCGCCGGACGCCGCATCGCGACGAGCCGGGCGAACAGTTCTGTGTGCCGAATCCGCGGTACGACGTGTATGTCGCCCGTGATCTCGTCGCGTACATCGATGCGACGTACCGGACGCTCGCACGGCCCGAGTCGCGGGCAATCGGCGGCGTGAGCATGGGTGGGTACGGCGCCATTGCGCTGGCGGCACGTTTTCCCGACACGTTCTCGGCCGCGGCCAGCCACGCCGGAATTCTCACGCCCGGTCTGCTGGCCGACAGCAGCACCATCGCCACGATGGGCCGCGTCACCTGGCGGGCCAGCCGGACACGCAATGAACTGAAGCGTGCCACCGGTCCGAGATGGGAAGGGATGTCCCCGATGTTTGGTGTGGATCCCAGCACCTGGAGGTCGCGCGATCCGGCGACCCTGATGCTGGCGCTGCACGCGCGGGGCGACCAGCTGCCGTCGCTGTTTGTGGATGTGGCACGCGGCGACGAAGTGCTCAAACAGAACCGGGTCTTTCGCGACGCGCTGGCGGAACATGGCATTCCGCTCACGTATGTGGAGTCGGAAGGTGCACACACGTGGGAGAATTACCGAGCGAGTCTGTCGCGTGCGCTTCGTTTCCTGTCTGACCACATGGCGTATGTATCGCGGCCACGCTGACGCCCGCGCCCCGCGCGCACGCGGCACGGTGCCGTCCGTGACGCGAGGGTGGGAGCCGCGGTATTCACCTTGCCTTCCAGCGCCTCCGCACCCCAACTTCCCTGCATGATGGTTCGATTCGCACCAACACAGCCCGGCGCCTGGGACGCGTACGAAGCGAGCGCCGTGCGGAAGTTCAGCCGGTCGCTGGTGTCGATGGCGGTGGTCACAGGCATTCTGTGGCGCCTCTGCCGCGCACTGTTCCTTGGAACCGGACCGACGGACTCGCCACTGTTCTTCGGCTCGGTCATCGCACTTGGTGTGGTGGTGTTCTTCGGCATGGCCACCCTGCATGTCGGCAACTTTCCACTCAAGCGATGGCTCTGGCGGGTGCCGGTCTTTGCACTCTTGGAAGGGTTGGTCGAAGTCGCAACCTCTGCACTGCTGATCGCTGCGCACCGAGAGCCGTACGGCAGTGCAACGGCGGAATGGAGTGATCTTCCAGGCATCGCTGCCACCGTGCTCAGCACCCACATCATCGTGCTCAGCATCTACGGTGGCATTCTGGCGCTGGTCGTGCAGGGCATCCGCCGGTCGATGACGGCGGCGGGTGACGTCGTGATCGATGATCCGAAAGACGATCAGTAGCTGGCCACCACGCACCATACAAGTCATGTCCATGGCATCTCTGCTCTTTTCGCTGCGCGGTGTCGCGCAGGGTCTCTCGTTGATTCTGCTGCTGATCGCGCCGGTACGGCTGGTAGCGCAGGTGGGCCCGCATCTGTCCAACGCAGATACGCGACGCCCGCTGGGCACGCAGCGCGAGTGGGCAACTGCACAGCAGGACTGGCTCAAGCTTCGACTCGACCGCACGCTGCCGGCGCTGATGCGGCGCGACAGCATCGACATGTGGATCGTGCCGATGCGAGAGTACAACGAAGATCCCGTTTTTTCGTCGCTGGTGTCGCCGACCACGTTCGCCGCACGTCGCCGCACCATTTATGTCTTTTTTGATCGGGGCGGAGACAAGGGCGTCGAACGGCTGGCGCTCGGCGGAACCTCCCAGGGCGGGATGTATACGGCGGTCCGCTCCGAGATTGCCGCCACCAACGTCAGCTCCGGTCGCACCACCGCCGAGTTGTGGGGATCAGCACAGTGGGATGTGCTCACCAAGGTGATCCGCGAGCGCAGGCCAAAGCGCATTGCACTCGACATCGACACGACGTTCGCCTTCTCCGACGGCCTGACGCTTGGTGAATACACCGGCATGCTCTCGCGCGAAGTGCTCAAGCCCCAGAGCGACTGGTGGGCCGAGATCACGACGGCCGGACGGCTGGCCGTGGATCTGATCGCGATCCGTCAGGCGGAAGAGGAAGCCACGTTCAATCGCATGAATCGCCTGACCTGGGACATCATCGAGGAGGCGTTCTCGTCGAAGGTGGTCACTCCCGGTGTGACACGCACCAGCGATGTGGTGTGGTGGATGCGGCAGCGGGTGGCCGACTACGGTCTGACCACCTGGTTCCAGCCATCGGTGGATGTACAGCGGCGTGGCGCGACCGATGTGCAGCTCGGCGGCGACCCGATCATTCAAAAGGGTGATGTGCTCCACTGTGACTTCGGGATCACGGCACTGCGCCTGAACACCGATACACAGCACATGGGCTACGTGCTTCGGGATGGGGAGACCGAGGTTCCGGCGGGACTGCGGCGTGCGCTCTCGAGCGCCAACAAGCTGCAGGACATCGTGTTCTCGGAGATCAAGCCGGGCCGTTCCGGCAACGAAGTGTTGCAGGTGTCGCGTCAGCGCATGACCCGTGACAGCATCGACGGGACGATCTATTCACACGCGATCGGCATGCACGGCCACGGCGCCGGGACACTGATCGGACTGTGGGACTATCAGGACGGGGTCCCGGGCCGCGGTGACCACGCGATTCAGCCCAGCACCTGGTACTCGATCGAGCTCCAGGCCACGTCGAAGGTGGCCGAGTGGGGCAACCAGCCGGTCCGGGTCGGTCAGGAGGAAGATGTGATCCTTGACGGCTCGGGCGTGGTCCGGTGGGGGTACCAGCGCCAGAGCCGATTCCATCTGGTGCGACCCACGGGCGGCGCGGCGAGGGGCGGGCGTCGCTAGCGCCCGCGCACCACGGTTTCGTGATAACTTTCGGCCAGTGGTTGGCGGAGTCGCTGCTGACCGGGTTTGATCAGGACCGCCATGCGGAAGAAGAACAAGGAACTCATCGTCGTCGGTGACCGGGTGCTCGTCTCCATCGAGGAAGGCGAAGAGCGCTCGTCGGTTGGCTTGTATCTGCCGCCGACTGCCGTCGACAATCAGGCGGTGCAGGGCGGAAGGATCGTCGCCACCGGACCGGGGCTTCCGATGCCCGATCTGACCTCGCAGGACAGCGACGAGCCATGGAAGAATGCCCAGCAAGGCAGTCCGTCAGGAACGCGCCATGTCCCGATGCAGGCGCGCGCCGGTGACTACGCACTCTTCTTCCGCAAGGCGAGCGTGGAAATCACGTTCGAGAATGAGCGCTACCTGGTGGTGCCACAGGCGGCGATCCTGGCGCTCGTTCGCGACACCAATGTGGCCGACGACATCATGTTCTGATGGACGGTCGCGCCAGTTCGGGTATCACCAAGACCGACGGCGTGCACAGTCCGGATGTCGCCATCCGTTTCACTTTCAGGCAGGAGTTGGACGATGTACGATGAGCGCTTTATTGCCCCGATGCGTGCTGAATTGACGCAGTTGGGTGTGCAGGAACTGAAGTCTGCCGCCGAGGTCGACGCGGCGCTGAAGAATGCCGATGGCACCACACTGGTGGTGGTCAACAGCATGTGCGGCTGTGCCGCGCGGAATGCGCGTCCGGCGGTGAAGAGTGCGCTGGAAAACGCGGTGCGCCCTGAAAAGAGCGTGACCGTCTTTGCCGGACAGGACCCGGAGCCGACGCAGCAGGCCCGAAGCTATTTCACGGGCTACCGTCCGAGCAGTCCAAGCATTGCCTTGATGAAGGCCGGCAAGGTGGTGTTCATGCTCGAGCGACACCAGATCGAGGGGCGTTCGGCGGACGAAATTTCACACGATCTGGTTGGCGCGTTCGACACCTACTGCGCCTGAGTTCATTCGTGTACGGCTCCCGCGCGCTTCGACGGCTCTGACGTTGCGGCGCGCGGGAGTCTGCGTTTATCACGTCACGAGTAACGCAGCCACTTGAACAGCTCCTTCAGGCTGGGTCGCTTGCCGTACATCAGCAGGCCGACGCGATAGATGCGCGCCGAGAACCAGATGGCGAGCAGGCAGGCCGCAAACATCCCGACCAGGCTGCCGGCCACCTGCCACGCGGGGACGGCCACCAGACTGAGTCGCATCGGCATCACGATCGGCGCCGACATCGGAAGCATGGACATCACCACCGCGATCGAACTCTGCGGCGCAAGCGCCACCGGCTGCAGGAACACCGCGCTCAGCACCAGCAGCATCACCACCGGCGTTGACGCCTGCTGCGCCTCGGACTCGCTGTTCACGGTGCTGCCGACCGCCGCATACAGGCAGGCGTAGAACACGTAGCCGAGCACGAAGAACAGGAGCGGTGCGATCACCAGGGCGGGCGACATGCTCGGCAGGCTGGTGAACAGATCACTGGATCGCGTCAGGCTGTCGGCCGCCGCCGGCGTCATGCCCAGGGAGCGATTCTTGATCACCAACGGGACGATGTTCGAGCCGACCCAGAACGATCCCAGAATCCAGACTCCGAATTGCGTAATGGCGACACCGCCAATACCGATGATCTTGCCCGCCAGCAGAATCTCCGGCCGGACACTGCTGATCACGACTTCGGCGACGCGCGTGGCCTTTTCCTCGATGACGCTGCGCAGGACCGTCTGGCCATAGATGATCAGCACGGTGTAGAGAAGAAACGCCACCAGCAGCCCAACGACACTGTTTCCCGTCCCCGTCCGTTCGCGACCTTTCTCGCTCAGCTGCGTCTTGTCGAGTTGCACATCCACCCGCGTCAACGAGTCGATGCGCGTGGCATCGAGGCCTGCCCGCTCGAGCCGCAAGCCAAGCACCGCCTTGTCGATGGCGCGCCCAAGCCGGGACATTTCGCGCACCGTGCTGCTGTTCTTGCCGACGTAGCGTGCCGTGAAGCCGAGCATCGTGCGCGAATCGAGCACCAGATAGCCTTCGCGCTCATTCCGCAGTACGGCGCGCGATGCGGTCGACTCGGCGGCGGCAGTCGCTTCCGGCGCCGTGATCTGAACCGAGGGTTTCACTCCGGAGGTATCCGCCAGCGCCAGCACCACGCGCGGACCGAGCTCCGCGCCGGTCGCATCGATGATCGTGATGTTCGATGACTGCGCCGACGCCTTGCTGCCGGCGGCGAGGTACACGGGCAGCGCCGTAAGTACGAGGAACATGATCGGACCAAGAAGAGTCGCAATCACGAACCATTTCGTGCGGACGCGCTCGAGGTACTCGCGCTTGATGATCGTGATCAGCTTACCCATGGCCGCTCATCCCCGCTTCCACGCCGGTGGCCCCGACTTGCTCGAGGAAGATGCGATGCAGCGATGGCTGCACCCGCTCGAATCGCTGCAGCGATGCGCCCGCTTCGACGAGCCGCTGCAACAGCGTACCGCTCATGGCCCCGTCGGCCAGCTCCAGTTCGAGGAATCGATTCTGATCGTCCATGTTGGCCACCAGCGTAGGATCGCGCAGGACGGCGTCCACCGCGGCTGACGGCGCGCCGTCGAAGGCCACCGCCACCGTACGCCCGGCATGTGCCGCTTTCACATCCGAGACGGCGCCGTCGAGAATCTTCTGCCCGTGTGCAATGATGCAGACGGCGTCGCACAGCTTCTCGGCATTGTCCATGATGTGCGTGCTGAAAATCACGGTCTTGCCACGCGCCTTCAGCTCGACGACGGTGTCCTTCAACGCTTGTGCGTTGATAGGATCGAGCCCGCTGAACGGTTCATCAAGGATCACGAGCTCGGGATCGTGCAGCAGGGTGCCGATGAACTGCACTTTCTGTTGCATGCCGCGGCTCAGCTCATCCACCTTGGACTCGCCCCAATCCTTCTCGGCGGTCTTCAGTGACATGCGTTCCATCCAGGTGACGATACGCGTCTCGGCATCGGCCCCCGGCACGCCTTTGAGCTCCGCGAGAAATTTCAGCACTTCGCGGACCTTCATCTTTTTGTATAGCCCGCGCTCTTCCGGCAGATACCCGACCCGGTCCAGTACTCCCGCATCGGTATGCTTCTTCCCGAACAGTGAAATCGTTCCCTCGTCGGGAGCGATGATGTCGAGGATCATCCGGATGGTCGACGTCTTGCCGGCCCCGTTGGGACCGAGCAGCCCATACACCGCACCGCGTGGCACCTGCAGCGAGAGCTCACGGACCGCGACATGTTCGGCATATCGCTTCGTGACCCCCCGGATATCGATGGCGAGATCTGACATAGTGGTGTGGAGGGAGACAGCCGGGCAGGTGGAGATACCGGTCCGCAGATGAATCTACGCACCTGATGCGATGCTGTTTCGGCGCACCATGGAAGTTTATCGAATGGTTGGACTGCCCACGGACTCCGCTGTCGCTCTCGCAGAGGGTCTGGGCAATTGCGCAGCACCTGGCGACGCCGAACGACTGGCCAACCACGGTTCTCAGCAGGCTTGGGCTGGCGCCCGGGCTCGAGCTGGTCGAGGTCTCCGCGCAGCGTGCCGTGCCACTCGGCACGGAGCGCCGCCTCAGATTCGCCGTCGCATCGGACTTCCATGCCGGTCAAACACCCCCCAGATCGATCGGGGCATGGCACCCTGCCAGGCAGCCGGGCGGGGCGATCACGTGACCGGTGTCCCCGGCGTCGGGGACGTGCTCGTCAGCCATGGCGTTTGTTCGTCGACCGTTCCACTGCGCCGCAATGCAGCTCGCGACGTGATGGTCGTCGCGCTCGTCGGGTCGGAGATGGATGTATCTTCGTCAGGTGAGCGCTCTTTCTCGGTCTCGGGTGTTGATGCTCCTGCCGTTCATCGGCATCACCGCATGCGGGCCGAACGCAGGGACGTCGGGTGCCACACTTACCGTGCTGGCGGCCGGCAGCCTGGCGCGACCCTTGCGCGCGGCGCTCGATACGATTGCGGCCACCGGCGGGCCGAGTGTGCGGCTCGAGGTGATGGGATCGCGCGAAATGATTCGTGCGATGACCATGCTCGGTCGGACCCCCGACCTGCTCGTGACCGCCGACGCGGATGAGCTGGAACAGGCACTGATGCCACGGTATGTGTCAACGAGCACGACGTTCGCCCGCAACCGTATTGTCCTGGCACTCTCGCCGAATTCTGAGAGGGCCGCCGCCGTCACGTCCACGAATTGGATCGACATGGTCGTGGGAGGCACGCTCGCCGTGGCACGGGCCGATCCCAAGCGCGCACCACTCGGCTACCGCACACAGCTCGTCTGGAAGCTTGCCGAAATCGAGACGCAACGTCCGGGGCTCGCGGCTCGACTCGGTGCCGCGTCGCCCGACGCGCTGGTGCGCGGCAACGAAGCCGATCTCGCGGCACTCCTCGAGAGTGGGAACGCCGATGCTGCATGGTGTTACGAATCACTCGCCCGATCACTACGTCTCACGTTCATTCGCATCGGTGACCGGATCGATCTCGGGACGGATACAGAAGCCGCGGCGTATCGGCGCGCGACACTTCGTGTCGTTGGCGCTGCGACCGAAGATTCGACGGTGGTCGCGGGCGAGCCAATCCGGTACTCGATCGCGATGGCTGCCCACGGCGTGAACGTCGCCGCCGCCACCATGCTGCAGGAGCGACTGCTCGACGGCACGAGTAAGCGCATCATGCGTCGGATCGGGCTCGATGTGTTCGATTCGGTTCGGGTGCTCAAGGCGGGCGTGCAGACCCAGTCGGCGCCGTGAGCGGAGGACCTGCGCGATGGCTCGTGCAAGTGGTTGGGACAATCGTGGCGTCCGTCCTGATCCTGGCACTCATTCTTCCGACAGGCACGCTGGTGGCAAGTGCCGGGTTGGGTGGCATTGCCGGAGCCTTTGTCGATCCCGAAGTTCTGGCCGCGATTCTCCTCACCATCTGCAGCGCCACGGCCGCCACGCTCTTGGCCACTGTCGGTGGCTTGCCGGTCGCCTACCTGCTCGCGCGAGTGCCGTTTCGCGGCCGCAGCGCAGTCGAGGCGCTGCTCGAACTGCCGCTGGTGATTCCGCATCCGGTGATCGGCATGGCCTTGCTGCTGGCCCTTGGTCGCGACAGTGCCATGGGGCGAACACTGGCACCACTCGGACTGTCGATCGTGAGTTCGCCGCTCGGAATCGTGGTCGCGATGCTGGTCGTGAGCGCGCCATTGTTCATCCTTGGCGCGCGCGAAGCCATTGCCCGGGTCGATCCGAAGCTGGAGTCGGTGGCGAGGACGCTTGGTGACGACCGCTGGCAGGCTGTCCGTCGTGTGACGCTACCGCTGGCGCGCAACGGCATCGTCAACGGTGCGACGGCGATGTGGGCGCGGGCGACGAGCGAGTTCGGAGCGATCGTGCTGGTCGCGTATCATCCGCGTGTGGCATCGGTTCTCGCCTATGATCGCTATGTCACATACGGCCTGCGACGCGCGCTGCCAGTGGCGGCCGCCCTGGTCTGCGTGGCGTTGCTGATTCTGCTCGGCGTGCGCGCATTGCGCCGGACGGAGACCCCATGATCCGCGTGGCCGATCTCAGTGTGCGCGTTCCTGGCTTCAGCATCGACCGCGCATCGTTCGCCGTGCCCAACGGGGGCGTGGGGATCGTCACCGGCCCCACGGGTGCGGGAAAGACGACATTGGTCGAAGCGATTGCCGGTGTCCGCGCGTCGGCAGGCGGCTCCGTGTTTCTCGGCGACGTCGACGTCACGCGTGACCCCCCCGAACGTCGCAACGTAGGGCTCGTCTATCAACAGGCGTGGCTCTTTCCACATCTCTCCGTGCGAAAGAACGTGGCGTACGGCGCGCACCGGGCAGTCATCGTGGACGAGCTGATCGACCGACTTGGGATCACGCCACTGCTGGCCAGGCCCGTACCGACGCTCAGTGGCGGGGAACGTCAGCTGGTGGCGCTGGCTCGGGCGCTGGCGTGTGAACCACGGACGCTGCTGCTGGATGAACCGTTTGCGGCAATGGACACCGCGCTGCGCGCCGTGACGCGGGCGACGACTCTTGCCTGGGCAGCTGCGCAGGGCGCCACGACACTGCTGGTGACCCACGATGCGGCCGAAGCGACGCTCGACGGCAGCGTACAACTGCGCGTCGATGGTGGTACCGTGCGAATCACGAGCTGACTCGCTGCGACGCACTATTCGTCGAACAGCCGGTGTCGAAGCCGGTGAAGCATTCCTGCGCTGGCGCGGATCAGCAGGACGTCGATGCTGAATCGCAGCACTCTCCCAACTCCCAGCGCGAACGCAAACAGCGGAAACGGCATTCCGGCGGCCCCCGCGCCGATCGATGCCGCCTTGGTGCTGATCGGCGTCAGCGTGCTGGCCACGATGAACAACCAGCCGTGTCTGGCCATCAGCGCCATCCCCTGTGCGACCGTCGCGTCGCTGATGCCGAGTAGGGCGAGGAGCGGCTTGCCCACGGTGGCAAAGGCGGCCACCCCCAACCAGAAGGCGATGCACCCGCCAAGGACCGAACCACTCATGGCCGCGATCGCGAGCGGCCACGCCCGCGCGGGATCGGCGATGGCCAGGGGAACCAGCAGCAGTTCAGCCGGGCCCGGCACCACCGAGCCCTGACCGAGGTTCCAGAGGAACGTCGCCGGGACCGCGCCTCGTGCATGCGCGAAGCGCTCGACTGCTGCCCAGACCGACGACCAGGACCATCTCATCCCTGAAAGCTACCAGTCACCGGGGGCGGCGGGTGGTAACTTTCCTGCATGACTCGCACTGCATACATCAACGGCGCCTTCGTCGCTGAGGCCGAGGCGACGGTCTCCATCTTTGATCGTGGTTTTCTCTTCGCTGACGGCGTCTACGAAGTGATCGCCGTGGTGGACGGTCGTTTCGTCGATGATGGTCCGCACCTGGATCGTCTCGATCGATCGCTCCGAGAGATTCAGCTGGTGCTGCCGATGCCGCGCACCGTGTTGCATGATGCGTTGCTGGCATTGGTCGCACAGAATGCCGTGACCGAAGGTCTGGTCTATCTGCAGGTCACACGGGGGCCCGCCGAGCGGGACTTCGCCTTTCCCGTCGAACCCAGGCCAACTGTCGTGGCGTGGGCACGATCGGTGGCGCTGCTCGAGCACCCGCGCGCGCGCACCGGTGCGTCGGCGATTCTGGTTCCCGACCAGCGATGGGCCCGGCGAGACATCAAGAGTATCGCCCTGCTGCCGCAGGTTTTGGCCAAGCAGGCGGCGCGAGCGGCTGACGCATTCGAGGCGCTGATGGTCGAGGATGGCCTGCTCAGCGAAGGCGGATCGTCGACGTTGTTCATGGTGAAGGACGGTGCACTCATCACTCACGCGCTCGGCACTGAAGTCCTGCCTGGCATCACACGCGAGCGCGTGTTTTCGCTGGCTGCCCGACAGGGCGTTCCGATCGTGGAACGAAGTGTGAGCACCGCGGAGTTGCTTGGCGCTGATGAGCTGTTCGTGACCGCAGCGACCGCCCTCGTCATGCCGATCGTGCGGGTCGATGGCGTGGCGATCGGGGCCGGTGCCCCAGGTCCGCTCACGACGCGCTTGCGCACGGACTACGTCACCAGCGTGCGGCACGGCGCCGCCGCCGCCGCGAGATAGCGCACCCACAGTCTGGCTGGTCAGGTCGCGCGGGGCACCAGCACGACCTGCATTCCGGCGGCGCGTGCCGCCGTCACACCGGGCAGCGCGTCCTCGAACACCAGGCAGGCGCTGGGGGCCACGCCCAGCATAGCGGCCGCGAGCAGGAACATGTCGGGCGCTGGCTTTCCCCGGCCTGGCGCAACATCGAGTGGCGTCACCACGACCGGGAACAGGGACCGCAAACCTGTTGCGTCGAGGGCCGGCAACGCGATCTCCGGCCCACCGCCGGTCACGATGGCCACGGGATGAGTGCGCGCCACGCGCTTCGCAAAGGCGGCGACCGGTTCGATCAGCTGCACCTCGTCGAGCAGGCTGAGATAGAGCAGCTCCTTCTCGTCGACCAGTTGATGTGCGTCGAAGGTCAAGCCGTAGTGCTGTCCAAAGATGACCGCCGACTCGAGGGTCGGGACGCCGCCGAGCGAGTAAAAATACGCCTCGTCGAATGGCACCTGCAGCCCGACGCGTTGCAGTGCCGTCTCCCATGCCCGCTGGTGCACCGGCATCGAATCGATCAGGGTGCCGTCAAGATCGAACAGGTACGCGGCAAAATCATCATTCGGAATATCGAGATCCATGCACAAAACCTACTCGTGTATCGATGGGTCGGTGGCATTCGATGACGGCCGGAGAAATGCGCATGCCCACGCGACAGGCGACGACTTCCGTGTCACATTTCGGCATGCGACATCTCTCTCATTTGCTCCTCAGCGCTGCAATCGCAGCCCCGCTCGCCGCACAAACGGCGCCACTGCCGCTGATTCCGCTGCCGCGTGAAGTCGTCCGCGGCGCCCGGGTCGCGCTGCCGAATGGCCTCACGGTTGTCCACGTTGGAGGTGCCGAGGATGCCTTTACGGCGCACGACCTGTTCGAGGTGATGGCGGAACGTCGCATCCGGGTCGATACCACCGGTGCCAGCGGGCGCTATCGCGTGGAGCTGCTCCGATCGGGTTCGCCGCGCGCGGCCGACGTGCTCCGATCGCACAAGATGGTCTTTGATACGGCCATGACGGCAGAGGGGTATCTGCTGCTCGCTGACTCGAGCGCGACGCATGTCATTGCGGCCAGTGCACGCGGGCTGTTCTACGGTGTGCAGACGCTGAAGCAGCTGATCAATGGAACCGGCGGCGCCGCCGTGCTGCAGGCGGCGACCATCCGAGACTGGCCGGCGATGAAGTATCGCGGTTTTCATGATGACCTCTCGCGCGGTCCGGTGCCGACGCTCGCGTATCAGAAGGCACAGATCCGCCGGTTCGCCGCCTACAAGCTGAACGTGTACTCGCCCTACTACGAGCACTCGCTGGCCTATTCCGCCAATCCCCTGATCGCACCGCCGCGCGGTGCGATGACGCGTGAAGATGTGCGCCAGCTGATTGCGTATGCCGCGAAGTACCACATCGACGTCATTCCCGAGCAGGAGGCGTTCGGCCATCTGCACCACGTGCTGAAATACGAGATCTACTCCGATCTTGCCGAGACGCCGCACGGGCACGTACTGGCGCCTGGTAAGCCGGGCTCGATGGCGCTGATCAAGTCATGGTTCGCGGAGATCGACTCGCTGTTCACGTCGCGCTTCGTGCACATCGGGGCCGATGAGACGGTGGAGCTCGGACGGGGTCAGACGCGGGATCGCGTCAAGGCCGAAGGGCTGGGCAGGGTCTATCTCCAGTTCGTACGCGATATCAACACCGCGCTCAAGCCAAGCGGCAAGCGGCTGATGTTCTGGGCCGACATCGCCATGGAATCGCCGCAGCTGGTGGGTATTCTACCGAAGGAGATGGTCGCGGTCTGCTGGGATTACTGGTCGTTCAACGGCTTTGATCGCTGCCTCAAGCCTTTTGCCGACGTTGGCATGGAGACGTGGGTTGCACCCGGGGTGAACAACTGGAATCGCGTCTACCCGTACAATGCGGTGGCGCTGCGCAACATTCAGGCCTTCGTGCGCGACGGACAGAAGCTCGGCGCCACCGGCGTGCTGAATACCAACTGGGACGATGACGGGGATGCGCTCTTCGAGCAGCTCTGGGCCGGCGTACTGTTCGGCGCCGCCGCCGGATGGCAGCAAGGCGAGTCGAGTATTCCGGAGTTTGAGCGTGCCTACGGTCGCGTCTTTCACGGCGACACCACCGGCAAGATCGACGAGGCCCAGCGCAAGCTGAGTGCGGCGCACGCTGCACTGGTACAGACCAACCAGAGCGACGGCCGAAATGAATTGTACTGGCTCGATCCATGGTCTTCGGAAGGCCAGATCGTGTCGGCGAAAATTCGCCCCGGTCTCAAGGCACTTCGGATTCAGGCGGAGTCGGCGCTGGTCCTGATCGCCCACGCAAAGGCGCAACAACCCGATCTTCGCGAGCAGGCCGCGCTCGAAGCAATGGAAGTCGGGGCCCGTCGACTCGATTTCATCGGGATGAAGTTCCAGTTCGCCGAAGAGATCGCGCAGATGTATGCGCGGGCCAGCACACCGATCAACGCGCAGACGACCAATGACCTGAATGACATTGCCTCGCCGCTCAACGGACGGATCGGCGACCTGAAGGAAGGCTATGTGCTCGGGCGCGAGGTCTACGAACGTGCCTGGGCCAACGAGAACCGTCCGACCTATCTCGGTAACCTGACCAACCGCTACGATGCCGCCGCGCAGCTCTGGATTCAGCGCAGTGACAAGATTCGCGGGGCGATGATGCAGTTCCGGCGGACCAAGACGCTGCCGCCGATGGAGGAACTGGGAATTCCGCGTCCGGCGCCGCTGCCCTGATTCGCGGCAACGGTGGTGCTGTGAGCACCCGGAAGGCAGAAGGCGGGCATCCCGTTGTTTCGGGATGCCCGCCCTGTTGTCTGCCGCAGTGATTCAGCGCATCACGGGAATGTGAAGCTACCGAGTCGCCCGAAGGTGAAGAAGAGCGAGCCGGTGATGGGTGTGCCGTCCGGCGCCGTTCCACTCGATCCGAAGAACGTGCTGGTGACGTCAGTCGCGCCAGTACCAAGCGCCCATGTGCTTTGCCAGCCGCTCACACCGCTGAAGTCCGGCAGCGAAAGCGCGTAGCTCGTGATCGTTCCGCCACGCCCGGCAGGTGTGGCGCTCAGCTTCCAGGTTCTGGACCGAGCCGACTGCGTGAACGCGAACGTGATCAGGTTGTTGAACGCGGCAGGCAGTGCGCCGCCCACCGTTGCACGAGGTTGCGGTGCGCCAGCGATGTTCGTAATCGTCGGTGCGCCAGGATCACTCGGCATGGCCAGCGTAACCGCCGTCGGGCCGCGCGTGTAGCGCGTGATGAACCGGCTTAGCGTGGTGCCCACCTGCTGTGTCGCCTGAAAGCGCTGGGTGTCCGTCGACAGCAGTGACGCATCGGGGATGCCTTGATATGTCCCTTGCACGCCAGTCGAGAGTTGCGCTGTACTGAACGAGCCACCGGACCCGTTCGCCGTCATGAAGATGTTCTGGGCCAGGATCGGGCCGTCGTTCGGCGCGGTCACCGTGACCGTTCCGGAGGCCGGCGCGAACGATGTGCCTCCCGCAAGATCCAGCGTCCCCAGCGACGCACCGTTCGCGGCATTCACACCGCGGGTGATCAGGACGCGCAGCGCACTGCTGGTGACGAGATTCGCACGCACCGCGACCAGGTCCAGCGGCCCGTTCGCCACATTGGCGATCGTGAACGCCGGTGTCGATTGGTTCGTGGCGCTCGAGAGTGCGTTACCGAGTGAGACAGTGGCGATTTCAGTCGCGGCGCCAAAGCCCGTCACGGTACCGGTGAGGTTTTTGGTGCCGGCCACCGGATTCTCGGTGCACTCTGCCGCCGCGGCAGCGGTGATCTCCGACAGGCCGAAGTACTTGATTTCCGTAGTGATCTGGCTCGGCGACGAGGTGACGGCCGCAACTCCCACCTGCGGTTGACCATACGCAAAGGTGTAGACGCCAGGAGTCGTTTCAGTCACGCGCTGCCAGCTGCCCGTCAGACCATCCTGGTACGCGAACCAGAGCGGAAGACGGTTCGCGTTGCAGAAGCGCCACGTGACGCTGTTGCTGGGCGGTGCCGCAATCTTCAGGGTGTAGGTCGCCAGCGCCTCGGTCAGTCCTGCGCTGTTGGCGCGGACCTGCAGCGCATAGGTGCCCGGGTTCAGCGAGGCCAACGTGGCAATCGACAGGCTGACGGAGTTTCCCGTCACTGGGTTGGCCTGCGCAAACGTCGTCGTCACACCGCTCGCCGGGACGCCCGTGACGGTCATGTTCACTCCACCGGTGAATCCACCGCTCCGTGTGATCGCGACGACGGTGTTGACGGTGGAGCCAGCGACGACCGAATCACTGCTGGGGCTGAGCGCAATGCTGACAGCGCCTGCTGCGCCAGCGGTAATGGCCAGGGTGATCGAGGTGATCGCGTCCGCCACTCCGGTTCCACGTGCGCGCAGCGTCACCGTCGTTGCAGGGCCACCTGCCACCGCGGTGGCCGAGGCCGCCAGCGAGAGGCTGCTGCTCGTCGCACCAGCGCTCAATGTCGCCGGCGTGAAGGTCGCGGTGACACCTGTTGGCAGGTTCTCCGCCGTCAGCGCCACATCACCACTGAAGCTGGTGCGGCCAACGGTAACCGCAGCCGTTCCGGCAGCGCTCTGTGCCACCGACAAGGTCGGTACGGCTGACGAAACTGTGATTCTTGCTGTCGGGACCGGCTGTGTTGGGGTCTTCTTGCCGCCGCATGCCGTCAATCCGAGGATGCTGGAGGCGACAATGAAACGGACTAATCTGCTCTGCATATGCGAGGGCTGAGGCAATCCAAAGAGGTGTCGGGCACCAGGACAGTGCTGGACCGATGAAATGAAGAAACACAACCGGCCCCGGTAGGCAAGTCTTGCCGCCCCCCCCGCCACGATGATTCGCGCTCGCTCGCCGCGAACTCTGTCGATTCCTTGTTCCGTATCACGAGTCAGCGCCAGCGCGCGTCACACTCGCAGGCGCCGGTCAGGCCGCGTCGAGCGCCTCGCGCACTGCCACGGTGACCAAGCGCACGCAGGCTTTCCGCGCCGGGAATCGTGCGACGCTCGCCAGCGCGCGCAGATCACCCAGCAGCGCGGCATCGACTTCCGTTGGCGGTGTCGTCGCGTCGAGCAGGCTCTCGACCTGCTGCAACACGATCTGCGCGTCGTCCACCGTTCCGCCAATGATCCGGCTCAACACCATTGACGCCGTCGCCTGCGTGATCGAGCAGGCTCGCGCAGAAAACCCGGCGTCCGCTATCCGGTTGTCGTCGAACGCGATCTGGACGGAAAGGACGTCACCGCACAACGGATTGCGATGCTCGATGGTCGCATTCGCGCCGCGGATCTCGCCTTTGTGCTTTGGCGCCCGGTAGTGCGAAAGGATGATCTCCTGATACAGCGACGCAACCCCGATGTCCGGGGGCTGCGTCGCACTCAGCGGCACGGGCACTGGTACCGGCGTATCAGCGGACAGCGCCATCGGCGAACAGCGTCTTGGCATGCTGGAGCGCGGCAACCAATGCCGCGACATCATCCACGGTCGAGTGCACCCACACCGACGCGCGTGCAGTCGCAGGAACTCCGAGACGTCGCATCAACGGCTGTGCACAGTGATGCCCCGCGCGCACGCAGACGCCGTGCTCATCGAGAATCGTCGCCAGGTCATGCGCATGCACGTCATCGAACGCAAAACTCACCACGCCGCTCCGTGCGGCAGGGTCCAGCGGTCCGAAGATGCGGATCCCATCCAGTGCGCCGAGCGCCTCGAGCAGGTGCGCCGTCAGCGCCAGCTCATGTGCACGTACGGCGTCCAGCCCCAGCGCCGACAGGTAGTCGCACGCCGCGGCAAGGCCGACGGCGTCGGCGGCATTCGGCGTACCGGCTTCAAGGCGATGCGGCAGCGTATTGAACGTGCTGTCCAAATCACCGACGACCTCGATCATGTCGCCACCGAACTGCCACGGCGACATGCGTTCGAGCAACGCCCGTGTGCCCCACAGCACACCGATGCCCATTGGTCCGCCAACCTTGTGGCCGCTGAAGGCATAGGCATCGACCCCGAGCGCCTCGACGTCGACCGGCAGATGCGGTACTGCCTGCGCACCATCACAGACGACGATGGCACCAACAGCGTGGGCCATTGCCGTCAGTTCGACGACGGGGTTGATGGTTCCGAGGGCGTTCGATACGTGCGGAAATGCGACCAGCTTGACGCGCGAGTCGAGGAGCGTCGCGAAGTGCGCGAGATCGATGCGACCGTCCGCCGTCAGTTCGACGATCCGGAACTCGGCACCAGTGCGCCGCGCCAGTTGCTGGAACGTGACGAAGCTGGCGTGGTGATCCATCGCCGAGACGATGATGGCGTCGCCAGCGCGCACATTGGCATCGCCCCAGCCGTACGCAACCAGGTTCATCGCCTCGGTCGTGCCACGCACGAACAGCGTACAGTCTGGATCACTGGCGCCGATGAACCGCGCAATGGTGGCACGTGCGTCGTGATATCGCTCCGTGGCGCGTGCCGACAAGGCGTAGGCACCGCGATGCGGATTGGCGTTGTCGTGCGCATAGAAGTGCCGCAGTGCATCGAGCACCCGATGCGGTTTCTGCGCCGTCGCCGCCGAGTCGAGGTAGTGCAACTCCGGCGATTCGGCGAGCAAAGGAAAATCACTGCGAGGTGCAAGAGCCATCATGGCGAAGTGCTCGTCGGGGCAATCATGATCAGGTCGTCCTCGACCCGGACTGCGTAGGTCCGGATGTCGTCGCCACCTGGGCCGGTCACCATCACACCGGTTTGCGGATCGAACTGCGCGCCATGCCAGGCGCACTCCACCAGCCCGTTCACGGTCATCTCACCTGCGGAGAGTGGGAAGTCCCTGTGGGAGCACTGATCCGCCACGGCGTGGAATCCGGCCGCGGTGTGCATCAGGCATACCTTTTGACCCGTCGTCAGCACCACCCCCTTCAGCGATCCGACAGGCAGCTCGTACACGGCAGCCACGGCCTCGAAGTGGGTCACCGGTGGTTGGGCGTCACTCACGAGCCGGACTCGTTGGCCAGCAGTGCGTTGCGGAATGCGTGCCACCCGAGGGAGGCACACTTCACACGGATCGGAAATCGTGACACACCACCGAGCGCCGCGATCTGTCCCAACGCCTTGCGCTCCACCATCGGGTCGGACTTGCCGGTGAGCAAGTCGTGCACCCGATCGAACATGGCGAGTGCCTCGTCGCGCGTCTTGCCTCGGACGGCATCAGTCATGAGTGAGCTGGACGCCTTTGAGATCGCACAGCCCTGCCCGATGAACTTCACGTCGGTGATGACATCCTGCTCGACGGTCAGCCAGACGGTCACTTCGTCACCACACAGCGGGTTCCGTCCGCTGGCATGATGACTGGAACTCGCCGGCTCGCCAAAGTTGCGCGGCCGGCGATTGTGATCGAGGATGATGCTTTGATACAGCTCATCGAGATCCGCCACGATCAGCTGGCCTGTGTCGCCGTACTGCGTTCGGCACCATTCCCGGCGTACCGTTCGAGTGTCAGCTGTTCCAGTGCCTGCTTGACGGTCTCGTTCTCGATCGTCTCCAGAACGTCGGCGGCGAACGCATAGGTGAGCAGCCTTCGCGCCGTTTCGGCCGGCACGCCTCGGCTCTTCATGTAGAAGAGGCCCGCCTCGTCCATGCGACCGACCGTGGCGCCGTGAGTGCACTTCACGTCGTCGGCGAAGATCTCGAGTTGCGGCTTGGTGTCGATCCGCGCATCCGGTGACAGCAGCAGCGTGTGATTGCTCTGCTTGCCATCGGTCTTCTGGGCGATCGGATGCACGTAGACCTTGCCATTGAACACTGCGCGCGACGAGTGGTCCAGCACGCCCTTGTACAGCTCGCGGCTGAAGCAGTTCGGTTGTGCGTGCTCGATGCGGGTCTGGTGATCGGTGTGCTGCGTGCCCTTGCCGAGATAGAGGCCGTTGAGCGTAGCGCCGCAGTTCTCGCCATCGAGTACCGTGTAGACGTTGGTGCGGCTGAGCGTTGCTCCCATCGCCATCGAGAAGTTCACATAATGGCTGTCGCGCGCCTGATGCACTTCGGTGGTGCTGACGTGCGTGGCCAGATCCGACTCGCGCTGGATCTTGCTGTGCGTGACGGTGGCATTCTCGCCGACCACCACTTCAGCCACGTGGTTCGTGAAGTACGCCACATCGGCCAGTCCGACAAAACTCTCGAGCACCGTTGCCTTCGCGAACCGTTCGGCAACAATGAGCGTGCGCGGGAACTTGGCCGAGGAGACTCCGGCACCGTCTGTCACATGCAGGATGTGAATCGGTGTGTCGGACACCACGTTCTTCGGCACATACACCAGCACGCCATCCTGCATCAGGCCGGTGTTGAGCGCCGTCATCGCATGCTCGCTGACGGCCACGGTCCCGAAGTGCTGCTGCACCAGATCGGGATGGGTCTGGCACGCCTGCACCAGGTCCAGCACGACGAGGCCTACCGGCAGCGAATCAAGCGACGAGAGTGCAGGAGAGTAGGTACCGTTGAGCAGTACGATGGTCGGCCAGTCGGCATTGATCATGAATGGTGTCAGATCCGCCACCGTCGTCGTCGAGGCCGCGGCGCCGATGCTGAACGGTACATCGGCGATCGACGACAGCGAGGTGTAATGCCAGTCCTCGAGTTTCGGCGTCGGGAACCCCAGCGCGCTGAAGGACGCCATCGCCGTGCGACGCAGCGGGGTCAGCCACTGTGGTTCATCGCGACCGGCGCGGGCGGCAAATGCCGCCTGCCAATGCGAGACGCTCACGCCAGTGCCTCCTGCAGCAACCAGTCGTATCCCTTCTCCTCGAGTTCCAGCGCCAGCTCCTTGCCACCGCTGCGGATGATGCGTCCGCCCGCCAGCACATGCACGAAGTCCGGCACGATGTAGTTGAGCAGTCGCTGGTAATGGGTCACCACGATCGCGGCGTTGTCCGGACGACGGAGCTTGTTCACCCCCTCGGCCACCACGCGCAGCGCGTCGATGTCGAGACCGGAGTCGGTCTCGTCGAGAATCGCCAGCTTCGGTTCCAGCACCGCCATCTGCAGGATCTCGTTGCGCTTCTTCTCGCCACCGGAGAAGCCCATGTTCACGCTGCGCGCCAGCATGGCCTCATCCATCTCGACGATCTTGAGCTTCTCTTCCATCACGTCGAGGAATTCCATTGGATCCACTTCTTCGCCGCCGCGTGCCACGCGCATTGCGTTGTAGGCACTGCGGAGGAAGTAGGCGTTGCTCACGCCAGGGATTTCGATCGGGTACTGGAACGCGAGAAACACGCCCTTGTGGGCACGCTCTTCAGGTTCCAGTTCGAGCAGGTCTTCACCCTCGAACAGCACGCTGCCGCCGGTGACCTCGTACGAGGGGTGGCCCGCCAGGACCTGCGCCAGTGTGCTCTTGCCGCTGCCGTTCGGGCCCATGATCGCGTGCACTTCGCCCGCCTGGACCGACAGGGTGATGCCCTTCAGGATGTCCTTGTCGCCGGCCGTGGCCGTCAGATTCGAAATTTCGAGCATGAGAGTGTCTCGTGAATGAATGATCGGGGTCCAGGGCGGCTCAGCCGACGGAGCCTTCGAGTGTGATGCCAAGCAGCTGCTGTGCCTCGAGCGCAAACTCCATCGGCAACTCCTTGAACACTTCCTTGCAGAAGCCGGCGACGATCATGCTGACCGCGTTTTCGGCACTCATGCCGCGCTGCTTCAGGTAGAAGATCTGGTCCTCCCCGATCTTCGTCGTCGACGCCTCATGCTCCAGCGTCGCGGTGTTGTTGTTGATCTCGATGTATGGAAAGGTGTGTGCACCACAGGCATTACCAATCAGCATCGAGTCGCATTGCGTGTAGTTGCGCGCGCCCGACGCCTTGGGCAACACCTTCACCATGCCGCGGTAGCTGTTCTGTCCGCGACCGGCGCTGATGCCCTTCGATACGATGTTCGACTTCGTGTTGCGACCGATGTGGATCATCTTCGTGCCGGTATCGGCCTGCTGCATGTTGTTGACCACCGCCACCGAGTAGAACTCGCCAACGGAATTGTCGCCCTGCAGGATCACGCTCGGGTACTTCCAGGTGATCGCCGAGCCGGTTTCCACCTGTGTCCAGGAGATCTTGGCATTCTTCATCGCCTTGCCACGCTTGGTGACGAAGTTGTAAATGCCACCGACACCGTTCTCGTCACCGGCGTACCAGTTCTGCACGGTGCTGTATTTGATGGTCGAGTCATCGAGCGCGATCAGCTCCACCACCGCTGCATGCAACTGGTTGGTGCTTCGCTTTGGCGCCGTGCACCCTTCCAGATAGCTCACGCTTGCCCCTTCCTCGGCGACGATCAGCGTGCGCTCGAACTGACCCGTGTCGGCGGCGTTGATGCGGAAGTACGTGCTCAGTTCCATCGGACACTTCACGCCCTTCGGGATGTAGCAGAAACTGCCGTCGCTGAACACCGCCGAATTGAGTGCGGCGAAATAGTTGTCGCTGTATGGGACCACGCTGCCGAGGTACTTGCGGATCAGTTCCGGATGCTCGTGGACCGCTTCGCTGAAGCTGCAGAAAATGATGCCATGCTTCGCCAGTTCGGCCTTGTACGTCGTGCCGACCGAGACGCTGTCGAACACGGCGTCAACCGCCACACCGGCCAGCATCTTCTGCTCGTTGAGCGGGATGCCAAGCTTCTTGTAGGTCTCGAGTAGCGTCGGGTCCACTTCATCGAGGGAGCCGAGTGGTTTGGCCGTCTTGGGGGCCGAGTAGTACCGGACGGCCTGGTAGTCGATGGCCGGATAATGGACGTTGGGCCAAGTCGGCTCGGTCATCGTGAGCCAGCGACGATACGCCTTCAGGCGCCACTCCAGCAGCCATTCAGGTTCGTCCTTCTTGGCCGAAATCAGCCGCACGACATCTTCGCTCAATCCCGGCGGGATCGTGTCGGCTTCAATATCGGTGACGAACCCGTACTGGTACTCACGGCCAACGAGGGCCTCGATTTCACTGCTCATCGGGTCACGCTTCTCCACGCCGGTCACCGGCGTTGCTTGTTGCCAACTCAGCTGATCGATGCGCTGCTGGCGCACCGCCCAGGACGTAGACACAGGTGTTGCATCCTGCCAGGATGTGCTCGCGGCGCTCGACCGCCACGCCGATCACGCCCGCGATGAATTCGGCTTCGGTTCCACAAACTTCCGGGTACTGCTCCGCCACGGCGCGGATCGCGCAATTGTGCTTTCGCAGCACCGGCAGCCCGCTCTCGGCATCGACGTCGGCTTCCGCCATGTACCCCATCGAGGTCCAGAGCTCGGCGACCAGTTGCACGCGCTCCTCCAGCGGCAGCAGATGGAGCGCCGGCGCCGCTTCCGCCGCCAGCGCCGTCCACTTCCGACGGAAGAAGTCGCCCACACCACCGCGCCCATGCTCCGCACTCAGTGACTCGAGTGTCTCAAGGAGCACGTTCGCATAGGAACGCGGAAACAACGCCTCCCCACTGCTGGTGAGCGAAAACGCATGCACCGGACCACCCACCCCGCGGACTTCCCGCGAATGGTGCACCACACCAGACGCCTCAAGCGTTTCCAGATGGCGCCGCATGGCGTTGGGCGTGACGTCGAACCGCGCGGCCAGCTCGCGAGCCGTCAGCGGCTGGTGCTTCTTCAGCGCCAGCAGCAGTTCGGCCTGAACGCCGCGATACCCGACCAGTGCGGTCCCCATTTCTTCCATGGCGAAGAAACTAGTCGGGTATCCGTATTCGTCAACAAAACTGTTGACGAATGGACTTGGCGGTTACCACGGCTCACCGTTCCGAAGGCGGCATGCCGGCGACCTCGGCGCCAGCCCAGGAGTCATTACTGACGAGAAGGCGCGATGCCGCGAGTCACGTCTCCAGCTTTTAAAGCATCTTCTACCACTCCTACAGACTCGAGTATCGGGGCGTCGGGATGGCCACTCTGCGCAAAAAATGATCGGCGCGACCTCATTGGCGTCGCGAGCGACAGCTTCTCCTCGATAAACGGATCGTCCTTGCCCCCTGACACCCCCGTTCTCGCCGCGAGTCGATCAGTTTTTGCTGCATGGACTTCCTCTCCCTCACCGCGACACCGTTTGCCACTGACGACGACGTCCTGACGTTGCTCGCAGCCTTCAATGACGGCTCGCTGCCTCGAGCCGCCTGGAATCATCGGGCGCATCTGACCGCCGCACTCGATGTGGCCAGAACCATCGCCGCCGCCGAACGACTCCCCGCGATCAGAAGGGCGATCCTCCGCTTCAATGCGTCGGCCGGGATCGAGAGCACCCCCGATAGCGGCTATCACGAGACGCTGACGGTGTTCTACATGCGGGTCGTCGAGCTTCACGTCGTGCGCCACCCCGCTCACACGTCGATCGCGAGCGACGCGAATCAACTGTACGCGGAATGGGGAGATCGTGGGTTGCCGCTGCGCCACTACTCTCGCGAGCGACTGTTCTCCCGTGAAGCCCGGGCGGGCTGGGTTACGCCGGACCTGCGACCGCTGCCGAGCTGCTGAGCGACGCGGCCGAGGTCGATCCGAAGGGCCTCATCCGGGCGAATCAGCCGAACTGGCTGTGACTTCACTCGCGTTCGACCGGTAGCCAGACAGACCTGATTGCGAGCTGCCTTCATGCTGACCCGTCGACGAACCCTGCGACTCATCGGAATCACGCTCCTCAGCCACGCGCTGAGTGGCTGCAGCACGGCAGACCCCACCGCCACACTTCCGCAGACACTTCGGATCGGGAGCGCCCAGAAAAAGTGGCAGGCCGCCAACATTCAGAACTACAGCTTTAATAGCACTGTCTTCTGTTTTTGCCTATCATCCGGGCGGCCAACGCGCGTCACCGTCCGGTCGGGTGTGGTGACCGACGTTGTCGACGTGCAAACTGGAATGGTCCTCTCGCACGGCAGGGCGTGGACGGTGGATTCGCTCTTCAGTCTCGCTCGACGAGAAGCGATCGAGCTCCCGTCGCGTCTCGAGGTCAGCTTCCATCCGAAGCTCGGCTACCCGCGCCGGACCTCATACGGCCAGCAGGAGCTGGATGGTGGAGGCATCGTCGAGATAGACGACCTGCGGGCTCTGCCGTGAGGGCGCCAGTGACCTGATCGCGTGATCCGTGCGCGGCAACACACCCTGCGCACCCGCTACACCGCTTGTCGAATCGCACCGTGTGCATCAGAGACCCCATCGCCGCGCGGTAGTCGCGAAACGGGCGTGCGTGGCCGCATCATCGGTCCGACCAGTCGCGATGTCTGCAGCAGGGCCGAACGAAACGCGAGCGTCACGCGCGCAAAGCCGTCGTCCTCGCGTAACTCGCTTGGCGCCAGCCCAGTGTACTTCTTCAGCGAGTTGCGGAGCGCGTTCCCCGAGGGGTATCCAACGGTCAGCGCGACCCACTCGACAGAGCGGCCCGGCATTTCGAGGTATCGGGCCGCGAGCAGCACACGCGACCACGCCCAGAGCTCGCTTGGAGGTGGAAGCAACGCGTTTTGCATGCGGTTCACCAGCGTTCGACGATGTACGCCGAGGGCACGCGAAATATCGTCGATCGTCGGTGCCTCCCCCGCGTGCTCGATGCAGTAGCGGACGAGCTGTGCCGCCTCTCTCGGCAGCGACGAACTGACTTCCGCGTACACCTCTTCGGCAAGACACCGTTGCGACGCGCGCTGCAGCGCCAGGCGCAACACCGCCGCCGAGTCATCGATGCCCGCGACAATCAGTTCGTGCACGCCCGCGCGTGCGAACGACAACACCGACGCCGACATCCCGGGCTTCATGACGACATGTCCGAGCACGGAGAGTCGCGGGAAGCGATTTCGGATACTGCGAATCGTCTCCTCGGTCCTCTGACCGGCGGCGTCGGTCGGCTCGATCACCAGCACATCGAAGTGTGTGCACTGCAGTGCGCGTTCGAGCTGGTCGATGCGATCGAAGGGGCTCAGCACTCCCGCGGGCGGAGCACCAACCGCTGGGCGCAGCGCCTCCCGGAGTCGAGCCAGATCATGACGGTCGCGAATCAGGGCCGCAACTACTCGCTCCGATGCCCTGCTGTGGTTGAGTCTGGTGTAAGTGAGCAACGGAGATTCCTGGGTTTCCCATCCGGTGAGGCTGGTGCCCACACCGTGTGCGGTGATCGCCGCCAGCGTCGGCAGACTTGTGGTACCCTCAAACTCAGGACACTGCCATGACGACGCTCCGTCCCCGTGCGACCGCAGCTGCACTGCTCCTTCTGGCCGCTGGCCTCACTGGCTGCGCATCAGATCCGACGTCCCCGCTGGATCCGGCCGCGGGGCAGAAGGTCAGTGCCACCGTCGACTCAACCGGGCGTGCACCGACGATTCCGTGGACCAATGTGCAGAACACGGCAGCACCGACGATTCCGTGGACCAGTGTGCAGAGCGCGGCGGCACCGACGATTCCATGGACCAGTGTTCAGCGCGCGACAGCAGCACCGACTTCCGGAAACTGAGCCACGACAGTAATCACGACGATGATGCGGTGAGGCCATTCAACGAATGGAGCACCGTTCGGAAGTGTTCGGAGCGGTGCTGACGGTCAGCCGGAGTTTTTGCGCTGCGAACATTGACTGAACTCGGAGCAAGATGCCACGCGGAGGCAGCTTGCTCCGCGCGATGGACGATTTCGTGGTAAGCGTTCTCGCTTGCGAGCGTCAGTGCCTCCGCCAGCCGCACCTCAGCGGCAGCGGTGTCGCCAAGGCGATGCATGGCATCCGCCATTTCGACTCCGACAGTGGCGCGCGCGTATGTATCCGGCAACGTCGGGAGTTGCGCTTCGAGCTGGGCGAGATAGCGGCGCGCTGCGGCGAACCGCTGGATTGCCACCGCCGACTGCAGAGCGCCACTCATTGCGTGCATTCGTACGTGTGCACGCGACGTCCATTCCATGGCCACCGTATACGTCCGGATGGCGGCATCGTGCTCACCAGTCAGGCGGCAAATCTCGGCCATGTTCATCAGGGCTTCGGCTCGCGTCTCAGGTGCGATGCAGAGGCGCAGCACATTCCAGCCGTGAACCATCGCCGAGTCGAGATCACCAGAGGCAATGCCGCAGTTGAGCAACCCGTGGTGCGCGTTCCGAATGAGGTCTGGATCGTTCGCGTGCTCGGCATTCAGCAGGGCGCCATCGAACTGCTCGCGGGCGTACGGATAGTTGCCGAGAGTCAGCCCCGTCGACCCAAGGCCGAGTTGCGCGCGCGCCACGACGTCCATGGCGTCGCATTGGTGGCCAACGAACATCGCCTCTTCGTACATCTCGCGAGCGACGTCCAAGGCCGCGAGCTCTCGCGCCGCTCGGCCAAGTTGCGCGAGAATGTTGCCCTGAGCCCGGGGGCTCAGATGAGGGGCGAATGCGCGCAGGACACTGATCAGCATCGCGTAGGCGAGCTCGAACGCGCCGGCGAGCTCGATCTCTTCCGCGACGGCCTGCGTGGCCACCGCAAGCTCCGCCATGGCCGGGTCATCGCCCAGCGCACCCCGCGTATCGGGCTCGGCAAGGCTGCGGAGCGCTCTGGCAGCACGCACGATGCTCGACTGACTCCCGAGTCCGGACGCGACGGCGCTGATCACGATCAGGTCGGCCGCTGCGGGTGCCATTTCAAGCACGACGGAACGTGACACGCCGATGAAGCGGCTCAGCGTGTGCGCGAGCATCAGCCAGACGTCATCACTCGGTCCGATCGGATCCAGCCGCCGCAGGCGCTTCAGACAGCGCGCGTACGCTTCCGCGGGAATCGTAGAGGGAATGAGGGCCGTGTTCATCGTCAAGATCGCGGATCCAGAAACCGACAGGCACACAGAATGGCAGCGCTCGAGGGCGCGAGCTGGAAGGTACACCACAGTTCGCATCAACGCCCCGGCGGCCCGCTCGACCGGGGGGAGGGAGCTTAGGCCCGCCGCTCGCAACGCCCCATCCGGCTGCGCAGCGGTTATCTTTTCGCTCCCAGAATCGTATTCCGAGGTGCAGTGCACGAGGTACCTCGGCGTCCCCTCAGCGTTCAGATGGCCCATCTCATCTTCGGCGAACAGACGCGACCGCTCGGTTTGGGCGTCCTGTCTATCGGCAGCGGCGTCGAAGCGACCTGGCGTATTCGAGAGCCAGACCTGCTCCGGCTGCACGCACTGGTCATGAGCGACGGCACCTACGGGGTGCCGACGATCAGTCGTGCCAGCAGTGAGGCCGAGATCACGGTGAACGGAGCGCTCCTGACTGGCGAGCCGCACCGGCTCCAGCCCGGCGACGTCATCGTTATGGGTGCGCACGAGTTCCGATTTGAATCCGAGGCACCCCCGTCGGTCACGGGAACCGGCTCTGGCTGGTTGCGCGATGCCCGGCGGGACCGCGTGCACGCGCTGGGTCAGGAACCGACCACGATCGGCCGCGAAGCGGGGAGCACCGTGCTGCTGCAGGAACCCGAGGTCGCCAAGATCCACGCGCGGCTCGAGCGTGATGGGGATACCGTCCGTTTGTTGCCAGAAATCGGCGCGCTCATGCTGCTGAACGGCCACAAGGTCGAAAAGTCGACGCGCTTGAACGATGGCGACGCGATCGGGATCGGCCGAACCGTCCTCTGGTTCACGGTCGATCCACCGGTACGTCGGGCCCTCGAGACGGCGAACGCGATGCGGACCGACCACTACACTCGCCGCGTCCCGACGGGGAAGCTCGGCGTCGTGGAGCGTCGCGAGGAGCGCGAAGTCCGTCAGCGTCGGATCTGGCAGAAGGCCATCACCGGCTTTGCCCTCTTGCTCCTCGCCGGCATCGCTGGCGTGCTCGCCTGGAGATACGGGTTCGTCGACGCCACCCTGAAGTTCTTCGGCTGAATGCGGCTCGCCCGTCTCGCTGGCGTTGGTTGGGCGGGACTCGTGCTCGCTGTTGCTGGCTGCAAGGGCGCCGCCAGCCGCACCCCTGAATCGGCGCCAGTATCAACAGACAGTGTCAGGGCAGCCGTCGACTCAATTCCCGAAGAGCGCCCCGATTCGGTCGTGAGCACGCCACCCGATAGCACGACCATCGTACTGTCGCTGCTTCCTGCGCCCCCAGGCTCGGCACTCGACCGGGACGCCGCTGCGCTGGCCGAGCGGGCCGTTTTCGCGCCGCGGACGCAGCGATGGTTCATGGCGAGGCAGAGTGACAGCGTTGCGGGCATGGACGTCGGCCGGATCGACGGCGGTGTCGGAACGTCCGAGAGTGCGCGCGCGGCACTGGAACGCATGCTGGCCTCGCGCAGTCCGATCCAGCCCGGCATGGCGTTCAGCCTGCATACGCGTGCCGGCACCGTCACGACGCAGGTCACGCGATTCCGAATGAGTGGACGCCGCATCCTCGCACTCCTCGATGCGCGTGTGTTTGACACTCCCGAGGGCCCGGTACCGATCGAGTGGCGCGGTGCACCGGCAATCCCGGCCCGTACGATTGCCGCGGTTGCCTGCGCGCCGGGTGATACGGCCGCAATCAGTGCCGCTGTTTCGCGCTACGTGGCCGGTCCGAAGGAAGCGGTCAGCGTGCTGCGCGGATGTTTTGCCGAGTTTCGCGCGGTGCTGACGATTCGACCCCTCGAAATCACACCGGAGTCGATCGAGCGCGTCGTGCTCGTGCGTGCCAATGGCAAGACGCGTGGCGGCAGACTGCGCGACCTGTCTTATCCACTGCATGAACTGCTGAGCGTGATGGACGTCAACGGCGATGGCACGGACGAAATCGTCGTGAGGAGCCTGCGGCCTGCGATGCAAACGTGGGCGGCACTCCGGATGACAGACTCCACCTCGTTCACGCGTTTTGCCAGCGGTTTCACCATCGAGAGTCGCTGACTGACGCTGTCGGGTCGGCGGTGAGGTCAGCGCTGATGCATGATGGTGCGTACGCACTGAAGCCCTCTCATTCCAGCGTTGCCCACATCTGTCGGGAGTTTCTATTGTTGCGTCGCATGTTCGCTGCAGCGCTCGCGCTGTCCGGAGCGGTCGCGCTGCAGGCGCAGCCGTCTCAGGTGCCAACACCAGCCAGTATCCTCGGATGGGAGCCTGGCACCGACCGGAAACTCCCCACCTGGGCACAGGTGACGGCCTACTTCGCGGCGCTGGACGCGGCCAGCCCGCATGTGCAGGTTCGCACGCTCGGTCGCACGACACTCGGTCGGCCGTTCATCGTCGCCTTCATCAGTGATTCGGCAAACCTCGCCAACCTCGAGCAGTATCGGTTGATCCAGAACCAGCTACTCGATCCGCGCAAACGGACGGACGGCGACCGAGAGCGACTGCTCAGCGACGGCCGGAACATCGTACTGATCACCTCGAGCATTCACTCCACTGAAGTTGGCGGTTTTCTCTCGCCCTTGGTGATCGCTGACCGACTGGTGCGCGGTGACACGCCGGAAGCGCGCGACATTCTGAAGCAGACGATCGTGATGCTGGTGCCGAGCCAGAATCCGGATGGTGTGGACATCGTGGGGGACTGGTATCGGAGCACCATTGGCACACCGGCAGAGGGATCGCAGCCTCCGGTGCTGTATCATCACTACACCGGCCACGACAACAACCGTGACTGGTACGCGTTCACACAGGTGGAACAGCGTCTGGTGGTCGACTCGCTCTATGCGCCGTGGACTCCGGCAATCGTCAACGACATCCATCAGCAGGGCGCCAACGGTGGTCGGATCTTCATTCCACCGTATATGGACCCGGTCGAGCCGAACATCGATCCGATCCTGACCGCCAGTACCAACGCCCTCGGTATGTCCATGGGGTGGCGGATGGTGGCTGACGGCAAGACCGGTGTCGCGACGAATGCGTCGTATGATCAATGGTCGCCTGCGCGACAGTACTCGCTGAACCATCATGGTGTGCGCATCCTGACCGAAACGGCCAGCGCGCGTCTCGCCACGCCGATCGATGTGCCGCCGGAGCTGCTCGGCACGGCGCGCGGCTACGATGCTCGTGTGGCCTCGTGGAATTTCCCCGCCCGCTGGCCAGGCGGGCGCTGGACGATCGGCGATATCGTGTCGTACCAGGCGAGTGCCTCGTGGGCGATGCTGTCACAGGTGGCGCGCGACCGGCGGCAATGGCTGGAGAGTTACATGGCCATCGGAGACCGCGCACTGGCCGCCGACCACCCATGGACTACCACCGATGTACCGTCGGCATTCGTCATTCCGCGCGCGCAGCGTGACACGCAAGCGTTGCAGCGGTTGATCTGGACGCTGCAGCATGGACAGGTCGAAGTGCACGAGTCGGTGCCGGCCGGCAGCTACGTCGTGCCAACCGCGCAGCCGTTCGGCTCGTATGCCAAGGCTCTGCTCGAGCGCCAGCAGTATCCGAACCTGAGCGAGTATCCGGGTGGCCCGCCCAAACGTCCGTATGACGTCACGGCGCATACACTGCCGCTGCTTTTCGGCGTGACCGTCGAGACCACGCGTGGTGCGTTGCCGCCGATGACGACTGTGCTGCCGCAGGTTCCGGAACCGAAGTTCACCGTCACTGGCCTGAGCGGGAAGTCGCCGAAGCGCATCGGCATCTATCGCAGCTACGGCGCGTCGATGGATGAAGGCTGGACGCGCTGGCTCTTCGACGTCAATCGTATTCCGTACAGGACAGTGCTGGATGCCGAGATGCGGTCCGGCAATCTCAGGTCGCGCTTCGACGTGATCATCTTTCCCGAGCAGAATCCAGTGCAGATCCGCCGTGGGCTCGGCGCACCGTATCCCGATTCGCTTCGCGGCGGCCTTGGTGACGCGGGAGCCGCAAGCCTGAAGGCATTCGTTCAGGACGGTGGCACGATAATCACGTTCAATGATGCCAGCGAGTATGCGATTTCGGTGCTCGATCTCCCGGTGAAGAACGTGCTCGCCAGCGTGCGCAGCAACGACTTCTACGCCCCGGGCTCGTTGATGGCGATCACGCTCGACACCACACACCCGATTGCGAAGCGCATGACGGCACCGGTGCCGGCGGCCTGGTTCGAGGACAGCCCGGCCTTCGAGATCACCGACTCGACACGGGCGGTCGCCGTCGCCGCTTATCCATCCACGGGTGATCCGCTACTGTCAGGCTGGCTGCTCGGCGGCGCGAAGCTGAATGGTCGGGCCGCACTGGTGGACGTCAGCGTGGGTCGCGGTCACGCCATTCTGTTCGGTTTCCGCCCGCAGTATCGTGGGCAGAGCATGAACACCCAGCCGCTGATCTGGGGGGCGATTCTCCGCTGAGTCGTGGGAGGTTTCGCCCCTGTCGGCCACGATGTGTGCGTTGCGCGACCGGGACTGGTCACAAAGTCCATCACCCGGTTCGCGCGTCAGCGGGGCGGCGTGCGGATGGCATCGTCGGCTGAGACGATGCTCAGCAGGCTGTCGAATCGCGCACGCATTCGCTGCACTTCGTACTGCGTCGATCGTGCTTCCGGATTGAGATGGCGGCCCGACGGATCGGTCCAGCGATAGAGGGCGCCGTCGCGAAACCAGAGCTGATCCACCGCCGTCGCCCGATCAGGGCGCACCAGTTCGAGTCGCGCGCCGAGGAAGACGCCGTTGCTCAACCAGTAGTCGTCGGTGGAACGAAACCCTGGGCCGTCTGCTTCGACGCGAAGGCGCCGCCAGACGGGGCCGGCGCGCCACGCCGTCACGTGCCCCGATGTCGAGGCACCGAATGACACTGGCTTTTCGGTCCGGTTCATCGCGGCAGTGTCACTCTCGATCGCGGCAACACGTTGGCCAAACCAGGCCAGCGTTGCGGCCGAGTCGCGCGGAGGTGGAACCGTCGCCGTCGTCGTCCCGCGCGCAGCGTCCGCGTCGCGCCCCGAATTGGATTCATTGGCGCAGGCCGCGAGCAGCGTCAGCCCACAGAGAGCAGCGCGGGCGGACCCTCGTCGCGTAGGCATGCGAGCCGCGTCTGACGTGCGCGCGTGACGCGTCGCGAACTCAGGCGGTGGTCGCCAGGCGACGCGCCCGCGCGTTTTGGAAGCTTCTGATGCAGAGCACCAGGAAGACGGTGCAGGTGACGAACATCGCGGCCTGAATCTTCGCGGCGAGCGGACGAGCCACATCGCCGCCAGTGATCAACTTCAGAAAGGTGAGCGCGCCTGGGGCAGCGCCAAGTATGCCGACCAGGCCGATGATCGATGCCCCGTGCATCGCGTGCTTCTTGAAATCGGGCCGCAGGGCGAGAGCGCCGAAGAGCTCGAGCATCGTGCCGAACACGAGTGGGATGAGCGCGGTGAGGCTGCGGCTCTCGCTGAAGACGTAGCCGACGACGCCGAGCAGCGAGAGCAGGCTGCCGGCAATGATGGTCGCGATGGGCATGAGGTGATCGAATGGAGATGGTACCGGGTCACAGATCACCCGGCGTCGGGTAAATTCTAGTTCGTCCACGCCCTTCCTTCAGCACACCCCTCCGCATCTGCGACCCATGACACTCGACGAGTACCAGCAACTCGCCGCCCGGACGATCGGCACACGGACGCACGCCGACCAGCTGTCGAACATGGCTTTGGGACTCGCCGGTGAGGCTGGGGAAACGGCGGACATGCTCAAGAAGCATCTCTTTCACGGCAAGCCACTCGACGCCGACGAGGTGGTGAAGGAGCTTGGCGATGTGATGTGGTACGTGGCTGGGCTGGCGACGGCAATCGGCGTGTCCCTGGACGACATCGCGCAGCGCAATGTCGACAAGCTTCGGAAGCGCTATCCCGATGGTTTTTCGACTGAGGCGAGCGCCAGGCGCGCCGATGTCAGCGCGTAGATTTTGGCGCGTTTGTTTGGTTGCTGTAACGTTACTGGCTTCAGCCTGTCGGAGTTTGCGAGGTTCAGCCGCCGTCGAGTCAGGGCCTCGACCGGAAGCGCGCAGGCCGGCGCCTCCTGCGGTCGGCCGGCCGGCGGACCCGTCGCTGTATGATGCCGCCAAGGGTGTCGTGACGGTCGATGACATCGAGCGGCTGCGACAGCGCGTCCTTGGCGTACCGGTCGAAGGCCGCTACCCGGCCGACGTCGGCGATAGTTTTCTGGATGGGCGCGGCGGCGGCCGGCAGCACAATGCGGCTGACATCATGGCGCCGCGTGGGACGCTCGTCCTGAGTGCCGATGACGGCGTGATTCGCCGGCTCTCGCGGAATGCCCTCGGGGGCATCACCATCTACGCGACCGACCCCGAGGAGCGTTTCGTGTACTACTACGCTCACCTCGACGGATATGCCCCGGATTTGCGAGTCGATCAGCGCGTGCGAAGGGGTGACGTGCTCGGTTACGTTGGGAGCACGGGGAACGCACCGCCAGACGCCCCGCATCTGCACTTTCAGATCATGCGGCTGTCCGATCGGGATCGCCTCTGGGATGGCGTTCCGATCGATCCGAAGCCCTTTCTTCAGCTGCCGGGAGCGTTGCCATGACCATGACAGCCAAGGATCGCGCAGCCCTGCGCGCCGAAGCGCATCATCTGAGCGCGGCGGTCCACATCGGCCATCTGGGCGTCACGCCCACGGTGCTCCAGACGCTCGATGACGCGCTGCGCACGCGCGAACTCGTCAAAGTCCAGCTGGCAAAGACCACCGATGTGACACCCAAGGTGGCGGCGCACCAGCTGGCGGAGCAGACCGGAGCCGAGGTGGTGCAGGTCATTGGGCGCACCTGCACCCTGTATCGCTGGAATCCGGACCTGAAGCGGAAGGGCGACCTCCCCCCCTGGCGCGCCTGAGCTTGCGATCAGGTCCAGCGCAGGACTCGCAGCCGAACGGTTGCGTCAGCGAAAAAAAGTCGTAAATCCAACCTCTCCGGTGTACGCCGGTTATCTGAGCGGGATGGCCTCGCTCGCCCCGTTCATCAGCCCTTCAATCGTCGGATTGCACACATGCCGTACGTGATCACCGAAGCCTGCATCAACACCAAGGACAAGGCGTGTGTCGATGTCTGCCCTGTGGATTGCATTTACGAAGGACCGGATCAGCTCTACATCCAGCCCGACGAGTGCATCGATTGCGGCGCGTGTGAACCCGAATGCCCGGTGACGGCGATCTTCCCGGAAGAAGATGTGCCCGCAGCCATGCAGAAATACGTGCAGATCAATCGCGACGTCTTCAAGAGCCCGACACCACCGGGACGTCCAACCCGCTGATCCCGGGCGCGCGCAACGGCCGTCGTGTTGCGCGCGGGATGCTCGGCGCATTTGCAGAGCTGCCGGATATCACACGGTCAGAGCAGGCGTGGTGCGCGTGCGCTTCAGCCGATGACGGCGACATCGAGAAACTCGGCCAGCGCGGCGTTGACGACCGCAGGCTGCTCGAGCGGAGAGAGGTGACCGGCGCCGCCAACGATCACGAGCCGACTGTTCGAGACGCCTGACGAGATCGCCAGTGCGTCGCTGACGGGTGTCAGGGTGTCTTCCTCGCCGACGAGCACCAGCGTCGGCACCGTGATCGTCTCCAGCGTTGGCGTCGAGTCAATGCGGTGCATCATCGCGCTGGCCGCGCCGATCACCCCGCTGGCCGGTGCCCGACGCAGCATCACCGTCACCCGCTCAACCAACTCCGGCGACGTGGTTCTGGTGGTGACGCCGAGCTGCGCGGGAATGAGCCCAGGGACGATGGTACCGACGCCCTCACGTCGGACGGCGTCGATGAGGTCGAGGCGTTTGGCTTTGCCTGCCTCGGTATCGGCCGCCGCCTTGGTGTCCATCAGCAGCAGCGCCTGGACTCGTGGGGCGTGGCGGCGCCAGAAGGCGAGCGCGACATAACCACCCATCGAAAGCCCGCCAACCACGGCACGGGCCACCCCGCTGGCATCCATCATCGCGGCGATCACATCCGCGTATCCGTCCATCGACGGTGACGCCAAGGGCGTGGATTGGCCAAAGCCGGGGAGATCCGGGATCAGCAGGCGGGTGCCAGGAAAGGCGGCGGCATGTGCCGCCACCTGCTGCGCCCAGAGGGCACGGTCATGCGGGAACCCATGCAGCAGGACGATTGGCAGCGCGTCACGATGCGGTCCGAGGTCATCCCAGGCCAGCAGGCCGTGTGGGAGCGCGAGTGTCTGTTCCATCCTGCAATCTGGCACGGCGTCAGCCTGAACGTCCCGGGACGGTTATGCTTCCCCCCATGCCGCCACGCCCGCCCAGCCATGTGATGCAGTACCTCGATACCGCCGCAGCGGTGGCCACCTTCGCCCGAGAGATCGCCCAGGCGCCGAGTATCGCGCTCGATACCGAAGGGGCGAGTTTCCACCGGTTCGTCGATCGTGTCTACCTGATGCAGCTCTCGACCCGGACGGCCACCGCGATCGTCGACCCGTTGCCAACGGGCGATCTGAGCACGCTGCGTCCGCTGGTCGAAAGTCCGGACATCGAGATCGTCTTCCACGACGCCGACTACGACCTGCGTTTGCTGCGTCAGGACTACGGCTGGGCAACCCGCCGCATCTTCGATACGCGGATTGCGTCACAGCTGCTGGGGTACAAGGCCTTCGGCCTGGCCGCGCTGCTCGAGCTGCACTTCGGGATTTCGCTCGACAAGAAGTTCCAGCGTGCCGACTGGAGCCTGCGTCCGCTGAGCGAGGGGATGTTGCAGTACGCCTCGCAGGACACGATGTATCTACTCGCGTTGCGAGACATCCTGCATGCGGAACTGGTGGCAAAGGACCGACTCGGCTGGGCCGCGGAGGAATTCGCGCGTCTCGAGCACACGCAGTGGAGTGCCGACGATCCCACGCTGCTCTATCTGAAGGTGAAGGGCGCACGCGATCTCAAGCGACGCGAGCTGGCAATCCTTCGTGAACTGGTGCCATGGCGGGATGGTGTCGCGAAAGAGCTGGATCGAGCGACCTTCCGTGTCGTCAGCAATGAGGTGCTGCTCGAGATTTGTCGGGTGCAACCAACGACCAGGCAGGCGCTCGGCGTCATCAAGGGCATGCCGCGTGGCGTGCTTGATCAACGAGGAGACGTCGTACTCTCGTGCGTGGCACGCGCGATGGCACTCGACGAGTCGGCGCTGCCGAAGTTTCCGAAGGCGCCGCGATGGGAGAAGGATCCGGAGTTCGACGACCGTGCGTCACGTGTGCGCGCCGTACGCGACGATGTCGCGACACGTCTCGAACTGGACCCTGGTGTGCTCTGCTCGCGCGAAAAGCTCGAGACGATCGCGCGTCGCATGCCAACCACGATCGAGGAGCTGTACGAAACGCCCGATCTGCGGCGCTGGCAGGCCGATCTGCTCGGTCCCGGCATCCTGCGCGCCCTCGCGGCAGCTCCAACGCCTGGCTCGGCGAGCGTCAGCAGTCAGCCCGTTGCCGCGGTGGCGCCGACATCCGACGCTGACTCGCCGTACCGGGACTGAGGTCACGCGCGGCGAGAACCGGCCGCGCCGCCGGCAATGCGTTGGAGTGTTACGGCGCGATCGCGCGGGACACGTTGTCGCTGGTGCGGAGCCAGCCGGCACGCGGGCTTTCGACGCCGATGCGGTCGATCCAGCTGATCCAGTAGCCGACACCGTCACCGGCGTTGAGAGCGACGGCGAGGGTCAGCGTCGGGCCATCCACGGGTCGCAGTTCGCTGCTCCAGCGTGCACCGTCCCAGCGCGACACAACCCAAGTGCGGGCAACCTGCGCCGTCGGCACGGTGGCGAGCAGGAAGGTGGCGCCGGTGCGCGCGTCACGTTCCTCCCGGACGGTCGCTGCGGCCAACGCGGGAGAACCTGCAGCCAGCCACGGCGATGCCGGGACGAGTGCTGGAGCGGCGTATGTATCCTGCATCAGCCGCGACGCGAGCAGACGCCGCTCGGCGGCGGAGGGTGTTTGCGCGTTCTTCGGCGGCATGAACACCGACATGCTGAAGTGCACGTTGCCGGTGGCATTGCCCTGCCGCCGCGTGACCGCGATCTGGTTCACGAGTTCATCGGCGGTCCATACCGCCGCTGTTCCGACGCGGCTGGTGTAGTTGCCAGGCCACATGTGGCGGCCTTTCACATTCTGACTCGCCCACCAGTTGAGCAGCGAAGGATACGGCTGCCCATCCTTCGCAATCGGCCAGTACAACTGTGGTGAGGCGTAATCCAGCCACCCTTCGCGCAGCCACTTCCGCGAGTCGCCGTACAACTCGGCATAGCTGTCAAAGCCACGGACGTCCGCTGGAAAGCCCGGACGCCAGATACCGAAGGGGCTGATGCCGACCTTCACCCATGGCTTGGCGCGCTTGACGCGCAGGTACATCTGTTCAACGAAGGTGTCGACGTTCTCGCGGCGCCAATCGTCGAGCGCCAGCGCACCGCCACGTGCGGTGTAGGCGGCGTAACTCCGCTCATCGGGGAAGGGAATCAGATTGCCGCGCGCGTCGCGTTCCTTGTACGGATAGAAATAGTCGTCGATGTGCACGCCATCGAGGTCATACCGCTTCACCACATCCTCGACCACGGACACAGACTTTTCGATCACTGACGGCTCGCCGGGATCCATCCACAGATGCTGGCCATACTTCTTCACCACCGCTGGACGGGTGACGGCGAGATGCGTGGGGTCGAGTGGTGACTTGTCGCTCGGATGTCGCGCGCGATAGGGATTGAACCAGGCGTGCAATTCGAGCCCGCGTGCATGCGCCTCACGCACCACGAAGGCGAGCGGATCCCATGCGGGCGACGGCGCACGTCCCTGCGCTCCCGTGAGGTAGACGGACCATGGTTCCAGCTTCGACGGATACATCGCATCGGCCGCCGGTCGCACCTGAAAGACCAGTGCGTTCATGTGCAGTTCCTTCGCGCGATCGAGGATTGCGATCAGCTCTCGCTGTTGCTCCGCCGTGCTCAGGTCCCGGCGCGTCGGCCAGTCGATGTTGTCCACGGTGGCCACCCAGATCGCGCGGAACTCACGCGCTACCGCGGGTGGCGTTGGCAGCGACGTTGCGCCGCGCAGGTCGGCGCGTATCTCGGTCGGCGCATCCACCCGGCGCGGGTCGACCATGACTTCGCCCGGTTTCGCCGGCTGAGCGGCCGCCGGCGGCGCTGCCGGTTGTGGTTGTGGCACTGGCGGAATCGGCGCCGGTGTCGGAACCGGGCGGGCGCATCCCGCAGCCAGGAGGCCGAGGACGAGTGAGACGGAGAGTGTACGCATGACGGTCATTTCGGTGCGGCAGGCCCCGCCTTCGGCGGCGGGCCTGCGGTCAGGGCGAGACTCACGCGTTCCACTTGCTCGCCATTTTCGCTGAGCAGAATCGCCAGCAGGTTGTCATTCACCACCAACGTCGGAGTACCCGGCCACGTGGTGAGTGTGTCATTCCGTGGTCGCGCATGGAGGCTGTCGAGCGCAATGAAATCGGTGTGTCGCTCAACGCTGTCGCGATAACGAAAGACGTGGATCGTCGCGGTGCCGAGTCGCCACGTCTGTCCCTTGGTGTGCAGAAACGGGAAGCGCACGGTGTCGCCACGCTGCGGAGCCAAGCCGGCGCGCTCGAGACGATCGAAGACGGTGCAGGACTCCCAGTGGCCCGTGCCGGGGCATGATGGGAGCGGTGCTGGTCCTCGGTACGCGCCCGCGTCAGCGGATGTCACGCGCGGTGGCGGGCCTTTCGTTTCGGCTGGCCCACAGGCGGCGAGCGCACACAGCACGCCAGCCACGGCAAGCGTGCGCGCCGGAATACTCAGAAGCCGAGGTACGTGCGCACCCGCGGCTCGATACGATCCGGCGTCCATGGCGGTGACCAGATGAGATTGATCTTGACGTCGCCAACACCTGGCACCGTGCGCAGTTGCTTCTCGGCCTCACCCATGATTTCAGGTCCCGACGGGCAACCCGGTGACGTGAGCGACATGTCGACGTTGATGTCATCGCCTTCGACCTGAATATCGTAAACCAGACCAAGGTCGACGATGTTGAGATTCAACTCCGGGTCCTTGACGCGCCGAAGCACGAGTCGGGCCTGATCCAGCGTCACGCCGCCGGTGCCGGCCTCAGCGTCATCGATGCCGGATGCGCCCGTGGCATCGGGGCTGTCGGTCGGTTGTTGTGGCTGCGTATCCATGGGGAGCAATCTACTCGGAGAAGGGCGGTACTGGGAGAAACCCGCCTCTCTGCAGACAGTAAAGTGGTCGAGGCTGCAACGATGCTCCCGGCATGAGCGACTACTCAGGCTTTGGAGATCGGTCGGTCACGGCCAAGTGGCGTAGAGATGATCGACGCGGACAGCTTACAGATCGCGCTGCCGAGAGTACGCGCTACCACGGCGCGACGGCGTTACGCGCAGAGTTGAAGTCAGCGACGATTCTTCTTCGTGGCAGTCTTGGAACTCGACCTTCTGCTTGATGCCGAACGCGTCGCCGCGGCACTTCGCTTCCGGGTGCTGGCCGTGCTGCGTGACGAGCGAGCCTTGGCGGACCGCGATGCCGCTGCACGGCTGCGCGAGGACGACTTGGCGCTGCTCGAACTGCTGCGACAGGCTGCGCGACGTGACTTGGCGCTGCCACGGCCAGACGACTTGCGGGCCAACGCTCGTCCGCGGCTCACACTGCATCCGACGGAGCGATAGCGGACTTCTGGCGCAGGATTCCAGCCGGTGGCGTAGTCGGCGCGAAACTCAGGATCACCATCGAGTTGAACGGCTTGCGCGGGTGCGGTGACCGCCCAGGCCGAAGCATCGGCAAGGTCGGCGCGAACATCCGAGATGACACGTTCCGGACGCCGTGCGCGCGACTCGAAGACACGATTGGTCAACAACACGACGAACATGTCGCGCTCTGGATCAATCCAGATCGATGTTCCGGTAAAGCCGGTGTGGCCGAAGGCGCGCGACGACATGTAGCGACCGCAGCCCCCACCGTTGTGTCCCGCACAGGTGTCCCAGCCAAGTGCCCGCGAGCCGGCGGTTCGCGCCGTGAACCGCTCGACAGTCGAATCGCTGATGATGCGTGTGCCAAGGTAGATCCCCTTGTTCAGCATCATCGTGGCAAACACGGACAGGTCGGCGGCAGTGCTGAAGAGCCCAGCATGGCCGGCAACGCCACCGAGCGCGTGTGCATTTTCGTCGTGTACATCACCCTGCAGCGAGTAGCCGCGCACCGACATCGTAGCCGTCGGCGCCGTGCGGGCGCGGGCGCCAGCCGGCACGCGGTACCACGTTTCGCTCATGCCGAGCGGCGTGAAGACCTTCTCCTGCAGCAGTTCGTCGAGCTTACGTCCGCTGGCACGCTCAGCGATGAAGCCGAGGATGTCGGCACCAAGGTCGGAGTAGACGTACCGCGTTCCAGGCGAGTATTCGAGCGGCGTCTGCAACACGAGCCGCTGCGCATCGGCAGGCGACCACGCGAGACGCCACAGATCGCGACCAGCCGGCAACCCACTCCGGTGCGTCAGCAGATCCTGGATGGTGACGTTGTCCTTCTCGCCACCACCAAATTCGGGGAAGAACGTGCTGACCTTGTCATCCAGATGGATCCGGCCCTCATCATACAGCAGCATGATGGCGGTCGTCGTGCCGATGACTTTGGTCAGACTCGCGAGATCATACACCGAGCGATCAGGGGAGACGCTAGGCGCATCGACACCCCATGACAGTCGACCAAATCCCTGCGAGTACACCGCGGATCCGCGGCGGCCAACAACAACCGCAGCACCGGGGAAACCACCCTCCGAGATCCCGCGACGCACCACACGGGTGATCGCGTCGAGGCGCAAGGCGCTCATCTCCACCGATTCCGGCGTCGCCTTCGGCAAGCCTTCGCCAACAGACCCAAGCGGGGCTGCGGGGAGCGCGGTGATGCCGAGTGCAAGGAAAGCGGCGAGCTTGACGATCACGGCGACTCCGGGAAAAACGCGGCTGCAGGACGTACGACGGCGACACACACATCGAATTCGCGGCTCAGACCGAAGCCTGACCAGAAGATCCGCAGGTCACACATGAGACGACGCAGGCAGCGGAACGTTCCGCTCCAACCCCTGCACGCATGGTACGGATCGCTTGGGAGTGAGTCAAGTGCAGGCTTTTCAAAGGTTTGTGTGCTCTCACGTGAGGTGCCGTACCATGCACCGCGGTACCGGGGCGGCGGAGTGAATCCTGACGCTGGCGGGTTCCGTTGTCTGGGCACCGCGCGCCGCCAGAATCTGGCGCCCACCCGACGTAAACCCTTCACGCCACTCTCGTGTCTCATGACCGAGTTCTGCTTCGCACCTGCCTCGGTGCCGGTCGCCCGCCCCACCGTTCGTCCGTACCACGCCGTTGACTACCGATGAGGAGTTGATTGCGCGCGCTGTTGCCGGGGACGAACTGGCGATGCGAGCGCTGTGGGCTGAGTACGCTCCACGGGTGGATGCCGTGGTGCGGAGACTGGTGCACGACGCTGACGAGGCGGCGGATATTGCCCAGGATGTCTGGATTCAGATCTTCCGGGCGTTACCCACCTTTCGCGGTGACGCGCAGTTCTCGACCTGGGCGCACCGGATTGCGGTGAACCGGACGCTCAACGCGCTGCGGCGTGCCCGGCGGCTGCTGGGCGTGCACGAGGAGTTGACCGAGGAGACGGCGATGGTGGAGGACGATGTTGAGCAGCCCTTCGTGCGGGAGTCGATCACCCAGGCGCTGGACAAGCTGCCGCGCGGCGCTCGCACCGTGTTCGTGCTGCACGATGTGGAAGGTTTTACGCATGAGGAGATCGCCAGCCAGCTGGGGATTACCACCGGCGGGTCGAAGTCGCAGCTGTTCAAGGCCCGAGCGAAATTGCGCCGCCTGTTGGCGCCGCTGATGGATCATTTGTCTACACCGACTCTGGAAGATGGCTATGCAGCACCTGTCGCCTGAACGGATCGCCGCTCTGGTCGATGAGCCAGCGACGCTGGATGAACGCCACCACTTCGAGCACTGCGCGCTGTGCCGTGCCGACTTCATCGCGATGCGCCGGATCGTTGCCGCGGCGTTGGCGGAGCGAGAGCGCCCGATCGTGCCGCTGGTGCCGTGGCAGCAGCTGGCCTCGGCCCTGCGCGAGGAGGGACTGCTGACGTCGACCCGGCACGCGATGGTCTCGACGCCGGCCGAGATCCGTCCAATTCTGTCGGCGCCGAGCGTGATGACGCCGATGCGTTCTGGTCACGTGTTGGGGCGGTGGCAGCGCGTGGCCGGGCTGGCGGCGGCCGCCGCGCTGCTGGTGACGGTTGGCGTGGCTGGAGGCCGACTGACGGTCGGTCGGTCGGCGGCGCAGGCGGAGCCAGCAGCGACGGTCTCGGCCGCCCAGCCGGTGATGCCCGGCGCGATGGTGCAGCCGGTGGTGCGGTTCCGGACGGCAGAGGAAGCGCGCGCCACTCTCAACTCGGCCGAGCAGGTGTACAGCGGCGCCTTGTTGTGGCTGGCCGCGAACGACAGCGCGCTTGCGCCACGGATGGCCGGAGGATCAGCCGCGGCAGCGTCCAACTATCGCGAGCGCCTCGAAGTCCTGGACGCGGCGATGGCCACTGCGCGGCGTGCGCTGTACGAGGCGCCCGATGATCCTGTCATGAATCGCTACTATCTCGCCACGCTCGGCGCCCGCGAGGTGACATTGCGACGCCTCACCACGGTGCTGCCGGCGTCGCAACAGGTTTTGGAGTATTGATGCGCATGAGTGCACGAGGTGCGGGATTGCTTGCCGTTCTGCTGATGAGTGCAGGGCGTGCGGCAGCGCAGGAGGGTTCGACTGAACGTGAGGCGCGCTCGCGTGAGCTTTCGGAGCGCATGCGAGTGACGCTCGAGCAGCAGGCACGGGTACTCGCGCAAATGCAGCGCGAGCTGCAGCGGGCAGCGCGGTCCGATCCGCGGGTTCGTGACTCGATCGTCCGCGTGACGTCGATGCGGATTGCGGATCTGGCTACCGAGATCGCACGGGTGCAGGCGGAGGCTGATCGGATTCAGGTAGGGAGTGTCGATGCCGACACGAGGGCACAGCTGCGGGCGCAGATTGCGAGCGCTCGCGCGATGGCAAATGTGACCCGCGTATTGGCTGGACAGCAACGCGCGCTGACCTTCAGGACCCGCGCGATGCCGCGTGGCTACCTCGGCGTCCAGCTCTCCGGTGAACAGAACACCGAACTGCGCGACGGGAAGGTGTTCACTGTTTTCTTGTCACCAGCGGTGATTGCCTCCGTCGAAGCGGGCAGCCCGGCAGCTGAAGGCGGACTGCAGGCTGGTGATACGGTGCTGGCGTTCGGGCGCAGTGCACTGCCAGGCGCCGTACCACTGTCCGATGTGCTGACGCCAGGTGAGCGCGTTCCGCTGAAGGTCCGTCGCGGTGGGCGTGAACGCGTGATCACCGTAGTGGTTGGCACGCGCGACGCTGCCAACGGATCGTTCTCGCTGGCGTTTCCGGAGGGTGACGACGCGTCTGGCACGATGTTCAGGTTCGACGTCTCCGGTGATCCGCCCAGAGTGTGCATCGGCGAGAACTGCGAGGTGACGGTGTCGGGAAGCGCGCGCGCACCAGAGCGTCCGTCAGGCAGCGCTGCACCCCGTCCGCCTATGCCGCCCGCCACGCCGGTGGTGCCGCCGGCCATGCGCCCGGAGCGGTTGCTGCGTGGGATGTCGTGGTCCGGCACCGATCTGTCGATTGCGGGCGCCGTGATGACGACGATCACCGACGATCTCGAGGACC
Source organism: Gemmatimonadales bacterium (assembly GCA_038215035.1). Classification (GTDB taxonomy): domain Bacteria; phylum Gemmatimonadota; class Gemmatimonadetes; order Gemmatimonadales; family Gemmatimonadaceae; genus JACMLX01. Next base: position 11,621 of record JBBQRH010000013.1, on the reverse strand, counting down.
TGACAGGTGTCAGTGAAGGAATTCTCGTTCTTCGCGTGGCTCCCGGAACGCCGGCATCATCGTCTGGCTTGCGCGGCGGTGATGTGATCCGCCGCGTGAATGATGAGGACTGCGAAGGTGTGCGCGATCTGCAGCGGGCGATCCAGCGAGCGTCGTCGCGCGGGATGAAGCAGGTCGCGCTGATCGTCATTCGGCAACGCAAGGAGCGACCGATCACGCTGCAGTGGTAGCGTGATCGGTGTACGTCAGGGCGAGGGAGGCACTGGCGTCGGCGGACGTGGTTTCCGTCGTTGTGTGAGGACCGAGCCAGGTGGCACGCTGTAGAGCAGTTGCGCGGTGGCCTTGTCCGCCAGTGTGATGGCGCGGGCGCGGATCTTCGGCGCCATGATGACCGTGGTGTCCGTGGCGTGATCAAGGCCGATGCCGTGGCCGATTTCATGAATCGCCAACGCGCGCACCACGGTGGGATCGAGCTGTGCTGACGCATCACGACGCAACGTGGCCAGTTGTACGTCGCTGCGAATGATCCAGTACTCGCTGTCGCGCACGACTTTGGTGCGCCCGAGCACCGGATCGCCGTTGAAGTCGGTGACCCAGGAGACGGTCATGTCGGCAAGGACGGAGTCGCTGACAAAGACAAATCGGACCGGCAGTTCGACACCTTCCCAGATCGTGAACGCCTCGCGGACCGCCTGGAGATAGTCCTCACGCAGACGACCGGAGGCGTTCGGCCCCTGGTCGCTCACATAGACACGCAGTGGTGTGGCGCGGCGATCAGGCCAGCGCTGGAGCGTGCTGTCGGAAAGCAGCAGGATATCCGGGATGAACGTGCCGGTACTGCGCGCGGCGATCAGCGCACGGGTATCGGCGCGCCGGATCGAGTCGCTTGCGGCCGCGTTCGTGCGTGCCGAAAGGGCCACGGCATTGGCGAGCGCGGGCGCGGCGTCGGCGCTCTGCTGTACGCTGTCGGCGGCGGTATGGCCACGTGTCAGGTCGTAGCCGTGTCGTCGGACGCTGGCCGTCTCGAGGAGGACCAACGCGGCAAGGCCGACGAGAACAATTCCAAGGACTCGAGGCAGCGAAGGGGGGCGCATCAGCAGGGCGCGGGAGAATCAGGGAGCGGAGGGGCGTTCGGCGGCGTCGAGGAAGTCCTCGATCGAAGAGAAGACGATCGAAGGCTGTTCCCAGAACGGATTGTGTCCGGCCTCTGGAATCAGCCGGAGGTGTGCCTTGGCGCCGAGGGTGCCGGCAGTGGCCTCGGCAACAGTAAACGGGATGAGATCCGCCACGCCGTGCAGCAGCAGCGTCGGCACCGGAATCGGCCCGACGAGATGCCGCCAGTCGTATCCCTCTCGCCGCAGTCGGGCTGAGACGGCGGCGCCGGTGACACTCCGAGAGGTGGGCGGCGCGAACAGAGACGCGAGCTCCATGGCATGGAACCAGGCCGGATAGATGGCCGCCGCGTACTCGCTGAGTGCGGCCGGATCGGCGGCGGTTGGCATGCCGGGCTGGATCGCAGCGTCGGCGGCGCGCAGGCGGTCGAGGCCGGGACCCACGAGGCGACCCGCCGCTGCGGCGGTAAGGGCGGGAATCCAGTCGCCGGTCAGCCCAACTGGATTCAATAACGAGAGCGAGGCGATTCGGTCGCTTTTATAGTGCGTCGACAACATCGCGATACCACCGCCCCAGGAGTGGCCCAGGAGGTGACACCGGTGCAGGCCGAGTACTTCTGGCAACTCCGCCAGATCGGCGGCGTCGAATTCGACGCGCGCCGCGTGTGCCCCCGGGGGAACGGCGGTGGCTCCGCGTCCGCGCTGGTCGTAGAAAATGAGCTGTCGCCGGGCGGCGAGCGGCGAGAGTGCCGGCCAGAGCAGCTTGTGATCGAAGATGAGTCCACCGTTGACGCAGATGAGCGGAAGCGTTCCGCGTCCCGGGTCATCAGTTGAGAACGTGGCGAAGTGTAGGCCTCGTGCTTTTATGATGGCTCGATGAAGACGCGGTGCTCGCCCAACAGATCGACGAAAATCGCGGAATCGTTCGATGGCTGGCGAAGCAGTCACGGCGGCAGAAGATGGGATGGTGCGGATGCTGGAAGGAGGATTCAGGGCGGCAATACCCAAGCATAATCTGGCCGATCCGCAGTGTCCGACCACCAACGCTGTGGCCACTGTCGAGGTGGTCAGACGATTGCGTCCGGTGCCGTGCCGGCTCCTGCTTCCCGGAACCCTGACGCTGCCGGTGTCCGTCGCGCGCTAACTTGTGGTGCAGAACGCACTCGGACGTGTCACCAGGATCGGTCATGAGCACCACGCTGCAGTACTCCGTCACTCGACCTGCACTGGCGAACCGTCGCGCGATCATCGAGGCGCTGGAAGCGGTTCATGAAGCCGGTGTCGAATACTGGTCCGATTTCACCACACCGGAGTTCTTTGCGCCAATCGGCGCGCACTGGTCGCCGGCAGAGCATGTGCGGCATCTGACTCGTGCCATGACGCCATTGCTTCCCGTGCTGCGGGTGCCACGGTTAGCACTACGAATGATGTTCGGGAGCCCGTCGTATCCATCGCGGTCACTCGAGGCGCTGGCGGCGCAGTACGCGAAGGCGCTGGCGGCCGGTGGCACCGCTGGCCGTTTCGCTCCGCCGCCGGACCATGCGACCGCCAATCTGGTGCGCCGCAATGAAATCATGGACGCGCACTCCGAGACGTTGCGGGGGCTGACCCAGTCCATGGAAAAGTGGACGGAGTCGCAGCTCGACGCGTATCGATTGCCACATCCGCTCCTCGGCCGGCTGACGGTGCGCGAGATGATGCTGTTCACGCTCCTGCACAACGAGCACCACGTCCGCGTTTGCGAGCGTCGGCGAGGTGAGGTGGTCTGAGTCTGCGCGTCAGCGCCAGGCACAGGAGGTTTTTCCCGGGGCGGAGATTCTGAACGCGGTATGAACCGTGTCGAGAGTCTCCGCCGTTCGGCGACCGGTGCCATTTGGCGACGGAAACCCTTCTGTAGTGCTCTAGCACCGAGCCGCGCGCCGTCGCTACTCCCCGTACGGAATCCAGATGTTCTTCACCTGCGTGGCAAAACGCAGGAAGTCACGCCCCTCTCCCTCGGCAGCGGTGGTCCAGTCGCGCCGAGTCCAGTCAGTCCAGGTGCGCTTCATATTGTCGGCGGCATATCGCTCCACCGCTGCCGCAACGTCGCGCGGGCCGAAAAACCAGAGGCCATCCACCTCATCATGCTCGGCCAGCGTCTTTGCGAGCGATGTCCGTGATCCTGTCACGATGTTCACCACGCCATCAGGCAGATCGGAGGTCTCGAGCACCTGATAGAAGTCGGTGGCCGCGAGCGGATACAGCTCGCTGGGGATGACGACCGCCGTGTTGCCCATTGCGATGGCCGGGGCGACGAGCGACACAAAGCCGAGCAGCGGCTGTTCGGCGGGGCAGACGAGCGCCAGCACACCAATCGGTTCGTTCATCGCGAGCGTCACCCCGCGCATCGGCACGCTGTGCACGGCACCGTCGTACTTGTCGGCCCAGGCGGCGTAGGTGAATAGCCGTGCAATCGAGCGCTCGACTTCGGCAGCACCACCGTTGCCGCCGATCATCGCATCGAGGCGCCGCGCAAACTCCGTGGCACGGGCCGACAGATTCTCGGCGATGTAGTAGAGAATCTGTGCGCGATTGTGGCCGGTGGCCTTGGCCCAGCCTTTCGCCGCCAGTGCGGCGCTGACGGCATTCCGGAGATCCTTGCGATTCCCGTCACCCACTTCGCCGACCATCTGCCCGTCCGGGCCGCTCACCGCGATGCTGTAGCCGCCATCGGGACGTACCTGCTTGCCGCCGATGAAGAACTTTGGCGTGCGATCGATGTCCGGGGTGTCAAAGTTGTTCGGCGAGTGTGTCGCGGGAGGAAATGGTGCCGGCTCGATGATCGTGTCCGCGCCCTTCTTCCACGACGGGGTGAGATACTCGTACATCCCTTCACGTCCACCCTCACGACCGAAGCCACTCTCCTTGTAGCCGCCAAATCCGGCGGCAGCGTCGAAGAGGTTGGTCGAGTTCACCCAGACAATACCGCTCTTGATTCGTGGCGCGATGTCGAGGGCAAGATTGATGTTCTCGGTCCAGATGCTGCTGGCGAGGCCATACGGCGTGTTGTTCGCCAGCTCCACCGCCTCACCCGGAGTGCGGAAGGTCATCGACACCAGCACTGGTCCGAAGATCTCCTCCTGCACGATGCGCGCGGCGGGAGAGACGCCGGTGAAGAGCGTGGGAGGATAGAAACACCCCGTGGTGGGCACGGCCCAGGAGGGTTGCCACATCTGCGACCCTTCGGCGACGCCGGCATCGACCAGCGTCCGGATGCGATCGAGCTGCACCGGATCGACGATGGCGCCCATGTCGATCGACTTGTCGAGTGGTGAGCCGATCCGCAGCGTCTCCATGCGAGCGCGGATCTTGTCCTCGAGCTGCGTCGCGATGCCTTCCTGCACCAGCAGCCGCGAACCGGCGCAGCACACCTGCCCCTGATTGAACCAGATCGCATCGACGACTCCCTCGACGACACTGTCGAGATCTGCATCCTCAAAGACGATGAACGGGCTCTTGCCGCCGAGTTCGAGCGACAGCTTCACGCCGCTGCCGGCGGTGGCGCGCCGAATGATCTTGCCGACTTCGGTGGAGCCGGTGAATGCCAGCTTGTCGAGATCCTTGTGGGAGACCAGTGCCTTACCCGTGTCGCCGTCGCCGGTGACGATGTTGAGCACACCGGCCGGCAATCCGGCATCGCGAGCCAGCTCCGCGAAGCAGAGTGCCGTGAGCGGTGTGAACTCGGCTGGCTTGAGCACCACGGTGCAACCGGCGGCCAGCGCGGGCGCCACTTTCCATGCCAGCATCAGCAATGGAAAGTTCCACGGGATGATCTGCCCGCAAACGCCAGCGCCAGTGTAGCCGGCGAACTCGGTGTCGAGCAGCTGGGCCCAGCCCGCATGATGGTAGAAGTGCCGGGCGACGAGCGGGATATCGAGATCGCGGGTCTCGCGGATCGGCTTGCCGTTGTCGAGCGTCTCGAGCACGGAGAGCAGGCGCGCGTGCTTCTGCACCGCGCGCGCCAGCGCATACAAATGGCGCGACCGACCGTGGCCGCCGAGCGCCTGCCACTTCGGGAGGGCGTTGCGCGCCGCCTTCACTGCGGCGTCGACATCGGCCTCGGTGCCCTGGGTGACCTTCGCCAGCATGACACCCGTCGCCGGATTGTTGACCGCGAAAGTGTTGCCATGTTTTGTGAACGCCCCATCGATGAAATGACCGAAGGTGCCGAGCTGGTGACGCTCGATCCATTCGCGCACAGGGGCGTCGCCTTCCGGTGCCGGACCGTAGGCCATCGTTTCGAAGATGTCAGCGACTGATGTCATGTAGAGTGAGTGCGGTGAATCATGGCATCGGCTGGCGATACGCAGCGGCGTAGCGACCAGTCACGAAGTGCTCGAGCTGACGTTCGATGTCGGTGAGGAGGCCGCTGGCGCCGAAGCGAAAGAGATCGGGGCGCAGCCAGCGATCGCCGAGCTCTTCCTTCATCAGGGCCAACCAGTCGAGGGCTCCCTTGGCGGCGCGGATGCCACCGGCGGGCTTGAAGCCCACGATGTGGCCAGTCTGCTCGCGGTAGGCGCGGATCATGCGCACCATCACGAGCCCCACGGGCAAAATCGCATTTTCCGTTTCCTTGCCGGTGCTGGTCTTGATGAAGTCACTGCCGGCCTGCATCGCCACCATGCTGGCGCGTGCGATGTTGGTCATCGTGGCCAGTTCACCGGTAGCCAGAATGGTCTTCATGTGCGCATCGCCGCAGGCCTCGCGGAAACGCTTCACTTCATCATAGAGTGCATGCCAGTTGCCGGTGAGCACGTGGGCGCGTGTGACGACGATGTCGATCTCCTGGGCGCCGGCGGCAACGCTGGCTTTGATCTCGGCGATGCGCGTCTCGAGCGGTGAGAGGCCGGCGGGGAAGCCGGTCGAGACGGCAGCAACTGGAATCCCGCTGCCGGCGAGCGCTTCGACAGCGATCGGCACCAGTGTGTGATACACGCAGACCGCACCAGTCGTGATGCGCAGATGGCTGACGCCGAGTGCGGTTGCGATATCGTCACGCAGCGGGTTGCGAGCCTTGGCGCAGAGCCTGCGGACGTTTCCGGGGGTATCGTCGCCGGACAGCGTGGTGAGGTCCATGCAGGTGATGGCGCGGAGCAACCAGGCGGCCTGCCATTCCTTCTTGACCGTCCGACGGGTGGGGATGGTCGCAGCCCGCCGCTCAACCGCGCTTCGGTTCACGCGAATGGCGCGCACGACATCGAGATCGAGCGGTGTGCCCGGATTTCGTTCGACGTGATCGCCGATGGGCGCTGGGTCGCGGTGCTTGACCAGCGTCGGGCGCGCAGGTGCAGCGCTGCCGGAAGACGCCGGGGCTGGGTTCGGGCGGTTGCCAATCGTCATGCGGAGGACCTACTCGGAGAAGCGCCGCGACCCGGGCCTGAAGGCGGTGGAAGGGCGGGTTCGTGTGTGCGGAAGTTAGGGGCTGGGTGTGGGGAGTTCTATGGCGGGGTTGCACGAGACGCCCAGACCTCAGCTGTCACACTCGTGGGCCCGCCTCCGCCACGACCGGTCGCAGCAACTGATTTGCGAGCAGCCCGACGATGAGCAAACCAGCCATGAGATACATCGTGACGCTGTACGCCTCGGCCTTCGGCACACCGCGCTCCAGCTGGTATTCACGGATGTAATTCACGAGCACCGGTCCAAGCACACCCGCGGTGGACCAGGCCGTGAGCAGGCGGCCGTGGATGGCACCAACCTGCAGCGTACCGAACATGTCGCGCAGATAGGCCGGAATGGTGGCGAACCCACCACCGTACATCGACAGAATGATGCAATAGGCCACCATGAAGGCCACCACGTTGCCACTCCGGCCGATCGTCGGAATGGTGGCGTACGCGGCCGCGCCGAGCGCGAAGAAGCAGGCGTAGGTGGCGCGGCGGCCGATGAGGTCTGAGAGCGATGACCAGACGAATCGACCGATCAGGTTGGCGAGGCTGAGCAGCACCACGAAATTCGCCGCGTTGGCGACGGTGATGCGCCCCGGAAACATCTCCTGAATCATGGCCGACGCTTGCCCGAGCACTCCGATACCTGCGGTGACGTTGACGCACAGCATGGTCCAGAGCAGCCAGAACTGCGGTGTACGCACCGCAGAGGCGACCGTCATTCCCGTGGGTGCGCTCGATGTCGATGCGGCGCGTTTCGCAATGTTCGCAGAAGGGATCCATGCGGCGGCAGGCACGCGGACGGTGAAGACGCCAAACATCATGATCACGAAATAGAGCAGCGACAGCGTGAGAAAGGTCGACGCGATCCCATTGCCTCCATCCGTCCGAAAGTGCGACATCAGCCGCACCGACAGCGGCGACGCGATGATGGCGCCGCCGCCGAATCCCATGATGGCGAGTCCCGTTGCCATGCCCGGTCGGTCCGGGAACCACTTGATCAGAGTGGAGACCGGTGAGATGTAGCCGATCCCAAGTCCAACGCCCCCGACCACGCCGTAGCCGAGAATCAGGAGCCAGAACTGGTGCGCGGCGACGCCGGCGGCCCCAAGGGCCAGGCCACTGGTGAAGCAGAGCGTCGCGACGAACATCGCGGCGCGCGGTCCGACGCGTTCGAGCCAGGCGCCGAACAGCGCGGCGGAGAGGCCAAGAAAGACGATCGCCGTGCTGAACACCCACCCGATGGTGCTGACCTTCCAGTCATCGGGCGCGGCAGTGGTCAGGCCGACGGCCTTGGAGAGCGGCAGCGAGAAGACGCTGAACGCATAGGCCTGGCCGATGCAGAGATGAATGGCCAGTGCGGCCGGCGGTACGCGCCAGCGGTTGAAACCCGCCGGCGCAATGGTGCGATCACGGTGGAGGAAAGCAGGCAGCGTGGGCATGTCGATCCGTGTCCATCAAGTGGTGCATTCCCGCTCGCGTGCGGCCTGCTGGTCAAGATTACTTCCGCGCTGCTGGCGCCAACTTGAGAATCCGTCCCGTTGGACTGTCCGTGATCAGGTACAGTGCGCCGTCCGGGCCCTGACGCACATCGCGGATGCGCTCGCGGGACGGCGTCAGATCCGTCAGCAGTCGCTCCTCGCCAACGATGCGCTCACCCTTGAGCGAGAGTCGGACCAGGTTCGTGCTGCCCAGGCCTCCGATGAACAGACTTCCCTTCCAGGCCGGGAACAGTGATCCGGTGTAGAACGTCATGCCACTCGGCGCGATGACGGGATCCCAGTAGTAGAGCGGCTGCTCCATGCCCGCCTGCTGTGTGATGCCACCGGTGATCGTTGCACCGCGATACTCGATGCCATACGCGATCGTCGGCCAGCCGTAGTCCTTGCCCTTGCGAGGCACGTTGAGCTCATCGCCGCCGCGCGTGCCATGCTCCACCGTCCAGAGTTCGCGCGTCGCCGGATTGATCGCGGCGCCCTGCAGATTGCGATGGCCGATCGACCAGATCTCAGGACGCACACCAGTCTTGCCGACGAACGGATTGTCGGACGGGATCGACCCATCTGCCTCGAGGCGCACGATCTTTCCAAGCAGACCATCCATGCTTTGCGACTGCATGCGCCCTTCGGTGATCGACCGATCGCCGAGTGTGACGAAGAGTCGGCCATCGCGCGCGAAGACGAGGCGTCCGCCGAAGTGGAGCGTCGATACCAGCGACGGAGTCTGGTGGAAGATCACCTCGACATTCTCGACTTTGGGTGCCGGGCCATCGACGAACCGGCCACGCGCGACGGCCGTGTTATTGGCGCCACCGTCGCGAGCTTCCGCGTAGCTCCAGTAGATCAGTTTGTTCGACGCGAAATTCGGATGCAGCGCCACATCCAGCAGGCCACCCTGTCCGCGGGCGTCAACGGCCGGCAGCCCGGCCACTGGCTCCGACAGGGTGCCGTCCGGCGCGACGACGCGCAGGCGACCGGGCTTCTCAGTGACGAGCATCTTGCCACCGGGGAGGAAGGTCAGGCCCCATGGGTTCACCAGCCCCTGCGCGACGGTGACCACGTCGAAGGTCACGCCGAGCTTCTGCTCCGGGGCCCGGGTCTGCCCGGGGAACGCTGGTGACTGCGTGGGAGCATTCGGGGGGCGCGGGTCGACGCCGGCGTTCTGTGCATCGACAGGTGCCGGCGCGAGGGCGACCGTGAGAGCGATTACAGAAGCGCCCGAGATCAAACGTGCAGAGGTCATGAGACCGCGCTCTACTGAAGAAAAGTGAGACTGGCTGGCCGGGTTATCGACAGCAGCCGACCTTGGCGGTCTGTGCTGATCGTGAGTCCCTTGCCGAGGCATGCGGTCAATCTAGAGACGCTGGATCACCGCCGCCGGGGCGCGACGGATGCAGGCTTGATCGGAGGGGTTGACATACCCCCATACCCTATACTGATTTATACCCGTGAGGGGTATATTGACAGCTAGGAGTCCTCGAGGGGGGTACACATGGAAAAGGTAGCCATAGCAATCTCGGGCATGAGCTGCGGCCACTGCGTAACGGCAGTGCAGAAGGCGCTTGCCGCGGTGCCGGGGGTGGTGGTCGAGTCGGTGCAGATCGGCTCGGCGACGGTCGTCGTTGATCCGGCGACCGGTGCACTGTCTGCGGCCGAGTCGGCCATCGATGCCGCCGGATACGACGTGGTCAAGGGACGGGTGCTGAACGTGGCGACTGCAGAGAAGCTGCCGTCGAAGTCAAATGCCTGAGGTTCTGATCCCGGCCGAGGTTGCGCCGAGTGCGGTGGGCGGGAGTGCCCAGACGGTGACGCTCCCGGTGACGGGAATGACGTGCGCCGCATGTCAGAGCCGGGTGCAGCGGCAACTGAGCCGAGCACCGGGCGTGGTCGATGCGTCGGTGAACTTGTTGATGGGTAGTGCGACCGTCACGTTCGACCCCGCCATCTCGAGCCCGGCCGCGCTGGTACAGCGCGTGCTGGACACGGGGTACGGGGCGGAGCTGCCGGCCGCCGCCGACGATGTGGTGGAGCAGCTCGCCGCACGCGACGCCACGACGTCGCACGAGTATGAGGCGCTGCGACTGCGGGCCATCGTCAGCGGCGCGGCCGGGGCGATTGCGATGCTGGTATCGATGCCGTTGATGGCGTCCAACGCCCATACCGGAATGGGCGTGGTGGCGGACCCGTTCATGCGCTGGGTGATGTCGGCGATTTCGCCGTGGCTGGCGTCGGCAATGCCATGGCTCTACGCAGTACCAACACCGGTGTTGACTTGGTCACTGCTGGCGATGACGGTGGGTGTGATGGTGTGGGCGGGGCGGCAGTTCTACGTGAGCGCGTGGCAGGCGCTTCGCCATCGGGCGGCCGACATGAACACGCTGGTCGCGGTCGGTACAGGCGCCGCGTTCGTGTACTCGGTGCTGGCAACGGTCGTCCCCGGACTCTTCACGCGGCATGGCGTGGCACCGGACGTGTACTTCGAAGCGGTGATCTTCATCATCGCGCTGATTCTCACCGGCCGGATGTTCGAGTCTCGCGCGACGCGCAGCACCTCGGCCGCGTTGCGGGCGCTGGCAGCACTGCGACCGACGACCGCTAGGGTCATGCGGCCGACGCCGGACGGTGGGGAGATCGAGGTGGAAGTATCGCTGCGCGATGTCCGGGCGAGTGATGTGGTGGTGATCCGGCCCGGCGAACGGATTCCGGTGGATGGTGTGATCGAACTCGGCTCGAGCGCGGTGGACGAGAGTATGCTCACCGGCGAATCGATGCCGGTACCGAAGCAGTCTGGGGATCGCGTCATCGGAGGCACCATCAACGCCACCGGCGCCTTCCGGTATCGTGCGACGACGCTCGGCAGTCGCAGTGTTCTGGCGCAGATCATGATGCTGATGCGCGATGCGCAGGCATCTCGTGCGCCGATTCAGGGGCTGGCCGATCGGATCAGCGCGATCTTCGTGCCGACCGTGATCGTGCTCTCGATGATCACATTCGCGATCTGGTTCGTGCTGCTCTGGAATGCAGGGGCTGGCGGTGGTGCCGCATCGGTGCGCGCCTTTGCGGCCGCGGTGGCGGTGCTGATCATTGCCTGTCCATGTGCGATGGGCCTGGCGGTGCCAACGGCCGTGATGGTGGCCACGGGTCGTGGCGCCGAGGGTGGGGTGTTGATCAAGGGTGGTGAGGCGCTGCAGCGCGCGGGCGCGATCTCGACGATCGTGCTGGACAAGACGGGTACGATCACGGAAGGGCGGCCGGCCGTGACCGATATCGTTGCGGCGTCCGACATGACGCACACGTCTGATGGCGTGCTGGCGATGGCTGCTTCGCTGGAAGCGATGAGCGAGCATCCGGTGGCGGGCGCCATCATGCGCGCGGTCGCAGAGCGCGGATTGACGGTTTCGCCGGCGACGGCATTCGAATCGATGACAGGCCTCGGCGTGACGGCGATGATCGATTCGCACTTCGTGGCGGTTGGCAACACGCGGCTGATGGAACACTTTGGCGTGCATGACGCGACGCTCGAAGCGACGGCTGCATCGCTGGCGACGCAGGCGAAGACGACGGTCTTTGTCGCAGTCGACGGT
>JBBQRH010000012.1:0-72778 GCA_038215035.1 Gemmatimonadales bacterium | reverse complement strand
GCGTGCGCCACGCCCGATGATCACGACGTCCGGGTCGCGCGCGATGAATGATTCCAGCGAGAGGGTCGGGAACTCGCCCGGCACATCACGAAACGGGTTGTCGCCACCCGCCACACTGATCAATTCTGCCATGTAGCTCTTTGCCGCCGAGATGATCACCGGTGCGCGACTGATCACGTACACCGCGCTCACGCGCGGCTGGAGCGCGCGGCGTGCTGCGATCGCTCGTAGCTCGCTGCGGAGGCCGTTGGCGGCGGTGCCTGCCCGGGCGCTGAGCCCGAGCAACGCCCCGAGATTGCGAATCGTCGCAAAGAGTGCGGTCGTGTCTTTCGTGTCGACGAGATAGACCGGAACACCGAGGGCTCGCATCCGACTGACGACCGCCGTATTGGCCTGACCGTTCCAGACGATGAAGAGATCTGGGCGGGCGGCGAGCAGGATTTCGACGCTCGGGTCGATACCACCACCGACGTTGGCGGCCTTTGCAACGGCGCTGGCGGTATCGTAGCGCGTTCGTGCCACGATGCGATCGGCGGCACCCAGCGTCACGATGATGTCAATCGTGGACGAGATCAGCGCGGCAACGCGCTGCGCTGGTGCCAGCACGGTCACGGTCAGCCCAGCTCCATCGCGGACGGTAATCGGTTGTGCGGCGACCGATGATGCCAGCGCCAGCGTCGCCAGCGACAAAGCTACGCGCAGGAGGAATTCCATTGAATCAGCGAGGCTCCGCGGGGGGAGAGTTCAAAGATGCTGACGCGCGCGTGATCCAGTGCCAATGAAAATGCACGCGCTGGTGGAATCTCGAGTAGCAGCACGGCGATGGCACGAATGCTTCCGGCGTGCGCGACGACGAGATAGTCACCGCCGTCGTTTGGCAGTGCCGCGAGCCACGAGGACACACGTGCCACCACCTCGGCGAATGATTCACCACCAGGCGGCCTGATCGTCGTCCACTTCACCGATTCCGTCAACGGTGGTGCTCCGACCTGCTCCTCGAGTTCGGCCCACGTCGCACCTTCCCATTCGCCGAAATGCATGTCGCGCAGTCTCGGCTCCTCGATGATGTAGCCGGCGGTGAGCAGTTCGGCGGTGCTGCGGGCGCGCTGGAGATCGCTGCTGATGACCGTCGCATTCGTCAGTTTCAACTGCCGCACCAGCAGTCGGCACTCGCGCATCCCGTCCTTCGACAGCGGCAGGTCCGTCTGGCCGATGCATCGATTCTCGGCATCTGTCGCGCTCCCCGCCCGCACGAGGTGTAGTCGGAGCGCCGCGGGGGCGACGCCATCGTTCACTGCCAGGCCGTCGCTCAATAGTCCACCGGCCGCAGATAGCTCTCGCCAATGGCCGTCGGGCCGATGAGGGCCACGGTCGGCAATCGCCGCTTCCAATGGGTCGACTCCAGTCGCCGGCGCACCACCTCGATATCGCGGGCATCGAAACCGCGGGCGATGAGATCCGCGGGGGTCCAGCCGTTGAGCATCCAGTTCAGCAACTCGTCGGCGCGCGCATAGCTGATGCCAAAATCTCCCTCGTCGGTCTGACCCTCGATCAGGTCGGCCGATGCCGGCTTGTCGATGATCTCGGCCGGCACCCCGAGGTGCCGCGCCAGCGCCCAGACCTGCGACTTGTACAGATCACCGAGCGGGTTGATTGGCGGCGAGTCATCCGCGTGCCACGTATAGTATCCGAACAGTCGCTCGGTCTTGTTGCCCGTGCCCAGTGGTACGCCGCGATGCTTCGCACTGAGGTCGAAGAGTGTGATCATCCGCGTTCGGGCCATCACGTTGCCGCGGCGCGCCGGGTCGGCATCCGGTTCGTGCTGCAGATAGCCATCGACCGCCGCCGTGATCTCCATCGTGCGGTGATCGATTCCAAGCGCATCGATCACCAATTGTGCGTGGGTGAGACTGTCGGTCGACGATGCTTTGTAGGGCATGCGCACCGCCAGCACATTCTGCGGGCCGAGGGCACGGGCGGCGAGATAGGTCGTGACGGCCGAATCCACGCCGCCTGAGAGCCCGACCACCGCCTTCGTGAATCCACGACGGTCCATCTCATCGCGGATGAACTGCACCAGCCACTGCTCGACCAGCGGCGCATTGATCTCGAGCGGGGCGGGCGCGCCCGAGATCGTGGCAGCGTTGCTCCTGTGCGCTGGCGCTCCCGTGTGTGGTACCGGTGTATGGTCCGTCGCTTCGTCGGCCGTATCGAATGACAGCACGTACGGTGTGCGGGCCAACGCGCCCACGAGACTCCGTTCGAGATGTGGCCACGCATGCGCCACGTCGCTCAACAGCGGAGTGTCGGCGCGTGCACGTACCAGGTCGCGCAGATCGCAGGTCAATGTCGTCATCGCCGGCTCGAACAGCGGCAGGGTCGCCCGCACATCACCGTGTGGTCCGCAGATGATCGACGCACCGCTGAACATCTTGCCCCCCTCACTGCCGACGAGATTGCTGAGCGAGACGAACATGCCGTGTTCCTCGGCGATGTCGCGAATCAATCGCTCCCAGCGATACACACTGGCCGGTCCGCCATTGGCATCGGTTCGTGGCCACGGCCCGCGCGCCGGCGCCGCTGAGGACACGAAAAGAACCTCGGCGCCGTCCAACGCAGCGATGGTCCCGGTGATCGAGTGCCATGCGTCTTCACACACCAGCAGTGCGGCGCGCCCCCACGCGGTGTCGAACGCGCGAATCTCGCGACCCGCTTCCACGAAACGGGCCTCGTCGAACAACCCGTAGGTTGGAAGAAAGTTCTTCCGGTGCACATGACGGATCTCGGCACGGCTGCCACCCAGTGAGACATACATCACGCTGTTGTACAACGTGTTCCGCCAGCGCTCGTAGAAGCCGATCACGACGTCGATGGTCACACCGGCCGGCGCGATTTGTGCGAAGTCGTGCTGCAGGTCGGCGGCCAGCGTTCCCGCGGTCACGGCCAGGTCGCGCACGCCTCCCTCGAGGAAGTAGCCGGTGAGGGCCGTCTCGGGAAAGTGGACGACATCTGGTCGCGGACTCTCCGCGATCGCCTGAGCGAGCAGCGAGGCGACGTGTGATCGGTTGGCAGCATAATTGGCCTTGGCGGGGCGAAACTGCGCGAGGCCGAGGCGGAGCAGTCGGGGCATGCAGGAAAGTTACGGCGTTCGGGGGCAGGCGAAGAGGCCGGCAGTTCCATCATACCCGCTGACGATAGATTGGCTACTGTGAATCAATATCTGCTCGGCCTCGCGCTGGTTGCCACGACCGTGGGTGCGCAAGGCACCGACCCGGCGGCAATCGTTCCCCTGCCGCAATCCTCGATGGTCCTGGCCCGGGATGGCAGCGTGATCGGGGAATTCGGCAAGCAGGTCCGCACGAGCGTATCGATCAGCTCGCTGCCGCGGTATCTCGGTCAGGCTTTCGTGGCCATCGAGGACCAGCGCTTCTACCAGCACGACGGGGTGGATCTGGTGGGCGTCGCGGCCGCGGTGAAGGATGCGGTGATGGGCAACGCCCGCGGCGCGAGCACCATCACACAGCAGTTGGTGGGGAACATGCATCCCGACCTGATCGACCGTCGTGATGCCTCGCTCGGCCGGAAGCTGCGGGAGCAGACGGCGGCGCGCGACATGGAGCGGCGCTATTCAAAGGCGCAGATCCTCGAGGCGTATCTCAACACGATCCACTTCGGGCACGGGTGGTATGGCATCGATGCGGCAGCGCGGCACTATTTCAGCAAGTCAGCATCGCGGGTCACGCTGGCCGAGGCAGCGACACTGGCCGCGATGCCGAAGGGCCCGGCGCTCTATGATCCCCTGAAGTATGCCGACCGGGTGAAGCAGCGCCGCAATCTTGTGTTGGCACTGATGGCGCAGCAGAACTACATCACCGCCGCCGAAAAGACCGCCGCCCAGGCCCAGCCGCTGGTGACGACGCGGACGTCGGTGGACGACAGCTTCAATTACATGGTGAACGTGGTGCGGGTGCAGGCGGAACGCGGTGGCGTGAACGTGCGCGAGGGAGGGTATCGCGTCTTCACGACCATCGATCCGGGGCTGCAGCGCGCCGCTGCCCGTGCGCTGCGCGAGGTGGTGTCCAGCGCCGAGACGCCGCGCCGGAAACCGAGGAAAGGCGCCGCGCCAGCGCCACCGGCTGGGACACTGCAGGGTGCGGTCGTGATGCTGTCGCCGCTCACGGGCGATGTTCTGGCTCTGGTTGGCGGCAAGGATTTCGCGACGTCGTCGTTCGATCGCGTGATCGACGGCCGTCGCCAGCCCGGTTCGAGCTTCAAGCCGTTCGTGTACGGCACGGCATTGCTGCAGGGAATTCCCGCCAACACGATCGAGCAGGATACGGCGCTCAGCATCGTCCTGCCGAATGGTCAGATTTACTCGCCCGACAACTCGGATGGAAAGTTTCTCGGTGCGCTGACGATGCGCGAGGCGCTGGTCCAGTCGCGCAACCCCGTGGCGGTGCAGCTGGGAATGCAGGTGACGATTGACAGCGTCGCGGCGCTCGCCAAGCGCATGGGCCTGGATGCCACGATTCAGCCGTATCCGTCGAGCGCGATCGGCACAGCCAGCGTGCGCCCGCTCGACATGGCGTCGGCATACGGTACGATCGCCAATGGCGGCGCGGCAGTGAAGCCGCGGTTCGTGCAGCGGGTCGAGGATCGGAGCGGTCGCACCGTCTGGGCGCCACGGATTGCAGCACCACAGTATGCGCTGGACAACCGCGTGGCCTTCGTGCTGCGCGAAATGATGCGCGATGTGGTGGAGCGCGGAACGGCGACGGCGGTGCGAAAGTATGTTCCGGCGCGAATTCCGGTGGCCGGGAAGACCGGCACCACGAATGGCAGCACCGATGTCTGGTTCGTCGGCATGACGCCGGAAATCGTTGGTGCCGTCTGGGTCGGCTACGATACGCCAAAGCCGATCGCCGGTGGACAGGCGGCCGGTGGCACCATTGCGGCACCGATCTTCGGACGCACGGTCCAGGCGTACTATGAAGGCGGTCGCGCCAGCCTGCCATGGTTGCCGCCGCCGGGGGTGCTGTCGGTTGAACTGGATCGCGATACGGGGCTGCCAGCAACGGCCGTGACGCTGCCGGCAAAGCGCTACTTCGAGTGGTTCATCGAGGGCACCGAGCCTGGCGCCATTCCGGTGGATGTCTGGAAGTTGATGGAGCTGGGTGGCATCGGGCGCTGAGTCAAAAGGGCGCGATCGGCGTTGCGTTCCACGGCGCGACGCCGATCGCGCGTGGCGACGAGAGCTACTCGCGGGCGATCTGGCTCTACAACAAGGAAATCCCGCGCTGATCGATCACGTGCCGCCGTACCACTCGTACCCGCGATCGGTCCAGTAGCCGCCATTCTGCGAGGGCATGAGCACGATCTTCGTGAGGTACTTCGTGTTCTTGTAGCCAAGCTTCACCGGCCCGTGAATGCGCGCCGGAGCGCCATACGCCGGCGACAGCCGCTGACCATCCTTCGCCAGCACCACCATCGTTTGCGGGTGCATCGTGCTTTCGATGTCCCAGCTCTCATGGTAGCCGTCGTCGAAGCTCATGAAGTCGGCAACCTTTGCATCAGCCGTCGGCTGCACCGTCTCGAGTAGCGTACGCATCGGCACGCCGGTGAAGTCGGCCACCGCGGTCCACCCTTCAACGCAATAGTGTGGGACGCGTTGCGTAGCCAGCCTCATGCCGCGCAGATCGTCATAGGAAAACGTGCGTGGCGTCTTGACGGCACCGCTGATCTCGAGCGTCCATGCGCCGCGTGCTGCCGTATCCCACATCGGCACCGAATCGCTGATGAAGTATGACGGAAACCGCGCACCAGCCGGGGTGAGGCGCCCAGTACGCGACGGCGTGTTGGCACCAAGCAGCCACCGCTCGAACTTTTCGTTCTGCGTTGTCGCGAAGGCCAGCAACTTTCCTGCCGATGCCGGACCGGAACTGTTACACGCCGACAACACCGTCGCGCTGATGCCGAGTGTCGAGAGCCGCATGAAGGCGCGACGATCGAGGAGCCCCGAATTACGGGCGCGCTCGACGACTTCGTCTGCCCTTCGCAGAATTTCGCGGTGCACCGTCATACGCCTTCCTCGACTTTCGCCGGAGCCAGGTTGGTGAATGGCCGCGCATTGCGGGCCTCGGGAGAGAACCGGTCGTCGTCATAGCCGCCCGTGGTCATTGCACGAATGGCGTACGGATCGACGGCGAATACCATCACGACATGCACCACGACCAGTAGCCCGAGGCCCAGCATGGCGCTGAAATGCCACCAGCGCGCCAGATGGTACCCGCCCATCGCCGCTGCCAGCCAACCCAGCGAGACCGGCTTCCAGATCGCAACGCCCGACACCACCGACACGACACCCAGCACGATCATCGTGCTGTAGGCGTACTTCTGGAGCGCGTTGTGCTTGCCCTGAATGGGATGCTTGCGCCGCAAACCAAGATAGAATTTTGCCATCTCGATCGCGTCGGCAACCGATCCGCGGCGAGGGGCGAGCTCGCGCCATTCTCCCTTGAACCACAGATAGGCGAGATACAGCAGGCCATTTGCCACCAGCAGCCACATCATGGCGAAGTGCCAGTGGCGCGCACCGCCCAGCCATCCGCCAAACGTCAGGTTGGCCGGGACGGCTTGTCCTTCCCATGGCCACCACCGAAAGGTCTCTCCCTTGGGGGCAAAGGCCGGGCTGGCATTGAAGATTCGCAGCCCTGACCCTGCCATCACAAACAATGCGAGCGCGCTCACCCAGTGGGTGGCGCGCACGATTGGATGGTGACGTTGCCGGTGTTTTGGCGCGAGTGTTCCTGCGGATACGGTCGCGGCAGCGCTCTCACCATCACTCATTTCCTATTGCTCCGCCAGCAGGGTCTTCACGGCAGCGTCGATGTCGGCGTATCGACCTTCGCCATCGTGATGAAACCGGATCTTACCCTTCTTGTCGACAATGTAGACCGATGGCCAGAAGCGATTGTTGAATGAGCGCCAGATCGCAAAGTCGTTGTCCATGACCACGGGGAAATCTACGCCAAGCTCCTTGACACGCCGTGCGACATTGGCCGGCACCTTCTCGCGATCGAACTCGGGAGTGTGTACGCCAAGCGTGATCAGACCGGCCTGCTTGTACTTCGCCGCCGTCTCCTTGATGTGCGGTAGCGCATTCAGACAGTTGTAGCAGCCGTAAGTCCAGATTTCGATCATCGTCACGTGCCCGATCAGCTCGGCTCGTGTGACGCCAGGGCTGTTGATCCACTGTGTGCCACCGGTCAGCGCCGGCAGATCGCCGAGGATCGGGAGCGAGGCTGGGGATGTTGCTTCGGCGCGGGCCGTCTGAGCCGGCCGAAGACGGTTGACCAGCACCAGCGCGAGCGGCAGCGCAACGAGCGAAGCAAGGACGATGGCACGGCGACGCATTTCAAGGCTCCAGTAGGAATTCAGTCGCTGGGAGTATCTGCGACCTGCCGAACCAGTTCCCGGGCGCCCCCGGCTCGCCTGACCGGATGCAACATGCCCCACCGGCAGCGTTCGCCGGTGGGGCATGTCCTTCGGATCGGCGTCGGCACTCCGCAATTAGAGCGCGGCCAACTCCCGTTCGATCACCCGTTCTACCTCGCTCTGCGGCACCAGGGCCACCTTGAGCACCTCTTCGAGCGTCTGAACCGGATAGAAGGTCAGCGTATCACGCACCTCATCCGGCACGTCCTCGAGATCGGCCTCGTTCGCCTTCGGGATGATCACGTGCTTGATGCCGGCTCGGTGCGCGCCGAGCACCTTTTCCTTGATCCCACCGATCGGCAACACCCGGCCCCGAAGCGTGATCTCTCCCGTCATCGAGACATCGCGCCGCACCGGTCGGCCACTCATTTCGCTCACCAAGGCGGTCGCGATCGCAATACCGGCGCTGGGCCCATCCTTGGGAATCGCCCCGGCCGGGACATGGATGTGCGCTTCAACCGCGCCAAGTCGGTTGGCGGGAATACCAAGCGACGCGGCGTTATTCGTTGCATAAGTGAACGCTGCGCGCGCGCTCTCCTTCATCACATCACCGAGTTGGCCAGTCAGAATCAGACTCACCGGACCGCTCACCCCGAGGCCGTCCGTGATCGTCTCGACAGACGTCTCGGCCACTCCCGGTCGCGGCACCGACTTCGTTCCTGGCCGGCGCACCGAGGCCTCGACAAACATGATGTCACCGCCCATTGGCGTGTAATACATCCCATTGGCGATCCCCACTGCGTCAGTCTCTGCGATCTTCTCAGGGTGCACACGCGGTCGACCCAGCAGTTCGCGGACATCGGCGCTGTCGAGCACCTTCGGCACTTTGGCTGCTTCGTCGCCGCCAGCCGCCAGCTTGCGCGCGACCTTGCGCGCCACGGCGCCGATCTGGCGCTCCAGCTGACGCACGCCCGCTTCGCGCGTGTACTGGCTGACGACGGTCATCACCGCGTCGGGAGTCAGCGTGATTCCCACGTTCTTCAGCCCTGATTCGTCGAACTGACGTGGCACCAGATACTGCGTGGCAATGCCCGCCTTCTCCTTCTCGGTATACCCGCTGAACTCCACCACTTCCATCCGGTCCAGCAGCGGTCCGGGGATGTTCTGGATGAAGTTCGAGGTGGCGATGAAGAGCACTTCACTGAGGTCGAAGGGCACGCCGAGGTAGTGATCCGTGAAGCTGTTGTTCTGCGCCGGATCAAGGACCTCGAGCAGCCCGCTGGCCGGATCGCCCTGAAAGCCGCTGCCCAGCTTGTCCACTTCGTCCAGCAGGAAAACCGGATTCTTGGTGCCGGCCGCCTTCATTCCGTTGATGATGCGACCGGGCATCGCGCCGACATAGGTGCGACGGTGTCCACGGATATCGGCTTCGTCACGCACGCCGCCGAGGGCAATGCGCACGTACTCGCGGCCCAGCGCTCGCGCGATGGACTTGGCGATGGAGGTCTTGCCCACGCCCGGCGGGCCGTTGAAGAGCAGAATCGGGCCGCGCGCCATGGCACGCGCCTTTGCCTCTTTCCCGTCGGTGATCGGCTTCTCCACCACCGGTAGCGCCTCATCGTCGGCCACCAGCTTCGCCGCCGGCAGCTCACCCGTCACGTGCAGCTCTGCCTCGAGCTGCTTGGCGCGCAGTTGACGCACCGCCAGGAACTCGAGGACACGATCCTTCACGTCTCCGAGCCCGTAGTGATCGTCCTCGAGGACGGTGATGGCGTGGTTGAGATCGAGCTGGTCGTCGCTCCGCGTGTTCCAGGGCAGCTCCGCGATCGATTCGAGGTACGTCCGAATGACCTGCGCTTCCATGCTTTCGCGACCGGCGCGCTCAAGGCGCCCCAGTTCCCGTTCGACTTCCTTCTGCGCGTCCTTCGGCAGCTCGAGCTTCGACAGCTTTTCGCGCAACGCCTCGACTTCCTTGCTCGAGTCGTCGTCACCGAGCTCCTTCTGGATCGCCTTCAGCTGCTCGCGAAGGAACATCTCGCGCTGGCGATCACCGAGCTCTTCCTGCACTTGGTTCTTGATGTCTTCCTGCGCGGAGAGCATGCCGATCTGGCGCTGCACGTGCACCAGGACACGACGAATTCGCTCTTCGACGCTGAGCGTCTCGAGCAGTGCTTGCTTCTGCGGGACATCGACATCGAGGTAGCCGGCGACGAGGTCGGCAAAGCGACCGGGCTCCGTGACGCTATCGAGTACCTGGTGCACGGCTTCTTCAGGCAGCCCCCGCTTTTCGCCGAGTTCCGTGGCGCGCTCGCGAGTTTCGCGGTGGAGCGCCTCGAACGCCGGGTCCTTGGCGTCGATCGGCTCCATGTCGGCGGTGGGGACGATGATCGCCGAGAGGAAGCCATCAGTTTTCACGAACTGGAGCGCGGTGGCCCGGGTTTCACCTTGCAGCAGCAGCTGCACGCCACCGAGCCCGCGCTGGATCTGTCCGATCCTGGCGATCACGCCCGTGGTGTAGAGCACGTCACCCGACGGCTCGTCGGAGTTGTCGCGCTGGGCGACGGCAAAAACGAGCCGATCGCCCTTCAGCGCCGTCTCGATGGCCCGCAACGTCCCAGGCCGACCGGCGGCGATGGGCGCTGTGAGGCCGGGGAAGATCACCTGCCCACGCAGCGGCAGGACAGGCAGGGTCTGACGTTCGGCCATGGATGGTACTCACTGGAGCTGGGGCCACGTGGCAACGCCACCCCGACACATACGGGCACGACCTGCAGAACTCTGCCAGACCGGCACTCTTGCCAGAGCGCCCGATCCACGATGAAGCCGGACGTGCCACCTGTCCACCACACTCGCAAGGGCTGGGTACAACCCAGAATGCCAAGACGGCACCGCGGGCCAAACTTTTCCGGCCTGACTGGCGTATAGGGTGCCATCTGGTCAGGCTTGCCGCTCGGCTGACGCTGCTTATCGGCGCACCGTATCCTCGGTCGTCCCGCACGAGTCAGCTGACCGCCGAACCCGACCACGCCTCCTTCGGGTGGTTCCGGGATGCTATTCTACACTGATCGTACTTCTGTCCCTTTTCGCCGGCCCCACGTGCCTGATCCGGTAGATGCCACCGCCGACACTGAACTGTTGGCGCGTGTTGAGCGCGCCCTCGCCCCGCAGTACGAGGTGGAGGGAGAACTCGGCCGCGGCGGTATGGGTATTGTCTATCGCGCGCGCGACACGCGGCTGAAGCGCACCGTGGCGGTCAAGCTGCTGCCGCCCGAGTTGGCATACCGCACCGAGATCAAGTCGCGATTCCTGCGGGAAGCCGAGATGGCGGCTCAGCTGTCACATCCGAATATCGTGCCGATCTATTCGGTCGACGAGAAGGATGGACTGGTGTATTTCATCATGGCGTGTGTCGATGGTGACAACCTCGCCAAGCAGATGGCCGCGCGTGGGCCGCTGCCGATCGACGAAGTCCGTCGCATCCTGCGGGAAGTCTCCGGCGCGCTCGCCTTCGCCCATGCGCGCAAGTTCATCCATCGCGACATCAAGCCGGACAACATCCTGATCGACAAGGATGACGGTCGGGCGATCGTGACGGACTTCGGTATCGCGCGGGCCGTGCAGGATGGCGCGGATACGCGATTGACGGCGACCGGCATTGCCATCGGCACGCCGGCCTACATGAGTCCTGAACAGGCCGCCGGCGATCGCGAAACCGATGGTCGCGCCGATCTGTATGCACTGGGCACGCTCGGGTACCAGATGTTGGCCGGCCGTCTGCCCTTCGAGGCGAACAGCACGGCTGCGCTGCTCGTGAAGCAGTTGTCTGAAAAGCCGTTGCCGATCGTCGAGCGCCGTCCAGATACGCCACCGGATCTGGCTGGCATCATCATGCGGTTGCTGGAGAAGGAGCCCTCGGCGCGCTTTGCTACCGCCGACGAGTTGTCGGCCGCATTGGATGGCCGGATTTCCTCCGGGTACAAGGCGCCGCAGCGTACACCGCCGCCGCTGGTGGGCCAGTCGTCGTCGCAGCCGTCGTGGGCATACGGGGCACCCAATACAGGCGTTGCGCCGTCGCTTGCGTCGGCGTCGTACACAGCGGCAACCTCCGATGAAGTGGCTCGCTGGTATGCGCCGCAGGTCGTCAAGTTTCGGAAGGGGTTGGCGCCGTTCCTGACGTTCGCCGGCGTTGCCCTCGTGCTCAAGATCGTCAACGTCGTCGATCTCACGGTGGTACCGGCATTCTGGTCGATCGGCGTCGCGATGGGCTATGCGAAACTGTGGCAGGCCGGCTTTGACTGGCGGGACGTGTTCAAGCAGCCGCGTGAGACACTGCTGGCCGATGTGATGTCGGAAAAGGCGGAAGACTTTGCGGCACTGTGGGACCCGAACAAGCGCAACAACGTGCGTGAACGCGCGCGGCTACGCCGGCAGGCCGGGAACGGTGGCTCGCTGTTTTCCGCCAATGACCGATTCGTGTCGGATGGTGGTGCGTTGCCGGCAGGTCTGACACCGGGGTCGCCAGCGGCAGAACAGATGCGCTTCGGCAACTGGTACGACGCCGTGCGCGATGGCATTGGTGATCGGGCCGAGATTCAGCGGATGTTCGAGACCTTGCCGAAAGCCGAGAAGAACATCGCCAGTGGCATTGCAGCGAATGCGGACGAACTGCTCGAGGCCGTGCGGGCGGAGGCGGCGTATCTGGCTGACCTCGATCGAAATCCGGTGCAGGCACCGGACCTGACGCGATTCGAGAAGGAAATCGCAACCCTCGAGTCGCAGGCGAACCCGTTCGAGGCAGGAAGCGAGGAGCGCGTGCGACGGCTGGCCAAGCTGAAACGGGAGAAGCAGCAGGCGGAAGGCGAGTCCAGGCGCCGCCAGAAGTCGAGCGATCGGCTTGAAAAGGCGCGCGCTGCATTGCGGTCGATTCGTTACGATATCGTGAAGCTTCGTACCGGATCGACATCCGGTTCGACGGTCCACGTGACGCAGCTCGCTGAGCGCGCACAGGAACTGGCCCGTGACGTGGATGCCGTGCTCGCCGCCGCTGGCAGCGCGAAGTCGCGTGCGCCGTCGGGCAAGCGCTGAGCACGGCGCACGGCGTCCCATGACGGCCCCCCTCCCGGCGAGCGCTGATCCGGTGCGCGAACGTCTCGCCGCGGCGATTGCGCCCGCGTACACCGTGCAAGGAGAGCTTGGCCGCGGGGGCATGAGCGTCGTCTATCGCGCGCGCGATGTCCGGTTGCGTCGCGATGTGGCGATCAAGGTTCTGCCGCCGGAACTGGCCTTCGTCGCGAGTGTGCGGGAACGGTTCCTGCGCGAAGCGCAGACCGCCGCGCGGTTGGCGCACCCGAACATCGTGCCGATTTACGGCGTCGAAGAGAAGGATACGCTGGTCTGGATCGTGATGGCGTTGATCGAAGGGGAGACGTTGGGGGCGCGGCTGACCCGCGACGGCAAACTCACGGCCCCCGAAGCGGAACGGATTCTGAGCAGCGTGGCTGACGCGCTCACCTATGCCCACGCACACGGCGTCATTCATCGCGACATCAAGCCGGACAACATCCTGCTCGAGCGCGACACGCTCCGGGTACTGGTGACCGACTTTGGCATCGCGCGGGCGGCTGAAGGTGACGGGCGGCTGACGTTGACGGGTGTCGCCGTCGGCACGCCAGCCTACATGAGCCCCGAGCAGGCGATGGGCGAAGCTGACGTCGATGGCCGCTCGGATCTCTATTCGCTCGGCTGTGTCGGCTACCAGATGCTGGCCGGGGCGCCGCCGTTCTCCGCCAACAGTACGCCGGCATTGATGCTGAAGCAGGTGAGTGAACCTCTGCCCTCGCTGCGTGCGAGGTCATCCTCGGCGCCGACGGCGTTGGTGAACGCGATTGAACGAGCGCTGGCGAAAAAGCCCGCGGATCGGTGGGCGTCGCTGAAAGAGTTTGGCGACGTGCTGCAGGGGAAGGCGAGCGCGGTGAACCTCAGCCCGCCCGTAATTGGCGTGCGCGCGGTGTCGCTGCCGGCCGGTGCTGGCGCGGTGCGAGAGCCGGAGCGCAACCTGGTGCGCGAGACGCCGCCGTTTCGCGCTGCTGATGTGATGCCGCAGCGGCCGGCACTGCCAGTACCTCCGCGCCCGCCGGTGCCGCTGGCCGGTGCAAACGCAGTGCCGGCCTGGGTGTACGGCGCCAGCGCGAACTCCACCAGTATTGCATTGCAGGCCGAGAGTTTTCGCCGACAGTTCTTTCGCACGATGGGCACTCTCAGCTTCCTCGGCATCGTCAATGGCGTCACGTCACCGCACTTTGCCTGGGTGATGTTTCCGGCATTCGGCATGCTGATGGGGCTGAACGCAAAGTGGCGGCCGTTGGGGGACGCCGGGCTTTCATTCCGTGAGGTCATTCGCAGCCGACGCGCGGTGCGCGATTCGGGCGTCGAAGGCTCGGTGCCAGCGCAACTGTTCAGCAACAGTCTGGCAGGTCGAGCACGACGGTTTGCGAGCCGGATCAAGGTGGCGGCAGCCGCTGCGGGGGTATCGGCGATCGCGTTTCTGGTGGTGGCCATCACGGGTGGTGGGCCACCACAACTCGCGATACCGGCACTGGGCGGCGCCGGTGTGGCAGTGCTGTCGCTGATCGGGGCAATGCGAGCCGCAAGTCCACTGCGCCGTCTCGGATTTCGTCGCCGCGACCTGCTGAACGGCACCTGGCGAGAGAGCGAGGCTGCGCTTAGTCCTGGCACGGCGTTCCGCCTGCGTGAGGAAGAGGTCTCGCAGCTGGCGCCGCCCGACGTGGTGATGAGCGCACATGGGGAGCGCCTCCGGCTCGCTGTTGATGACCGTACGGCGATCCGTCTGCAGGTGGCGCGCCTCGGTACCGGAGCGTCGACGTTGCTGCCTCGCGATCTGCTGCCGACGGCCGACGCGTTGGTCGCGCGCATCAGTGAGCTTGCAACTGCATTGCACCAGCTTGATCGCGACCTCGGCGCCGGCAGCGATGGGTCCCTCAATTCCCGCATTGCCGAACTGCGTGCGCGCGGTGTGCCTGACTCCGATCATACGCTCGGCCTGCTGATCGAGCAGCGAGCGTCATTGTCGCAACTCGAAGGCGGACGTGTCACGCTGCGCCAGCAGTTGGAGAGCAAGTCGATCATGCTGCAGAATCTTCGGCTGCAAGTTCGCCGCTTTGGGTCACTGGGTCTCGAGCCGACGCCGCAGGTCCGCCAAGTCGCGCAGGGCACAGAGCAGGCGCAGGCAGTTTCCAAAGATTTGGAGTACCTCCTCGAGGGTGCTCGAGAAGCCGATCGTCTCTGACGTCGCTCACGGCGGCGAGCAGGGACGGGCCATGCTGGCCACTCCCCGCGGCTGACCGAGGTCCGCCGAGTCCGGCGCAGTGATCGACGCTAGCGCTCGATCAGTTCGGCGATCACTTCGGCCAATCGCTCAGGAGATTCTTCGGGCAGGAAGTGCCGTCCCGCCGGCAGCAGTTCGAGCGTTGCTCCTTTGATCGCCTGTTGCAGTCGCCGCGCGATGTTCGCCGGCAGAAATGGGTCGTGTGCGCCATGAATGATGGCCGTCGGCGCAGGGATTGAACCAAGTCGCGCGCCGATCTCCACCGTGTCCGCGGAATCGAGCGCCTCGAGATGCGCCACGAGCAGGTCGCGACCGGCCGGTGAGGCGAAACTTCTGGTGTATCGCTCGATCGATCGGGCACCCAACTCCTGATCGACGAATCCTCGTGCGAGCTCTGTCTTCAGGACACCCAGGAGCCAAGTGGCCGGAAGGTGGCGCGTCAGTGGCAGCGTGGCGCGCGCCATTTTGACCTCTCGCGACGGCCACTCGTCGAATCCAACGCTGCTGATCAAACAGAGGTGCGAGACGCGGTGCGGGGCTCGGACCGCCACTGCCTGAGCGATTCCGCCACCGATGTCGTGGCCAATCAGGCAACCCCGATTGATTCCGAGGAGATCGAGCACGATCAGCAGCCGATCGGCATGCGCTCGCACGTCAAGAGCGAAGTCCCCTGGTGGGTCGCTCCGTCCGTAGCCGAGGAGGTCGAGCACCACCACGCGACGTCCTTCCGGGAGCAGCGGCACCAGATCCTGCCAGAGGTGCGACGACGTCGGGAATCCGTGAATCAGCACGAGCGGTTCGCCACCGCCTCGTGTTCCTGCGGCGTAGTAGTAGATACGCGCGCCGCCGATGTCGAGAAATTCGCCGCGCACTACGGCCGAGACCCAGGTTGCATTGAATCAACGGTATGCCATGATCGCGCCGAAGCAAACTGCGCTATAAAAGCGCGCTCTGAAAAATTCCTGCGAATGACGGCAATATCTGCGCACTTCGCGCGAAAAAGCCCACTGCAGGGCATGCCGCTACGCTGATTCTGTGCTAGCTTGGAGGTTGTTGTGGCGCAACGTGTTCCGTCCGCACCCCTCCTGTGACTGATCTCCCAGATCTCGAAACCGGCCTCCCGGCCATCCCGCTCGCCGCTGTGGCAGAGGCGCCAGTTGGTCCGCCGCCTCCGCCGCCCAAGCCCGTGCTTCCGGACATGCCGGATTCACCAGTACGCGTTCCGGTGCGCTGGCTCATGCGGGAGGGGACCGGTTCGGTTCAGTTCCGTGCGATCGTTGAGCTTGGCAAGCTGAAGACAGCCGCTGAGGTCGAGCGCATCACGCTGACGCAGTCCTCGGCGATCAGGTGCGCGGTCACCATGGGGCTGGATGGCACCTGGGGCCAGCGGCTCTTTCCGCTGCCTGGTGCCGCGCCGCACACGGCGACATTCTCAGCTTTCCGACATCTGCTGGAATGTGGATGGGATCGCGACTCGCCCGCACTGGCCGTGTCTCGGCGATTTCTGTTCCGCTTGCTGGCCATGGACGAAGACCCGAGCATGCTCTATGAGCAGGCGCAGTCGGCCGGCCAGAGCAAGGAGTTGGCGAAGCGGCTGCGAGCCAACATTCGCGTGGAGGCGGCCGCGCTGCTGGCGCAGGCTGGCTATGAGCGTGATCCGCGGGTGCGCGGTGCAGCGATTCGTGCCACGCAGCGGGTGATGGATTACCTGCGCTCGCCGCTGGCGGCGAAGCCGTGGATTCGTGTCGGAAACAAGCAGGTGCTGGCGTCAGAAGCCGCGCCACCGACGATGAGCTTCCTTCGGATGGCGGCCTTCATGCCAGAGCTCCGGACGGAATACCATATGGGTATGGAGCTGCTGGGCAGGCATCTGATGCAGCCCGAGCCCCGCCAGGAACCGGTCCAGCAGATCGAGGGGGCGCTGGTCTCGGTTCCGAATCTCGTGCTCGGGGATCGGTTGCCACACCGCAACGCCCTCGAGGCCGATGTCCCGGCGGCGCTGCATTGGCTCGAAGTCATGGTCAGGCTTGGTGTGTTCCGTCGTCACGAGCCGTGGATCAAGATGTTCGAGCGCTTTGTCGAGAGCGCGGATCGTTATGGCGTCTGGCATCCCATGAAGGGAGACGCGATGCCTGTCACCACGGCGCCGGACTTGATCGGGTGGTACCCGCTCGAGGATGTGTCGACGGAGGGCGAGCGGCGGTGGAGTGATGTGACGTTGCGCGTCTCGTTGATCGCCAAGCTGATTGGGCGCGATCTGAATCTGGTCTGAGCGTCAGACGTGCGATCGGCCAGCCGAGCGGTCCCGCTAGCCTCTGACGCGATGTATCCGGCGCACGATGCACGGTCCTCGGCGTCGTGGGTCACGTTGTCCGATGGCGAGCGTGTTCGCATCGTCGAGACCGGAGATCCGACATCCCCACCCGTGCTCCTGCTGCACGGGTGGGGATGTTCCGCTTTCGCGTGGCGATATCTGGCCGGGCCCATGGCAGACGCAGGCTGGCGTGCGATCGCAATCGACTTGCGTGGGCATGGGCTCTCCGACCGTCCGGACGACGCGACGAAGTACCGTCGTGCCGACATGGTTGATCACCTGGAGGCCACGATGGATGCGCTGGGCATTGCCCGGGCACCGATGGTTGCGCATTCGATGGGTGGCGCCGTGGCGATGGCGCTGGCCATGCGACATCCGGCGCGCGTCTCGCAGTTGGCGCTGTTTGGCCCAGTGGGCTTTGGCATCGTGGATCGCGCCGCCTGGTCGCAGCTGCTCCCACCCTCGCTCACGGGCGCGCTTCTGCCGAGTCGGATTCCACGCTGGGCAGTGAAGTTTGCCCTGCGGCATTCGCGTGGAGTGGAAGGCGTGTTCGAAGAACACGAGGTGGACGAGTACTGGGCACCGACGCAATTCCCGGCGTTTCTGAACGCGATGCGACTGCTGCTGCATAGCTTCACATGGTCGCCATGGACACCGACCGAGCTGGCGGCCGTGACACAGCCGGTGCTGCTGATGTTCGGCGATCGTGATCCCGTCGTGCGTCCGCAATCGGTGGTGCCGACATTGGCTCGGAGCATGCCCGGCGCGGCATTGCACGTCGCGCAGGGGGCCGGGCACGTCGTGCCGGAAGAGCGGCCGGAATGGGCGCTTGAACGTCTGTTGCCCTTTCTTCAGGCAACGGAATTGTCGGCTGTTTCGGCAGCTGAGGCCGCTGGCTGAGTTTCGCTGGCCGGGTATCGGTCGTCGTTTGGGCTGAGTACGTTCCGTTTCGAACAGTCGCTCGCGCCTGAGCGGAATGTTCACCGGCAGCGCGCGTCCCTCTGACGCGCCACATCGCCGGCGTCCCACGCGAATAGCACTCTGTGCACCCGCGGTGGTCGCTCAGACGGTCCGCAACGCTTCCCGTTTCGGCCGAGAGCGGTAGCCGTGACGGCATCGGAGCCCGGGACAGCTGCAGACCGCTCCGCAGGTCGGCGCAAGCCGAACAGGCGACCTGAGGGCAACACTCCCACTCTGTGAATACACGTAGCCGACGCCCCCGCACCGGCGGTCGTCCACGCCCCGCTGGCGCAGGACCGACCACGGTCAGCGAGGCCGAACACAACCTCGAGCCAGACGCGGTCGAAGACACGCCTGAGACGATCGCGGCGCAGCTTGCCGCGGATGAAGCGCGCGTCACCTTCGCGCAGCTCGACCTCGATCCACGATTGCTCGCCTCGGTGATTGCAGCCGGTTACGAGTACCCGACGCCGATTCAGCGCGAAGCGATTCCGCTTGCCCTGCGTGGCTCCGACATCATCGGGCTGGCGCAGACCGGCACCGGCAAGACGGCGGCCTTCACGCTGCCGTTGATCAGCCGACTGCTCGATGGTCCGAAGCGCACCCGCGCATTGGTACTGACGCCGACGCGCGAACTGGCGCTGCAGGTCGAAGAAAGTGTACGCAAGTACGCGCGTGGCACCGGCATCGAGGTGGCGCCGATTTTCGGCGGTGTACCGTACGAGCCGCAGGAAACCGCGCTGCGTCGCGGTGTCGATATCGTCGTCGCCACGCCAGGACGGCTGCTCGATCATCTCGAGAAGCAGAACATGGTTCCCGATGATCTTGAAGTGCTGGTGCTGGATGAAGCCGACCGGATGCTCGACATGGGTTTTGCCCCGCAGATCAACCGAGTGGTCGAGCAGATTCCGAAGTACCGGCAGACGTTGTTGTTCAGCGCGACGATGCCACCCGAGGTCGAGGCGCTGGCGCGCAAGTATCTGCGTCGTCCGATTGTGGTGCAGGTGGGGCGTCGGTCGAGTGCGGCCGTGACGGTCGCGCATGCGGTGTATCCGGTGCCGGCGGAGAAGAAGGTCGATCTCCTGGTGCACCTGCTGCAGCAGCCGAAGATGGACTCGGTGCTGGTGTTCACACGCACCAAGCATGGGGCCGACAAGGTCGTGCGCAACCTCGAGAAGAACAGGATCGCCTCGACGGCCATGCACGCCGACAAGACGCAGGCGCAGCGCATCAAGGCACTCGAGGGCTTCCGCGACGGCAGCATTCGTGTGCTGGTTGCGACGGACATTGCGCAGCGCGGACTCGACATCAACGGCATTTCCCACGTCATCAACTACGACGTGCCGCAGCAGGCGGAAGACTACGTGCATCGGATCGGTCGCACCGGACGTGCTGCCGCTTCGGGCGACGCGGTGACGTTCATGGCGCCCGACGAGATTGCGATGGTGCGCACGATCGAGCGGGTGATCGGACAGCAGATCCCGCGTGTGTCCGTGCCGGGGTTTGATTTCGGTACGGGGTGAGCGCGGTTTCGAAAGTTTGGGTGGCTGAGAGGGAGCGTCTCGGGGGGCATGGCGAGTAGCTCCCCGGGGGCAGTCACTTCGGCAGGCGGTGCCGGTGCGGCAACGGTAGCGGCAACGGCAACCTTAACGGCAACTAACTGCGTTGCAGGGAGACGCAGAGGCGCAGAGCCACAGAGAAGTTCACTGGCGCTGGAAGCTGGGGTCGCTGCTCGGGCAGACTGAAATCTGATGTGTCAGTTTGTTCGCTGTGGCACTGTGTGATCCACGCTGTTGGTTTGGTCCGCGAACGGAGCCTGCCTCTTGCGATCGGTGACGCGACGCGACGTGACTCGAGTTACGACCGGCGAATGCGGCCGAGTCGGGAGACGGCGAGCGCGGTAGAGGCATTGCCGCGTGTGAACGTGATGGTCGCGCTGGACGCGCCCCAGCCGATGCCGGTGGGGCCCCACGCGATCGAGTCGCGTGTGGTCCGGAGCTGAACGCCGTAGTCGTCGAGTCGCAGCGTGCGTAACGTATCGGTGCCGTGTAACACGGAGATGGTGTTTCGTCGGCTGTCGATTCGTACTGCGGTCCGCTGGGCGGCGGTGATCGCAATGGTTCGTGCATCGTGAAGCGTGCGCGTGGCGTCGGTCGCGGCGAGACGGACCGCGAGGTGCTCCCGCATCCCGATCAGCGCTCGCACCGACAGTGACGATAGAATCGCAGTGATCGCCAGCACGATCAGCAGTTCCATGAGGGTGTAGCCCTTTCGCATCCGACGCTCCGTGATCGAGACGCGTGCAACATGCCGCCACCACCGGGGAGCTGCACACCGAAATCACGCGCACGTCATCAGCCCGGGGCGAGCAGCTCCTGAACCGCGGCCATCGTGCGCGCGACATGTGTCGCGCCGGCGGCGACCATGTCGGCGGCGCTAACCATTGCAGCGTATCCGATCACCTGCATTCCGGCTGCCAATGCCGCCTCGATTCCCAGCAGCGAGTCTTCGATCACGAGGCATGCGCTGGCTGGCACGCCGAGCCGCTCGGCCGCCAGCAGGAAGACGTCGGGGGCCGGTTTGCCGTGTGCGACTTCGGTCGCGCTGGTGATGCGGCCTTCCAGCCGCGGCAGCATGCCTGTGATGCCAAGTGTCTTACGCATCTTCTCGTGCGATCCGCTGCTGGCGACAGCGTATGGTGTGTGGGCTCGGTCCAGCAGATCCAGTACCGCTTCCACACCCTCCACCGCGAGCAAATCGCGCTCGAAGACCGCGTATGCGCGCTGATCGAGCACCTGCAGGAAATCATCGGGCGCCGGCCGGCCGAGTTGTGCTTCCACGATCTGCATGCAGCTCTTCATGGAACGACCCATGAATGTGCGGGTCGTCTGCTCCGCCGAATACGGCAGGCCGATCTCGTTCAGCATCGCGGAGAATTCGCGATTCATCAGCCGCTCGCTGTCGACCAGCACGCCGTCGCAGTCGAAGATCACCGCGCCAGGTCCCGGCATCACTTCACCGGCCGCAGCGCCGGCACGCTAGGCGGCAGCGCATCAACTGCAAGTGCGCTGAGTGCCTTGGTGCCGGTGGGCATCGATGGGACGCTTTCCAGCACCTGTGTGCCTCCGAGAGTGTTGCGCAGCATCGACGAGGAGCGACCGAACCAGCTCGCAGCGTTGGCAGTGGTCACGTACCCCAGGTTGACGCTCACGGTCGCAGTTGCACCACCCGCCGCGGCACACTGCGCGGCAATGGCGCGGAGTTCGCTCGCCATCGTGGCGCGCGCTGTTTCGTTGAACGTGCGATAGGTACCGACCGACACCGCGCTGTCAGGGATGATGTTCTCGCGGACGCCGGCCTCATATGCGCCGACCGTGAGCACGGCGGGGTCTGTCGTCAGGTCGACGTTCCGGATCGCAATGGGCTGGTGGGCGGTGACTATCGGTTCACCGATGACGATCGGATCGATGCTGCGCCATGGCTGGGCACCGTGGGCACGCTTGCCTGTCAGTTCTGTGACCGGCAGTGCGTCCACGTCGGCCCGGAGGGCAACCGTCGGACCTGGCTGGCCGCCTCGCAGCACGCCGATGACGCTCAATGTGCCGCCGACATTCGTCCTGACCTCGAGCTCGAGTGCCGTCAGATGGGCGGCAACAACGCCCGCGATCCGTTCCTCGGCAATGCTCGATTCGGGGTGTGCGTACAGGTCCCGCCTCCAGGCGACCACCTTGGGGCTGACCAGCGCGATCCGCGCGTCGAGATCGCAGATACTGCTGGTCGGCAGCGTGGGCGTGACCGGCGCCTGAGCGGAAACGGTCCCGTCTGTCAGCGTCAGAATGACGAACGCGAGGAGGCGCATCCAGAGAATTCTATGCCGACCCGTCGGAACATGGCCAAGTCCGGTTACTTTCCTTGGCTGACTTCCCCCCAACACCCACGTCATGCGTATAGCCCTCTCCACCGGTGGCGGAGACGCTCCCGGCCTGAATGCTGTCATCCGAGCCGCCGTTCTCTCTGCCCTTGATCGCGGATGGGAAGTTCTTGGAATCAAGCGCGGCTACTACGGCCTCCTTGGTGAGGATGACGTCGTGCCGATGACCCGCGACATGGTCTCTGGGATCGGCCATCTTGGCGGTACGATTTTGCGGACGACGAACCGGGGAAACCCGTTCGCTTACCCGGTGCCGAACGGCGACGGGACGTTCCGCGAGGTCGATCGCTCTGAGGAAGTGGTAGCGAACTCCAAGGCGCTCGGCATCGACGCGATCATCACCATCGGTGGCGATGGTTCACTGTCGATCGCACAGCGTCTGGTGGAAAAGGGCATGAAGATGGTCGCGGTTCCCAAGACCATCGACAACGATGTGAGCGGAACGATCACCACCTTCGGCTTCGACACGGCGGTGACGACGGCCATCGAGGCGATCGACAAGCTGCATACCACGGCTGAGAGCCACGACCGCGTGATGGTTCTCGAAGTGATGGGGCGCGACGCCGGCTTCATCGCGCTGCATGCGGGTGTGGCCGCGAGCGCCGACGTGGTACTGATCCCGGAAATCCCGTTTGACGTCGAGACGGTGGTGAAGAAGATCCGTTCGCGCGACTTGGCCGGCCGACGATTCTCGATCGTGGTGGTTGCAGAAGGCGCGGTTCCGATCGGCGGTGAGGAGTCGATCCTGGGCCCATCGATGCCTGGTCAGGCAAAGCGCGTCGGGGGCATCGCGGGCCCACTGGCGCGGACGCTGCAGGAAAAGACGGGGAAGGAAGCACGTTCGATGGTGCTGGGTCACTTGCAGCGCGGCGGTCAGCCAACCGGCTACGATCGGTTGCTGGCGACGCGTTTTGGCGGTGAGGCAGTGCGTGCGGTGGCCGAGGGCAAGTGGGGCCACATGGTCGCTCTGCATTCGCCGAATATCGTGACGATTCCGATTGTCGAAGCGCTGAGTCAGGTGAAGCGCGTCGACCCGAACCACGACATCGTGCGTACTGCGCGCGCGACAGGAATTTCCTTCGGCGACTGAGGGAACAATTCCCCGGCACCTGCCACGTTACCTCTCTGGTGAGACACCTGTCCACCAGAAGGGACGATGCGCCGGACCCCGGACGCTCCGGAAAGACGGTAAGTGATTGGTGGCTAGTCACTTGCCGTTTTTTGTGGCGGTGGCACCAGCCCTGCGCTAGTGGGGTAGGACCAGAGCCCGAGGTCGCGGCGAGTACACCGGTGAAGGAGGTAGTGTGTTGAGGGGTGCGTGGAGGTGGGGTCTCATGAGTGTCTGGATGACTGGCGGTGCCGCTGTGCTCGCGGCACAGTCGTCGCCTGCGCAGCCCGAGATCCCGCCAGCATACGCGCCGCCCGCCGGGATGTGCCGCGTCTGGCTGCGCGACGTGCCGCCGATGCAGCAGCCGGCACCGACGGACTGTCGTTCGGCGCTGCGCACGAAGCCGGTCGACGCAACCGTGATTTACGGGCCGGAGCCGAAGCGTAGTCCGGTCCCGTCCACGGATTGGTCGCGTCCTTCGCTTCGTTCCTCACGTGATGAGGACCGGCTGCGCGCCCCGTTTCGCATTGGCGACGACGTGCAGGGGCCTGATGCATGCGCAGACGGCGGGCGCGATTCGCGATGCGACGAAATCCGCGCTCCGTTGCCCTCGATGCGCACGGCCCTGCTGTGGACCGAGGGCCAGCGGCCATCAGACATGCAGCGCTGGTTTGGCAGCCAGAATGTGGCGGCACGATTTGCGATGCCGGCACGTGGTGCCGCACCTGATCGCGTGCAGTGGTTCGACACCGATGGACGGTTGGTACAGATCTGGACTGACCGCAACGGCGACGGCCAGGCTGATCGTGTCGAACTGTTCAACCGGGATGGTGCGCGCGTGCGCGTCGTCGGACAGTAGGCTCCATCCGTACAAGACCGGATAGCAGCCTCGATTGACAGCACGGACCGAAGCCTTGTAGATAATAGAACAATCGTTTCACGTGGTCTTTTGCCGCCTCTTGCCGCCACGCTAAAGAAAGAGCTAAAACGCGAATGCCCGGCGGCTTCAGTGCGCCGGGCTTTGTCGTATGTGGACGGCATCACCGAGACCGTGAGTTGCACATGTCCAGTCTTCCGATCGCGATCTACCACGAACATCCGGACTGGTTTCGCCCGCTCTTCACCGAACTGGAGCGGCGCGGCATTCCCTACGAGCGACTGGATGCAGCGGCGCACCTGTTCGATCCGGCCGAGACCGCGGCGGCATGGTCGCTGGTGTTCAACCGGGCGAGCCCGTCCGCATACCTCCGTGGCCACGCGCAAGCAACCTTCCACACACTGCACTGGCTGCGGCATCTCGACAGCATCGGTGTGCCGGTAGTGAATGGGGCCGACGCGTACGCCTACGAACTGTCGAAGGCGACGCAGCTGGATCTGCTGCGTGAACTGGGCCTGCCGTTTCCCAAATCCCGCGTGATCAATCATGCATCGCGTGCGCTGGACGCCTCGCAGGGCTTCCGCTTTCCGGTGCTGGTGAAGGCGAACATCGGTGGCAGCGGCGCCGGCATTGTGCGCTACGACACGCCTGATGCGCTGGCCGAGGCTGTTGCAGCAGGCACCGTTGATCTGGGCGTGGACAGCACCGCACTGGTGCAGGAGGCAGCGCCGCTGCGCGACGGCCACATCACGCGCGTCGAGACGCTGGGTGGGCACTATCTGTACGCGATCAATGTCTATCCACCGCAGAACTCCTTCGATCTCTGTCCGGCGGATGCCTGCCAGACGACGAATGGTGTGGAGCTGGTGCGCGGTGCCTGTGCGATCGATGCGCCGAAGACCGGCATGCGCGTGGAAGCGGCAACGCCGCCGTCGGAGATCATCGCGCAGGTGGAGCGGATTTCCCGTGCCGCGAACATCGATGTGGGCGGCATCGAATATCTGATCGATGATCGTGACGGCGCGCACTATTTCTACGACATCAATGCGCTCTCGAACTTCGTGGCGGATGCCCCGAACGTGATCGGTTTCGACCCATTCGTGACGCTGGTGGACTATCTCGAGGCGCGCCTTGCCGGTGCGCCGGCATTGGTGGGCTGATGCGATTCGGATACTGGTTGCCGGTGTTCGGCGGGTGGCTGCGCAACGTGCCCGACGAAGGCATGACGGCCACGTGGCCATATGTGCAGCGACTCGCGCGGCGCAGCGAAGAGATCGGATTCGACCTGACGCTGATCGCTGAACTGTTCCTGAATGACATCAAGGGCGTTGGTGCGCCGGCGCTCGATGCCTGGTCGACGGCCGCTGCGCTGGCGGCGGTGACCACACGACTCGAGCTGATGGTGGCGGTCCGTCCGACGTTCCATCACCCCGCGACGCTGGCCAAGCAGGCGGCCAACATCGATCACATCAGCAACGGCCGGCTCTCGCTGAATGTGGTCTCGAGCTGGTGGAAGGACGAGGCACGTCGCTACGGCAGCGTTTTTGACGAGCATGACGATCGGTACGCGCGGACGGCCGAATGGCTGGCTGTGCTCAAGGGCGCGTGGACGGAGCCGTCGCTGAGCTACCGAGGAAAGTTCTACCAGGTGGACGAGCTGATCGTCGAGCCGAAGCCGGTGTCGAGCTGGTCACGCCCGCATCCGGTGCTGTATGCCGGTGGGGAATCGGAGGCCGGCAAGTCGCTGATCGCCGCGCAGTGCGATGCCTTCGTGATGCACGGCGATCCTGCTGAGCGTGTGGCGCCGAAGATTGCCGACATGCAGGCGCGTCGCGAACGCATGGGGGCGGGGACGATGGCTTTCGGGATGGCGGCGTACGTGATTGTGCGTGACACGGAGGCTGAGGCGCAGCGGGAGCTGGAGCGGATCACCAACGTGCAGCCTGGCTCACCGGGGTACCACAACTATCAGGACTGGATTGGGAATACGCAGCTCGAACAGCAGGTGTCGCTGCACGATTATTCGGTGAGCAATCGCGGACTGCGCGCGGGATTGGTCGGGACGCCGGAGCAGGTGGCGGATCGGATCCGGGCGCTGGAAGCGGCTGGCGTAGGACTGCTCCTGCTGCAGTGTAGCCCGCAGCTGGAGGAGATGGAGCGATTTGCGGCGCAGGTGATGCCGCTGGTGGATCGCGGCACGCGGGCGGGCGTTGCGGCGTGAGCGATGCCCGCGCGTGAGGGCACGCTGTGATTCAGGCCAAGTCACGCTGATAGCTTGGGGGCATGGCAACGACCGCTGTGCCCCCTGCAGTGTCTCCCGCCGCACCGACGGCATCGCACCGACTCCGCTCGATCATCGGCGGCTCGGTCGGAAATCTCGTCGAGTGGTACGACTGGTACGTGTACTCCGCGTTCTCGCTCTACTTCGCGAAGGCCTTCTTTCCACCGGCCGATCAGACGGTGCAGCTGCTCAATGCGGCAGCTGTCTTTGCCGTGGGATTTCTGATGCGGCCCCTCGGTGGCTGGCTGATGGGTCGATACGCCGATCGGCATGGACGTCGCGCCGCGCTGACGGCGTCGGTACTGCTGATGTGCGCGGGGTCAATGCTGATCGCACTGACCCCCTCGTATGCGATGATCGGCGTTGCCGCGCCAGCGCTGCTGGTGATCGCGCGGATGATGCAGGGGCTGAGCGTCGGCGGAGAATACGGCGCCAGCGCCACGTATCTGAGCGAGATGGCGGGACACCGGCACCGCGGTTTCTGGACGAGTTTTCAATACGTGACTCTGATCATGGGACAGCTGCTGGCGCTGGGCGTCCTGCTGGTGTTGCAACGTGCGCTGACGGGAGCACAGCTCGAAGCGTGGGGGTGGCGCATTCCGTTCGTCATTGGCGGCGCCTGTGCGTTGGTGGCAGTCCGATTGCGACGGCGGATGGTTGAGACGGACGCGTTTACAAGAGGGCGCGAGCCCGGCGCGGTGCCGCTGTCGGCACTGGCGGGCCTGCTGGCACACCCCCGAGCGGTTGCAACGGTCTTTGGACTCACCGCCGGCGGCGCGCTGGCGTTTTATACATTCACCACGTATGCGCAGAAGTTTCTGGTGAACACGGCGGGGTTCAGCAAGTCGGACGCGACGCTGGCATCGGCGATTTCGCTAGCCGTGTTCATGTGTGTGCAGCCGCTCTTCGGCGCGATTTCGGATCGGATCGGCCGTCGCCCCATACTGATTTCATTCGGTGTGCTGGGCACGCTGGGGACATGGCCCCTGCTGACGGCGCTCTCGACCGCCGGAAGTTTTGGCGTGGCGCTCGGGCTGTTGACGCTGGCCCTGCTGGTGGTGAGCGGGTACACGTCGATCAATGCGGTGGTGAAGGCCGAACTGTTCCCGACGAACGTGCGCGCACTGGGCGTGGCGTTCCCGTACGCGGTGGCCGTGTCGATTTTTGGAGGGACGGCGGAGTATCTCGCGCTCTGGTTCAAGAGCATCGGGCACGAGCAGTGGTTCTTCAGTTACGTGACGGTGCTGATTGCGCTCTCGCTGGTGGTGTATGTGGTGATGCCGGAGACGCGGGACAGTGCCGTGATGGTGGACGCCACGGGTGTGAACGAGCACTGACGACTCTGGCAGTGCACCGCCGCGATGCCGCGCGCGCAGTTTGCGTCCCGTTACCGCACGAATCGCCACCAGCTGAATCCGTCCTGAGCCTTCGACTGTACTGGAGTCACTACTGCGAGCCCACCATCTTGCAGGAAGAGCGCGGCGAGATACTCACCCGCGGATGATCGGACGGGGGCCACATCCGGTTTGTCGGCGGGCCAAGTCCACGCATCGAGCGGCATCGGCCCCGACACGCGAACCGCGCCAAGCGCCGTGCCGGTTGGCGCGTCGAGCATGGCGACATGCCAGCGGAGCGCATCTGCGGCGCCGGCGTGCCATGTCACGGCCAACGTATTCGTCGCGCTGATGGTGAGAAATGGATAGAAGGCCTTCGACGTACCACGCGCGAGCGGCCATGACTGCCACGTCGCGCCGAGATCCGTCGATCGACCGATCAAGACATCCGAGCCTTCCGTCCATGCGGCGAAAAGATGTCCGTCGGTCGTCCACGCCAGTGGCTCAACCCAGCGATCGAGCGAGGTGCCACTCCAGACCGGATGCCCTGGTGCCGCCTGTGACCGCCACGTCGTACCACCATCGGTACTGACTCTGAGCGAGTCGACGCCCGGGTCATTGCGGTTTCCCGAGGCAGAGATCGGTGCGACGCGCACGGCAATCTGGCCGCCCGGACCGATGGCCAGATGACTCGAGCCACCGCGCTCACTGATGCGTGGCATGGTCAGCCACGACACACCGCGATCCCGGCTGATGCGATGGTGTACGCCACGACCATCATTCCAGATCACATGCGCGGTGCCATCCGGGGCAATCTTCACCCACGGCCGGTCATCAAACCGGTTGCGGGACAACAGCGACCAGTTCCAGGACGCACCGGCATCGCGACTGACGGCGATCGCAATCTGCTTCCCCTCGAAGACGCTCCGGTCATACGTCATCGATACGAAGTACACCGTGCCGTCCGGGGCAACGGCGAGGTCGGTATCTGAGTTGCCGATCAGGCCAATGGCATTCTCGCCAAAGGTGACGGGTGCCCAGCGTTTGCCGAGGTCGGTGCTCATCCACACGCCCTGCGACGCAACGGCATATCCCGCCACGAACAGCGTGCCATTGGGATGCTGCACGAGCATCGGTTCACGGGTGCGTGTCCCGACGGTGGTCACCTGCGTGACAAGCGGCAGCGAGCCGGTGCCGTGTCCCGAACCGCCCGATACGCAGGCGGCGCCCGCGACCGCAATGGTCAGACGAGCGAGTTGTGTGCAACGAGGCATGTGGTGGTACGCTGGAGGCGGGGAGGCGCCGTGGGACATCGATGCATCTGCCGGTATGGTGCGCGAATTTCTGGTGCGGCGAAAGGGTGTTGCGGCTCGCAGGGCGGATGGTCGGGGATAGATTCCGGCATGCGTGACACCCGCGACCAATACCTGCCTGATCCGGAAGCGTTCCGGGCGGCGCGCCCGAGCCAAGGGCGCATCATCATCATCGCTCCGACTCGTGCGGCGTGCGAGACGATCGAGCTGGCGTTCACGCTCAACATCCCGACGTACCTCGAAAAGCATTACGGCGCTCGCCTGCGTGAGCTGGCGGCGAGTGGGCAGGGGTTCGGGATCGTGGCTGGGACGGGCACCGGCAAGACGCTGGCGGTGCGCCCGATCGCGGAAACGATCCTCGGCGAGGCGCTGCGAGTCGGCGTGGTGAACCGCGAACGCGAAGCCACCCCGGAGACGCCGCAGTGCAACGTGATCATCGTCACCACCGGCATCGCGCGCCGATGGTTCCAGGACGGCGACATCGATCACCGCGACACCGTGGTGGTCGATGAGATCCATCAGACATCGGCGGAGCTCGAACTCTGTTTGGCGCTGGGGAAGCGTGCGCGGTGCCGCTACATCTGGTTGTCCGCAACGGTGGACCCGTCGTTCTATTCGCAGTACCTCAGCAGCGGCGCGGTGCTGGAGGTGTACAGCTTTGACGAAGCGAAGAAGGCCACAGTTGAGGTCCTGTCGCGCAGCCCCGCAGATTTTCTCGACGACAAGTTCCTGAAGAAGGTTATCGCCGAACGGCGCGGCGTGGCGATGTTTCTGCCTACGCGCGCCGGGACCGAAGATGCGGCGCGGCATGTTCAGGAGAGTTATCCGAAGATTAATGCGCAGCACTATCATGGCGGCGAGCCGATCCGCGTGATTCGGCAGTACCTCGACGAAGGCGGCGTCGACAAGCCGTTCTTCCTGTCGATGACGGCGGCTGGCCAGAGCGCAATCACGGTGCAGGGGCTGGACACCGTCATCATCGATGACACCCGCTTCACGAACATGGTGGACAAGGGACGCAATGTGCTCACCCGGGTGCATCTCGGCGCCAATGAGCTGCTGCAGATGGCGGGGCGTGTGCACGGTCGCGTGGCCGGCGGCCGCGTGTTCATTCTGTCCGACCGGCGCATTCCGTTCGAGCAACTGAAGCCGGAGCTGCCGGAGTTTCAGCTGGCCGGTGACAGCGAGC
Source organism: Gemmatimonadales bacterium (assembly GCA_038215035.1). Lineage (GTDB taxonomy): Bacteria > Gemmatimonadota > Gemmatimonadetes > Gemmatimonadales > Gemmatimonadaceae > JACMLX01. The sequence continues at coordinate 42,692 of JBBQRH010000012.1, read as the reverse complement.
GGGTGGCGATTACCTGCGCCGCCATCGGTGTGCGCGCGGATGATCTCGAGCTGCCGGTGCCGCTCGACAAGATTGCGTATCGCCGCGCGGTGGCACTGCTCGAAACGCGCAACATCGTGGCGAATGGCCGCCTGACGGACTACGGGCGTGCGGTGGAGAAGATGCCGGTGGAACGGCCGTGGGCCGAACTGCTGGTCAACAGTGATGATGATCTGGTGCCGTTCGTGGCGGTGATGAGCGGCGTTGAAAGCCTGCACCGGATGACACGCGAGGATCGCGTGCTGGATGGCATGCTCATTCCCGGCAGTGATCATCTGACGGCGTACAACGTGTACGCGGAAGCGTTCACGAAGTACGGGTACGTGGGCGATGTGTATGGGCTGCCTCGTCAGCTGTTTCACGAGGAGATTGCCGAGTGGGCAGAAGCAAAGGGCGTGCTGGTGAAATCCCTCGAGGACGCGGCACTGGCGATGGCGAGTGTGTACCGCTCGCTGAATGCGCCGCTGCCCCGTGCGCTGCCGAAGGCGACGGAGGCCACCCGGGCGCGCTTCACGGAGCTGCTGGCGCAGGTGATGCCATTCGATCTGGTGCTGGATGAGGAGACGGCCTGGGGCGAGTCGGCGCGGGTGGGGAAGACCAGTGTCTGCGGCAGCTGGGGGGCGGTAGCGGGAACGCTCCGGTTCTTTGCGGATCGCATGGGCATTCCGCGCGCCTCGATCGAAGGGACGCAGATCACGCCTGCACAGCTTCGGAAGTTTGCGACGTACGGGGACAGCACCATCGCCTACGATCCGCACAAGAAGCAGGGACAGTTGGTGCGCACGAGACGTGTCACCTACGGCGGGTTCGAGCTCGAGCGGGAGACGGAGGTGTTGGGGGAGTTCACCGCCGAAAATGCCGCCTCCGCGCGAGACGTGCTGGCGGAAGCGTTTGCGACCGAACGGTTACGGCACCCGGCGGTAGAGCGTAACCGGCCGATGATCGCCGAAGCGCGCGAGGTTTGGCGTCGGAGCGGCGGCGTCACGGTGCGTGTCTCGCAGGCGGATGTGTCCGCGTGGTATCGTGCGCGCCTGGACACGGTGGAGTCGGTGCACGATCTGAAACACCTCCAGTTGCGCATGACGTGGGACGACTGGATCACGCCTGAGGAGCGCGCGCGATACGACGCGCTACCGCATCAGGTCTCGGTGCGCGATCGTCAGGTGCCGATCGAGTATGACGTCGAGGAGCGGGATGACGGGACGCTTTTGGGCGTGGCACGATTGCGGCTGCCGGAAAAAATCGCGAGGACACTCGTCGCCGAGGAACTGCCGCCGTTCGACCGCCCGTATCGGTTCGTGGTGGTGCGCGGTCAGCGCGGTTCAGCGCGGGGCCGCACGCTGGACGAACTGCAGGACGTGCTCGACACGCCGTGGATGCCTGATGAGTTGGCGACGCTGAGCGATCAGTACGGGCAGCGGAAGGGTGGGCGCGAGCGGTCGCGCGAGGAGTACCAGCGTGGCAAGGAGCGGCGCTCTGTAATTCCTCCGAAGAAGCGCGGTCGGAAGGGGCGCTAGTCGCCAGCGGCGAACAGCTAGCCAGAGCGGATGGATCCTAGGACTGAACAGTCCTAGAAAAAGCGCGCCGAAGGAGCAGATAGCTCTGCATCCGTCGGCGCGTTTGCTTTGTAAGTGATTGTATCACCTAGAGTTGTAGAATCTTTCAGGGTGGGCTTGCAATTAGGACCGGTCGGTCCTAGTTTTATTCATTGTGACCTCCCGCCGAGCCCAAATTGTCGATGCTGCAGCCGTCCTGATCGGGCGGCAAGGCTATTCCGCGACCTCAATTGATGAGGTCATCAAGGAGTCGCACCTCAGCGGAAAGAGTCACTTCTACCATTACTTCCGGAGTAAGGAAGAGCTCGGCTTCGAAGTGCTCGATCGGCAGTTTGAGCTGTTTGCGGATCGTGGTTTGGCCATCCTCCGCGAGCCGATGATCGATCCACTCGAGCGTCTGCATCTCTTCATCGATTCACTGGTCGCTGCGCATGCGGCTCGTGAGTGTCACGGGGGTTCGCCGTTTGGCACGCTGGCGACTGAGATGGCGGATTCGCACGAGGGTTTCCGGTTGCGGATCGTCCAGGTTTTTGTGCGGTGGTCGAGCCAAATCCAGTCGCTCCTGTGGGAAGCGCGTCCGCAGTTGATCGATGCAGCGGATGCGGTGAGCCTGTCCCGGTTCATCATCGCCGCATTGGAAGGGGGGCTGATGATCTCGAGGGTGAAGCGCGATATCGGCGTCATGGAAGGCATCGCGGGGGAGTTGAAGCGATACATCGCGACATACGTGCGTGAATCGCGCTTGGCACTGCATCCAAAAGGCGAGGGGTGACGAATGCCTCACACCACGCATGGGCAATTGACACGACCGCGCAGTAAGGCGGTAACACCGACTGGGTCCACTCTGGAGCGCGACATGGCTGCAACGCAGCGACAGGAACCGAAGGGGATTGAGCTGGTAGCCGTTCCACCTGAGGGACGTGCCCGGTTCGAGCAGGAGGCGATGGTGCATCTCGACGCCATGTACAGCTTCGCGCTGAAGTTGTCTCGCTCGCGCGACGATGCTGAGGACCTCGTGTCTGATACGATACTCCGCGCATTCGAGCGATGGGAGCAGTATCGACTGGGGACGAACATCCGCGCGTGGTTGTTCACGATTCTGTATCATGTGTTCGTGAGCCGGAAGCGCAGGATCGACGCGCGCGAAGTGCAGGCGACGGATGAGACAGAGGGCTGGGGCGCGTTCGAGCCGGCCGGCGACCTCAATCCTGAGTCACGCTTCTACGAGACTTTTCTGGACGCGGAGATCACCACGGCGATCGACAATCTGCCGGATGAGTATCGTGCGGCGGTCGTGCTCAGCGATCTCCACGAACTCCGGTATGCAGAGATCGCGCACATCCTCGGTGTGCCGGAAGGGACCGTGAAGAGTCGCCTGTTCCGTGGGCGCCGTATTCTGCAGAAGAAGCTGGTCGGCTATGCGATCGACATGGGTTACATCAAGTCGGTTCCAGAAGCAGCCTGATGACCGCTCACCGTGTCGGCTTACGACACGGTGAGCGGTCGGAAGTTCACTTGCGCTGGTGCGCTTCGCAGCGGTTCGCGCGCGCGATGACGGGCGGCCTTGGCTCGATTGCCGCAGGTGGCCATGTCACACCAGCGCCGGCGTCCATTTTTGGTTCCGTCAAGGAAAACGCGTCGGCAGCGTGGGTCACTGCAGCATCGCACCCGGCTCAGCTCTCCGGCGATCAGCGAGTCCGCTCCGTCGTCGACGATCGGCATCATGAGCGCCGCAAACGCATCTCCGCCGGCGACGAAGTTTCGCGTGTAGACGCCGTCCGGTGAGAGCTCGAGCCGACGCGTTCCCGCACTCCGGCCTAGCACGCGATTGATTTCTGCCACGGCGTCGGTACGTGCGTCGGCGGCAACGGCGCCGTGTTCAGCGAGTGCGCGCAGCGCGCTTCGCACGCGGCGTGCATCGATCAGTGCCGCGGTCGCGCCGGCGGGCTGCTGTTCTGCGCGTCGCGTGATGGCCTGTCGCCGATCCGGGTCGAGCACGCCGACGGCAGTGAGCCATTCGAGCATGGTGCCGAAATCACGCAGGGCGTCGCGGCGGACGCCGAGCTCGATATCGTCGGTGTTGACGAAATCGAGCCAGAGCCGATCACCAACGAAGACGAACGGACGGCGATCGGACGGGGTGAGAGCGAGTGCGGACACGGAGACCTTCGCAGTAAGGAGGTCTGGTCGACGTTACCCATCAAATGCATTGGCGCAAGCAAAACGGGACCGGCCGCGCGTAGTTTTTCTGCCATGACCGGACTGCCGCTGCTTCCCGATGTGCACCGCGTTGTGGTTGGATCGACGAATCCGGTAAAAATTGCCGCGGTACAGGCGGTGATAGGGCGCTGTGTGGTCGACCTGGCCGTGCACGGCGTCGCGGTAGCGTCCGGGGTGCCCGATCAGCCGTGGGGTGACGGCGAAACACGAGCGGGTGCCATCGCCAGGGCACGAGCGGCGCTCGCGTCGGATCCGGCGGCGGATCTCGGAATCGGGCTGGAAGGGGGCGTCGTCCGTGAGGCGGACGGCACCGTGCGAACCTGCGCCTGGGCAGCCATCGTGGATCGGGCGGGCACGGTGAGCACCGGCGGTTCGCTGGCGATGCCGTTGCCGCCCCGCGTCGTCGCGCTCCTCGAGTCGGGCGTGGAGCTGGGCCACGCGATGGATCAGGTGGCACAGACGACGGGAACGAAGCATGGTCGGGGTGCGGTCGGACTGCTGACGGGCGGATTGATCTCTCGGCAGGCCGCCTACGAACCGCTGGTGACCTACGCCCTGGCGCGGTGGCTGGGGCGCGCCCTCTGGGATACCGGACCGGACTAGATTTCCGTCATGCCATCGACCGACGACGAAGCGACCTACTACCGAAAAGGATTCGGCCTGAAGGCTGACGTGCAGGACACACTGGCGGACGACTACACGGGTCGGCTGGTGGACCTGCTCCGTGCCAGTGAGTACACCCTCACCTCCGGTGAGGTGACGGTGCGTCTGGCGAAGGAGTTCGGTTTCTGCTACGGCGTGGAACGGGCCGTTGAGTACGCGTACCAGACGCGCCGGAAGTTTCCGGATCGTCGCGTGTTCCTGGCGGGTGAGATCATCCACAACCCGCATGTGAACCACAAGCTGCGCGAGATGGACATCACGTTCCTGCAGGCGAAGGGGACGGGGTTCGACTACGGTATCGTGCAGCCAGATGACGTGGTGATCCTGCCCGCGTTCGGCGTCACGATTCAGGATTTCGAGACGCTGCGCGAGCTGGGCTGCATCATGGTCGACACGACCTGCGGTTCGGTGCTGAACGTGTGGAAGCGCGTTGAGAAGTACGCGCGTGACGGTTTCACGTCGCTGATCCACGGCAAGCACTACCACGAAGAGACACGCGCGACCGCCTCGCAGGTTCAGAAGTATCCGGAAGGTCGCTACCTCGTCGTGCGCGACATGGCGGAAGCACGCCTGGTCTGCGACTACATCGAGGGGAAGTGGAACCGCGAGGCCTTTCTCGAAAAGTTCGCCGCTGACAGGGCCTCGCCGGACTTCGACCCCGATCTGCACCTGCGGCTGATCGGCGTGGCGAACCAGACCACGATGCTGGCCCGGGAATCGCTGGCGATTGGTGAAGAGGTTGGTCAGGCGATGGCGCGGGCGCACGGCGCCGCGTACCGAGAAACGAATTTTCGGACCTTCGACACCATCTGCTCGGCGACGCAGGATCGTCAGGATGCCGTTGACGAACTGCTGATGGAACCGCTCGACGTGATGCTGGTCGTGGGCGGCTACAACTCGAGCAATACCTTGTCGCTGGCGGCAATCTGCGCCGATAAAGTGACGACGTATCACGTCGAGGATGCCGAAGGGATTGATCCTGAGACCGGGATCGTTCGATATCGTCCCATCGGCCTGCACATGAACGAAGTGACGCAAGGAGCGTGGATGCCGGCGTCAGGCGTGGTGCGCGTGGGCATCACGGCCGGCGCGAGCACGCCGAACAACAAGATCGGTGAAGCCGTGGCGCGTATCTTCCAGACGCGGGGTATCGACCCGGCGCTGATCGGGTGACGGCGCACGCAGTGCGCGCCTTCGCGCGGTACATCGTGATGGGCGATGGGCTCTCGGCCGACCTGACGCCCGCGCTGGACCTGAAAGTGGCCGATGTGAGCGTGGCGCTCGAGCGTGATCCGCGGAGTGGTGAGGTCCCTCCGGTCGGCGCTGGCTCGTTGCTCTTTCAGAACGACGACGACCGGTGGCCGGATTTCATTGGCGACGACCTGCGGACGCTGAGCGGGTGCAACGACGTGGTGCGTCTGGCGGCTGACGGGGCCAGTATCGGCGACATCTTCGGCGATCAGGTGCTGGCACTGGACGCGAGCGACCTCCCGATGCTGATCACGCTCACGGCGGGCGCGATCGATCTGCTGAGCGCGGTGGCCACACGTCCGGCACCGGCGCGGATGGATGCGATCGTGCGCGATGCGGTGACCGGTGTGATCGCGCTGGCTGAGGCGATGCATGCCAAGTGTCCGGACCTCACGCTGATCCTGAACACGCTGCCGGATCCCACCGACGGCCTGGGTGTTTTTCCCGACGCGCGGGACGGTGACGCGATTCCTCCGGCGGCGTTGCTGCAGTTCAATGCGCTTCTGCGGCAACGCGCGGGAACACTGGGTGGGACGGTGGTCGCCGACGCCCACGCCGCTTTCATGGGCAACGGTCTCACCGCTCCTGAGGCAGACCGCTGGTTCTGGCGACGGAATCCACATGAGCCAAGTGCGGCCGGCGCGTCCGGACTGCGTTCGCTGTGGCTGGAGACGCTCCGCGCACTGTAGCGCGCTCGTGTCGGCTGGTCGTGCGCGCGCTGGAGGGGCGCACGGAAGTGGGTTAGGCTTGACGCTTGGTACTGCCACCCCATCCTGACGGACCGCCGTGATCTCTCGATTGTTTCTGTTCAGCACGGCCGACGCGCGCCGATGCGCGTTGCTTCTGGCAATTGTGTCGCTGTCTGGCGTCTTGGAGGCGCAACAGACGTCGCCACCGGCACCGACTGCACGTGCGGCGCAGGATACGACACCCAAGCGGCGGACGCGGCCGCCGGTCGTTCGCGGCCGGACGGGCCCGGACAGCTCAGCGATTGCGTCGCTCGACCGCGATTCGGTGAGCGACACTCGCTGGCCGGTGCGAACGCCCGCGTACGCCGCCGGCGCCCTCCTGCCCGGGCATCGCATCGTTGCCTTCTACGGCAATCCGCTCTCGCGACGGATGGGGATTCTGGGCGAACTGGATCCGGAGCCGATGTTGGCCCGTCTCGATCGTGAGGTGGCGGCGTGGCGGGCGGCTGATCCGGCGACTCCGGTGCTGCCGGCGCTCCACCTGATCGTCACGGTGGCCCAGGGGTCGGCCGGCTCGGACGGCAAGTGGCGCGCTCGCATGGGTGACTCGCTGATCGCGAAGGTGATTCGCTGGGCCGACACACGCAGCGCGATCGTGTTTCTCGACATTCAGGTGGCGAAGAGCACGATTCAGCAGGAACTGCCGGTGGTGATGAAGTGGCTCGAGCGTCCCAACGTGCACTTGGGCATCGACCCGGAGTTCTCAATGAAGGATGGATCGAACCCTGGCCGTCGCGTGGGGACGTACGATGCACGTGACATCAACTGGGTTCAGGATCAGCTGGCTGACCTGGTGAAGCGCAAGAATCTGCCACCGAAGGTGCTGATCGTACATCGGTACACGCGACCAATGGTGACGAACTACCGCAACATCCGCTTTGACCCGAATGTGCAGGTGGTGATGCACATGGACGGCTGGGGCACGCCGCCGATCAAGATTTCGAGCTACCGGTCGTACATTCGCGACGAGCCGGTGCAGTTCACGGGGTTCAAGCTGTTCTACAAGAACGACGTGCGTGGTCGGTCGAAGATCATGGTACCCGGTGAAGTGCTGCGGCTGTATCCAAAGCCGTTCTACATTCAGTATCAGTAGTCGCGGGGGCTGAGTGCACAACCGGCGGTCACGTTGGTCGTGATCGCCGGTTGTGTGCATTGAAGGGTCACCGAGCTCGCGCGGTGCTTTCGCTGTTCCCACAGTCTGCCTCTGCGTCTTTGCGACCTTGACGCAAAGTCGCCAAGGTCGCAAAGACGCAGAGGGCTTCTGGATTGAGATGTATTCTCAGGGAATCGGCGCGGATGCGGTAGTCATTTTCGAGAGGGCATCGAGATGGCGGACGATCTCGGACAGTTCCCGCTTGAGCGTCACCAGCCGCGCCGCCGCATCCTTTGGCACGGGCTGGTCGGCGCCCAGCGTCATGTTGTACAAATACTCGAGTTGTGAGACGAGCATCGGACGGGTATACCGGCCTTCCGGCGTTTCGAGTGCGCGGACGATGTCTTCTGCCTCGCGGGCCATCGGGGCGCCGCGAGACTGCATCTGTGTGCGTGCGTCACGCGCGCGGGTCAGTGTCTGGCGCGCGTCGGCGATTGCACTGCGAACCGCCAGTTCGTGCTTTTCCTGGGCGACCAGCATTTCGTCGGTGATGCCGTCGACGCGCACACGCGGGTCGGCCTGGACGACGAGCGGCTGACGCAGCGTGTCGCCGTCGACGATGAGGCGCAGAGTGTAGCGACCCGGCGCCACCATCGGTCCGCGACCTCCGGGCGATGCCGCGTGCATCAGGTCCCAGGTAAAGCGGTTTTCACCGACGACGTCGGTGATCGCCGTACCCGCGATGGTCCGTCCACGCGGTGCGCGCATTGCCTGCTCGGTCGTCGTGCGCGTAGCCGCGCCGCCGGTCGTGAAGGTGCGGATGAGCGCTCCGGTCGCGGAACGGATCTCGAGCACGGGCGCGGCATTCGGCTTTGATCCAAGCCAGTAGTCGATGGTCGCGCCGGCCGATGGGTACTCCGGGGTGCTGCTGGAGGCCGGTGATCCCTGATGCCGCCAGCGGATTGCAGGGCGCGGGGCATGAAGGAGCGAGCGTCGCGACGCGGTGGCATCGGTGAACTGCAGCAGCGGCGTGAGGTCGTCGAGAATCCAGAAGCTGCGTCCCATCGTGGACAGCACCAGGTCGCGGCGGTGCACCTTGATGTCGGTGATCGGCGTGATCGGCAGATTGCGCTGCATCGACTGCCATGACGCACCATCGTTCGCACTCACGTACAGGCCGAACTCGGTGCCGAGGTAGAGCAGTCCCTGGCGCTCAGGATCTTCGCGAACGACGCGTGTCGGTGTGTCATCGGGCACACCGTTGCTGCCGGTGGTGAGTCGTGTCCAGGTGCGGCCGTAGTCGGTGGTGCGGTAGGCGTACGGCTTGAAGTCGCCGAGCAGGTAGCGGTACACGGCGACGTAGGCCGTGCCTTTGCGGTGGCGCGAGACGTCGATGCTCTGCACTCGGCCGCCTGGCGGCAGGTCGGGTGGCGTGACCTTGCTCCACGATGACCCGTTGTTGCGCGTGACGTGAATCGGGCCATCGTTCGAGCCGGTCCAGATCACGCCGGGTTCGATGGGTGATTCCTTGATGGCGTAGAGCGTGGAGTAGAACTCTTCGCCGGTGACGTCACGGGTGATCGGCCCGCCACTGATGCCCTGCGTGGCGGGAGTATTGGCGGTGAGGTCGGGCGACAGGCGTTCCCAGGTGACACCGTCATCACGCGAACGATGCAGGAACTGCGACGCGTAGTAGACGGTGCCGCGGGCATGCGGCGAGACGTCGAGCGGTGACACGCGCTGAAAACGATAGATCAGGTCCTTGGGATCATTGCCATAGAGCGACTGTGCCCCAACCCAGGAATTCTGTTCCTGGCCGGTGACCATGTGCAGGCGCGAGAACTGCCCTTTGCACGAGCCGTAGACGACGTTGGCGTTCCACGGACTGGGGACGATGGGTCCAGTTTCACAGCCCGGCCCTTGCATCCAGTACTGCGCTGGTTGATCCGGGCGGTTGGTGAAGAGCGGCAGCGACGGCACGATCACGGTGCTGTTGTCCTGCTGCGCACCGTAGACGCGATACGGGTAGTTGTTGTCGACGAACACCTGATACAGCTCGGACGTGGCCTGATTGTACTGCGTGCTCCAGGTGCGTCCGCCGTCGATGCTGACGTTGGCGCCGCCGTCATTCGACTGAATGAGGATGTTCGGATCGGTGGGATTGAACCAGATGTCGTGGTTGTCGCCGTGCGGTGTATTGAGCGCGGCGAAATTCTTTCCGCCGTCGGTGCTCTTCCACATCGTTTCGTTCTGGACCCAGACGTTGTCGGCGTTGGTCGGATCGGCATCGACGTTGGTGTAGTAGAACGGGCGGAGCAGCAGCGCGTTCATGTTCGACACCTGCGTCCAGGTGTCGCCCGCGTCATCTGATCGATAGAGACCGGCCTTCGGCTTCTCCGCTTCCATCAGCACATACACCCGGCGCGGTGCGGCGGCGGAGACGGCCACGTTGGACTTGCCGATGATGCCGGTGGGGAGGCCGCCGCCGAGCTTGGTCCAGGTACTGCCACCGTCGGTGGAGCGATAGATGCCGCCATCGTCCCTGCTGCCGGAGATGATCGCCCACGGGCGTCGCACACCGCGCCAGGCGGCGGCGTACAACGTGTTCGGATCATCGGGCTTCATGCTGATGTCCGTGATACCGGTCGAGTCGTTGACGAAGAGCACCTTCTGCCACGACGCTCCGCCATCGGTGGTGCGATAGACGCCGCGGTCGGCGGAGTTGCTGAACGGCATCCCCTGTGCGGCGACGAGTGCCACGTCGGGGTTGGTGGGGTGGATGACGATCGCGGCGATCTGGCCCACGTTGCGCAGCCCCAGAAATTTCCACGACGTGCCGGCGTCATCGGAGCGGTAGATGCCGCGGCCGACGATCACGTTGGACCGGATGCCGTCGGAGCCCGTGCCGACCCAGACGATGTCGGGATTGGAGGGGGCGACGCGAATCGCGCCGATCGATGCGGTCGAAAAAAAGCCATCGCTGACGTTGTTCCAGTTCTGGCCGGCATCGGTGGTTTTCCAGACGCCGCCGCCGGTGGCGCCGAAGTAGAACTCATACTTGCGCTGCGGGACACCGGCGACGGTGGTGGAGCGTCCACCGCGGAAGGGGCCAATGTTGCGGAAGCGCAGTGCCTGGGTGGCGCGTGGGTCGAGGCCGCCGGCGGCGGGCTGGGCACTCAGCGTTGGGAGGATCATCGCGCTGAGGAGCGCGGCACGGAGGGCAAGGCGGACAGGACGCATGGCGGCAATCGCTGAGGGGAGGGAACTCTGCTTTGAGTTTACGCGAAAGGGCGGGCGAGCGCTCCTGGGGCGATGGAAGGGTGGGGGATGCACGTTTATGGTGACGCTCGCTGGTCGCGTTGGTGGCATCATTTCACATGCACCCTTGCCCTGCCCCCGCTGCGACGAGCACACTATGGCCATGCCTGCAGTTTCTGAGCGCCGCTGGACGGCGGACGATGTGCGTGCGCTTCCTGATGAGCCGGGGAAGCGGTTCGAGTGTGTGGACGGGGAACTGCTGGTGAGCCCGAGTCCCCGGTTGACGCACCAGTCGATTGTGGGGTCGCTGTGGCGGGTGATTGAGGCATACGTCCGTGCCGAGGGCATCGGTGCTGCATTCATGGCGCCTGGCGATCTGGAGCTGGACCGATTCACACTCGTGCAGCCGGACGTTTTCATACTCCCGTTGGTTGAAGGGCGGCGCCCTCGCACCGTGGAGGAGATCGGCTTTCCGCTGTTGTTCGTCGAGGTGCTTTCACCGAGCACTGCGCGGTTCGACCGGGTGGTGAAGCGAGGGCGGTATCAGCGGTATGGTGTGGAGTATTGGATCGTTGATCCCGAGGCGCGGCTGGTGGAGCGGTGGACGCCGGAGGCGGAACGGCCGGAGATCATCACAGAGTCGGTCAGGTGGATGCCGGTGGGTGCGGCGTCGGCGCTGGTGCTGGAGCTGGCGCCGTTGTTCGTGGACGCGCTGGGGGCGGTGTGAGTGTGTCTGGTCACCGGCTGAGCGATCACTCGCAAGGTCGACGTGTTGACTCATCAACATGAGTCAATCATACTTGCGCGATGACTACACGGCTGCAAGTCCTGCTGGAGGACGATGAGATTGCCGAGATTCGGCGGGTGGCCAAGCGACACCGCATGACGGTCGCGGAATGGGTGCGGCAGGCATTGCGCGCGGCGCGCCGAGATGAGCCGTCGATCGATTCGCGGAAGAAACTGGCAGCGGTCCGCGAAGCGGCGAGGGGCGGGTACCCCGTCGCTGAGATCCAGCAGATGCTGACCGAAATCGAGGGGCAATACTGGACTGACGGCCCGTCGTGATCTTCATCGACTCGAACATCCCGATGTACCTGATCGGCGCGCCGCATCCGAACAAGGAGGCGTCGCGCGCGATGCTGGAGCAGTGTATCTCGCGCGGCGAACGACTGGTGGCGGATGCGGAGGTCCTGCAGGAGATTCTGCATCGGTACGTGGCGATTCATCGACGTGACGCGATTCAGCCTGCGTTTGATGCGTTGCTCAGAGTGGTCGATGTGGTATATCCGGTGGACGTCGATGACATCCAGCGTGCCAAGGCGCTGCTGCTGGGGCTTTCTGGAATCTCTGCGCGAGACGCTGTGCATGTCGCGATCATGCAGCGTTACGGCGTGGCAAAGATCATGAGCTTCGACACGGGCTTCGACAGTGTTGGCTCGATCGAACGGCTGGCTCGATGAGTTGAGGGCACGCTGTTGTGGTACGCTGCTCGGACGGCTCCCGCTTCCGATGCATCGTCCAGAGAGACTCAAACTTTCCGCATCGTGCATCGGACCTGATGAGAGAGTGATTCACATACGTCGTGAAGCAGGCTTCTCATTCGCTCAACGATGTCACTGCTGTCCACTGGTCGCGAATGCCCAGCGCGTCGAGCATCGACACGTAGCGCCCGGACTTCTCGATACTGGCGACGAAGTGCTCGAGTCGTCCAAGATCCGGATCGATCACGAAGTCGACATCCATGGTTGCGCGCCCGGCACCGTGGTACGCCGCTGCAATCGATCCCGTGAGCATAAATGGGATCTGTGCTTCGCGCAGCGCCGTGCCAATTGCCCGGAGCAGTGCTTCGGCCGTCACCTGCCCGCGGACTGGAGTGCTGGCGGGATCAGGTTCTGGTCGAGCAGCATTTCCACCAACGCGAGCGTCGAGCGATCAGGATAGTGCGCCCGGAGTTGCGCGAGCGCTAGCGCACGCATTGTGTCGCTGTGCGCGAGGGCGTCCCGCATTCGGACGACGGGATCGGTTCGTCGGATCCCGTCGCGGACGACAGCCGCCGCCTGCTCCGTGGTGTCTTCCAAGGCTGAAAGTAAGCACGCTGCTCCAGTCCGCCGCGCCATCGTGCACGACTCTGTTGAGATTTGGGCGTGCCTCATTTTGTGGCCAGCAGTCCCTCCAGCGCGTCCGCGAAGTTGCCCGGCGCCCGTTCGTCCATCCGGAAGTACAGCGATGGCTCGATCAGCTCGACTTCCATAACCGCCAGCGTCCCGTTGCCGAGGCGCACGAGATCGATGCGCGATTGAAACGGCAGTGGGTCGAGGGTGGCCATGACGCTGTCCGCCATCCGTCGCAATTCGGGCGTGACCGGCATCGCGGAGATCTCGCCGCCGTGTTCTTCCTGTACACGGAAGTCGCCTGCTTTTGGCACTTTCTGAATGGCGTGACTGAGCTTGCCGGCGAAGTAGAAGAGCGAATATTCACCCTCGGTGATCACGGTGCGCAGGAACGGCTGCGCGAACCAGTCGCGATCGGCGAAGGTGTCTACCAGATGCTGTAGCGTGACGTCGCTGAGTGGCGTGTGAAGCCGGAAGGTGTCCATGGCGCCGCCGCTGATGTTCGGCTTGACGACGATCTCCGTCTCCTGCAGCGTCGCAAACAGCCCCGCGAATGTGCGGGCGTCGCCGCCGTGGCCCCAGACACTCGGCACGATCGTGACGCCGCGGCGTTCGAGGGTGCGGAGATACTGCTTGTCGATGTTCCACTCGACGATGTCGCGCGTGTTTTCGAGGCGCGTGCCACTGGCGTCGATGTGCGCCAGCGTCGCCAGAAACTCCTCGGCGCGATCCATGTAGTCCCAGGTGGTGCGGATGAGCACCAGATCGAACTGGCTCCAGTCGACGCCGGGCTGGGTCCACGGGACTTCGATCGCGTCCCAGCCGCGTCGTGTCAGTTCATCGATGGCAAGCGAATCGTCGATGACGAAATCGGCGGCGTTTTCGAGCGTGAGGAAGGCGACGCGTGGCATGGCCAACGCTACTCACCCAGCGCTCGTGCCTGAACCCCCTTCGGTTTTCCGCAACTCGCGCAGCCGTGCATCGGCCACGGCGAGATCGATGCCGGGCGCCACTTCGGCGTCGCTCATGGCGAGAATCTCGAGCGCGCGGGCCACCACTGGCGCGCCGCCCGGCGCCAGCTCGCCGAAGGTGATTTCGGCGCGGCGGCACATGCGCTCTTCATCGGCGATGTTGGTGTGGCGACGGTTGACGCGCATGGCGGTGACACGGGCGTGCATCCCCTCATGCAGGATCGTCGCTGCGACCTGTGCTCGGGTGAAGGTCGGGTTCACGACGAAGGTGGTGTCGATCACCATGATGCGCGTGTCATGGAAGAAGACGCCGCGGTTCGGCCAGCGCTTGACCCAGATGCAGTTGACGTCGGTGCGCAGGCGGCGGAGGTGGCGGGGCATGTACTTGCCGATCAGCGCCAGCGCTTCGGTGAAGTTGGCGACGAGCAGCGCATCGTTGATGTCGTCGCGCTCGTTGAGAAACCAGACCGCCACGCCGTCGATGACATGCTTGTCCGAGCGGCCGGCATCGTAGCGGTCGCGGAGGGCGGGGGGCAGGAGGTCGCGAAGCATCGAGGGAAAGATGGGGCCGGTTATTTGTCTGACCACCCCGTGTCGAGGATGATCTTCCAGCGTCCGTCAGGCTGCTTGCGCCAGAGGGTGAGATAGCGACCGGTGGCCAGGGTATCCGCCGGTGCATTGCGGCGTACCCACGCCGACCGGCCTACGGTCACACCGGTTCTCTTGTCGCTATAGGAGACGGCGTCGGTTGGTTCCCAGATCAGCATTCGCGACGGGTCGGCGAAGATGGACTTGTCGAATCCGCTGACTGGATCGATGCCGCGCAACAGGATCAGGCCGCCGTTGCCGGGCTTGGCGACGTCGGGGGCGAGGCGGGCGTTCCAGGCCGGCGCTCCGCTGTCGGCGACGGCGGCGGCGAAGGCGCGGTCGGCGGCGAAGAGCTCGTCCTGGAGGGGCTCGTCACGGATGGGCGTGGGCGGCAGCGCGACGGGCGGTGTGCAGGCGGCGAGGCAGGCCGTGAGGACGCAGATCGAGGCCAGCGGCGGAAGTTGCATCCGGTTTCCTGGTGAGCGCGAAATCGAAAGGAAGAGCTCGGCCGGCGGTGCTGCAGTGCGAAGTGCGTCGGTACCCTTGGCCTAGTGCCAGGGCCGGTGTGTTCATTGTATGTACTGCTGCATCCAGGTGGCGGGCGTCATCACACTGATCAGCGCACCCGCGCGATCCAGCACTTCGGCGTCCAGCGTCAGTAGGGTGCATTGCGCGAGCCGCGCCGTCGCGACGTAGACGGCATCGGCACCACGAAGGGCACACGTCGCCGCGACGTCTCCAGCGCGAACTGCCAACGAGTGATCGAGCTCGTAGACAGACAATCCAGGGATTGCCAGCGCTGCCTCGCCTGCGGCAAGTGCAAGGGTTCGATCGCGGGTTCGTCGTGCCACGCTCGCGCACACTTCGATCGCGAACAACGCGGGCTGATGCAGTTGAACGGAGGCTTGCCGAATCCGGTCAAGCAGTTGTGCGCATTGGTGATGCTCGCGCTCGGCTGGCGACATTGCCGCAAGCCACACGTTCGCGTCGAGCGTCAGGTTCACCGGCGGTCTGCCCGCAGTTGCTCCACCAATCCGCCGCTGCCCGCGTCCGATTCACCGATCTGCCGTGTGAGCGCGCGCCACTGCTCGAGCCACTTCGGCCACGGATCGGTTGGCGACGAGGCGGATTTCGCTGGGTCCAGCTCGCTTGGCGTAACGCGACCATCGACCCACGCGGCGAACAGGGCCGTCGCGACTTCGCGAACGGCCAAGCCCTCGAGCGCGCTTTTGGATTTCACCTTCCGATACAGCTCGTCTGGCAGGTCGAGTGATGTTTTCATGGGAAAGAGTATTCCATTATTTACGCCTCGGCGCAAGGCCCGGTCACGAAGGTGTGCTCGGCCTCTCCGAAGGGCGTCGCCCCCTCACCGAAAATCATGACTCCGCGCATGCTCCGCCCCGAGCTGCGCATCGAGCGGCACAAAGATCCGCCCCCGCACCGTCACCACATTCGATTCCACCTGCAGCGTGCCCCGCACCAGCAGCAGCGGCGAGGTGCTGATCTTGAGCGCATCCCGCTCAAAGCGCTGCGGGTTGACGACGATGTTCAGGATCCCGGTTTCGTCCTCCAGCGAGAGAAACACAAAGCCTTTCGCCGTTGCAGGCCGCTGCCGACAGATCACCAGCCCGGCCACGGCGACCTGCTCGGTGTCGCGACCGTTGGCCTGCACATCACGCGCGGTGCGAATGCCATTCGGCTGCAGCAGCGGCCGCAGATGCCGCATGGGATGCCCGTTCAGCGACACACCGGTGACGCGATAGTCAGCCTCGGTGAGCTCGGCCATCGACATACGCGGCAATGCGGCGTCCGGCAGCATGACCGATGGCGCCAGCGGGCCGGCGTCACCACGCACCGCTGCCAGTACTTCCCACAACGCCCGCCGCCGACGTGTGGCGAGGGGTTCGCTGGCGAACATCCCGTCGAACGCGCCGGATTCGGCCAGCAATCGCAGCCCGCGACGGTCGAGCCGCGTGCGTCGCACCACATCGTGCACATCGCTGAATGCCCCCTCCGTCAGCGCGGCCTCGAGCTTTCCGCGCGCGGCGGCGCCAAGCCCGCGGATGCTGCGTACACCCAGCCGCACCGCCGGTGCACTGGATTGCGGGGCGCGTGATTCGAGCGTCGCGTCCCATGACGAACGGGTGAGGTCGACCGGACGCACCTCGACCCCGTGACGCTTGCCATCCTCGATCAGCGACCCAGGCGCGTAGAACCCCATCGGCTGGGCGTTCAGCATCGCCGCTAAAAACTCGGCATGATAATAATGCCGAAGCCAGGCGGAGGCGTAGACGAGCAGCGCGAAACTGGCGGCGTGGCTCTCGGGAAAACCGTAATCGGCAAAGGCGTTGATCTGCGCGAAGATGCGATTGGCGATGTCATCATCGATGCCGTTGGCGCGCATGCCGGCCAGCATCTTCTGCCGCAGCGCTTCCATCTTTTCATGACTGCGTTTGTGCCCCATCGCGCGGCGCAGCGTGTCGGCTTCACCGGGGGTGAATCCGGCGCAGGCAATAGCCACCTGCATGCCCTGCTCCTGAAAGAGCGGCACGCCGAGTGTCCGCTTGAGAATCGGTTCGAGCGAAGGGTGCGGATAGATCACCTCCTCGGTGCCGGCACGCCGCCGCAGATACGGATGCACCATTGCGCCCTGAATCGGTCCTGGGCGGATGAGTGCCACTTCGACGACGATGTCGTAGAAACAGCGCGGCTTGAGGCGCGGCAACGTGTTCATCTGTGCACGACTCTCCACCTGAAAGACGCCGATGGTGTCGGCCGCGCAGAGATCGTCGTACACCGCCTGATCGCTGGTGTCGAGCAGCGCGAGATCGATCGTTACGCCGCGTGTCTGTCGCACATACACCAGACAATCCTGCAGCACGGTGAGAATGCCGAGTCCGAGCAGGTCGATCTTGACCAGACTGGCGGCGTCGAGATCGTCGCGCTCCCACTGAATCACCGTCCGCCCCGGCATCGATGCAGGCTCGATCGGCACCACGGTGGAGAGGGGTTCGCGCGTGAGCACGAATCCACCGACATGAATCGAGCGATGGCGTGGCAACTGATGCAGGCCATCGACAATGTCGGCCAGCGCCCGCACCCGCGGATCAGCGGGATCGAGGTTGGCGCGGACGAGAATGTCACTCGACGGCGCTTTGTGTGTGTTGGTGCCGGGTTGTGTGGCGGTCGGTGACGCGGGCGCCTGCGTCGACACCGGCGCTTGCGGCGACACCGCTGCGGCATTCTGGCTGGTGTCTGCTTCGTGACTGACCGCCGTCACCGTCGCGGCATCGATCTGCGACCGTTCGTTCGGTGTCACACGCCGCGTACGCTCGGCCGGAATTCTGGCCAGACGACTGGCCATGTCGGCGGCGGCGCTGCTGGACGTGGGTGCGACACTGCTGCTGCCGCGCGCGCTGCTGATGTCGACGATGGCCGAGAGCCGTTCCTCGCGCTCGAGGCGCTTACGAAATTCGGGGCGACCGGGGGTGCTGTCGACGTCGTACTCATCGACATCAGCGGCGGCGGTGCGAATGGATGGGCGATGCACCGTGAGCGGCGTGGGATCAACGGCGGCGAATGCCTGCTTGGCCAGGTCACGCTTGATGTGTGCGCGCTGTGCATCGGGCACATCGGCGTGATGCACCGGACCGTAGCCGCCGAGTGTGCGCGGGGTGTTGTCGATGAAGGGAATGCGGCGGAGATCATCGTCGGTGGCGTTGCCGATGCCGGCCCGGAGGGCGGCGGCGGTGCTGCGCGCACTGTAGCGATCGCTGACGGCGGCGAGTGCGTCGCCCTGTTCGAGTGAGAACCCGAGAATGCGCGCCGCATCACGCACGGCACTTCGGCCGCGATAGGTGATCTGCTCGCAGACCATCGCGGCGTGTTCGCGACCGTAGCGTTCATAGACGTACTGCAGCACCCGTTCGCGTTCGCGGTGGGCGAAATCGATATCGATATCGGGGGGCTCGCGACGATCCTCGCTGAGAAATCGTTCGAAGAGCAGTTCCATGCGAATCGGATCGACGGCCGTGATGCCGAGGCAGTAGCAGACGGCGGAGTTGGCGGCGGAACCTCGTCCCTGGCAGAGAATCCCTTCGCGACGCGAGAAGCGAACGATGTCCCAGACGATCAGGAAATACCCGGCCATATCCACTCGGCGGATGATCTCCAGTTCGTGTGCGAGTTGTTTCTCCTGCGCGGGCGTACGCGTGTGTCCCCAGCGTTCGGTGGCGCCGGTTTCGACGAGTTGTGCGAGATAGTCGTCCTCGCTCACACCGGGCGGCAGCGGAAAGCGCGGCAGTGACGGTTTCAGCTGCCCGATCCGGAACTGACAGCGTTCGGCGATGACACGGGTGGCCTGCAGCCCGGCTTCGTGCCCGAGCCAGCGTTTGGCGTGCAGCGCGGTGGACTTGAGATACCACTCGCCATTGGGCCGGAGTCGAGTGCCCATGGCATCGAGCGGCCGGCCGTGCCGGAGTGCGGTCAATGCATCGTGTGCCGGGCGACCCTGGCGGGTGGCGTAGTGCACGTTGTTGGTCACGACCCATGGCACACCGATGCGTCGTGCGATGGGAATGAGCTGACGGACGAGCGCGTGTTCTTCCGGGAGGCGGTGATCCCAGACTTCGATTGCGAAGGCGTCGTCGAAGAGATCGCGCAGCGTACCGGCGATCCGGTTGGCTTCGGTGACGTTGCCGGCAGCCAGCGCCTGCGGAATGGCGCCACGGGGGCAGCCGCTCAAGGCAAAGACGCCTTCGGTGTGCTGCGCCAGCAGCGCGAACGGTACCGATGGTGCGCCGCGCTCGGCCACGTCCATGCGGGCGCGGGTGATCAGGGTGCTGATGTTGCCGTAGCCGATACGCGACGTGGCAAGGAGCGTCAGGTGCTGCAGTGCACCGTTGGCCTGGACGGTGAGTTCCGTACCGATGATGCCGGCCAGACCGGCGGCGTCGGCGGCCTGAGCAAACCGAACGGCACCGCCGAGTTCATCATGATCGGTGAGGGCAATTGCTGACTGTCCGGCGATGACGGCGCGTGCGACCAGTTCTTCCGGTGACGATGCGCCGTCGAGCAGCGAGAAGGCGCTGTGACAGTGCAATTCGACGTAGTCGACGTCGGTCACGCGCGGCCTCGCGGGCTATATTCCGTGGCATGGACACCCCGGATACCCCGCCCCCGCCCGCCGATGCCCTGCGCCGGACGCCGGCGTCGCATGAAGCGCACAAGGCCGAGATCCTGTCGACGGCCGACCACATGTCGACGGAGGAGCTGGACACGCTGCCGTACGGCATGATTCAGCTCGACGCGACGGGGCGCATCCTCAAGTACAACGCGGTGGAGAGCCGGCTGGCACAGCTGCCGCAGGCGACGACGATCGGGAAGAAGTTCTTCAGTGAAGTGGCGCCCTGCACCAAGGTCCAGCAGTTCTATGGGCAGTTCAAGGACGGGGTGTTGCGCGAGTCGCTGGACACGACGTTTTCGTTCCACTTTGCGTTCAAGCAGCACCCGCGCGATGTGACGGTGCGGCTGTTCTACAGCAAGCGGACCCAGAGTGTGTGGGTGATGGTGTCGGATCGGGAAGGGAATCCGATCGGGTAGGGGTGCGGGGGTGTGGCATGGTGTCGCTGCAACGGCAACGGCAACGGCATTAACGCAAAGGGGCAAAGGCGCAGAGGCGCAAAGGACGGCGTGAGCCGGGTGGGACGGCCAGCCTTGGTGAAACGAGAGGCATTGCGGGTGTTTTGGGAACGGCAACTGCAACTGCGAGACGCAAAGGCGCAGAGGGCGCAAAGGCGCAAAGGAAGGCTTTGGGAACGGCAACGGCAACTGCAACTGCGAGACGCAAAGGCGCAGAGGACGCAAAGGTGCAAAGGAAGGCTTTGGGAACGGCAACTGCGAGAGCAGTTCCCACGAAACATTTCTGGTATCGTGTGCTGCCGGCTGCGGTCGCAACAGAATTCTTTGCGCCTTTGCGCCTTTGCCCCTTTGCGTTAACGCTGTTGCTGTGTGCCGCCACTGACCTCTCTGCGTCTTTGCGCCCTTTGCGCCTTTGCGTCGAAGCGGTTGCTCTTGTTGTTGCTCTTGCTGTTGCTGTTGTTGTTGTTGCTGTGGTCGTGCTGCGAGGCTAGTCATACCACCCCTGCAGCACCCAGGACTCGGGATCGTGGTAGATGAGCAGTGTGCCGACTTCGCGGGTGCGGAGATACCAGTAGTCGCGCGCGAACGGGGTGCGCCACCAGGCGCCGGTGAGGCGTTCGGGGCCGATGGATTCCTGGACGGTGAAGGTGTGGGACTGCCAGACGCCGGCGATGGGGCGGTGATCGGTGTCGCAGGTCATGCGCACCGGTTGTGGCGTTTCGAGCAGGCGCAGCGCGGCCGGTGTGGCGGTGCGGTCACTGGCAAAGAGTGGCAGCCAGGCGCCGGCGTGTGTGATCGGTGCCGCGTCATCGCGGCGGGTGGTGACGGCATTCTGCGCCACCCTGGTCGCGGCCGCGAGTGCGGCATCGTCACCATCCACCAACTCGGCCCACGCGCCGGCCTGTTCGGTGCGGTGATCGTCGCGCAGCACAGGGCGCATGACGGCATCGGGACCGAGGGTGCTGCGCAGGCGTTCGAGGGCAGCGAGCGCCGCGCCCGGATCGCGCCAGCCGGCGTCGAGCAGGTCACCCTGTTCACCGGTGGCCGGCAGCGTATTGGTAAGGGTGACGGTGACACCGCAGATCGGAGCAACAAGTTCCCAATCAGAAAGCAGCGCCCGGCACCGTTCGAAGAGTGGTGCCACGCGGGCCAGGGGATGGGCAGGCCGCACCTCGCGCGTGATGGTCTCGGCCGGTGTGAGATCGTCGCGTTTCTGTCGGCCGCCATCGAGGTGGAGGGTGATGGCGACGGCACCGGCGGCGAGGCCGTCGCGCACGAGGTCGCGCACGAGGGTTTCCAATGCCGCACGCACGAGAAAGAGCACTGGCTCCATGGTGTCGCTCGATCCGCCCAACTCCGCCGTCACCGAGCGCTGCGCCTCGAGGCGGGCGAGGACGGGGCGGCGGGCATCTTCGCCGTGGGCGAGGCGCCAGGCGCTGAGGCCCGGGTCGCCCCAACGGCGTTCGATATCGGCGACGGGGAGGTTGGCAAACGCACCGACGGTCTTGATGCCGAGCGCGTCGAGGGCGGCCACCAGTTCGTCGTCGAAGGGGAGGAAGGCGAGGGGGAGCGGGGCGAGAAAGGCCGCGTCGCCGCCGGAGGGGATGCAGAAGGCGAGGGGCTCTCCGTCGCGTGGTGGCTGCCAGGTGGCGGCGCGGGCGGCGGCGCAGGAGTCGGCGATGGCGACGCGGGCGCGTGGGTGCCAGCGCTGGGCGATGGTGAGGAGCGTGTGCGCCAGGCGTCGCTCACCGCCGATGGCGTCGAAGCCCGTCGCGCCGACCCACCAGGTGCCGTTGATGGTGCCGGCAGGGGAGACGTGAGGGCTGGCCTGGATGAGGGCTGCCGTCGCTCTGGTGAGGGCGCCGGTGATGGCGATTTCGTCCCAAGGCAGAATTTCGAGGCGGGCACAGCGGGCCTTGGCGGCGGTGACGGTCATGCCAGCGCGGACGCGGGCGTGGCCGGCGGCGGCGGTCACGGCGCGGAGCTTGTTGCCGTCGGCGAGGGCGAGGAGGCGCTCGTCCCAGTGTTTGGTGTCGTCCCAGGGTTTGGTGGCGGGCTCAGGGGCCGTAAGACCGAGTCCGAGGCCCAGTTGTTTGGGGCCCTGGTTGGCGCGCCAGACGGCGCCGACCGGGAATCGGGGGATACGGACACAGGCGACGCGCCAGAGGGACGGCATGGGGCGGGGTGCGGGGCGCGGTGTGGCGGGGAGGGTGGGCGGGTCGACGTCGAGGGGTGGGGAGAGAGACGATACCGAACAAACACCGAAAATCAAGGAAGGCGACAGTGGTGGCGGGGTGGGGATTTCGGGGACAGGTGCGCGGAATTGGTGACGGTTGTTTGGCTCGACGGTGGTATGGTCTGGCGTCGAGGCTCACCCGAGGAAATCGCCCATGTCATATGAAGACGCTTCTGGGAGCCACGCTTGGCGGATGCGTACCGTCGGACTCAAAGTCCTGAAGAACCGTCTCAGCGAGTACATCCGGTTGGTCGCTGCCGGTGAGACGATTCTGGTGACGGACCGGGATCGTGTCGTGTCGGAATTGCGTCCGCCGACGGTGTCGCATCCGTTGCTGAGTGATGCGGCGCTTGCCGACATGGTGCGGGAGGGCGTGCTGTCACTTCCGACGGTTATCCGCGAGGGGCCGCCGCCACGTCTGCCGGTGGCACCGCTGCACGACATTCTGGCGGACCTGGAAGAGAGTCGCCGCGACCGATGATCTATCTGGACACATCGGCGACGCGGGCGCTGCGGATTGAGCTCGTGGCGCCGCAGGCCGCCGTGGCGACATGCAGCGTGCCGATCGTTTCGGCATGACCGATTCAGCGTGCTACCCCGCCTAAAGTGATCGCATCGTGATCACAATTTCTGGAGGCACTGTGAAAGCACGACTGATCCGGCTTGGCAACTCCGGCGGCGTACGTCTCGCCACGTCGCTGCTCGACGACGCTGGGCTGACGGATGAGGTCGAGATTCGCGCGCAGGACGGAGCGGTGATCATTACCTCGATCGCTACGCCGCGAGCTGGGTGGGCGGCGGCGGCGGCAGCGCATCGACGTGAAGGGCTGCTCGACGCACCGACCCCGACACGATTTGACGATGAGACGTGGGAGTGGTGATTGCGCCACGGTGCGTGGTGGAAAGGTCTGCCTGATCAACCTCAATCCGGCGCGCGGAAAGAGATCAGGACGACACGGCCGTCTGTGATAGTGTCACCCGATGAGTTGAATGCACACGTGGCACGTTCGTCGTGGCACCGCTGATAGCGGGGGATCACAGCGGAGCGAAACAAGGCGGCCGGTGTTTTACTTCCGCGCTGCGCCTTCGCACCCGACCTTCAGCAACCCAGTCCATGTCCCGACGGATCACCGCCGCGCTGCTCGTGCTTGCCGCACTGCCCAGCGCGCTGACCCATGCCCAGGCGCGCCCCGCGCCGCGCCCGGTCACCGATACCTCGATCTTCGCGCCCCTTGTCCTGCCGACCGCCAACGAGTTCCGCGGCGGCAGCGGCGCACCGGGCTACAAGTACTGGCAGAACCGCGCCGACTACACCCTCCGCACCACGCTCGACACCACGGCCACCAGTGTGTCGACGGAGATGACGCTCCGCTATACCAACAACTCGCCCGACACGCTCCGCTTTCTCTGGCTGCAGACCGAGCAGAACGCTTTCAAGGCGAAGTCACTCAACAGTTTCATCTTTCCCGAAGACTCCCGTTTCGGCGCTCGCGGCTTCGAGGGCGGCTACGTCTTCACCCGTGTCGAGCAGCGACTTGGGACACCAACGGCCGGCCGTCGCGCGAAGCTGGTGACGCGTGTGAACGAGACGGTGACGAAGGTCGATCTCGCCGAGCCGCTGGCACCGGGCCGGAGTGCCACGATCGAGATGGCGTACAGTTTCAAGGTGCCGGAGCATGGCGCCGATCGCATGGGTCGTGAAGGATCACTTTACGAGATTGCGCAGTGGTATCCTCGCGTGGCGGTGTACGACGATGTGCGCGGCTGGAACATCGAACCGTATCTGGGTCAGGGCGAGTTCTATCTCGACTTCGGTGACTACAATCTCGAGATCACGGTGCCGGCGGGGTACATCGTTGCGGCAACCGGATCCCTCGAGAATCCGCGCGATGTGCTGACCACAACGCAGCTGGCGCGTCTGGCCACGGCGGCGCGATCCGATACGGTAATCCGCATCATCACGGCTGCCGAACTGACGTCCGGCGCGGCGCGACCGAAGAAGACGGGGATGCTGACGTGGAAGTTCGTGGCGAAGAATGTGCGTGACGCGGTCTGGGCGGCGTCGCCGGAATACCAGTGGGACGGCAGCAGCTGGAAGGGCATCTATGCCTTCGCCTACTATCGGCCGAGTGCCGCCGTGAACTGGCACGACGCGGCGGATCAGTCACGGATGTCGATTCAGGAATACTCCGAACGATGGTTCCAGTACCCATGGCCGCACATCTCGGCCATCGAAGGACCGATCAGCGGCATGGAGTACCCGATGATCGCCATGGAGAACAAGAGTGCCGACGTGTATGACCTGTACAACGTGGTCACCCACGAAATCGGTCACATGTGGTTCCCGATGATCGTGGCCAGCAATGAACGCGCGTTCATGTGGCAGGACGAAGGGTTCAACACCTTCATCAACACCTTTTCCGAAGCGCGTCGCTATCCGGTCAAGGGCGACCAGATGGAACGGGCGTCGGGTGAACGTGGCATGGTGGAGCAGGTGATGCGCGCGGGGGTGGAAGGGCCGATCGTCACCACGCCCGATCGCATCAATCCGCAGCTGCTGGGCGTGTCGGCGTACGTGAAGCCGAGCGTTGGATTGCAGTTGCTGCGGCAGGAAATTCTTGGGCCCGAGGCGTTTGACGATGCGTTCCGCACGTACATCCGTCGCTGGGCGTACAAGCATCCCACGCCGTCCGACTTCTTCCGCACGATGGAAGATGTGGGCGGTCGTCGGCTGGACTGGTTCTGGCGCGGCTGGTTCGTCGAGAATGCGCGCTATGATCAGGCCGTGGATACGGTGGTCACGCGCAAGGAAGGCGACACGACGCGTGTCATCGTCGCGTACGGCAATCGTGAGCGTGGAGTGCTGCCGATTCGCGCGCGCTTCACATTCACCGACGGCAGCACCGAGGACTATCAGTATCCGGCCGAAGTGTGGAGCACTAACAGCGTCCGTTACGTGCGCCGGTACAGTTTTGCCGGGAAGACGCTGGCGAAGATCGACATCGACCCGGAGAATCGGATCCCCGACATCACGCGGGGGAATAACAGCTGGGTCTCCGCCGGGGAGAAGGCGAAGCCGGTGCTGCCGTAAGGGTCACCCGATGAGGTGATACACGGCACGATCGGTGATGTGCTGAGCGGCGTGGGTCGCTCAGCACATCAGTCAAGGATTTGTCGTCGCCGCGTCAGGGACCGTGACATCGAGGACGGCCGTTTCGATCGCTCGACCCACGCGCCGCACCTGTACGAACACGCGATACGATCCTGCCGACGGAAATGCGACGGGGAACGAGACGTCACCCGTCGCTGCCACAGCCGCACCAGCACTCGGCGCGCCCGGCATCGCTGACATGTCATGACCAGGCATCGTCGGCATGGTGGGTTGTGCCTCGCCGTGATTCACGGTGTCACCCGCTTCGCGACGCAGCAACCGCTCCTGCGCCGCCATCGAACCGGTGCCCATGGGGTGCAGATGCATGAACACCTGTCCATCCGTCCGCACCACCATCGCATGACCGGCCATGCCAAGCCACGGCGCCAGTGCCGCCGGTGCACCGTCGGCATTGGTGACGCGTGCACGAATTGTGACATCGCCGCGCACGGTCGGGGCGCGATCGAGACTGATCGTCATCTTGCCGCCATCAGCCAGCGCGGCGGGTGCACTACCCATGGTCGCTGGCGACACAGTCCAGGCGTCGTCGCCATCGGCATTCGGTGCTGATGCTCCAGCGGGAACGTCGACCGTATCCGCCATGGAGACGGTGTAGCCGCTCTCACGCACCACCTCTGCAAACAACCAGTACTTGCCAGCCGGCACGCCGGTGACTGGCGTGGTGAATGTGCTCACGTCCTTTCGCACGGGATGCACGTGTGCCACCGCACCTCGTGCTCCGGCTTCAACGAGAAACAGGTGCATCAGTTTGCCGTGGTCCGGAATCAGCGGTGTACCCGATTGCTTGCGGACGCCCGGCTCCTTGGGATCGATGACGGTCCACGACTCGTCGGTCACGCGCAGCGTCAGCGCGCGCGCATCCCCAGCAGTGACGGTGCCTTCGACGGCGAGAGGCTTGTCGAGTTGCTTGCGATAGTCCGTGTCGACGGCGTCCCACCACTTCCAGCCGCCAGTCAGCATCGCGACGATGAGGCAGGCCGCGATCGCCATTGCCCTCTGTGCGCGCCGACGATCCGCCGGTGCCGGGGTGGCGCCGGGCGCGACCGAACTTTCACGGGTTGCCGCACCAACCACCGAGATCAATCCGAAGACCAGAAAGGTGCCGAGTGCGGCGAGCAGCCAGCCCAGCCAGGGCGGCACGGTACTCGCCGTGGTGGCGACGCTCGTGACTGGTACGACCAGTGTGCCGTCGCCGGCGGGACCGTTGGCCTGCACGTGAAAGGCGTATGACCCAGACTGCATGATCCAGAGCTGCGTGCTGAACGTGCCCGCTTCGCCGGGCACGGGCGTCATGATTTCAGCGGGCGGAGCACCTTTCAGGCCGAATCGCCAGTACGCCGGACGCACCGACACACCGGTCGGCACGGCCGTCGACGTGGTGGTCCGCACTATGACCTCGACCAATCCTGGAATGACGCCCGGTGGACGAACCAGGACGCGCAGCCCATACGGGCCCGCCATGCCTTCCTGCACCACCAGCGTACTGCCAACATGCGCGCTGGAGGTGAGCCAGAGCGCAGTGAGCATGACGAGGCTCGCGAGCTTGCGTCGCAACATTCAGCGCACCACGCGTCGCAGCCAGGCGCCGCGCGCCAAACCCAGTCGGGACGACAACGTCGCTGCCAGCACCGCCCACGTCGCCATGCTGATCAACGTCGGCCAGACGGTCGGTCCGTCCGTGAACATCCTGCGTGGACCGACGAGATATTCCGCCGGCACCTGATAGCTGTCGTGACCACCGCCAAAGAACGCGCTGCGACCGATCTCCGTGACCAGCAGTGCGCCGAACGGCCATTGCACTGCGGCAAGCGCGGCGACGAAACACACGCCGAGCATCAGGCTGGTCAACCAGACGTTCTTGTCGGCCATGCGATGCAGGATCAGGTCGATCGCGATGCCAGGCGCAATCAGCATGACCGGAAACGGCAACGGCACCATCTGCGTCACTTCATGTCCGATCGGGCCAAGCAGTGGACTGCCGGGAATCAACGGCAGGATCCACACCTGCAGGGCCATGATCGCCATGTAGACGAGCGCCGTCATGGTGGCGGGCCAGCGCATGCGCGATCCGCGCGCCGCGGCCACCAGAATCGCCGGAAAGACACCACCGGTCACGATGTAGAAAATGCTGGAGTGCGTGCGGCTGGGGAACGTGTAGTCCGTGATCGCAACTGCCGCCATGGTCGCCAGCACGCCGCTGCTGACGATGAAGATGTTCGCGTAGAGTGACGAACCCTCGGCACGGTTCTGTGCGGCCGCTGCCATCGCCTGTGCGCCGACGAGAATCCCGGCGATGCCGATCAGCAGCACGACATGCGGCGGGCTCAGAATCTCGACGTCGAGCCCGTAGGCGTTGTGCCACCAGTCGTCGAATGGCGCCGAGGTGAGCATCGCGAACGCGCCCCAGATGCAAATCCAGCCGCCGATCGGGCCGGAGAAGAAGCGCCAGAGACGCACGCCATCGGTGCCCTTGGCATCATCCGTGCGCCAGAACGATTCCCAGAGCACGCGAATGCCGCATGACAACCCGGCGAGTGTACCGCCGAAGTAGACCGCCATATGCGCCGGCGTCCAGAAGGTGTCGCGGCCGATGGTGCGGTGCCACGAGATGTCCCAGAGAATGCCGACCAGGATGCTGGTGGCGCCGAGGACGACAGCGGTCAGGTGGAGGGGCAGATCACGTGCGGGCGCCGAGGTGCGGGAGCTTGTGGCTGGCGAGGCGAGGGACGTGGCCATGGGCGCGGTGCTGGTTGAGAGGCGGTGGAGCGCAGACTCCGAAAGCTACGTGGAAAACCTCGATCGGGTTCAACTCCCGGACCACCTGCCGGCGTACCCGGTGCGCCCGCGATGGGTACGCCGGCCTTTCGCTGATGGTCGAGTCGGAACTGTCAGAAATGTATTAACCCGCGCCGCCGCGTCAGCCATGGCGATAACGTCTGACAGGGCGGACGCGGTTTGAGTGCGCGTTCCACGCCAAGCTCTCTCCGTGTCACACCTTTCCGGTGCGAGGACTCGCATGCAATTTCCAGCGGTGATGATAGCAATCGGCTCGCTCGCCGGGTTCGTAACCGTAGGGTGTGGCGGATCGACGACGGGGCCGACGGCACCACCGGTTCTCAGCGTGAACGGCACGTACCAGACGGCGGTGAGTCTGCTGCAGAGTACGTGTGTTGGCACGGTGGTCCAGACGTTTCCGACGACCGTCACACACGCGCCAGGTGCATCGACGTTGACAGTGACGCACGCCGGCAGCGTCTACACCGGTACGGTGTCGACCGATGCGTCGTTCCGCACACCCGCCGCACCGTTCCAGATCAATGGTGTGGCGTATCTGATTGGCATCGTCGGCCAGTTTACCGTGTCAGGTATGGATGCGACCGTGACGGTGGATGCCGGGCTTCAGCCGCCGTGCCAGTTTACGGCGCGCTGGGTGGGGCCAAAGACCGGGGTGCCGAACGTGATTCCGTAGGGGCGCTGCGCGCGGCCGTGGTCCGTGTCGCGTCGCAACGGCCGTCAGGCTTGGCTACGTGACACCTTGTGGTGTCTACACGCGTATAGCCTGCAGCCTCACACAGGGAGCGGGCGAATGGATCCAAGACAGGTGACGATGATCGTCACGGTGAGTCTCGTCGCAGTCGTCGCGATGGTCAAGGTGATTACGGATGCCGTTCTTCGCTGGCGCGAACTCCGTCACGGCGATTCGACACCGGCGGTTGAGCGTCGGCTGGAGCGCATCGAGCTGGCGCTTGAATCGATCGCGGTGGAGATCGAGCGTGCCGGGGAAGCGCGGCGATTTGCCGAACGGCTCTCACCGCCGGTTCCGGACGCCTTACCGGCGCGCGTCGCGGGGATGAGAACGCCGCACTGAACCACAGGACACCGGCGCCGCCGCCAGCGGGCAACACGCCGCGCGCCCATCGTGCGCCACGGTACGAACGCCGACCAGTTGTTGTTGCCCGCCTGAGCGTTGTGATGAAAACAAGGCTTTCGTGCCCACGCCGCGAAACCGGTCGAGCGTGTCGGCAACCAGCGCATGCCGGTCGGACAACATGATGTTCCGGTACGCAGGCGGCATGTCCATGTTCTCGGCCACCGTCAGTTGATCGAGCCGCGCACTGGCCTCACGTCGCACCATCGTCGCGACCGTGATTCCTACGGCCGACGCCCGATCTCCCGGAGCCGCCCTTTCGCCTCTTCATTCGCCGGATCGCGCCTGATCGCTTCCCTGAAGGCGGCTTCGGCGGCGGTGGTGTCTCCCTTGATCAGCATCACCGT
Organism: Gemmatimonadales bacterium; assembly: GCA_038215035.1. Classification (GTDB taxonomy): domain Bacteria; phylum Gemmatimonadota; class Gemmatimonadetes; order Gemmatimonadales; family Gemmatimonadaceae; genus JACMLX01. The sequence continues at coordinate 12,870 of JBBQRH010000012.1, read as the reverse complement.
GCCGCGTGTCACGTACATCGCCACACCTGCAGGATACTTCTCTTCGTTCAGGCGAAGCATCGCCAGCGCTTCCTCGAACTTCTGCGCACGCGCGAGACGGAAGGCGGCACTGTTGAGGGAGTTTTCGCGGAAGTCGTAGGCATCGCTGCCGTAGTATCGCTGCCAGAGTGCCTTGTACATCCGCACGGCGGAATCGACGCCGGCAGTTGTGGCCTGCTCGGTCATGAACGTGGCCAGCGTCATTGGCCGGCTCAGGCCGTGATGACAGGTTGCACAGGTCACCTGCAACCCATCGGCTGCGCGCCCCGGCAGCGTCTGGAGCCGGGTGTTGATATCCTCGACCATCCGCATCATCTCGCGCGCCACGAGCTTGGTGCGCTTCTCGTCGCTCGCGAAATCGAAGGTCGATAGCGGGTTTCCTTCCTCGCCGACATGGCAGTGCGTGCACCGCACGCCGAGGTCGGCGGTGAAGTTCCGCATGCGCCCGATGACGGCCAGCACTGGTGTGGTTCGGGGAATGATGCTGGTGTTCACCAACGAATCCGGTGGAAAACGTCCGGGTGCCTGGGCGACGGCGAAATCCCCAAATGCGATCAGGCCAATACCGAGGAGCAGTGCGCGCATATCAATCTCGCCTGAGAGGGTGCGTGAACGACACAGCCACATCACGTCGAACACAAGCTGCCGTCTCGATGAGGAGGAAGCGCCGCGCCGCGAAATCGCCAAGTTCTGACATTTGGCATACGGTGACGCACGCTCAGGGTGCGCGGGTCAGTCTGCCCGGAGCGTGATCGCCGGATCCACCATCGCCGCGCGCCTCGCGGGTGCGAACGTCGCCAGCGCCGCCACGGCAATCAGCACCACAGGGACCAGTAGGAATGTCATCGGATCGAGTGTGCTGCCACCGTACAGAACTCCGTTCAGCGCGCGCGACGCTGCAACTGCCGCAGCCAGCCCGATTACCGTCCCGATCAGCACCAAAGTCAATCCCTGACGCATGATCAAGCGTACCACGTCGGACGCCGTCGCACCGATGGCCATCCGGATGCCGATCTCGCGCGTGCGCTGCGACACGGCATAGGCCATGACGCCGTACATCCCGACCGACGCGAGCAGCAGTCCGAGCAGCCCGAACACGCCGAGCGCCGCGCCGGCGATACGTGCCGGCAGCAGCGAGACGCCGAGGTGCTTCTCGAGCGAGCGCACATTGCTGAGCGGCATGTTGGCATCGAGGGCGGCGACTTCACGGCGCACCACCGGGATGAAGGCATTGGGATCGCCGCTGGTACGAATGACGATCGACATGCTGGCGGACCAGAGCTGGGCTTGTGGGAAGTACATGAATGGCGCCGGATCTTCGCCGAGCCGCTGGTACTTTCCTGTGGGAACCACGCCGACGACGGTACGCAGCTTTCCGGCAGTTCGCACGGTCTTGCCAATCGCGTCCTGACCTGGCCAATACTTCTCGGCGAGGCGCTGGTTGATCACCAGCACGGGCACGGCGCCCGAGTCGTCGCGCGCGGTGAAATTTCGCCCCGAACGAATCGGAATTCCCATCGCCTCGAAGTATCCTGGGTCGGCGCTGGCGTATCGCGTCGAAAGATCCTCGTTCGCGGCCGGAACGTATCCAGGGACTTCGATGCCGCGATCGCTGTTGTTGAAGCCAAGCGGCAGGTATTCCATCAGTCCGACATGCTGAACGCCTGGCTGCACCTTCAGCCGTTCGATGATGTCACGGAAGAATCTCTCCGTGTTGGCGCGTGAGTAGCCTTGCAGCGCGGGATCGACATCGGCGATCAGCAGCTGCGTCGCGGAGAATCCCTTGTCGATCGTCGTGGCGCTGCGGAGGTTGACGAGGAAGAGCCCTGCGCAGACGAGCAGTACGATCGACAGTGCCATCTGGGCAACCACGAGCCCCTTGCTGGTGCGCGACCGCGAGGTTCCGGCCGGCGCCTCACCCTTGAGTGCGGGAATCAGCGTTGGACTGGTTGCCTGGAGCGCCGGCACCAGACCGAACACGACACCGGTGACCAGAGCGACCACGAACGCGAAGGCGAGCACCACCGGACTCAGTCGCAGGTCGGGGCGGAAGTCGATGTCCATCGGCAGCGTGATGCCATTGGCAATGCGGATGGCGACGAACGCCACCGCCAGTCCGGCCGCGCCTGCCACCAGGGAAACGAGAATGCTTTCCACCAACAGCTGGCGGATCAACTCGGCGCGGCTTGCGCCGAGCGCCAGTCGAATCGCCATTTCACGTGCACGGTCGCGTGCCCGGGCCAGAAAGAGATTGGCGATGTTGACACACGCAATCAGGAGCAGGATCGCCACCACCGACATGACGACGGCCGAGAGGCCGACCTGCGCCCCGCGCAGTGACGGGTGGATTCCCGCTTCACTCTGTCGGACGAGATTGATGCCGCGATCCTTGTACTCCTCCGGCAGTTCGCGTTGCAGCTCTGCGGAGACGGCGGCCATGCGCGCGGTCGCTTCGGCGACGCTGACGCCGGGTTTCAGCCGCGCGATCACGTTCATGTAATTGTTGCCGCGGCCTTCGAAATCGCGCTCGGAGCCCGGCTTGATTTGTGCCAGCTGCATGAGTGGCATCCAGAGCGCCGGCTGCAACATCGGCATGACGCCGCTGAACCCTTGCTGCGCGATGCCGATGATCGTGACGTTCTGCCCGTTCACCACCACCTGTCGGCCGACCACGTTCTGGTCGCCGCCAAAGAGGTTGGTCCATCCGGAGTTGCTGAGTACCGCCACCGGATGTGCGCCGCGCCCGACGTCTTCGTCGGGCGTGAAGAAGCGACCGGTCATGGGGGTGGCACCGAGCACGGAGAAGAAGTCAGCCGAGACCATCTGGCCGAAGACGGCACGCGGTCGACCGTCAGCGGTGATGCTCAGCGACTGGAATGACCAGGCGGCGACACCGGAATACACCGACTTCGTGCGCTCGCGCAGATCCCAGAAATGGGGAATCGAGTTGGAGCCAAGGCCATCACTGCCGGGGCTGGTGCGATAGAGCTGTACCAGTTCGTCACTGGCTCGGACACCAGCGACGGGCCGCAGGAGCAGCGCGTCGACGGCGGCGAAGACGGCGGTGTTGAGCCCGATGCCGAGGGCCAGCGTGATGATCACGATGCCCGTGAAGAGTGGGCTTTTCGTCAGCATGCGGCGGGCGAACCGCAAATCCTGTCGCAAGGCCGAGAGCGAGATCAGGGAGGATGCGCTTCCGGAAGTGGTCATCTGACGGCCTGGGGCTAGGCGGATGAGGGAGGACGGCGGTGATTCGTGGTACGGGGAGCGACCGGCCGTGGTTACAACCTCCTCCATCCGAAGTGTCAGAGGACTGTGAATGTCTGACGACTTCGTTGTGGCATGCGCGGACGGTGCGCACCCTTAAGCTGGCTCACTGGCACATGACAGTAGCCCGCCGCGTCGCGCGAGTGAGCAGTGGAATCGGGCCGTCAGGAAAGATCGGTCCATCGCTTCACCTCTGCGATGCTCTGCCATGCTGAGCACGCCATGGAGGCACGACCGTGTTTCGCCTCACTTTCGCCACTCTGCTTGCCGCGGCCGGCGCGCTCGGCTGCCAGCCCGCGTCTGATCCCGTCGCGCCGTTGCCGGTCGGCGGCATTCGCGTGCTCTTCATCGGCAATAGCCTGACGTACTTCAACAATCTGCCCGGTACACTGATCGATCTGGCGCTCACCACCGGCGACACCATCCGCGCTGGAGTGGTTGCGTATCCCGACTTCGCGCTGGTCGATCACTTGAATCAGGGCGCCGCCATGCGGTCCATCGCGTCGACGCCGTGGAGCTTCGTCGTATTGCAACAGGGACCATCGTCGCTGCAGGTCAATCGCGACAGCCTGATTGCACTAACCCGCCTGTTCGACGGGCCAATCAAACGGGCAGGCGCCAGAACGGCGCTGTTCAGTGTCTGGCCGCAGACGGTGAATCTGGCAACCTTGCCCCGCGCGATCGAGTCGTATCAGCTGGCGGCGACCGCCGTTGGTGGTGTGTATCTCCCCGTTGGTGCGGCATGGCAGACGGCGCTCGCCGAGGATGCGACGCTGCCGCTCTACAACGCTGATGGGTTGCATCCGTCGGAACTCGGCACGTATCTGGCGGCGCTGGTGATGTATGAACGATTCACGGGGAAAGACGCACGGCTGCTCCCGGCACGCGCCGTGGTTGCCGGTCGCGCTCTGACCTCAACGCCCGAGCCTGTCATTCGCAGGCTGCAGGCGATTGCGCATGGGACCAGTGTGTTGACGCCGTAGCATCGCACGACTGCCGTCGCCTCCGTATCAAGGGTCCACCAGATGCACTTCGGACAGCTCTGCGCTGCGTCAGTGGCGCTACTCCTCAGCGGTACCAATGCCAATGGCCAGAACGCCATTGAACGAAAGGATGTCGAATTCAGCAATGATTCAGTGCGCCTCGCCGGGACGCTGTAACCGCGGCTGCAATCGAACGACCGCGATGTATTGCGAGCGACGTAGATGCCAATGTGCGCTGTGGGGACACCGCTCGTCCACACGATGAGTCAACGATGGCAGACTGCCACATGACCGATTTCTGACACATGCCCATCGCGTTCCTGATTCACGGCCCCGAGACGACGTGCCATTGTGGACGCATGCGTCAATTCTTTCACGGACGATTCGCCGCGTTGATGTTCGGCCTCGCCAGTTCGGCGCTGCCGGCAACCGCTCCTTCGCTCGCTGCGCAGGTTGTCGCGATCACGCACGTCACAGTTGTGCACCCCACCGGGCCGCCGGCGGGCGACATGACGGTGATCATTCGGGATGGGATCATCACCTCGATTGCGTCCAGCAGCCGCACAACGCTGCCGCGCGATGCTACAGCCATCAACGCACGTGGCCAGTATCTGATCGCCGGCCTCTTTGACATGCACGTCCATACGCTTCTGGAAGGCGGTGCATGGGCCCTCGGCGAGTACGTGTCGCACGGTATCACCACGGTTCGCGACATGGGGGGGCGTTTCGAGACCATCGACAGTCTCCGGCGCGAGGTGCGGTCCGGTCGACTCGTGGGGCCGCGAGTCTTCGCGGTTGGGCCGCAAATCGAACATGCAGCCTCGATGCAGTATATTCTGACGAAGGGGAGCAGCGATGTACGGGAATCAGCGCCATGGGATCGACTCGAACTGCTCACCCCTGCGGCAGCCACACGGGCCGTCGACTCGCTGGTCCGACTCGGTGTCGACTTCATCAAGGGTCGCAATTTCGAGGACGCGGCGACGTACTGGAGTGTGGCAGCAGCGGCTCGGCGTGCTGGACGACTGTTCGTCGGCCATCCACCGGTCGGGATCGATGCGATCGCATTGGCCGATAGCGGGCAGCGCACGGTTGAACACTGGTACTATCCCGACAATCTGCCGAAGCTGGCGCCTGCCGAATACGATCGGATCATTGCGAAGTACCGGACGAACGGCATCGCCTTCGTGCCTACACTCAGCACGTGGAACGATCATCGCTTTGTCATTGACAGCATGAATGCACAACTTGCGTCCGCCTTGAACGATCCGCGGGCGGCCCGTCTCCCGGGGTCACTGCGCCGGAACTGGCAGTCACTGCTTGACCCGCGACTGACCGAAGAGGGAGGTAAACCGGCAACCGCCGAGCAACTGACGGGGTGGAACAGGGCGCTCGACGGCTTGGGGCATGAGATCGGAAGGCTGTCCGCCGCTGGCGTGCTCGTTCTCGCTGGCAGCGACATGCCGTTCGCGCTCTACCCTGGCGACGCGCTGCACCGCGAGCTGGTCAACCTGGTCCGTTCTGCCGGCCTTACACCGCAGCAGGCGCTGGCTGCCGCAACGATACAGCCAGCGCGCAGTCTGGGTCTGCAGGACTCACTCGGATCCATCGCAGTCGGAAAGATTGCCGACCTCGTTCTGCTCAATGCAAATCCGCTTGCAGATATCACCAATGTACGCCACGTGAATCGTGTGATGCGCGGTGGCCGATGGATCTGGGCGCGCCGCGCTCCGCGTTCGCCCCTATTCCGCCACGTACCGCCACGGTGAGCTTTTGCTGGCGCGCCGCCAGATGGTGAAAAACGGGTACCCCGTGCCCGGATTACTGCCTGCTGCAGGGTGCTTCGCTCGAATCACGCCAAACGTGATCCCGAGATCACCACTCGACGCGACGATGGCCGTGTCGGCGCTCCAGACGACATCACTCGCCGCCATGTTGCCGCTCGAGACGTGTTCTGCAATGGCTTTCGCTCCCACGATGAAGGTCGATGACGCGGCGCCTCCCATGTTCACCGCATCAGCCACACCGAGTGCAGCGAAGGCATTGCCCACGCCAATCCGTTGCGCCGTGATCGAGAAAGAGTCTTCCGCACGCATCAATTCGTGGCGGAGCCTTTCATCGCGCTGCGTGTCATTCCGGAGACTGACGATCGAGGACGGCAACGCTGGCGGCATCACTGCCATCGATGTTGCAGGACCAGGCGAACGTCCCTGTTTGTACGCCAGCACACGCCATCGCCCGGCGTCGCGCACCCAATAGGCCATGTACTTCCGTGAGATACGTGAACTGTCGGGCGACGAGAGTGTCAGGTAGCCGAACGTGAATCCATGAGTCGTGTCGGCGCTGAGACCGGCACGGATCGGGGTCCAGGATACTCGTGCCTCAGCAACGCCAGGTATGGCGCGCAGTGCAGCAAGCACGGCGGACTTTCCTCTTGCGAAGTCGTTCTGTGGCAGGGGCATGATCACGCTGTCCACGAACATCGTGGATAACGTCGAGATCATGTCCGTTCGAGCCGCGGTGACGGCGAACGCACGATCGGCCTCGAGCAGTGACTCGGCCACCTGTTGTGGTGTGCGTTGTGGTGTGCGTTGTGGCGCCGACAATCGTGGCGGCACGGGAACCATCGACGCGCACGCCAGTGCGATGAGCATCGGTAACGAGGTCATGGCTTTGCACTCGTAGGCACGGATCGCACATACCGACCATCAAACGTGTTCTTCCACGTCGCGCCACCGTCCTCCGATGCTTCGAACAGCTGCCGCACCGTATCGGCACTGATTCGGAAGAATGTCAGCTTCTGCAGCACGCGCGCGCCGCTCGTATTCAATGTCCAGCCGGTAAAGCGCATCGCGCTCTCGGAGAACTGGCCCTGATAATCCAGTGACTGGCCGTCGCCTGCCGTCCACACCTGGCGCCACGCTTTCCGGCTCGTGTCCCAGAAATTGAAGCTCTTGCCCTGCGACCCGTTGGCGGCGGTCCACTCCTCGAGCAACAGGCAGTGCTCGAGTTGCGCGGTGATCGTGTTGTGCCCGATGGCTGGCACTGTCGCGGGTGCTCCCCACGGTGTGACCACCCAGTCGCCAATCCAGAAATCGAACTGGCGCGCTTCGACTCCGCGTCGGCAGGGGAAGGTGGCGTCTTCGAGGCGTTGGACGATCGAGAGGTAGCGTGGGTTCTCCCGAACCGGCGCAAGGTCGGGGTGCGATGTGACCAACTGCAAGCTCACGCCGGCCGAGATGGCGCGCTCGAGATGCACCACTGCGCTGTCGGCCTGCGACATCTGTGCAAACGACCGCACGAGCCTGAATTCTGCCTGCGGGACCTGGAATCCGGCCTGAACGGCGCGCTGGAAGGCTGGTATGGCGTCGTGGAACTGGCGCTGCTCAAAGAGTGCAACGCCGAGACGAAATCGAGCGCGAATGTTGGCGGTATCGCGGGTGGCGATTTCCTGATAGGCGCGCGACGCTGCTGGCCAGTCGGCACGCGCGAATGCCGAGTCGGCGGTCGCCACGGATTGCGCGCTCACGAGACTCGAAACGAAACCGAGCAGCGTGGCACCCCACGCGCAGGTTCGCACGATTGGCCGCCGGGGAGATCGCCAATTGCAGTTGGTCGAGATGTTCATTGTCCCAGCTTATGCGGGAGGCGTTCATGGCTGCAATGCGTCAGGACATGATGCATTGTCAGAGTCTCGTGAATCTCCGGGTGGCGCGCTGGCGCCGTTCAGGTTGCTGGCAGCACGACACTGACGACCGTTCCACCGCGCGCCGAGTCGTCGAATCGCAGCGCCCCCTGCATCTCGGTCACCAAGGCACTCACTACCGCGAGACCCAAGCCACTGCCACTCGTCAGCGAGTCCACATCGCGATCGAGTCGTACGTACGGCTGCAACACACGGTTCCGATCGGCGGTTGGAATACCAGGTCCCGCATCGTCCACCTCGAGCGATACCCGGTCGTCACCGACGAGGTGTCCGCGCACGATCACTGCGTGTGCCTGCGGGCCATAGCGTACCGCGTTGTCGAGCAGATTCAGAAGCACACCGGCAACGGCCCCTGGGTCGCAACGAGCCGTGAGTGACTCCGGAATTTCGCATTGAACGGGGATCTGCCGCTTCGCCGCCAGCGGCGAGAACGTTGCCACCGTGGCGCGTACGATCGGCACCAGGTCGTGCGAACCCACCCTCACCCGGAGCATCCTGCGATCCGTTCGTGCTACGACCAGTACGTTCTCGACCAAATTGTGCAGCCGGCGCGCTTCGGCCAGTATCACCTCCGCCGCTTCGACTGTCGCCACTGCACCTGTCGTGCGTCCGGATTGAATCAATTCGGCATACAGCATGATCTCCGTCAGTGGTGTGCGCAATTCGTGGGAGACGGCTGCGGTGAAGTCACCGCGCAGGCGCGCCAGTTCCGTGGCGCGCCGCAGGACGATCGTGAGCGAGGCAATCACCAGTGTCGCGATGACCGCCATCAAGACGACCCACGCCTGTGCATTGGCACCGACCGCGTCACCGCGCACACGCGTGGCGGCGAGGGGGGTCAACGCCGCGGTCACGCGAACCAGCGAGTCGGGACCGAAGGGCGCCGAGGCGGAGTATCCGGTGGCGGGCGCGCCCGGGCTCTCGAACAGGATGCTGCCACCGGGAAGCACGAGACGCACCGCGATCACACTCTCGTTCGAGCTCCGCCAGCCGTACACCGACGGAAGCAGCGGTGGTCGGGTGGCATAGATGTACCCCTGGAACGCGCTCCGCAGACTGTCTGGATTGTACGACGACAGGAGGAAGCGTTCAGCGGCACCCTTGACGCGGCCAACGCGAGACATGGCAAGCACCATCGGCGTTCCCGTCTCATCGGTCATGCGGATCGTCATGACCGGATCGGCAAACTCTCGAATTCTGGCATACATCGCACTCAGCGTGCGCTGCGGCAGACGCAACTCCCCTGAGGGAAACTGTGCCAGAACCTGTGCGGAGCCATCCAGGAGCAGCAGCGTGCGAAGGTGCAGGCCGTTGGGGCAGTCGCAGCTGGACAACGAGTCGGTGAAGGACCGCGCATGCGCCAGCAGATCCGTGGTATTGCGAGACGCGAGTCGATCCACCTCCTCACTGACCGTATTGGCGTGGTTGTAAATCAGCGCGCTGGCACGATAGACGAAATTCGCCGCACCGAAGCTGGCGAACTGCCCGAGATTGCGGTCGATGGTGCTTCGCTGCCGATCGATGGCCTGCAAGCCCTGCCACGCGAGCAGTAATACCACCAGTTCGGCGGCCACCAGCAGCGCGTAGCCCAGGCCTTGCCGATCGCCGGCTGACCATTCACGCCAGCTACGGCGACGACCTTCAAGTGGCATGTGGCCGATCGGCTGGCGGAGGTGCAACCGCCTGACTTGCCGCCACCAGCCGATACCCGACCTTGCGCGTCGTCAGAATCTGCACAGCCTGAGACGACTCCGTCTGCAACCGGCGACGCAGCTCGACGATGTGACTGTCGATCGTGCGACTCTCGACATCGTCGTCGTAGCCCCACACCTCGCGCAGCAGGTCACGCCGTGAGACGGCTTCGCCCTGACGGCGTACGAGGGCGAGGAGCAGATCATACTCGCGTGGTCGCAGCTCGATCAGGGCCCCGCAGTGCCTGACTTCGTGTGTTCCCACGGTAATCTCGAGGCCTGCAAATGATTCAACTGGAGCGGTCCGATGCGGTTCCGTCCGTGTCGCGGCGTGTCGCCGAGCCAGCGCCTCGACTCGCGCCAGCAATTCCGCGACACTGAAGGGTTTGGTGACATAGTCGTCGCCACCGGTTCGAAACCCACGGACCTTGTCCACGTCATCGCCGCGCGCCGAAAGGATCAGCACCGGTGTGTCGAATCCCTCGGTCCGCATGGTCCGCAGCACCTGCAGCCCGTCCAGTTTCGGGAGCATCAGATCGAGGATCACGACGTCGGGCTGCCACATGCGCACCCGATCGAGCCCTTCGATTCCGTCGCCCGCGATGCGGACGTCGAATCCTTCTGACAGCAACGCCGTTCGCACACCCTGCGCGATCGAGTTGTTGTCCTCGACGATCAGGACGCGTGTCATGTGTCTCCTGTACCGTTGGGAACGATCAGGGCTTTCACCACCGCACGTGAGGCAACTGCCGCCAGTGCTTCGTTCGCCTGCGCCAGCGAAAAACGGGCCGAGATCCCCTCTTCCCACGGCAAGTCGCGTCCCTGTGCAGCGAGCACCTGCAGTGCGCGATGAAAGTGCGAGTAGTCACATCCCCAGCAGCCGATGAGCTCTGCATGCTTGCGGTTCAGCTGGTGATGCGGATTGAAGTCGGTGGGACCGCCGTCAGTGTACTGGCCAGCGACGAGCACACGTCCGCCGTCGCGCACCAGATCGAGCCCCTGCGTGACCGCTGCGGGAACACCGGCCGCCTCGATCACGATGTCCACCCCGCGGCCACCCGTCAGCGCCTGCACGGCCAGCGCGCGATCGTCGGCCGGCATGTCGAGGCTCAGCGTGTGCGTCGCGCCCATACGCCGCGCGAAGTCGAGCCGCGAGTCCGGTCCGCCAATGGCGATGATCGGTCCCGCGCCGCTCAACGCGGCCAGCGCAATCGCCGCCTGCCCAACCGGCCCGACACCCAGCACCACCACCGAACTGCCGAGGCGTACGCCCGCCCGTTCCACCGCATGCATCGCCGTGACCAGGCCGCAGCCACCGGCGATGAAGCGAATCGGGTCGACACCCTCCGGAATTCGCAGGAGCTTCACGCCAGGCTTCATCCAGATCTGCTCTGCCCAGCCACCGAGCGGGCCGTCGGCCACGCCGTACGTGATGCCGTACACCTTCCGGTGCGCGCAGCGCGTGGTCTGTTTGGTTACCAGGCATTCGTAGCACGCACCACAGGTCTCGTGCACATCGAGAAAGGTGACCAGGTCCCCTTCACGGAACGGTTGCCCATCGATGTCGGTGACCGTGCCGCGCAGCGCCTCGATGTGGCCGACCGAGACGTGGCCGGGAATGATCGGATACGGGACACCGGCAAGCCGACCCGCGTGCAGATGCACGTCCGTGCCACAGACTTCCGAATAGAGCGTGCGCAGCATGGCGGCGCCTGGGGCGAGCGCTGGGGTCGGCAGTTCCCGCAGCTCTACGGGCACGCGTGGTGCGACCATCACGGCGGCGCGGATACTGGTCATCTGGGACCCTCGTCCAGTTCGAGAGGTGCGTCTGTGGGTGCCACGCCGGCGCGGCGGCGCGGCCTGTGGAATCTGCTACGGTGCCTGGCGCAGCGCTTCGACGGCGACCACTGACCGTGTGGATGAGTGCGACAGAATTCACAGGATTCTGACATGGAGGGCGCAGGGGCGAGCGATGGCGGGCGCGCCGTCGCGGCCTCGGTCAGACGGCATGTTCATCAGCGCGAGCCCTGCGAGAACGCCACTCCCGCTGCTGTTGTAGTGGTTTCGAGATCCGTATCAGCGATGCTCAATCCGGTGTAGCCGCACCCGCGCATAGGATGCGGGCCGACTGCCGGTCTTCGCGAAACTCGAACGGGCTGCGCTGACTCAGTCGCGTACGCCGAGCCACTCGCGCACGCGGCTGGCAATCCGTTCGGCCGATGGCGGATCGAAGTTCGAGAGGATGATCAGATCATACTCGCCGGGCAGATCGCCTTCGATGATGGCATTCACGCCCGGCGACCCGCCGGCGATGCCGATGCCCGGCGGCGGTCCAGCGGCAATCTTCTTGCTGCGCAGCGCCGCCAGGAACCGCTTCAGGTCGGCGAGCGTGGTGTAGCCTCCGCCCGCTGATGTGCCGCGGCCGGGAAGGATGCCCGTGTTGTCATGCAGTGGTTCGTTCGCTGCCGCACCGGCGCCGCCGCGCGTGTACCCGATGGCCGTCCGCGCAGGGAGTGAATCATTCGCGAAGTGTCCGCTGCGCGTCATGCCGGCCGGCACGTAGATGTGCTTCTGAATGTAGGTGTAGTACTCCTCGCCGGAGACGCGTTCGATCAGCCCGCCGAGGACGACGAAGCCGGCATTCGAGTACTGATTGCGCGAGCCTGGCGTGAAGGCGAGCGGTGTATTGACGATCGCGGTCAGGACCTGCCGGTTGTGGCGGATCTGCGCCGGTGTGGCGAGGCCTGGCAATGTGAAAATGTTTCCGCTGATGCCTGAGGTATGCTCCAGTATCTGGCGCAGCGTGACCTTCCGTGCGACGTCGGCGTTCGGATAGTCTGGCCACGCTTTCGCCAGTGACGAATCGAGATTCAGCTTGCCATCGGCGGCAAGTTGCCGGATCGCGATCGTTGTGAAGATCTTGTTGATCGACCCGATGTTGAACCCGGTCTCGAGTGTGTTCGGTGTGTGTCGCGTGCGCTCTGCCTCGCCGTAGGCGCGCTCGAAGACTGCGGCGCCACGCTTCGAGAGGGACACGACGCCAGAGAACTGACCGACTTTCGCCAGACTGTCGACCAGCGCCCGCACTCGTGCCACCAGCGTACCGCGAGCCAGCGTCACTGCTGGAGGCGCGGCACCCACTGGTTTCGGATCGGCATGCACCGCGACCGGCTGCAGCCCGAAG
>JBBQRH010000011.1:0-75345 GCA_038215035.1 Gemmatimonadales bacterium | reverse complement strand
GGCTGTCCTGCCAAGGGCACCGCCGGGTAGCGATGATCGGTGGCGATAACCGCTGAACGCATCTAAGTGGGAAACGCCCCCCAAGATGAATTGTCCCTGGAGCTTTACGCTCCCTGAAGGGCCGGAGGAGACGACTCCGTCGATAGGCCGCCCGTGGACGTGGAGCAATCCATTCCGAGCGCAGCGGTCCTAATCGCCCGTGCGGCTTGACTCCCAATACTGTGACCGGTACGCAAAAGCCCGGTCACTTACGCAACTCGGTTGCGTCGCCAATCGCGAAATCTGCGACGTGGTTTCATTACCCACGATCAACTGCCTTCATCACTTGACTAATTCGCTGGCGACTAGAGCGTCGGGGCCACACCCGTTCCCATTCCGAACACGGTCGTTAAGCCCGACAGCGCTGATGGTACTCCGGCCGCGAGGTCGCGGGAGAGTAGGCCGTCGCCGGCACCTTTGCGAAACCCTCGGTTGCGTCATGCAATCGGGGGTTTCGTGCATGTATGATTCAGCTCGGCTCCCGCCGACTTGAAACCGTCTGTCCACGCCTCGGGGGGCACAATCCTCGATCCGAGCCGGTACGCGCGGCCCGTACTCTTCACTCCGACATGACTTCGCCGTCTCCCGAGCCTCTCAGTACCCGCGCTGGACATGTCGCGCTGGTTGGAAAACCCAACGCGGGCAAGTCGACACTGTTGAACCGACTGCTCGGTCTGAAGCTGGCCATCACCAGCCCGAAGCCGCAATCCACCCGCGTGTCGGCCGTCGGAATCGTCACCACTGACAGCTATCAGCTCGTGCTGCTCGACACCCCTGGGCTGCTCGACCCGAGCTACACGCTGCAGCGATCCATGCTGGCCAGCGCTGTCGCGGCGCTCCGTGATGCGGACGTGGCAGTGTATGTCCATGATGCGACGAATGGGCCACCGCCGCCGCTCGAATCCCTGGTACCCCCCGGGACGCCGTTGCCGCGCACCTTGCTCACGTGGGCAAACAAGGCAGACCTGATCAATGCGGGAAATCGGGCACAGCTCGAGCTGAACCCGACGGTCATCGTCGGCAGCGCCGAAACCGGCGAGGGGATCGATGCACTGCTCGAGCGCGTCGCGTCCCACCTCCCAACATCGCCCTTCCTCTATCCTGTCGACGAACTCAGCACGCAGCCGGTCCGTTTTTTCGCGGCCGAAGCCATACGTGAGAGCGCGCTCGCGATACTCCACGAGGAGGTGCCATATGGCATCTTCGTCGACATCGAGGAGTTCCGTGAGAACAAGTCGCCGATCTATATCCGCGCGGTCTTGTACGTCGAACGCGACAGCCAGAAGGGGATTGTCCTGGGCGCGAAAGGTCGCACCATTCGCGAGATCGGCACGGCTTCTCGAGCGCTGATTGAAAAACTGGTAGAGGCGTCCGTGTATCTCGACCTGTGGGTCAAGGTGATGCCAGACTGGAGAAAGGACGCGGCCGCGCTGCGGCGATTCGGCTTTACGGTTCCACAGGAGTGACGGCCGATGTCAATCGCACCTGAACTCCTCAGCATGCTTCGGTGTCCCCAGTGCAAGGGCATGCTGAGAATGACGGATTTCGGCTCGCAGGCGGCGCTCGACTGCCCGGTCTGTCGCCTCCGGTTCGCCATCAGGGACGGGATCCCCATCATGCTGATTGAGCAGGCGACGCGTTTCTGATGGTGCCCCGCCACTTGCGTCTGCGCCACTGAATCGTCTGTTCTGGATGAGCCTGTCACCTTCTGTGCCCTTGGTCCCCCCCGTTCCTACTGGCGTCTTGACGGCTGGCGTCCTTCCGCCCGCTGTCGTTGGGGCTGTCGAAGAGTGGGCGGAACAGGGTGGTCTTCACATCGAGGCCGTCGGGCTCAGTACGATATCCAGAGCAGTACTCCGGAGTTCGGTGCCCAGCCTCATCATCATCGGCTGCGATGGCGACCCGACGGACGCACGTGAATTGATTCAGATGCTCAAGGCGGACAGTCGGCTGCAAACGGTGCCCGCCGTGATCGCAATCAGTACCGAGAGCAGCGAAGAGTGGTTTACTGCCGGCGCCGACGAGGTGGTTTCGTCGAGAAATGGGTCCTGCGAGATCAAGGCGCGACTGTCAGCGGCGGTGCGCCGGTCGCGCCGAGATATCCAGGTCAATCCGTCCACCCGGCTGACCGGCGCTGATGCAATTTCCGCCGCGATTTCGGATCGGATGGGACGAGGGGAGCTCTTCGCCGCCTGCTACGCCGACCTCGACCATTTTAAGGAGTTCAACGACCGCTACGGCTACGCGCAAGGTGACGATGTCATTCGAACCGTTGCCGAACTGCTCGTCGACGTCGTGGATGCCATCGCTGGCGCTCGCGGATTCGTGGGGCACATTGGGGGCGATGACTTTCTTTTCCTCGTCCCGCTGGAGCAGGTGGCGGAAACGTGCGATACACTCGTGCGACGTGCCGATGAGACGCTCACGATGCGGTACTCTGCACACGACAGGCAAGCTGGCTACTTTTTCGGTAAGGATCGACGCGGTCGTCTTGATCGTGTTCCGCTCATGACGCTGTCGATTGGCGTGGTGACGAACGAGCGACGCCGATTCGCTCATGCAGCGCAGGTGAGCGAGTTGGCAACTGAAATGAAGACGTATGCCAAAACCTTGCCCGGTTCAGTGTGGGCGATGGATCGGCGGTCGGACGGCGAGTCTGCATACCCACCCGAGGAGAAGCGCCAGTGAACGTGACGTGTCAGGATTGTCGGTCTGTGTTCCGTGTGGATCCGGCGAAGGTGCCGCCGAATGGTGTCAGGGCGCGCTGCAGTGTCTGCGGCGCGATTCTGAGGATCACTGTTGGCGCGACGACGCCGTTGACGAATCCCGCGATGACCCCGAGATCCTCAACACCGGTGCGATCCGCGACCATTGCGCCGGCGACGCCCGCTGGGATCCCGGGAATTCGACGCCAACCATCGGTGACACCCGCGATGCCGGAGTCCGGGACTCCGTATCCGTCGCGTCCGACGCCGTCCGTCTCGACATCGTCGCCTGTGACGGCGACGGGTGCCAGGCCGCTCGTGCCGCTGCCACCGCCAACTCCCGGCCAGATGGTCGGCTCGCCGGCGCCCGCGCCGGCAGCCGCCATGGCGGCGCCAGTGTCCGGCGGTTCCGCGGGCGAGTCAAAGCGCGTCATCAATCCCTTTCTCCGCAGCGACCCCATGACGCGTGCGAAACGTCTCGCGCGCGCGCTGGTGTCCGACATGGTGGCGTATCAGCCGCAGAAGCGCGTCGAAGGGCTCAGCAACGGGACGCTCAAGCAGCTGTTCCGCGATGAGATCAGGAAGAGCTACGACGAGTATGTCGAGCAGGTCGGGCGCGATGTGGCGGAGTCGACGGCATTCTTTCAGGACGCGTTGAACGAAGTGCTGGCGGAGGGGAATCGGGTCTTCTGAGTGCCGTCAGGCATGGAGAATGGCTGCTCTTCCGGCTAACTTGAGGCTTGCGCAGCCGCGCGCCGAGCCGTCCTCCCGACCTCGGGAGGGCGGCTCTCGTTTTTCCCATCGCTTCACCGGCACATATGGCAGACATTGCCCAGTTGATCACGCAACTCACCACCGATGCTGAGCGGCTCGACGAGCTGCGGAGGTATCTTTGACCTCGAGAGCCAGCGGGAACGACTGATTGCGCTCGAAGCGCAGATGGCCGAGTCGAGGTTCTGGAACAATCAGGAGCGGGCTCAGGTCGTTGTGCAGCAGGTAAAGGTCTACAAGCAATGGGTGGAACCGTTCGACAAGCTCACGCATGGTGTGGCCGAAGCTCAGGAGTTGGCCGAACTGCTGCAGCTCGAGCCCGATGCCACGATGGAAGTCGAATTGGTGCGGGACGCTGATGCACTGCATGACCAGATCGCGGCCTACGAGCTGCGCTCGTTGCTGCGCGGCCCGGACGATCACCGTTCTGCACAGCTCGAGATTTCGGCAGGTGCGGGCGGGACCGAGGCGCAGGATTGGGCTCAGATGTTGCTGCGCATGTACACGCGCTGGTCGGAGCGTCGCGGATACGCCATTGAAGTACTCGACCTCAGCGAAGGAGAAGAGGCCGGCATCAAGGGCGCGGTCCTCGAAATCTCCGGCGAGTACGCGTACGGTTTTCTGCGGCCTGAAGCCGGAGTGCATCGTCTGGTGCGGATCTCTCCGTTTGATTCCCAGGCGCGACGGCACACCAGCTTCGCGTCGGTGTTCGTCTATCCGGTGGTCGACGAGGAAATCAACATCGAGATTCGTGATGATGACCTGCGCATCGACGTCTATCGCGCGTCGGGGGCCGGTGGTCAGCATGTCAACAAGACGTCATCGGCCGTCCGCATCACGCACCTTCCGAGCGGTGTGGTCACACAATCGCAGGCGGAACGGTCGCAGTTCAAGAACAAGGCGACCGCGATGAAGCAACTCAAGAATCGGCTGTATCAGATCGAGGCCGACAAACAGGCAGCGGTCAAGGCTGCGCTCGATGCCGGCAAGGCGGATGTGTCGTTCGGCAGTCAGATTCGCAGTTACGTGTTTCAGCCGTACACGATGGTGAATGATCACCGGACAGAGCTGAAGATCGCCGATGTCGCCAAAGTCATGGACGGCTCGATCGACCCGTTCATCGAAGCGTACCTGAAGCAGGCCGGCGAACCACCGGCAAAATGACCTCGCTGCTCCCCCAGGACTCCACGACGTGAACAACGAAGAACTCAGTCAGGTGCTGGTCGATCGTCGCGCCTCGCTCGACCGCCTGGTCGCGAGTGGCGTGGCGCCGTTCGCGTACGCGTACGACCGCAGCCACCTGACGTCCGACGCGAGGGCACTCATGCCCGACGGCGCTGACTCCGGTCCGTCGGTGCGTGTCGCCGGTCGCCTCGTCTCGCTGCGCTCCAAGGGCAAGACGGCCTTCGCGCACGTCAGCGATGCCAGCGGCAAGCTGCAGGCGTACTTCCGCAAGGATGACATGTCGGCGGCAGAATGGGCCATCTTCGAGGAACTGCACCTCGGTGACATCGTTGGCGTGGGTGGAGTACTGATGCGCACGCGCACTGGCGAGGTGACGGTGCAGTGTGCCGAGCTGACGCTTTTGGCCAAGACGCTCCGCCCGCTGCCATTCGCGAAGGAACAGGTCGTCGATGGCGAGACAAAACGGTACTCCGGTTTCGCCGATCCGGAGCAGCGGTATCGCCAGCGGTACGCCGATCTCGCCGTCCACCCCGAAGTGCGCGCGAATTTCTACGCGCGGGCCCGCATGACGACGGCAATTCGAGGATTTCTGGATGGATTGGGATATCTCGAGGTGGAAACGCCCGTGCTGCAGCCTCTCTATGGTGGCGCTTCGGCACGTCCGTTCACGACGCACCACAACGCGCTCGACATGCCGCTGTATCTGCGAATTGCAGACGAGCTGTATCTGAAGCGATTGATCGTTGGCGGATTTGAACGCGTGTATGAAATCGGGCACGACTTCCGAAACGAAGGCATCGACCGGACGCACAATCCGGAATTCACGATGCTGGAGTTTTATGAAGCGTATGCGGACTACTCGGTCATGATGGATCGCGTCGAACAGCTGATTGTCGCCGCCGCCGCCGCCGTGCGCTCCACACCGGGCATCGACCCGGCCAGTGTTCCGGAGTTTGCCACGCCGTTCCGACGGATTGAGTGGGTCCCGTCGCTCAGCGCCGGCCTCGGACGCGATGTTCTCGGGATGACCACGGAAGAATTGGTCGAGGCGGCGAAGGGATTGGGCGTCGAGAAGCCTGGCACGCTCAGTCGGCCCAAGTTGATGGACGAACTCTTTCAGGCGCTGGTCGAACGGACCATTACGACGCCCACTTTCGTGCTCGACTATCCGGTCGAACTGTCGCCGCTGGCCAAGCCGAAACGAGGCAACCCTGCACTGACGGAACGATTCGAATTGTTTGCCGACGGGCGTGAGATGGCGAACGCGTTCTCTGAACTCAACGATCCCATCGATCAGCGGCAGCGCTTCGAGGCGCAGGCGCGACTCAAGGCCGCCGGCGATGACGAAGCGACGGGCGTCGATGAGGACTACCTGCGTGCAATGGAGTACGGCATGCCGCCCACCGGTGGTGTCGGCATCGGGATCGATCGGTTGCTGATGTATCTGACAGGGACGCAGCATATCCGCGACGTCATTCTTTTCCCCGCCATGCGCGCCGAATGAACCGACTCGAGATCGCCATCGCGTGGCGGTATCTGCGCAGTCGGCGCGGATCTCAGCTGCTGAGCCTGATCAGCGTCATTGCGATGGGCGGTGTCGTCGTCGGCGTCAGTGCGCTGATTCTCGTACTGGGAGTGATGAACGGGCTGCAGAAGGACTTGCGCGACAAGATCCTCATCGGCAGTCCGGACTTGCGCGTGCTGACTGTCGGTGACGACCTGACGATGACCGACTGGGAGGCAACCCTGACCAAGGTGCGGGCCCAGACTGGCGTCGTTTCAGCGCAACCGTTCGTGCTCAAAGACGCGATCATCAGCAAGGGCAACGACTACGCGGAACCATTGAAGGTTGTCGGACTGCCGGCCGCGGCCCCTGGTGTGCCTGACGTGACGCAGATTCGGAGGTACACGAAGAGCGGCGACTTTTCCTTTCGGGCGCCTGACGATTCCTCTCGCGCGATCGTCATCGGGCAGCGGCTGGCGGAACGGTTGAATGCCTGGCCGGGCCAGACCGTGGTACTGCTGACCATCCCAGGGCGGCTACAACTCTCCAATGCGATGGGCGGATTCGTGCCGGTGGTCAGGAAGTACGTGATCACGGGAGTCTTCGAGACTGGCATGTACGAGTACGACAGCGGCTATGCCTACATGGAGTTGGCCGCCGCACAAGACCTGGCAGGGCTCGGCGCGCGCGTGACCGGCATCGATGTCAGGACCCCGGATCGGTGGATGGCACCCGTGGTGGCGCAACAATTGGCGACGGTGCTCGGTTTTCCGTACCGCACGATCGACTGGCAGGAGCAGAACCGATCGCTGTTTCAGGCGTTGAAGCTCGAAAAGCTGGCGATGGGCGTGATCCTCCTGCTGATCGTTCTGGTGGCGGCGTTCAACATCGTCAGCACCCTCACGATGGTCGTGACGGACAAGACGCGTGAGATCGGCATCCTGAAGGCGATGGGAATGCCCGCATCGTCCATCCGCCGGATCTTTCTCTGGCAGGGCGCCGCGATTGGCTTCGTCGGCACCACCCTCGGGGTCGTCGTTGGGCTTCTCGGCGCGGCGGCGCTGACACGGTTCCGGTTGATCGAACTCGATCCGTCGGTGTACTTCATTGATCGGCTTCCGATCCAGATCGCGGTCGGTGACGTGCTCTGGATCACGGTGGCGAGCCTCGGGATTGCGATGCTGGCGACGCTCTGGCCCGCCCGGCAGGCGTCGCGGCTGTTCCCGGTGGAGGCGATTCGCCATGAGTGAGGAGCACGGCACGCCGGTGCTCGAGGCGATCGATCTGGTGAAGGAGTACACCAGTGGCGACGGCTCTCGGCTCCGTATCCTGGACGGTGCGTCACTCACCATCCTGCGCGGGGAGATGGTGGCGATCATTGGTGAAAGTGGCGCCGGCAAGAGCACGTTGCTGCATATCCTCGGTGCACTCGACCGCCCGTCATCAGGCGAGGTGCGCATCGCGGGCCGTGCCGTGCAGAGCGGGAGTGAGACTGGGCTGGCAGAGGTCCGCAACCGGTCCATCGGGTTCGTGTTTCAGTTCCACCATCTGCTGCGTGAATTCACTGCGCTCGAGAACGTGATGATGCCGCTGTTGATTGCGGGCAACCGGCCAGCGGCGGTTCGCGGGCGTGCACAGGAGTTGCTGGAGTCGGTGGGACTGTCGGCGCGCGCTGATCATCTGCCATCGGCGCTCTCCGGCGGAGAACAGCAGCGCGTTGCGGTGGCCCGTGCACTGGCCCCCAATCCGGCGCTGCTTCTGGCCGATGAGCCGTCTGGAAACCTTGATCACGGGAACGCGCAGCGCCTGCACGAGCTTTTTTCAACATTGGCGTCGACGCACGGCGTGGGTGTGGTCGTCGTCACCCACAATCGTGCGCTGGCGTCTCGTGCGAATCGGGTGCTCCTTCTGGATGGTGGGCGGGTGGTCGAGTCGTCGGCGATGGCGGAGGAGGTGGGCTGATGGTCTGTGACAATTGCCGCGAGCGGGATGCCGTCGTTCACTTGACGCAGGTCGTCGAGGGAGCCGTCACGCAGGTGCATCTGTGCGAGAAGTGTGCGGCGGACAAGGGTGTCGAGACCACCGTCGCGGCACCGAAGACTCCCCTGACGTCGTTGCTGCAGACCGTACAGCAGCAGCTGGTGACTGGGGCGTCGGATCAGACGCGGTGCGTCTTCTGCCAGGGGACCTACAAGGATTTCCGTGCCTCCGGCCGTTTGGGATGTGCCCGGTGCTACAGCGCCTTCGAGCCGCAGCTGCGCGATCTGCTACAGCGTGTTCATGGGGCCACGCGCCACACCGGACGCCAGTATGCGCCTCCTGCACCCGATCAGCTTCAGCGGGCGTCCACCGTCCTCGAGCTGCGTGAGCAGCTTCGTCGCGCAATCGAGCTCGAGCAGTTCGAGCAGGCGGCAAAGCTTCGCGATCAACTGAAGGAGGTTGCCGAGTGATCGACTTCAGTCTGCTGCCTGACGGTGGGACGCGCTGGCTGGACGGTTCCGGGGATCATCCCGAGGTCGTGTTGTCGACGCGGGTTCGGCTGGCCAGAAACGTGGAAGGGTTTGCGTTCACGACCCGCGCGCGGGACGGTGAACGGCTGCGTGTGCTCGGCCAACTTCGCGACGCCATGCCGAAAGTCGAGTCGCTGAAGGGCGGTGTCGTCCTGCGAGTTGACGAGCTTGCTACGCCCGATCGCCAACTCCTGCACGAGCGACATCTCGTCAGCAAGGAGTTGGCCGGCCTGGACGGGACGCTCGCCGTTCGGACAGGTGCGGCTCTGGTGCTTGCCGACGAGGTTAGTGTGATGGTCAACGAGGAGGATCACCTGCGGTTGCAGGCGATGCGATCGGGATTCGACCCGCTGGGCGCGTTTGGCGCGGCAACGGCGTTGGATGACGAGCTCGGCCGGCACGTGCCGTACGCGTGGCATGGGGATTTCGGTTTTCTCACGGCATGTCCGACCAATACCGGGACGGGACTGCGGGCCTCGGTGCTGATCCACCTGCCAGGACTGGTGCTGACGAAGGAGATTTCCAAGGTGCTGGCCGGCCTGCAGCAGATGGGGTTGACCTATCGGGGTTTGTACGGCGAGGGGAGCGAAGTGGTGGGGAACTACTTCCAGATCAGCAACCAGACGACACTGGGGAAGAGTGAAGTCGAGTTGCTGGATCAGCTGTCGCGCGTCGTGCGTCACGTAGTGGAGCGCGAAGAAGAGGCTCGGCACGTGCTGCTTCGCGATGCCGGGTATATCATTGAAGACAAGCTGTGGCGTGCGTATGGCACGTTGCGGTACGCGCGGAGTCTGACGTTCGACGAGGCGATGAATTACCTCAGCGGTGTCCGGCTCGCGCTGAGCCTGAAACTCCTGAGTTCACCAAGTGTCTATACCCTTAACAAGCTCCTGATTCATTGCCAGGCGGCACATGTGGCACAGTATGATGGTCGTGCCACATTGTCGGACGGTGATGCCAGCGTGGCGCGTGCACGGTTTGTCCGGGATGCACTCGCTGCCGATGTAGGATCGCACGGATGATCGGCCACCGCCTGCCGAACCAGAGGTCAGCATGAACGGTTACAACTTCACCGAGCGCGTACGGAAGGTGCTCGCCATGGCCCGCGAAGAAGCGGCCCGCCTGCACCACGAGTACGTGGGCACCGAGCACATTCTTCTCGGCTTGATTCGCGAGGGCGAAGGGGTCGCAGCCGCTGTGCTGCAGAGTCTCAACGTCGACCTCGACGAAATCCAGCAGAAGATCGAGGATACGGTGAAGAAGGGGAAGGCGGCGCAAGCTACCGGCCCGGATCTCCCGTATACCTCACGAGCGAAAAAGGTGCTCGAGCTTGCGATGAGCGAAGCGCGCGAGCTGAACCACAGCTACGTGGGCACGGAGCATCTGCTGCTCGGATTGCTTCGGGAGGAGAAGGGGATCGCGGCGCAGGTCCTGACCGACAGTGGCGTCAATCTCGACGCCGCGCGGACGGAGACGTTGCGCCTGCTCGGAACCGAAATGCCGCCGAGCGCGAGCCCCACTTCACAGGCGGGCTCCGGCTCCGGTGCCACGCCCACGGGTGGTACGTCGAGTGGCGGAGGGGCCAAGGCGGAGAAGAAGTCCAAGACGCCAGCGCTGGACCACTTCTGCCGGGATCTCACGGCGCTCGCCACGGAGGGTGCTCTCGACCCAACCATCGGCCGCGCAAAAGAAATCGAGCGGGTGATGGAAGTCCTGTCGCGTCGGAAGAAGAACAATCCGGTGCTGATCGGTGAGCCTGGCGTGGGCAAGACGGCGATCGTGGAAGGTCTGGCGCAGCTGATCTCGGGTGGAAACTGCCCGGACAACCTGCGCGACAATCGCGTGCTGTCGCTGGACATGGCCGCCGTCATTGCGGGCACGAAGTATCGCGGTCAGTTCGAGGAGCGTCTGAAGGCGGTCATGAACGAGATCGCCCAGAACAAGAACGTGATCTTGTTCATCGATGAGTTGCATACCTTGGTGGGTGCCGGTGCGGCCGAAGGGGCGATCGACGCCAGCAACATGCTCAAGCCGGCGCTCGCGCGCGGCGAACTGCAGTGCGTGGGTGCGTCGACGCTGAACGAGTACCGGAAGTACATCGAGAAGGACGGCGCCCTCGAGCGGCGTTTCCAGACGGTGATTGTCGATCCACCGACGGTTGATGAGACCGTGGAGATTCTCAAGGGCCTTCGGAAGAAGTATGAGGATCACCACCGCGTGACCATTCCGGATTCGACGTTGATGGCGGCAGCCAAGCTCTCCGAGCGCTACATCACGGATCGCTTCCTGCCGGACAAGGCCATCGACGTGATCGACGAAGCTGGCGCTCGTGCTCGCCTCGCCGCCCAGGTGCCACCGGCCGACGTGGCTGACCTGCGCGCGCAGCTCGATCAGGTGAACGTGGACAAGGAGGGAGCGGTCCGCGATCAGAATTTCGAGAAGGCGGCGTCGTTGCGCGATCGTGAGCGCGAGCTGCAGACGGAGATCCGTCAGCGTCAGGATGAGTGGGAGCAGCGGCGTCAGTCGTTCCGCCCGGTGCTCGGTGAGGAGGAGATTTCCTTCATCGTGAGCCGATGGACGGGTATTCCGGTCACCCGGTTGCAGGAGGCCGAAACCGCTCGCCTGCTGCGGATGGAAGAAGAGATGCATGCGCAGGTGGTGGGTCAGGAGGAAGCCATCAAATCACTGGCCCGCTCGATCCGCCGCAGCCGTGCCGGTCTGAAGGATCCGAACCGGCCGATCGGAAGCTTCATCTTCTGTGGTCCGACTGGCGTCGGTAAGACCGAGGTTGCCCGGCAGCTGGCGAAGTTCCTGTTTGCCGATGCCTCGGCGCTGATCCGCGTCGACATGAGCGAGTACATGGAGAAGTTCTCCGTCTCGCGACTCATCGGCGCGCCGCCGGGATACGTCGGATACGAGGACAGCGGCACGCTCACCAAGGCCATCCGCCGGAAGCCGTACAGCGTCATCCTCCTCGACGAGATCGAGAAGGCGCATCCGGACGTGTTCAACATTCTGCTTCAGGTCCTGGACGAGGGCCACCTGACCGACAACTACGGCCGCGTCATCGATTTCAAGAACACGGTGGTCATCATGACCAGCAACGTGGGGGCGAAGGAGATCACGAAGGGCAAGTCGCTTGGTTTCGGAACCAATGACAGCCGCGGCAGTTTCGAGCGGATCTCGGAGAAAGTGAAGGAAGAACTCCAGCACACCTTCAATCCGGAGTTTCTCAACCGCTTGGATGACGTGATCGTCTTCCATCAGCTGAGCCGCGAGCACATCGCGAAGATCGTCGGCGTGATGCTGCGCGAGGTGCAGCGGCGGTTGTCCGAGGAAGAGTTGACGCTGAAGCTCTCGGAGGCCGGCAGCGACTTTCTGGCCAAGAATGGGTTCGACGAGATGTATGGGGCTCGTCCGCTGAAGCGGGCGATCCAGCGCTATATCGAAGATCCACTCTCGGAGAAGATTCTCCTGGGGGAGTTCTCGAAGGGCGACGAGATAGAAGTGGATGTGGCCGAGGACGGAACCAAGCTCCAGTTCAGGGTGTCTGCCAGCGCAACGCCGGCCGCCTGAACGGCGTTGGTCCCCCTCCGGAACGGGCGTTCCGTGAAACAGCCGGTCGGGTCGCGGGTAGACCCGACCGGCTGACCCGTTACATTCTCCATGCTTATGCCCGTATTCCGTCACTCAGCGGTTGCCATCCTGGCAACCCTCCTCTGCCTGCCCCTCTCGCGCGCTGCTGCGCAACAGGAGGGACCGGGCCCGTGCGCACTCCCCGACTCCATCGTGGTCGACGGGAATCTTCGCGTCACGAACGATCAGATCCTGTCGGATGCAGAGCTCGCCACCGGTGTCGCGCTGAACTTCAAGGGGGTGCAGCGCGCAATCAAGCAGCTGTACGCCACCGGGAGTTTCAGCGACGTGCAAGTCGGTTGTCGGGTGCACGATGGTCCGCCGATTCTGGCGACGATCGTGATCCGTGTCGTCGAGCGACCCATTCTTGGTGATGTCGACGTCATCGGTGGCGATCGTATCTCGACCCGCACGCTGAAGGACAAGGTCGAACTGCTGATCGGTCGCCCCGTCGATGCCGCGCAGGTAGCGAACACCAAGCAGCGTCTCGATTCGATCTACGAAGCCGCCGGATACTATCTGGCGCGGGTGACCGTCGACACGACGTCGCTTGGCGACCAACGGGCGAAAATCACATTCCGTGTGTCCGAAGGGCGTCGGCTTGCTGTGAGTGGCGTGCGCGTGAATGGGCTCAAGACTCTCGCGCCGGCCGATGTCGTTTCCACCATGAAGACCAAGCCCGAAGGGTTTCTGTGGTTCCGCAAGGGTGAATTTGACGAAGATGCTTTCGCCGGCGATCTCACGGAACGGATTCCGGAGTATCTCGCACGTCAGGGCTTCATCGACGGCATCGTGGAGCGTGATACGCTGCTCGTCGATCGCGAACGTGGGAAGGGGATGATCGAACTCACGCTACGTGAGGGCCCTCGCTACAGTCTTGGCACCTTTGAAGCACTGGGAAACCGACGCTTTTCGAGCGAGGAGATTCAGCGCCTGTATCCGTTCCAGCCACAGGCGATCTCGTTGACGGCGCGCGCCAAGTCGCTGCTGCGCCGACGCGGGCCGTCGGCCCCTCCGAATACGTTCGATCAGGGCCGGTGGACGGAAGGCACACAGAAGGTGCAGACGGCTTACAGCAACGAAGGCTATATCTACGCCCGTGTGCGCCCGATCGTCGATCGTGATACGACCGGCGGCAAGCATGTCGCAAACCTGCGATGGGAGATCGAAGAGGGCCAGCCGGCGATCGTGAATCGCGTCGACATCCTTGGCAACGACCACACGGTGGAGAGTTGCATTCGCAACGCCTTGCAGATTCTGCCGGGAGACGTGTTCAGTCAGGATCGTCTTGTCCGCTCGTATCAGAACATCGCGAATCTCGGATTCTTTGAGACGCCGGTTCCGAATCCGGATACGCGTCCCGACTCCACTGGCGACGTCGACATCATTTTCCGCGTCAAGGAGAAGCAGACCGGGAACGTGAACTTTGGTGCCTCGGCCGGCCAGGGGCTCGGTGTGGGCGGATTCATCGGCTTGCAGCAGCCGAATCTGTTCGGTCGCTGCAAATCGGGATCCCTGAACTGGAACTTCGGTCGTTTTCAGAACAATTTCCAACTGGCGTATACCGATCCACAGATCCGGTTGTCACAGGTGTCCGGAACCATCAGTGCGTATCGGACACAAAACCGGTATCAGGGCATTGGTGGCTTCTCCAACTTCAATGGTGGATTTGGTCAACCGATCCAGACCGGCATCAGCCTGCAGCTTGGCTTTCCGGTCCCGCAGTCGCCTTATACCCGACTCTTTCTTTCGTACGGGCTCGAAGGTGTGCGATACGGGAGTTCCGGATTCCTCGGCGCGCAGGCGGCGCAGTTCAGCGGAGCGAACATCCGCAGCTACGTCGGTGCCACGCTCGGCTATGACACACGTATCGATCTGCCGTTTGCGTCGGCTGGTGCTCAGCGGACCTTCACGGCGCAGTTTAACGGACTCGGTGGGACATCGCGCTTTCAGCGCTACTCGCTCGATCTGAAGAACTACGCGACCATCACGCAATTTGGCGGCAGCAAGCCAGGGTCGCAGCCGATCAAGGTTGTCGCGGGTGTCACCGTGCGCTCGGGCGCCGTACTTGGCAACGCCGGGGCGTTCCGATTCACTCAGCAGTTCAACATGGGCGGCGTTCAGTTCGGTGAGCCGCTGCGCGGCTATCCCGAGTTCTCGATCACGCCCGACGGATACCTCCCGGATGCCAATTCGAATTCTGCCGCGTTCAACAACCCGGGTGCGGCGTTCTTCTCGAGCACGGCGGAGATGGGCATTCGGTTCAACGGAATGTTCTATGTCAATGGATTTTTCGACGCGGGCAACGTCTATCGCCGCGTGCAGCAGTTCAACCCGACCCGGCTCTTCCGGGGCACGGGTATTGGTTTGTCGACGGTGACACCGCTTGGCCCGCTCGGACTCGACTGGGCGTACGGCATGGATCGCATCGACAATCTGGGCCGCCCGGCGCCTGCCTGGCAGCTGCATTTCCGCCTCGGCGGTCAACAGTTCTGATCATTTTTCTCGTGGAGTCTGGAATGCGTGTTTTGAGTCGGATGATGCTCGGTGGCGCGGCTATGGTCGCAGCGACGTCGGTGGTGGTCGCGCAGGGTACACCACCTGCGCCGGCGACGACGATCTCGATGAAGATTGCCTACCTGAATTCGAATCAGGTGCTCGAGGGTGCCCCAGGACGTACGGAAGCCTTGGCGCAGTTCGAGAAGGAAACGCTGCCTGTCCGCACGCAGATGCAGCGGATGAGCGATTCGCTGCAGTCGATCATCGGTGAATACCAGAAGGCCGCGGCGCAGCTGACCGCCGCGCAGCGCTCGCAGCGCGAGGCGGCGATCGGCGCCAAGCAGCAGGAATATCAGCAGCGCGCCCAGGAGATGCAGCAGTCTGCGCAGGCCCGGCAGGAGGAGTTGATGGCGCCGATCATGGAACAGGTGAACAAGGTCATTCAGGATGTGCGTGCGGAAGATGGCTATGCGTTCATCTTCGATGCTGGCGCACAGGTGCCATTCATCGTTTCGGCGGACAAGAATCTTGACATCACTTCGCGCATCATCGACCGCCTGAAGTCACTCGGCCCGCCGAAGTTGCCGGCACCGTCCGCGATTGCGCCCACCGCCGCCGGTGCAGCCAAGCCGCCGACGAGCGGGCCGGTTGCATCCCCCGCCGGCGTGACGCGCCCAGTCAAGCCGTAACGCGGTGTCTGTGCCTCACCACGTGGTGGCATCGTCGGCGGCGCTCAGCGCCGCCACGATCGCTGCGGCCGTCGGTGGAACGCTGACGGGTGATGGCGCAGTGGAAGTGACGCGTGTCGCCGCACTCGATTCGGCTGATTCGGCGTCACTTTCTTTTTTCAGCTCGGCTCGCTACGCGGGCGAGGCGCTGGCGACCCAGGCGGGCGCGGTGTTCGTCACCAGTGCGCTGGTTGATCACGTGATGCACGTGCGCGCGCGCATCGTGGTGGCAGCGCCCCAGGAAGCGATGCTGACGGCGATCAATCTGCTGCACCCACGGGTCGTGCCCGCTGCCGGGGTGCACAGCTCCGCGTCGATCGGCGAAGGCGTGACGCTGGGCGACGGGGTCACCATCGGAGCGCGTGTGGTGGTCGGAGACGGCGCCGTGATCGGCGCGCGCACCAATATCGGCGTTGGCGTCACCCTCGGCGCTGGGGTACGACTCGGGAGCGATTGCATTCTGTATCCGCATGTGATCGCCTATCCTGGCACGCAGCTGGGCGATCGGGTGATCATTCAGGGCGGTGCGGTGCTCGGCAGCGATGGTTTCGGCTACGTGTTCACTGGTGGCGCGCACCAGAAGATTCCGCACGTCGGCCGCTGCCTGATCGAGTCGGACGTCGAAATTGGCGCCAACACGACGATTGATCGCGGCAGCGTCGGCGACACGGTGATCGGTGCTGGAACGAAGATCGACAATCTCGTGCAGATCGGCCACAACGTTCGGCTCGGGCGTCTCTGTCTGGTGATGGCGCAGGTGGGCATCTCCGGATCGACGCGAATCGGTGATGGCGTGATCATCGCCGGTCAGGCTGGGCTGGCGGGGCACATTTCGATCGGTGCCGGCGCCCGGATCGCAGGTCAGTCTGGCGTGTTCGGTGACGTGCCGCCGGGTGAGACGTGGAGCGGATATCCTGCTCGTCCCCATCGGGAGTCGCTGCGGGTGCAGGCTGCCGCGCATCGTCTGCCGGCGTTGCTCAAGTCGATGGGCCCACGGCAGCACGACGCATGACTGCCTTGCGCCGTCAGACTATCTCGCGATCAGCGCTCGTCTCGGGTATCGGTCTGCATCTCGGTCGGCCGGTGACGTTGCAATTCGAGCCCGCTGCTCCGGGCGCGGGGGTCAGCTTCGTCCGGAGCGATCGTCCCGGCGCCGCACCGGTGCCGGCGCTTGCCTCGGTCGCCGAGCTGGCCGACCGACGGACGCAGCTCGGTGACGGGGACGACGCATTCCATACCGTTGAACATGTGCTGGCCGCAGCGGCCGCGCTGTCGATCGACGATCTGCGCATCGTGATGGACGCGGCGGAACCTCCGATCGCGGACGGAAGTGCGCGCGCTTTCATCGATGCATTGCGCGAGGCCGGGATTGTCGAGCATGGCGGACCGGCGCGGTACCTTCGCGTGCGCACACCGATCCGCATGGTTGACGGGGAGTCTGTGTACGAGGCCAGTCCCTCCCCGACGCTGGACCTGGACGTCTCGATCCATTTCCCGCATCCGCTGATTGGAGAGCAACGCATCGCACTCGGCGTCACGGAGGAGTCCTTCATCCTTGAGCTGGCCGACGCGAGAACGTTCGGGTTTCTCCACGAGGTGGAAGCCTTGCGTGCCGCCGGGTTGATTCAAGGGGCAAGCACGGCGAACGCGGTGGTGCTGGATGCCGACGGCCTGGTCGACACGACCTTACGTTGGCCGGACGAGTTCGTGCGCCACAAGGCGCTTGATTGTGTGGGAGATCTGGCGCTGGCTGGCGCCCGCGTTCGCGGGCGCATCCGCGCATTCCGACCGAGCCACAAGGGCACGGTCCTGTTCGTCCGCGAGCTGCTCCGGACAGCGAAGGAGGAGACGACGGTGCTTGGTATCGAAGAAATCATGAAGGTGCTGCCGCACCGCTATCCCTTTCTGCTGGTCGATAGGATTCTTGAGCTGGAGGAAGGCAAGCGCGTCGTTGGCATCAAGAATGTGACGATCAACGAGCCTTTTTTTCAGGGGCATTTCCCGGGACACCCGATCATGCCGGGCGTGCTCATCGTGGAAGCGATGGCGCAGGTCGGTGGCATGCTGATGCTTGGAGGTCTCGCTGAGCCAGACTCGAAGGTGGTGTACTTCACGAGCCTCGACAACGTCAAGTTCCGTCGCCCGGTGAAGCCGGGTGATCAGCTTCGGTTCGAACTCGAAGTCGTGCAGGTGCGTGGGACGTTGTGCAAGATGCACGGCGTGGCGCGTGTCGACGGCGATGTGGTGTGCGAGGCCGACATGGCCGCCATGGTGCGCCCGCGATGACAGCCACGATCATGAGCGAGATTCATCCGACCGCGATCATCGCACCGACTGCGGTCATTGGAGAACGTGTCACGGTCGGACCGTATGCGTACGTCGGCGATCAGTGTGTTGTTGGTGATGGTTGTGTGATTGCCATGCGCGCGACGCTGGAACGCAATGTGACGCTGGCGCCCGGCGTGAAGGTTGGCATCGGGTCCGTGCTCGGTGGTGATCCGCAGGACCTCAAGTACAAAGGCGAGCACACCACCGTCGAGATTGGCGAGAACACGGTGATTCGCGAATACGCGACGATCAATCGTGGAACGACGCACTCGCTCAAGACGTCGGTCGGGAGTGGCTCATTCCTCATGTCGTATGTCCATCTTGCGCACGACTGTCAGATCGGCAACGGCGTGATCATCGGCAATGGCACGCAGCTCGCGGGGCATGTCAGCATTGACGACCGGGCGATCGTGTCCGGTCTGGTGGCGGTGCACCAGTTCGCGCGGATCGGCCGTCACTCGTTTGTCGGCGGCTGCTCACGCGTGGCGAAGGACGTCCCGCCCTACCTGAAGGCGGTTGGCAATCCGGTCAAGTTGTACGGCCTGAACTCGGTCGGATTACAGCGCAGCGGTTTCGATGAATCGCTGGTGCGAGAGTTGAAGCGCGCCTATCGACTCGTCTTCCGATCCGAGCTCAACGTCTCGCAGGCGCTGGCACGGGCACGGGCCGAGCTCCAGATGCTGCCAGAAGTCACGGCTTTCCTCACCTTCATCGAAGCGAGCGAGCGAGGAATCGGTTTCTGAACATGCGCATCGGTGTCGCGGGGGCCGGTGGGCTTGGCTTCCATCATGTCCGCATTCTCCGCGATATGGCGGGGATTGCATTCGCCGGCTTTTACGACGCCAACCGTGAACGAGCCACAACGGTCGCGGCCGAGCTGGGCGTCCAGGCGCATTTTACTCTCGAGCAACTGATCGCTGCTTGCGACGCCGTCAGTTGCGTGGTCCCGACCACTGCGCATCATGCGGTTGGCATGTCGATCCTCGGCGCAGGGAAGCACCTGTTCGTGGAGAAGCCGATCGCCGTGACGCTGGACGAGGCCGATGCGCTGGTCAACGCGGCGGCAGCGGCCGGTGTCGTGCTGCAGGTTGGGCACGTGGAACGCTTCAACAGGGCGGTTCGGGCGGCGTGGCCGCACCTTGCCGATCCGCTCTTCGTCCAGAGCGATCGACTGGCACCGTATACGCCGCGCGGCGCGGACGTGGCCGTGGTACTCGACCTGATGATTCACGACATCGATCTGGTGGCAACAATCGTCGGAAGCCCCGTCGTCGACGTGAGTGCGGTTGGCGTGCCAGTGCTGACTGACACACTCGATATCGCGAATGCCCGTCTCGAGTTTGCGAGCGGAGCGGTGGCAACGATCACGGCCAGTCGTGTGTCGCGTGACAAGACGCGCAAGCTGCGCATTTTCCAGCGCAGCGGGTACGTCTCGCTCGATCTCGGCACGGGTGCCGGCATGTTCTTCCGAATGCGTGCTGACGTCGATCCGCGCGATCTGGCATCCCAGGCGACATCACTCGAACAGTTCGTCGAACCCGTGCCGCTGTTTGCGCCTGAAGGCGAACCGCTCCGGCTGGAATTGGACAGCTTCGTGGCCGCGATTCGCGGCGAGCAGCCTGTCGTGGTGAGCGGCGCCGCGGGTCGAGAGGCGCTGTCCACGGCGCTGCGCATCGTGACTGACATCGACCGGCACGCAACGCGATTGCGCGGTGGGGCGCTGAGGCCGGCGTGACGCCCGTCGAGGTGATGATCGTCGCGGGTGAGCCGTCTGGTGACATGCATGCCGCAGCGATGGTGACGTCGCTCCGTGCGCGGCGGCCGGAGTTGCATCTGGTTGGTGTCGGTGGGCCACGCCTCGATGCCGAAGGGGTCGAGCTGTTCGAGCGTGCCGAACGCATCGCCGTGGTCGGATTCGTCGAAGTCATCAAGCACCTGCCAATCCTGCGTCGGCTGATGGCGGCCTTGCGCCGCCGAATGGATACCGGACGCGTCAAGTTGGTCGTGCTCATCGACTATCCAGGCTTCAACATGCGCGTGGCGCGGGAAGCGAAGAAGCGTGGGATCCCCGTGCTTTATTACATCACGCCGCAGGTGTGGGCGTGGCACAAGAGTCGTGTGCGGGACTTGCGAGAGACGGTCACCAAGGCGGCCGTCATACTGCCCTTTGAAGAGCAACTGCTGCGGGACGCTGGCATCGACGCCACGTTCGTTGGCTCGCCGCTGATTGATGCCACGCAGCACCCGCTCGCGCGCGAGGCGGCCTGTGCGAAGCTCGGCCTCGATCCGGCACGACCGGTGCTGGCACTCTTTCCGGGCAGTCGCGCCGGCGAGATCGCCCGACATCTGACCGACTTCGTATCCACAGCGCGCGCTGTGACTGCAGCGCGCCGTGCGGTGCAGGTGGTGGTCAGCGCACCGCCGAGCGTCGTGATCGACTCAACCGTCTGCCCGTATCCCGTTGTTCGCGACGCGTCGCACACCGTCTTGCGGGCCGCGACCGCGGCCATGTGCAAGAGCGGAACGACGACGCTCGAGGCGGCGGTGCTTGGTTGCCCGCTGGTCGTTGCGTACCGGACCAGCGCGCTGACATTTGCGATTGCGAAGCGGCTGGTGACACTCCCGAACATCGCGCTGGTCAACATTGTCGCAGAACGTCGTGTGGCTCAGGAGTTCATTCAGGACGATTTGCGCGCTGACGTGGTGGCGCCAGTCCTGCTGGAATTGCTGGACGAGCAGTCGCCGCAGCGCGCTACCATGCTGACCGCGCTCAACGAGGTGCGCTTGCGGATGGGAGAGCCAGGCGCTGGTGTGCGTGTGGCGGACATGATCGTCGGACTAGTGACGTGACCAGCCCCGCGGACACCGGCGACGCGAGATCGATTGCCGATGCGCGCCGCGCCAGATGGCTCTCGCTGGTTGGCAGCTGGATCATCCGCGTGATCGGCGTGACCTGGCGCGTTCGCATGCTCGACGCAGGGCCGGTGGATCGGATGCGCCACGATGGCCAGCCGGTAGCGCTGTTGCTCTGGCACGGGCAGCTGATGCCGCTGCTCTACCTCATGCGCTTTCAGTCCATCGCATGCCTCATCAGTACGCACCGGGATGGTGAGCTGATCGCGCAGATAGCGCGTCGGCTCGGTTGCAAGCTCATTCGGGGTAGCAGTTCTCGTGGCGCCGACCGGGCCCTGCTCGGACTCGTTCGTACGTTGAAGGACGGATTCACGGTGGCGGTGACACCTGACGGACCGCGTGGACCGTATCGCACGTTCGCGCCTGGAGCTCTGGTGGCCGCCCATCGTGCCAATGCACCGGTGGTTGCATTCGGCGTGCACGCCACGCGCGCCTGGTACCTGAAGAGCTGGGATCAATTCATGATTCCCAAACCGTTCGCGCGCGTCACGATCGTCTTCGATACGCCGACAATGGTACCCGGTGACTCTGCCCGGGACGCGGCCGACGCGGTCGCGCTCTTCACCGATCGGATGGAACGCGCGGGGATCCGTGCCGCTGGCTGATGTCGCCGAGTCGATCTGGTACGGTGAGACACCAGCCGCGCGCATCATGCGCGGTGCGCTGTCGCCACTGAGCAGCGTGTTTGGCGCGATCGTCGGGCGGCTTCACGCGGCGTATGACGCGGAAGCTCCAGCGCCAGGACGAATCCCCGCGATTTCGATCGGCAACCTGACCGTAGGCGGCACCGGGAAGACGCCCGTGAGCGCCTGGTTCGCGCGCCGATTTGCGGATGCCGGTGCGTCACCGGCGATCGTCATGCGCGGATACGGTGCGGATGAAATCCTCGTACATCGGCTCCTCAATCCAGAGGTGCCAGTCTACGGAAATTCCGATCGCGTTGCCGGGGTGGCCAGTGCCGCGTTGCGCGGCGCCGATGTGGCAATTCTCGATGATGCCTTTCAGCATCGTCGTGCGGCGCGCGTGATCGATGTCGTGCTGGTGAGTGCCGATCGCTGGACCGGTGACGTCCGTCTGCTCCCCGCCGGACCGTTCAGGGAGCCGCTGCAGGCGTTGCGACGCGCCAACCTCGTCCTGCTGACGGTAAAAGCGGCGAGTGACGCACGAATTCAGGCGGCGGAGCGCGCCATTCGCGATTCGACGGACTCGACCGTGGTGACCGTCGATCTCACTCCGGCGTCCTTTGTCGAAGTCGGGTCCCAGCGACGGGAGGATATCGCTGTGTGGCGGGGGCGCCGAGTGCTCGCCGTGAGCGGCATCGGCGATCCGGCGGCGTACCTGACGCAATTGACTCGCCTCGGGCTCGCTCCGGAACCGATGGCCTTTGGAGATCATCACCGGTTCGACGACGCCAGTGTGAGGCGTGTGCTGAAGGCGGCCGCAGGCGTCGATGCGGTTGTCTGCACGCTGAAGGACGCGGTAAAACTGGGCCCTAAATGGCCGAGTTTGGCGGTGCCCCTGTGGTATCTTTCGCAATCGGTCGTTCCGCGTGACGGTGTCGACGCTCTGGACGCAGCTGTCCGGTTGGTGCTCGCGGCGCGAGGGAACGGTCTCACCTCTCCTGACCTTCCACGCTGACGAGCTGAACTATGGCGACCGATTTCCGGCTGCCGACGACGAACATCGTCCTTCCCGACAAGGACCGTTTCCTCGACGAGCACAATCCCTTCGAGGCGATGATGTCACGCTTCGATCGCGCGGCCGAACTGCTCGATCTCGATCCGGGCATCTACAAGATTCTGCGCAATCCGGAGAAGCAGCTGATTGTCTCGATCCCGGTCCACATGGACAATGGGGATGTCGAGGTCTTCACAGGTTACCGGGTGCTCTACAACACGTCGAGGGGGCCCGCCAAAGGCGGCATTCGCTTCGACATGCAGGTGAATCTCGAGGAAGTGAAAGCCCTGGCGGCGTGGATGACCTGGAAGTGCGCGGTGGTCAATCTGCCGTTCGGTGGCGCGAAGGGTGGCGTGATCTGTGATCCGGCGACGCTGAGCGTCGGTGAACTGGAGCGGCTCACGCGACGCTACACATCGAACATCATCTCGCTGCTCGGTCCCGATTCCGATGTGCCCGCGCCGGATGTGAACACGAACGAACGCGTGATGGCGTGGGTGATGGACACGTACTCGATGCACATGCGGCACACTGCCTCTGCCGTCGTCACGGGCAAGCCGCTCGAACTCGGTGGATCGGCCGGTCGCAAGGAAGCCACCGGTCGCGGCTGCATGATCGTGACGCGCGAGGCGCTGAAGGAACTCGGCATGCCGGTTCGCGGCACGACGGTCGCGGTCCAGGGCTTCGGCAACGTCGGATCCACGGCGGCGATGTTGCTCGAGCGCGAGGGCTGTCGCATCACGGCCATCAGTGATCGTACCGGTGGTGTACACAATCCCCAGGGCGTCGACATCGCGGCGGCGATCGAGTACGTTCGCCGAAATCGCGACCTGACGGGTTTTGCCGGTGGTGATCCGATCACCAACGATGAATTGCTCGTGCTCGACGTCGACGTCCTCGTTCCGGCAGCGATGGAGAATGTGATCACGTCGAAGAACGCCTCACGCCTTCAGGCGAAGATCATCTGCGAAGGGGCGAATGGGCCGACGACGGCGGCGGCTGATGCGATCCTCGAGGAGAAGGGCATCTTCATGATTCCCGACATCCTCGCGAATGCAGGTGGCGTGACGGTGTCGTACTTCGAGTGGGTCCAGAATCGGGGCGGGTATTACTGGACCGAGGAGACGGTGAACACGCGCCTCGAGGAGATCATGACGCGCAGCTTCACCGATGTGCGTGCATTGGCGCGCCAGCACAAGGTGAACATGCGAACGGCCGCCTACATGCTGGCGATCAGTCGGGTGAGCACCGTGCACAAGTTGCGCGGCATCTACGCCTGATCGGTGGAACTCACGCTGGCCGTTGTCGGACGAGTGCACGACGCTGCGCTGGGTGGTTCGATCGCCGAGTACGAGCGTCGTGCGGCGCGGTACTGGCCGCTGGTGGTGCGCGAAGTGAAGGAGGCGGGTGGGCGAAGCGTCACGCCCGCCATCACCAAGCGCATGGAAGGCGAGCGCCTGCTCGAGGTGTGTCTCGGCCGGGGCGAACTCGTCGCCTGCGATGAACGTGGCGCGACGATGACCAGTGCGGAGTTTGCAAGCTGGCTGGGGCGCCTTCGGGACACCGCTGGCGCGGTGACCTTCGTGATTGGCGGCGCGTTTGGCCTTGATGACGCCGTGCGGGCACGGGCCACCCGCCAGCTGGCGGTGGCGCCCTGGACGCTACCGCATGAGATGGCACGGCTGGTCCTCACCGAACAGCTGTATCGCGCCGGGACCGTGCTGCGTGGCGAACCGTATCACAAGTAGCGCCGGCGCGTGTCCGAGGCTGGCCACGGAGGCTAGCTTCATCGTTCGGCGTTCGCGGTGCCGGTCGGCACCAACATCGGTCACGGATGAAGTCCGGAGGTTCGACGTGGTCTTGCACGGGAGCGTCACGCGCTGCAGCTGGTCGATGCCGGCGCCGGATACGCTGCGTCCGATGGAGTCGGCACGATGTCGGTAGCGCCGATCGTCGAACGGCTGTCGCTTGCGTTTGGTCCGCTGGCCGCGGCCGTGCGGGACGGTGCGCTTCCCAGCGGCACGACGGCGGATGTTCCTCGGACCCTGCGCGACTGGCGCGAGCGGATCGAGCTGAGTCGCGAACCGATGATGGGCATTGGCTGGGCGAATACGCTGCGAGAGGCCATGCGGCCCACCGGAGCAGCGGCGGCGCGCCTCGCCAGGGTGAGTGGTGGTCAGGGCGTGGTGGTGACGACTGGGCAACAGCCGGGGCTCTACGGCGGGCCGATGTACACGATCGTCAAGGCACTCAGTGCGCTCGCGCTGGCGGATCGTCTGGAAGCGGTGACGGGTGTTCCGGCCGCGCCGATCTTCTGGGCGGCAACGGACGATGCCGACTTCGCGGAGGGCGCCACCACCTGGATCCCATCCGCCGGTTCGCTGCGCGACCTGCGTCTTGGGCATGCACCACCCGAGGGTACCATGATGTCGCACGCCTTCCTCGGGAGCATGCAGGAGTCGAATGCGGCACTCAGGCGCGCCGCCGCCGGCGCTGCGTGGCCGGAGATGATCCGTGCGGCGTGTGCGGCGTATCATGAGGGCGCGACCGTCGGCAATGCCTATGTGGACTTGATGCGCGAGATCCTGATGCCGCTTGGCATCACGGTGCTCAACGCGGCGCATCCAAGCGTTCGTCACCAATCGGCTCCGCTTCTGCGCCGCGCCTTGGCTGAAGCCGTCGCCATCGATGCCGCCGTCGTGGCACGGACGGAGGAACTGCGCGCCGCGGGGTTTGCACCGCAGGTGGAGCTGCTGCCGGATCGCTCGCTGGTATTCGTGGTTCGGAACGGCGTCAAGGAGCGCGCCAGCGTCTCCGGCGCTGCCAGTGTTCTGCCTCGCGTCTCCGACGATCTGCTGTCGCCAAATGTCCTGCTGCGGCCAGTGGTCGAGCGCGCGTTGCTGCCGACGGTCGCCTACATGGCAGGCCCCGGTGAGTTTGCCTACTTCGCGCAGGTAAGCGCGGTCGCAACGGTGTTGAGTGTTCCGGTGCCGTTGGCACTGCCGCGCACCAGCGTCCGGATCATTCCTCCCGATGTCCAGCAGACGCTGACACGCCATGGACAGAACGTGGAGGCAATGCGCGATCCGCGCGAGCTGGTGCGCACGCTCGCCAGCCGCGCCACACCTGACACCGCGCTCGACGCACTGTCGGCGTTGCGTGCGCAGATTCAGCGCACGGCGGAGGTGATCAGGCACGGTGAAA
Organism: Gemmatimonadales bacterium; assembly: GCA_038215035.1. Lineage (GTDB taxonomy): Bacteria > Gemmatimonadota > Gemmatimonadetes > Gemmatimonadales > Gemmatimonadaceae > JACMLX01. Next base: position 49,646 of record JBBQRH010000011.1, on the reverse strand, counting down.
GCTCGCTTCCCGCGCCAGCGCTGGATGGTGCGGTCGCGCAGTTCGTGCACCGCGCAGACCGCCTCGAGCGTCGCCTGCTGGCCGCCGCCAAGCGGGAGATCGGGGCACAGCTGCGTCGTGTCGAGCAGGCGCAGTCCACGCTGTGGCCGCATGGTTCGCCGCAGGAGCGCATCGTGAATCCGCTGCCATGGCTGGCACGGTATGGTCCGCCGTTGCTCGAGTCCCTGCGGCAGGTGTGCGACGAGAACGCTGCGACGCTGGTGCATGGCGGCGACTGAGCCGCCAGCGGCGTCGGGCGCGGAGAAACGCGGCTCCGGCGCATCGCTGGTGGCGGCGGGTGTCCTGATCAGTCGAATACTGGGATTTGTGCGCGAAGGTGTGATTGCACACGTCCTTGGCACATCGGTGGCATCCGGCGCCCTCCGGGCGGCGCTGCGCATCCCGAATCTCTTGCAGAATCTGTTCGGCGAAGGCGCGCTGTCGGCGTCATTCATCCCCGTGTACGCGCGCCTGCGCATGCAGAAGCGGGACGCTGACGCGGTGCGGGTGGCGGGCGCTGTGTTCACATTGCTGGCGCTGTTCTCGTCGGTACTGGTGCTGATCGGCGTGACCTGGTCGGCGGAGCTGGTCGCGCTGCTGACCCCGGGCTTCAGTGTGCCAACGCGAGCGCTGACCACGACGCTGGTCCGCATCATGTTCCCTGGCGTCGGCCTGCTCGTGTTGTCGGCCTGGTGCCTTGGTGTGCTGAACAGTCACCGACGATTCTTCCTGTCCTACGTGTCGCCGGTGATGTGGAATCTCGCGATCATCGCCGCCGTGCTGTTCGGCCGACGTGTCAGCCTGGACGATGCGGCGAGATTGGTGGCGTGGGGAGCACTGGTCGGAAGTGCGCTGCAGTTTCTGGTGCAGCTGCCGGCCGTCCTCGAGCTGGTGCGCGGCATGACGCTGCGGCCATCACTCGACGATCCATCGGTCCGCACGGTGGCGCGAAATTTCGGTCCAGCGCTGATGAGCCGTGGTGTGCTGCAGGTGAGCAGCTTCATCGACCTGCAGTTTGCGACCATCATCTCGGCTGAAGCCGTCGCCGCGCTGGGTCTCGCGCAGTCCATCACGCTGTTGCCTGTGACGCTGTTTGGCACTGCGATCACGGCGGCGGCATTGCCGGCAATGTCATCGGTGGCCGGGGACGCCGATGCACGCGGCGCGGCGCTGCGCATCCGACTCGGTGAGAACCAGCGACGGATCGCCTTCTTCATCGTGCCGTCTGCTGCGGCGTTTCTGACGGTCGGGGATGCGCTGGCGGCCGCGCTTTATCGCTCCGGACTTTTCGACGCCACCGCCGCAACCTGGCTCTGGGCCATTCTCGCCGGCGCATCGCTTGGGTTGTTGGCGTCGACGCTGGCGCGACTCTACAGCTCTGCCTTCTTCGCACTGCAGGATACGGCGACGCCACTGCGGTATGCGTTCGTGCGCGTCGGCGTCGGTGTGGCACTCGCGTATCTGCTTGGCGTGCGGCTTCCAGGGTGGGCGGGTGCCGACACGAAATGGGGCGCAGCGGGGTTGACGTTGGCGGCAGGTGTTGCTGGGTGGACGGAGTTCGCGCTGTTGCGCGCCGGATTGCGCCGCCGAATCGGCTCGCTCCCGGATGTGTTGCCCCTGCTGCTGCGGCTTTGGGGCTGTGCACTCGCCGCCGCTGCGGCGACGTGGGCGATACGCCTGCCATGGCTGGGCTTCGATGGCGTGCCACATCGCCTCGAGGCGGTGGTCTTACTGGTCATTTTCTCCGCAGTGTATGCTGCGACGACGCTCGCAGCCCGCATTCCCGAGGCCCTCGCGGTGTGGAACCGTGTAAAGCGCGTGCGCGGAAAGGCTGGGCGCTAGTCGACTGGATCAGCGTGACGGGCGGTCGCATGCTCCGCGCGACGTCGCTGCGCGGCTAGATTCCGTCATGCTCGCGCTCCCCGATGGCGTCGCTGGAAAGCTGACGCACCTGCCCGATTCTCCCGGCGTCTACCTCTGGAAGGACGCAGACGGGCTGGTGCTGTACGTCGGCAAGGCAAAAAGTCTGCGGTCGAGAGTGCGGAGCTACTTCGGCAGCGATCACGTGGCGAGCGTGAAGACGCAGCATCTGGTGCGCCTGATCCGCGACGTCGAGACGATCGTGGTACCGTCCGAAGCGCATGCGCTGATTCTCGAGAACAACCTGATCAAGGAGTACCGGCCGCGCTTCAATATCGCGCTGCGCGACGACAAGTCGTATCCGTACATCAAGGTCACCGTGCACGAGCCATACCCGCGTGTGCTGGTGACGCGTCGTTTTCAATCGGACGGTGCCCGCTACTTCGGTCCGTACACCGATGTCGGCGCCATGCGTCGCGCACTCAATGTTGTGAAGCGACTCTTCACCGTCCGTTCGTGTCGATATGACATGCCGGCCGAGATGCCGGAGCGAGCGTGTCTCGACTGGCACATTGGACGATGCAAGGCACCGTGTATCGGCCTGCAGTCGCTCGAGAGCTACCGTGGCATGATCGGTGATGTCATCACGTTTCTGGACGGCAAGCCTGAAGAGGTCACGCGCCGCGTGCGGGTGATGATGGAACAGGCGGCCGGGAATCTCGAGTTCGAACGGGCAGCCGAGCTTCGGGATGCGCTGGTGAAGCTCGAGTCGATCGAAGAACCGACGGTGGTGATGCAGGTCGAGGGTGGCGACCGCGACGTGGTCGGGTTCGCACGGGATGGTGATGACGCGTGCGTTTCGATCCTGCGCATTCGTGACGGGAAGTTGCTGGCGCGGGATCATCGCTATCTGGCCAACGTGGAAGGTGAGCCCGACGATGCGATCCTGGTCGCGTACCTGCTCCAGCACTACCAGCATCAGGCCGAACGGGCGCGCGAAGTCTTGCTGCCGTTCGAAATGGGTGAGCTGGAGCTGGTACAAGCGTCACTGGTGTCATCGCGATTGCTCGTGCCGCAGCGAGGTGCCAAGCGCGAACTGATGGATCTCGCAATGCAGAACGCGCGACACCTGCTGGAAGAGATGAAGCTGACGACGGATGAGAGTGACGAGCGCGCGACGGATCCGGTCTATGATCTGCAACGTGAACTGGGGCTGGCCGTCGTCCCGCGGAGTTTCGTCTGCTTCGACATCTCGCACGCGCAGGGCCGTGATACGGTCGCGAGCATGGTCTGGTTCGAGAATGGGCGACCGAAGCGCGCCGAGTATCGGAAGTTCAAGGTCGAGGGCGAGTGGGGGAACGACGACTTCGCCTCGATGAACGAGGTGGTGACACGGTACTTCTCGCGACGGGTGGCGGAGGCGCAGCCGCTTCCCGATCTCTGTGTGATCGACGGCGGCAAGGGGCAGCTGCATGCGGCGCAGGACGCCCTCGCTGCGATTGGTCTGGCATCACTCGCGCTGGCAAGCCTGGCGAAGAAGGAAGAAGAGGTGTTTCTGCCAGGGCGGAGTGAGTCCTTGCGGCTCTCACGACGCTCGCCCGGGCTGCGCCTGTTGCAGATGGCGCGTGATGAGGCGCACCGATTTGCAGTCACCTTTCAGCGCGTCCGCCGCGCCAAGCGTACTGTGACATCGCAACTGCTCGAGATCCCGGGGGTTGGGCCGAACCGTCGCCGGGCGCTGCTGAGCGAGTTCGGCAGCGTGCAGGGCGTGAAGGAGGCCGGCATTGACCAGATCGCGAAGGTTCCCGGATTCTCCATCGCTCTCGCAACCAGAGTCCTGGTCGGACTTGGCGTCGAGATCATCGCTCCCGCGGCCGCAGCACAACTCATGAGTCCTGAACCACCACCATCACAACTGCCTTCGGAATGAGCGTTTCTTCGAACGAAATTGCCTGGAGCCTGTATTGCAGCGGGTGCGATGCGACCGCTGCTGGCGATGCGCTGGCCACGCTCTGTCCCGCGTGCGGTCAGCCATGGCTCACCGCACTCACGCTGCCTGCCGATCGTGCGTCCAGCATCGATACGACCGCCACTGGCTTGTGGCGATATCGCAGCGTGCTGCCGGTAACACCCGCTGAACCCGTCGTTGCCCTGGGCGAGGGATGGACGCCAATGTTCGAGTCGCCGGCGCTCGCTCGCGAACTCGGTATCCGGCGACTCTGGATCAAGGACGAAGGCCAGAACCCCACGGCCTCATTCAAGGCGCGCGGTATGGCGCTCGCGATGACGCGCGCACGAGCATTCGGCGTCAAGGGCGTCACGGTGCCAACGGCAGGGAACGCTGGCGCCGCGCTGGCCGCGTATGCGGCGGCGGCGGGCTTGCCGGTGCGTGTCTACGCGCCGCGCACCACACCGCCGCCGATCCTCGATACCGTCCTCGCGTTCGGGGCCACGCTCATCCTCGTCGACGGGCACATCGGCGATGCCGGACGCGAGGCGCGCGAGTATGCCGCGGAGCACGCGTGGTTCAACGTCGCAACGCTGCGAGAGCCGTACCGCGTCGAGGGGATGAAGACCATGGGGTATGAGATGGCTGAGCAACTCGGGTGGAGGCTTCCCGACGCGTTCGTGTATCCAACGGGTGGTGGGGAAGGAACGATCGGCATCTGGAAGGCCATTGGAGAGATGCAGTCGGCCGGGTGGCTCGATCCAGCCGAACGTCGACCAAAGGTCGTGGTCGCGCAGGCTGCCGGATGCGCACCGATCGTCAGGGCATTCGAGGCGAACGAAACGAAGGCTGATCCATGGCTCGACCCGGTCACATACGCGAGTGGTTTACGGGTGCCGACACCACTCGGCGATCGACTGCTGCTGCGCGCGTTGCGAGAGAGCGATGGCGCGGCAGTTGCAATCGATGACACCGTGACTCGTGAACAGACGGCTCGATTGGCAAAGGCCACCGGGGTGGATGCGGCGCCCGAAGGTGGGTGTGCGCTGGCCGCGATCGCGGTGCTCGTGGAGCGTGGTACGCTGGGTCGTGAGAGTGAGGTCGTGCTGTTCAATACCGGGAGTGGCGCGAGTTATCGCTGGCGTAGCTGATTGCGCCTCGCAGCCCCTGCGATCAACTATATTCCACGTTTCCGGGTAACACCGGCAGCCGTTTTTGCAGGGGAATCTTCGAGTCGGCTTGCCGAGCTCGACAATACGAAATCGGGAGATCTGACGCATGGCTTTGTGGACCACTGGCCGCAGCGCGGCACAAACGCTGGCTGCGCTCGCGGTGTGCGCAGGTTCGCTCGGCGCTCAGGCGCCGAAGTGCGATCTGCCGCTGCAGTCGCATCCGAAAATGTTGACCGCTGGGCTTGTCTTCAATAGCGTCTTCAAGGCCGGGGCAAAGCCAGAGGAAAAGGCAAAGGCACTCGCGTCGACGGTCAAGGCGCTGACCGATGACGTGACGCTCTTTCCGGTACCGGTGCAGCCGAGCCGCAACTTCCTGTTGAGCCAAGTGCTGCTGGTCTGGCTCGACCAACCAGGTACCAATCTGGTCGAGAGCCGCAGCAAGCTTGGCTACACCGCCGATCCGACTGGCTCGCAGGACATCGCGCACGCGATCGACACCGCCTACGCTGCGATCCGTGCCGCCAAGCCGGAGTGCTCGGACTCGCTGAAGCTCTACACAAACGGTCTCTGGGGTCAGTTGATCAACAAGGCCGTGAACTTCACGAACTCCCAGCAGCTCGATTCCGCCGAGTTCTATGCTCGCCACTCGCTGCTTTTCGACAGCAAGCAGTATTACGCGTACAACATCATGTCGAATATCGCTCTCACCAAGGACGATACGACGATGATGACCGAGTGGTTCACCAAGACGATCGACGTCACGTCCGGGACCGCAGACACGAACGCGATCAAGGTGCGCGACAACATGCTGACGAACCTCGCCGCGCTCTATACCAACGGCGCCGCGTCGGCCGAGGGGGCGAAGAAGGACTCGCTGACGGCCGCAGCCGTCGCCACCTACCGCAAGTACCTCGGGTACTACCCGAATGATCTCCAGACGAAACTCCGCATCATGCGGGCATCTGGTGCCGAGCTCGACAGTGCCGCGGCCGTGAAATTCGTCGACGAGGTGCTTGCAAATCTTGCTTCCGTGACCGACGCGCAACTGACGGATGCAGGCAGCGAACTGACGCGGAACAAGCTCTACTCGTCCGGATTGCGCCTGTTCGAAGCCGCGCTGAAAAAGAATCCGAATAGCCGTGATGGACTCTACAACTCAGCGGTCGCGCTCAATAACCTCGAACGCTTCGACGCCATCACGCCGTTTTTCCAGAAGCTTCGCGAAGTGGATCCGAACAACCTCGGCATTTATTCGCTGGCGCGTAACGTTCAATCCGCGCGGAAGCTTGCGATTCAGACGACTGCCAACAAGGGCGTGCGGCCCCGTGCCGGGCAGCAGATCATGCTCAATCCAGCGCAGCAGGCTCGGATCAAGATCTTCAATGATTCGTTGGTCTACTACACGACGCTGATGCAGAACATGAACCCGTCGGTCGAAGTACGGAGTTTTTCGCAGACGCCAGACGGGGCGAAGTTCGGTGCCGTCGTGCAGGTGCCAGCCGACAAGCCGGCCTCGACCTTCAGCCTGGTCGTCGAGTTCCTTGACGCCGCCGGTGCGACGGTGACGAGCCAGACCGTGACCACGAAGCAGATCGCTCCGGGCGGGTTCGAGGCGATCTCGGCGGATGGAAAGGGTGCGGGCATCGTCGCCTTCCGCTATCGGGTTGCGAAGTAGAAGGATTACGGTCGATGAAGTGGCGGAAGTCACTGCCACTGCTTGATTTCCGACCTGTCAGTTCTTAACTTTGTTGAGCCGCGCCCCGGTCCTCCGCGGGCGCGGTTTCGCATTGCAGGGCTTGGCGTACGAACGGTTCGGGAGAGGTCGGTATGGTACGTGTTGCGGCCGTCGAAGACGGGCAGCTGGGAGCGTCGCTGGGCATTGTTCGCGGCACTGAGCTGCGGGCAGTGAACGGTCGCGCGATCGAGGATTTCCTGGACTGGGAGTTTCTCACGGCCGACGAGTCGTTCACGGTGGATGTTCGGCAACCGGATGGCAGTGATCACACCTGGCATGTGGTTCGACCGGAAGGCGCCTCGATGGGCCTCGAGTTGGAGCCGCCAACCATCCGACGGTGCGCAAACCGCTGCGAGTTCTGCTTCATCGAAGGACTGCCGAAGGGGCTCAGAAAGCCGCTCTACATCCGGGACGACGATTACCGGTTGTCGTTTGCGTACGGGAATTTCGCGACGCTCTCGAACGTGAAGGAGCGCGACATCGCGCGGATCATCGAGTATCGGCTCTCGCCTCTCTATGTCTCGGTGCACGCAACCCCGTGGGAAGCGCGCAAGGTACTGCTCAACAATCCGCGCGTTCCGAACATCGTGGACCAGCTGACCCGGCTGTCGGAAGGCGGCATTCAGTTTCACGGGCAGATGGTCATCGTGCCAGGGATGAATGACGGCGCCGTGCTCGAGCAATCACTGACCGACCTCTGGAACCTGCAGGAAGCCGTGATCTCGGTGGCGCTGGTGCCGGTGGGCGTGACGCAGTTCTCGCATCTCTACACGGGTAAGAGCATGGATCGTGAGTCGTCTCGCGAACTGCTCGACATCGTGGCGCGGTGGGAAAAGCGCGCCTTGGCCGAGCGCGGTGACCGGTGGGTGTATGGCTCGGATGAGTTGTATCTGCTGGCAGAGTTGCCATTGCCCGATGCGGAGCACTATGGCGATTTCCCGCAGATCGAGAACGGCGTCGGCGCGGTCACGTCGTTGCGGGGACGCGTCGAAGAGGGCCTGTCGCGGCTGCCGCGGCTCGATGGCAAGCGCATCGCCATCGTGACCGGCGTCAGCATGGCGCCGTTGATGCCGCCGCTGCTCGCACAACTCACGGACGCGACCGGGGCGCATTTCGAGTTGCTGCCGATCGACAACTCCCTGTTCGGTCCGACGACGACCACCGCCGGATTGCTCGTGAGCGATGACTTCCGTCGCGCGCTGGCCGGTCGTACCGATTTCGACCTCGCGCTGATTCCAGCCGAGAGCATCAACGAGAACGGTGTCTTCCTCGACGACACCTCCTTCGTCGCCCTGCGCGAGGAGTTTCCGTTCCCGGTTTTTCCCTCGTACGATTTCATCGACGTGCTGGAGGCGGAACCAGCCGTCGGTTCGTCATTTCGGAGTGCTGCGTGAGTATCCCAATCGTTGCCCTCGTCGGCCGTCCGAACGTGGGCAAGTCGGCGTTGTACAATAGAATCATCGGCGACAAGAACGCCGCGATCGTGAGTGAAGTGGCCGGGACGACGAGGGACCGCCACTTTGGCCGCGCCACCTGGAACGGTCGTGATTTCTGGTTGGTCGACACGGGTGGTCTGCCGGAAGACACCACAGATCCGATGGATGTCGAGATCAAGCGACAGGTGAAGGAGGCGATCGCCGAGGCCGATCTGCTGCTGTTCGTCACCGACGCGAAGATGGGACTGGTACCGTCGGACGTGAAGGTCGCAGATCTGATGCGGGAAAGCGGCAAGCCGTGGTTGCTGGTGGCGAACAAGTGCGACGAGTTCGGCACGATCGCGCACTATGAGTTCTATTCGCTTGGTGCCGGCGATCCGTTTGCGGTCTCGGCACAGAACAGCGCCGGCATCGGTGATCTGCTCGATGCGGTCGTCGAGCAGATGCCGGAAGGGATGGAAGAAGAGCCTGATGCGCTGCGCGTGGCGGTGATCGGTCGTCCCAATACGGGGAAGTCATCGATCGTGAATCGCCTGCTCGGTGAAGATCGCCTGGTGGTGACCGACGTTGCGGGGACGACCCGTGACGCGATCGACAGCCCGATGATGTACCACGGGCGTCGATTGATTTTCGTCGACACGGCTGGGCTTCGGCGACCGACACGGGTGGACGACGGCATCGAGTTCTACTCCACGCTGCGTACGCGCCGGGCCATCGAACGCGCCGAAATCTGCGTGCTGGTGCTCGATGCGACACTGGGGCTCGAGAACCAGGATCTGAAGATCGCGTCGCTCGCGTTCGAGGAGGCCGGCCGCGGACTGATCGTGGTCGTCAACAAGTGGGACATCAAGGAGGAGAAGGGTGACAAGTCTGCCGCGCATTTTCAGCGCGACGCCGGCGAAAAGGTGCCCTATCTCAAGTTCGTGCCATTCATCTTCACGTCGGCGCTGACGGGACAGCGGGTGACGAAAATTCTCGACCTGATCATCCAAGTCGAGGCAGAGCGTCAGAAGCGCATCTCGACGTCGGAAATCAACCAGACGCTCGAAGAGTTGCTGGCGCGACGCCAGCCACCGCAGGCGGCCGGCCGCGAGGTGAAGTTGAAGTACGCGACGCAGGTGGAAGTGTCGCCGCCAGCGATTGGCGTCTGGGGCAATCATCCGGAACTGGTGCAGGAGCACTACGTGCGCTACCTGCATAACGGCTTTCGGGCAGCCTATGGCTTCACCGGCAACCCGTTGCGCATCCTGATGAAGCGGAAGGGCGACTGATGCATCCAGCCGTCGGACTCGTCGCGGCCTACGTGATCGGATCGATTCCGTCGGCGTTTCTCGCTGGCAAAGCGAAGGGGGTCGATCTGCGCGCCGTCGGCAGCGGGAACCTCGGCGCGACGAACGTCTTTCGGACTCTCGGCTGGAAGATCGGACTGATGGTCTACATCGCTGATTGCCTGAAGGGGTTCCTGCCGGTGGCGCTGCTGCCGGGTGCCCTCGGCGCGACCGAGATCGGCTGGCGAATCGGCTTTGGCGTGGCAGCGATTGCGGGGCACGTGAAGCCGGTGTTTCTGCTTGGGAAAGGTGGCGGGAAGGGCGTTGCCACGGCGTCCGGCGTCTTCCTTGCGCTGGCTCCGATGGCGATGCTGTTCTCGATGCTGAGCTTCGCAGCGGTGGTGGCCGCCACGGGCTATGTCTCGCTCGGCTCGCTGATTTCGGCGATCGTGCTGGTGTGTGCCGTGGCGGTTCGCGGCACCGGTGGGACTCCGCTGCTGGTGACGGTGTCGCTGGTGGCGGCGTTCGTCCTCTGGACGCACCGGGCAAACATCGAGCGCTTGCGCGCCGGCACTGAGCACCGATTCGGCAAGAGGGGAAAGGTGGCGGCTCAAGGTTCGACCGAAGGGCCCGCAACGTGAGTGTCGCGACCGTCGTTGGCGGAGGGGCGTGGGGGACCGCGCTGGCGGACCTGATGGCGCGCAATGGTCATCACACGACGTTGTGGGCACGCGAAGACGATGTTGTGGCGGATGTGAACACGCACCAGCGGAACACGCGATTCCTCAGCGGCGTGGCGCTTTCGCCGAATCTGACGGCGACCGATGATCTGGTGGCAGCCGTCGAATCCGCGAGCACCATCACGTTCGTTGCGCCATCGCACGTCCTGCGCGCCGTGATTCGCAGCGCGGCACATGCCGTGCGCCACGACGCGGTACTGATCGTCGCGACCAAGGGCATCGAACGGGAGTCATTCGCGCTGATGACCGACATCGTTGCCGAGGAGCTTCCCGGGCGCTCGGTCGTGGCGCTGAGCGGACCGAGTTTTGCGGCAGAAGTGGCGCAGCGACAACCCACGGCCGTCGTCGCCGCGAGTCGCGAGGAGTCGGCCGCACTCCGGACTCAGCAGTTGTTTTCATCGCCGGAGTTTCGGGTCTATACCCAGCGCGACGTGGTTGGCGTCGAGTTGGGAGGTGCGCTGAAGAACGTGATGGCGGTGGCCACCGGCGTGCTCGATGGGCTTGGTCTCGGGTTCAATCCGCGTGCCGCGCTGATTACGCGCGGGCTGGCGGAAATGACGCGGTTGGGTGTCGCGCTTGGTGCGGAACCATCGACGTTCGCCGGCCTGGCGGGCATGGGAGATCTCGTGCTCACCTGCACGGGATCACTGAGCCGCAACCGAACCGTCGGAGTCGAAATCGGCCAGGGACGTCCGGTCGATGACGTATTGCATGCGCGAGAGACTGTGGCTGAGGGCGTTGTGACTACGCAGAGCGCGCACGCATTGGCGCTGTCGCGTGGGGTTGAGATGCCGATCGTCCGGACAATGCACCGCATCCTATTCGAGGCGATGCCGCCGAGAGATGCCATTGCCGAATTGATGGCGCGCGCCCTGCGCGCGGAGAGCGACTGATGGCCGTGTCATCGCGCGAACCTGTCCAGGAATTCTTTTCGATCGGTGAGGTATGTGCACTCACCGAATTGAAGCCGCATGTCCTTCGCTATTGGGAGGGGCAGTTCCGGTTTCTCAGCCCGGCGAAGAATCGCTCCGGCAACCGCGTGTATCAGCGGCGAGAGGTGGAACTGATTCAGCTGGTGAAGCACCTGCTTTATACCGAGAAGTACACGATCGAAGGTGCGAAGCGTCGGCTGGATGAACTACGCAAGGCGGGGGAGCTGCGGCCGACTGCGCGTGAAGCGCTCGAAGTGGCCACCTGGCAGGGGATCGAGAGCGAGCTGCGCCAGATTCTTCGCGAGCTCACGTCACCGGCGACCAGCACCCGCTGATGCTTCGGGCGGCGTGCGTGATTCCGGCGTATCAGGCGGCGGACACGATTGCGGCCGTCGTCGAGGGCGTGCGTGCCCATGCCCCAGAGCTGATGGTGGTGGTCGTCGACGATGGGTCGTCCGATGCGACGTTCGGCATGGCCATCGCGAGCGGGGCGGATCAAGTGATCCGACACGACGTGAACCGGGGGAAGGGATGTGCTCTCGTCACCGGGTTCGAGCATGTGCTTTCGGTCGCGCCGGCAATCAACGCGGTGGTCACTGTCGATGCGGACGGTCAGCACGACCCGGCGTGTCTTCCGGCGCTGCTTCGCAGCCTTGAGTCTGCGGATCTGGTCATCGGGGCGAGGCGCCGTCGAGGGACCTCGATGCCGATGATGCGACGCCTGGCGAATGCGATCTCGACGCGAGCCATTACCTGGTGCGCCGGTCGGCCGATCCGCGACGCGCAATGCGGCTTTCGCGGAATCAGACGCACGTTGCTCGAACGCGTCCCCCATGATGGCGAACGATACGAGGCAGAGACGGCCTTTGTCATCCGCGCCGCGCGCGCAGGCGCTATCATCGCTCAGGTCGAAATTCCAACCAGATACGGGCCGCCCAGCCATTTCCGGCCGTTGCGCGATGCGGCCCGGGTCATCGCGACGATCTGGTCCCACCGCCCTTCCCGCACGCCCGCATGCGAATCCTCTGCACCAACGACGACGGTATCCTCGCCCATGGCCTCGACTGTCTGGTCCGCGCCGCCGAACCGCTGGGGGAGGTAACCGTTGTCGCCCCTGACCGAGAGCAGAGCGCGACCAGCCATTCCCTGACCCTGCATCATCCCCTGCGCCCGGTTCGTCGCGGGGATCGCCGCTGGCAGGTTGACGGCACGCCGACCGATTGCGCGATGCTGGCGATCGAGGCGCTCATGCCGGAGCGGCCGGACTTCGTCCTGAGCGGCATCAACCATGGGCACAACATGGGCGAAGACGTGCTCTATTCGGGCACCGTGGCCGCTGCGATGGAGGGCCTGTCGCTGGGCGTACCGGCGATTGCTCTGAGCTTTGCCGGCGGCGACCTTCGCGCCGACTTCAGCAAGCTGGACGAACTGGTGGAACCACTGACGACGCTGCTCGGTCACCTGATGTCGCTCGAGATGCCGCGGGGCACGCTGCTGAACATCAACCTTCCTCCGCGACGAGGCACCGATGTCGCGGGCGTCCGTCTGACACGCCTGGGACGGCGGGCGTATTCGAACGCGCTGGCCAAGATGCAGGACCCGTGGGGCCGACCGATCTACTGGATCGGCGGTGGGTCGATTTCGTGGGAAGGGGATGCCGACTCGGACTTCCGCGCGGTTCAGGACGGTTACATTAGCGTCACTCCTCTTCACCTCGATCTGACACATCACGCCATGCTTGACGCGTCGCATACCTGGTGGCGAGCTCCGTGATGATTCCGCACGAACTCCGCGGTCCGCGGCGCCGTCTGATCGAGACGCTGCAGGCGAACGGTATTCGTGACTTGGCGGTCCTTCGGGCATTTGACGAAGTACCGAGGCATCTGTTCGTCCCGACCGGTGTGCGCCACCGTGCCTACGAGGACGAGGCGCTGCTGATTGGGTCGGGGCAGACGATTTCGCAGCCGAGCATCCACGCGTTGTATCTCGATGTGCTGGCGCTGACGGGGAAGGAGCGCGTACTCGAGATCGGCACTGGCTCCGGGTTTCAGACCGCATTGCTCGCGCGCCTTGCGGCACAGGTTTTTACCATCGAACGTGTCAGCGTGCTGATGGACCGCGCGAAGGACGTGCTGCGCGCGCTGCAGGTGAGCAACGTGTCATTTCTCGTCGGTGACGGCACCATCGGATGGCGGGAATACGGACCCTACGATGCGATTCTCGTCGGCGCGGGATCGCCGACCATCCCGCAACCGCTGATCGATCAACTGGCGGTTGGTGGGCGTCTGCTCTGCCCGGTCGGCAACCGCGAGAAGCAGGAAGTGGTGCTCATCACACGTGATGTCAGTGGTGTGCGCACCACCGTGATCACCGATGCGCGCTTTGTACCACTGGTCGGTACGCATGGCTGGATGGACGGGAGTCCGTCGTGACCGAGACACTGGGGCGGATCACACCGAGCGGAACGATCCTGCACGTCATCGTGCACGGTCGTGTGCAAGGGGTCGGCTTCCGATGGTTCGTGCGGACAGAGGCGCGTCGGCTGGGCCTCGCCGGCTGGGTGCGCAATCTGCCCGACGGGACGGTCGAACTTCGCGCGTCCGGCATTGCACAGTTTCTCTCCGCGCTCGAGCAGGCAATTCAGCGCGGCCCGGAAGGCGCTGCGGTGACGGAGATTACGCAGGTGGGGGATCCGGCGCCGGATTCCCGTGCGGACACGCCATACCCATTCATCATCTTGCGCTGATGGCTGCGAACGTCGAGGCGCAGGCGCAGATGCGCCGCCTCATCAGAGAAGTGCCGAACTTCCCGAAGCCCGGCATCAATTTTCGTGACATCACGCCGTTGCTCGGGAGCTCGCCAGAGTTCGCACTGGCGGTCGTTGGGATGATCACGCCCTGGCGGGACACACTGATCACGCACGTGATCGGCATCGAGAGCCGAGGGTTCATTTTTGGTGCGCCGGTTGCGCTCGGGCTCGGGGCAGGCTTTGTGCCGGTGCGGAAGCCTGGCAAGTTGCCGAGGACAGTCCTGCGCGAAGCGTATGCGCTGGAGTATGGCACCGACGCGCTGGAGATGCATTCCGATGCGCTGCCTGCCGGGTCGCGCGTGCTGATCGTCGACGACGTTCTTGCCACAGGCGGCACGGCATTGGCGGCGGCTCGGCTGGTTCAGAACGCCGGCGCGGCGGTGGTCGGGTACGCCTTCATGATCGAGGTCGTGGCACTGGGTGCCCGACGGTCGTTCAACGGTGCGCGGGTGGAGGCAGTGCTGTCGTACTGACGCCCGGCGGCTGGCGTGGCTAAAATTGAAGGTCGCCCTCGTAGCTCAGGTGGATAGAGCAGCAGTTTCCTAAACTGTTGGCCGGCGGTTCGAGTCCGCCCGAGGGCATTCTGTCACGCTATTGATGACCGCCGGCTGAGCGTTGGAACAGGCTTCGAGTGTCGTGTAGCCGCCAGCGCGGAGTCGAAGGCAGACGGTGCTCGCGAGGTGGCGATCACCTGCGCAACCAACGCTGAAGTGCGCATGGCCACGGAGCAAAGCTCGACCCGCACATCACACGAACGCCCCAACCCCCGTGATCGCGCGCCCGACAACCAGCGCCGTCATTTCGTTCGTGCCTTCATACGAATAAATCGCCTCGGCATCGGCGAACAGACGCGCGGCGCCGTGCTCGAGCAGCACGCCATTCCCGCCCATCATCTCGCGCGCGAGTTGTACCGTCTCGCGGCAGTGAAACGCGCAGAACTGCTTGGCCAGTGACGTGTGCGCGTCGGTGGCGCGCCCGGCATCCTGCAGCCGCGCTGCGCGAAGCGCCATCCCGAGCATCGCCGTGACATTGCCGAGCATGCGCACCAGCATCATCTGCACCAACTGAAAGCCGGCGATCGGGCGACCGAACTGCTCCCGCTGGCTGGCGTATCGCAGGGCATGTTCGTAGGCGCCCATCGCGCAGCCTACGGCCTGAAAAGCCACGCCAATTCGTGCCGCGCTGAGGACACGCGCCGTATCGGCAAAGCCGTTGGCATTCGCCAATCGGTCCGATTCCGGGATGCGAAGGTCCGACATCGTGATCCACCCTGATGCCAGCGCACGCTGTGCGATCTTGCCCTTCATCAGGCGTGCTGTGTAGCCAGGCAGCGAGGTGCGAACGATGAAGCCCTTGACCTGATTGTCGGCTTCGTCTCTCGCCCAAATGACGACGATATCGGCGAAGGTCGAGTTCCCGATCCATTTCTTCTCGCCATTCAGCACCCAGCCGTCACCCTCTCGACGACAACGTGTGGTCAGGCCACGCGCCACGCCGCTGCCGACATCAGGTTCGGTCAGGCCGAAGCAGCCGATCTTCGAGAACGTGCGCAACGCGAGCAGCCATTCATCACGCTGTGCCGCTGATCCCAACAACAGAATCGAGCCGAGACAGAGCCCGCCGTGCACACCGAAATAGCTGGCCATCGATGGATCGACTCGCGCCAGTTCCAGCGAGTACAGCCCGTCGATTACCGCGCGGTTCGCAGCCGTTGGATCGAAATAGTGTGCCAGCGGATCGAGGGCGTGAAAGCCGGCGAGCGCATCGTGATAGAACTCGCCACGATCCCAGTGATCGTCGGCCACCGGCGCGATGTCCCGCTCGAGCACCGCGCGCATGGCCAGCCGTGCACGGTCCTCAGCATCGGTCAGCGTGTCGAACCAGCCATACAGATCAATCGGGAGCGGTGCGTGAGGCATCGGCAGGAGCATGGAAGTGAGGGCCGCGGACGCAGGGCAGGATCGCGGTCAGGACATCGCGGTCAGGACATCGCGGGAAGTCGGCGTCGGTCAATCTCGCCTTTCGTCGATCGTACCCAGGCGTCGGTGCTTACGCACACTGAGGTGTGCAGATAGGCCCGCAGCCCACCGAGCAGACGATGAACCTCTGCCGCATCAACGGGAAGCGCGTCGTGCGTGGAGTAGAGCAGGTCGATACTGCCGCCATCGTGCGGCGCGAGGACAAGGTCGGAGATTCGCGGCAGATGCGACCGGAGCGACGCCTCGATTCGTGGTGCATCGATCACGGTACCGTTGGCAAGCTTGAACGACGTGGACGCTCGGCCAACGAAGGTGTACGCGCCGTCGGCGCAGGTCACCAGATCATCAGTCCGATGCCATCGGTCGCGATCAAGCGCCTGAAGTGCGCCATGCTCCCAAACGCCGTCGCTCACGTTTGCACCACGAAAGGCGAGCACACTGTCGGCATCGATGCGCACCTCACACCCTACCGGCCGTCCGATGAAGGACGCCGAGAATTCTCCCGGGTGCCCAAGCATGATCCCAGGCCCTGCTTCCGTCTGGCCGTATCCTACGCGGAGTCTGCTGCCGGCCAGCACCGAGGCGAGTGCCGCGTCAATCGGCGCGCCGCCCACCAGGCCACCGCGGAGCGAATGCAACAGCGCCCGGCCTGCGTCGCTCTCCGCGAGCCGCGCGGCAGTCAGTGGCACCATGCTCATTTGCGTGGCTCCGCTCCCCTGTGCCAGACCGATCAGTGTCGCCGCGCCCCGCACGGGTTCGGACGTTGTGATCACTCGCCGAGCACGCAGCAGAGCAGGAAGCAGGCCGAGCACGAGCCCGAAAGCATGGTGCCACGGAAGGATGCAGAGCGTCGCCGCTCCGTCCATGTCGAGATACGGTAGGTGACTATCCAGAACCGCCAGCACGCCTCGCTCGGAGATTGCTGACCATCGGGGTGTCGCCGTCGAACCAGAACTTCGCAGCAGGAAGGCGACCGAGTCAGACCGGACCGCCGACGTGCGAGGGAGCATCGGCCCCCCGGGTGGACCGCCGGTTCGCGATGGAACGGCGACGTGTCGATGGGTCGACTCCGTCGCGATGGCGATCCTGGCATCGAGCGACTCCAACAGTGGCGTGACATCCTCGTGCGGCGGCACCGGCGCCAAGGTGATGCCATCCGCCAGCGCAGCGACCAGGAGCTGTGCAAACGCGGCGCCGTTTGGCAACGCGCAGACGATCCGATCGCCACGCGTTACACCGGCTCGCCGAAGGGCGCGCGCCCAATCATCGGCCCCATGATGCAGCGCGGTCGCCGATAACCGGATTCCGTCCGCCACCAGCTCAGCGGCGCCGCAGGCGTCGAAAAGCTCCTGCAGAACGGAGTTACCCGTCATTCTCACCCGTCGCCTATCCGCATCCGAGCAACGTAGCGAGGCATCGGCCGGAGAAGGAACGTCGAAAGTGGGAACTCAGCGTCCAAGATGCCACAGGGCAGCCAGGCTTGGCGCGCTGATCGCCTCAGGACTCCCCTGCAATCCGCCCAGCCAGGCGGCATGCCCGAGCACCTGTTCGGGTGCCCAGCCGAGCGTCCGAAGCTCATGCAGCGCGGTGTCGCCGCTCGACTTGCTGAGCTTCGTTCCATCTGGATGGAGGACCAGTGGATGGTGCAGGACGAGTGGTGCAGCAACGCGCCCCAGCTGCGCACCCAGCAGCAGCTGCCGCCCGGTTGACGCCAACAGATCATCGCCGCGGATGATGACGTCGGTGCCGAACTCGAGATCGTCGCATACGACTGCGAACTGATACGTCCATTGCCCGAGTCGATCGCGAAGCAGCAGATCGCCACACTGGTCCGACGGCACCTGCGTCACGGGTCCGTGACGCAGATCGTCGAAGGTTACGACAGTGTCGGTGAGCGAGAGGCGTCGTGCTGGCGTTTCGTCGAGAGGTACTTTCGCTTCGCGGCAGGTCCCCGGGTACCGCTGTTCCCCTGTGCTGGAGCCGTGAGTCGCAGCGATCTCACGGCGCGAGCATCGGCAGGCATACACCCGTTGTGACTGCGCCAGCACGCCAAGGGCACGGGCATATGCCTCGGTGCGATCAGACTGCCGGATAGGGGATGGCTGCCCGACGGCGGCATTGTCCCACGTCAGGCCCAGCCATGCCAGATCGTCGAGGATCGCGCGCTCGAACTCCACGCGAAAGCGCTGCTGATCGTGATTCTCGATGCGGAGCGCGACTTCGCCCCCAAAGGCACGCGCGACGCTCCAGACGTAGACCGCATTGACGGCGTGGCCGAGATGGAGGTATCCCGTGGGCGCCGGTGCAAACCGTGTGCGCCATCGCGGCGGGAGTTGGTCCGCCAGTCGCGCACGGAGCAGCTCGCGAGCAGCTTCAGTCATGGGGTGCGTCACGTCGCGCGAATCTGCGTGCGATCGAGAGCCACCACAATGTCCTCCCCGACCATACTCATGGCGTACGACAAGTCCTATTTCGACAAATGGTACCGGAGTCGTCAGCATCGCGTCCGAACACCGGCGCAGATCAAGCGCATCGTGAATTTTACGGTGGCGGCCGCCGAGTACGTTCTGGATCGCCCGATTCGGTCCGTTCTGGATGTCGGCGCGGGGGAGGGGCACTGGCAGCCGATTCTGCGGGGCCTCCGCCCGAAGCTGACGTACATCGGTGTCGAGCCGAGCGAATACGCCGTCGGTAGGTTCGCCAAGACGCGCGGCCTTCGGCTCGGCGCCGTGGAGACGCTCGACGAGCTGCGCCTTCATGAGTCGCACCCTGAGGGTTTTGATCTGGTCGTCTGCTGCGGTGTGCTCAACTACGTCCGGGGCCGCACGCTGGGCCCGGCGCTCGAGACGCTTCAGGTGCACACAGGCGGTCTGGCGTGGCTGGAAGTGTTCACGGCCAGCGATGAGATCGAAGGCGATGTGGCCACCCTCAGGCCTCGGCCCGCTGCGTGGTACCGGGAGCGCTTTTCAGAGGCGGGATTCGTCCCCTGCGGCTTGCATCTGTACGCACCCCGGGATCTCGCGGCAGGCCTCACGGCACTCGAAACGGGACGCACTGGCTGAGCTGTCGCCCCGCTAGATGACGCTCGCTCGGATCGGCAGGTCTGTGGAACGAGCGTCAAAATCACCTGAACGGAGCGAAAGTGGCGAAAAGCCGCACGTTGAGGTTATGAATCGTAGGTGGAAAGCGTCTGGGGACGGTGTCGAGCGATCCGTGGGGTATCGCGCGACGGTCTTTTTCGTATGTTAGAAATTTCTGAGACACGGAGACGCCGTCGGTCGTCCTGATCGGGGAGGGGTTACCCTCCGTGATGACGGTAGAGTTCTTGTCGGTACCTGTCGCGATTCTACTTTCCATGGAATGAACCGTGATCGCGATGCCGCGGTCGCAGGGATGGTGTCTTGGGCATGGCAGCGCGATCAGAGTTTGAATCACAGCCTGGCTTCGTCGGGTCAGATCAGCTGGTCTGGCGGGGACCGCATGCCCTGCATCAGGGTGAACGGATGTGGAGCACGACGAACAGTCATCTCGATGTCTGGATCGAGCTGATGGGCACGCTCGATCTCGATCCGATCCCGGTGCTGATGCCGGCACTGTGCGCGGACTTCGAGGGCGACCAGTGGACGCAGACGCGCGTCACCACCACGGATCTCTGGGCGTGCTACGGTATTGCGGTCGAGGAACTGTTCGTCTGGCGACCACTGCTGGCGCACTTCGTCGAGCAACTTGATCGCGGCAACGCCGTCATCGTAGACGTCGATGCATTCCATCTGCCGGACATGGTCGGCAGCAGCTATCAGCGCGAACACCTCAAGACCCAGATCGCTATCACGGGGTATGATCGGCATGCGCACCGGCTCCGCTATCTGCATGGCGCCGTCGGCGCGGAGGTCGAGGGTGACGACCTCGATGCGCTGATCACGGCGGGCATCGGCAGTGCGCAACTTGCCCCATTCGCGCAGATCGTGAAGCTGGATCGCATCGCGCGCCGCACTTCGGCTGAGCGCAAACAGCTCGCCATCGCGTTGGCGAGATTTCACGCGACGCGAATTCCCGGCAGCAACCCGGTACGGAAGTTCGGTCAGGCGTTGCGATCGCATGGTGCCTGGCTCGCGGGTGGCGATGCGGAGCACTATCAGCGCTGGGCGTTCGCGACGCTGCAGCAGTGCGGCGCATCTTTCGAGCTCGGCGCCGACGTCTGCGCATGGCTTGCGCAGCACGGTGAGTCGGTCGATGCCGCGGTGACGCCCTTGCGGTCCGTGTCACACGCTGCGCGCACGCTCCATCAGCGCCTCGTGCGGGTGTCACAATCCGGTCGCATGCCCGACGTGAGCCAAACGGTCGAGGACATGGCCCGTAGCTGGGACGACGCCATGGCAGTGATTCGTCCGCTGTACGCCAACTGAATCAGGCGCGTCGTCTGCAGGATCAGACGACGGCGTGCCGCGCTCAACGCTGCAGGTGTGACACGAGCACACCCTCGACACATGACAGGCACCGTGCGAGTCCTTCCTCGGTATGGTCACCCATGTGCCCGATGCGAATCGTCCGCTCGCGGAGCGGGCCGTAGCCTGCGCCGATCACGAAACCACCTTCGGCGACGGCGGCAGCAATCGCGCTGCCGTTCAATGCCGCGGGGAGTGTGATGCAGGTGACCGTGGGCGAACGCCCGGATGCTGGGGCCAGCGGCGCAAACGCCGCGTCGACGGTGGTGGCCAGGTGCTGCACCCAATTCAGTGTCAGCGCCTGCATCTTCCGATGGCGTTCCCAGCGGCGTTCGATGCCCTCGGCCGCGATGGCCTCGACCTGTTCCGCCAGCGCGAAGAACAGCGAGATGGCTGGCGTATTCGGCGTCTGGTTTTTCACCGCGTACTTCTCAAACTCGACGAGATCGAAGTAGGTACCGCGATGGCGGTTCGCCGCTGCCGCATCGATGAAAGACTGGCTGGCGACACCGAGCGCGAGCCCAGGGGGAAGTGCCAGTGCCTTCTGAGAGCCTGTAAACGCAAAATCGAGCTCCCATGCGTCGGTTTCGAGTGGCGCGCCGCCGAGCCCGGTGACGCTGTCCACCAGAATCACTGCGCCATGCGCGTGAATCACGCGGGCCAGTGCCTCGATGTCGTTCATCGCCCCCGTCGATGTCTCGGAATGTGTCAGGGTCACGACGGTGGCGCCACACGAGCGAAGCAACGCGGCGACCTGCTCGGGCTCGTGGTGCTGGCCGAGCGTAACTTCATCACGCACCACCACTCTGCCACAGCTTGCCGCCACCTGCGCAAATCGTTCGGAAAACGCGCCGTTGACGAGTGCGAGGACGGTGCCCTCCGGAGCGCAGCGGATCGCTCCTTCCATCAAGCCAGTGGCCGACGCCGATGCGATGTACACCGGCCTGGACGTGCGAAAGATCGGGCGCAGGCCAGCATCGCAGCGGGCGTAGATTGCCTCGAACTCGGCACCACGATGGGGGAGCATCGGGCGCGTGAGCTGCGCCAGAATCTCCGGCCGCACTTCGGTCGGGCCGGGCAGAAAGAACGTGCCGTTGGTCAGCATCAGGATCCAAGCACGATGGGAGTGAGGCCGGCGAAATCGGTGACTTCGCCACCGGCGGCGGCGACGACGCTGGTCCGGCGAGCAACACCTGTGAAAGCCAGAAAGCAATCGACATACGGGGCAAGCTCAGCGTCGGTGGCGCCATCGCCGACCGCCAGCAGCGGGCGGGCGAGCGTCAGCGACTGCACCACGATCGGTTTCCCGCCGCGTCGCGCGAGCGGCGCGCTCGACGCCACGTGTCTGACCGTTCCAGCAGCATCATACACGACGTCAACCGCATGAAGATCGCGGGCGTCAATGTCGAGCCATGCCGCAAGCGGCAGAATCGCATCGCGCAACCCGCCACTCACCAGCAGCACGTGAACACCGGCACGGCGCCAGGATGTGATGGCCTCACGAACACCTGGCAGTGCGGCCGTGATGTACACCTGCGACAGGGCCGCAATCTCCTCGCGCGTGGGGGCAATGATTGCCAGCCGGCGCTGGTAGACCTCGTCCAGCGACACGCGTGCCTCCATCGCGTCGGCTGTGAGCGCGGCGACGGCACGCGCCGTGGTCGCATCCCGCTGCTCCGCGAGCCAATCGATCCCCTCGATTGCACTGACAGTGGAGTCGACGTCCAGCACCACAGATCGGAACGCAGTCACAGAATGTTGCCGGGAGCGAGCAGGTGGTGCGGGTCGAGTTCGTGCTTCACGGCGCGCATGATGGCCCGTTGCGTGGCGGACATCTGGAGCGGCAGCCATCGCGACTTGATCTTGCCGATGCCATGTTCTGCCGCCACCGTCCCGCCGAGTGCAATCACTTCGCGAAGCGTGGCGCTGACCGCGTCAGTGATCCGTTCAATCTCGGCCGAATCACGCGCAACGAAGTTCTGGTGCGGATGTCCATTCCCGGCATGGCCGAATGTCACTGGTTGTTCGAGGCCGCGCTCCGACACCGCACGTCGCGACGCCGCCAGCGCATCACCGAGCAACCGAAACGGCACCGCCCAGTCAGTCGAGATCCGGCGACCACCGTTGGCGCGGTGCGGCGCGGCGCGTTCGTGCATCGTGGCGGGAATCGCGTGACGCAGCCGTCGCGCATCACGCAGCGCCGCTTCGCCCTCGTACACGCGAATGTCGTCCTCGAGTGCAGCGTGAGCCGATGCGAGTTCGAGCCACGCATCCAGGGGCTGCTCGTCGCCGTCTGCGCCGGATAGTTCGGTGTAGATCAGGGCGTTCGCCTGACTTGCCCAACCGGCATCCTGCGCGGCGTGACGAGCAATTGCCATTGCGCCACTGTCGAGGAATTCAAGGCAGCGCGGCGCAAGTGTGTGCGACTCGCGCGCGGCGATGACGAATGCCAGCGCGGCCTGCTCGGTGGGGAAGGGGATGGCGAGCCCGATCACCCACGCCGGCAGCGGCAGGAGTGCCAGCTCCGCTTCCAGAATGACACCGAGTGTGCCTTCGCTGCCCACGAACCAATCGACGAGATCATGCACGGGCGCATAGCCGACGGTGTTCTTCTCGATGGAGGGGCGTCGCAACTCGAGGACATCGCCATTCATCAACGCGACAGTCAAGCCTCGCACATGCGAGCGGATCGGCCCGTACCTGAGGGATCGCGCGCCGGATGCATTACACGCCACGGCACCGCCCACGGTGCAGTCCTCCTCACTGGTGGGATCCGGCGCGAGCAACCACCCCTCTGCGGCCAATGTTCGCTTCAATGGGCCGAGCAGTTCACCTGGCCCGACGCGAACGGTCCGGGCGACCTGGTCGATGTCTCGCATACCGACGATGTTCTTCATCGACAGCAGCAGCCCGCGATCGGTCAGCGACGCTGCAGTGGTACTGGTCTGCCCACCTGCCGCCGTGACCGGCGTTCGGTCGCGCGCGGCCTGCTCGAGCAGCGCGAGCACTTCGTCGCGGGAGGTCGGCCGCGCCACCGCATCCGGAATCAGTTCCAGACCGGAGGCGTCGCGGCTGACACTCAGTCGAATGTCGGCGTCCGTCGTGACCAGCGCGCTCGTCATGCGCCGGTGGAGCGCTCGGTTGTACCACCACCGAAACGGACGATGGTTGCCGTGCGCACGTCAGGCAACGCCAGCAGGCTGGCGCGCAACGCGGGGGCGACGATGCCGTCGACCGAGATCGCTGCGAGGGCCTCACCACCCTGCGCCAGTCGTGCCTGATGGTACTCGGCGATGTTCACGTGTGCGTCACCGAGCGCCGTGCCGACGCGACCGATGACGCCTGGCACGTCGTTGTTGGTCAGGATGATCATCGTCTGGCGTGGCGTGACGTCGACATGGAAGGCACCGATCCGTGTCACGCGCGCCGGTCCACCTGGCGG
Source organism: Gemmatimonadales bacterium (assembly GCA_038215035.1). GTDB lineage: Bacteria > Gemmatimonadota > Gemmatimonadetes > Gemmatimonadales > Gemmatimonadaceae > JACMLX01. Next base: position 25,841 of record JBBQRH010000011.1, on the reverse strand, counting down.
CGCCATTGCCACCACGCCGATCTCGCGAACGCCGCCGCCAAGCGACACGTCTACCGTCGCCGTGCGGTCCATGTCGGACAACTCGCCGATCGAGAGTTCGATGCCGCGCGCCTCTGCCATCGACCGGGCGTTGATCAGGTTCAGTCGTCCATCATCGATCACACCTTCGAGGATGCCCGCGCAGGCAGCCGACAGCAGGGCCGCGCCCGCACCGATCAGGTCCGAGCTGACGCGCAATCGGACGCGTTGAATGATGCTGATTCCCTGGTCGAGCAGCAGCGCCCGCGCAATCGCGGCGGCCCGCTGCGCCACCAAGAGTGCCGGTTGCAAGTCACGCCACTCGGTGCCCGTGACGGAGGCGACATTCAGCGATCGTGTGAGCTCGCCGTGCAGCAACGCTTCCCGCACGGCTTCGCAGACGTCGACCGCGACGTTCCGCTGCGCTTCGGCCGTCGATGCGCCCAGATGCGGTGTCAGCAGCACATTGGGCAGTGAGCGCAACAGGTGCTCCTTCGGCAATGGCTCCTCGGCAAACGCATCAATACAGGCACCGCGCAGAATGCCGGACTGCAGCGCCTGCGCCAGCGCAGCGTCGTCGACAATGCCGCCGCGAGCGAGGTTGCAGAGTACCGATCCCGAGGGCATGCGGGCGAGTTCACGACGACCCATCATGCCCGTCGTCTCCGGCGTGAGCGGCGTGTGGATCGTGAGCACGTCGGCGTCGGGCAGCAGCGCTTCGAGTGATGGTGCGCGCTGAATACGGAGCGCACGGAATCGTTCATCACCCACGTACGGATCGAAGCCGATCACGTCCATACCGAACGCATGAGCGCGCATTGCGACTTCCGATCCGATCCGGCCCACGCCTACGATCCCCATCGTTCGACCTTTCAACTCACTGCCGAGCAAGGCGGATCGATCCCAACTGCCCGCGTGCATCGAGGTGTCCGCCCGCACGATGTGCCGGAACAGTGCGATCAGTGATCCGAAGAGCAGTTCCGCAACGGCGACCGTGTTACCGGCGGGCGCATTGATGACGGCGACGCCAAGTTCGGTGGCGGTGGCCATGTCGACGTTGTCGACGCCCACGCCCGCGCGACCGACGACGCGTAACCTGGTGCCGGCGCGAAGCAGCGCGCTGCTGATGCGCGATGCACTGCGACCGACGATCGCGTCGTACTCCGGAATTCGGGCGAGCAGTTCCGGCGCTGACAGGGTCGGGACTTCATCGACATCCAGCCGCGGTTCGGCCTGCAGAACTGCCAGCCCATCGGGATCAATCTCGTCGGTCACGAGCACGCGATATCGCATGCAACTCCAGGGAAGGGGGATCGCGTGCAACGCGGTCACAACCCCTTCAAGCTATCAAGCCCGACAACCGACCTCGATACGGGTCGCGGCAATCAGGCATCCGCGAAAACAGAAACGCCCCCGGCACAGGCCGAGGGCGTTGGCTGACGAAAGCGATCAGGGAATCGGCGCGGACTTCTCGGTTGCGGTATCGGCATCGGCCACCAGCCGGACTGCGCCGCGGAAGCGCGAGGCGCTCGTATTGAGCAGGCTCTCCACGACGCCCACACCCGGTCGGCTGGCATGGACGTACTTCCCATTGCCGGAATAGATCGCAATATGTGTGATCCTGCGCCCAGACCCGAATGTCAGCAGATCTCCCGGCTTCATGCGATCGAGGTCACGACCGATCCGGATTCCGGTGTACGCCTGTTCATTCGCGGTGCGGGGCAGGCTCACGTTCAACCACGACATGACGTACTTCACCAGCCCGCTGCAGTCGAACGCCTGTCCGGGCGTTTCCGCGCCCCAGACGTATGGCGTGCCAATCTGCTGGCGGGCCAGCGAGACGATCGAATCGCGAAGTACCTCGGCTGAATCCGAGACGAACGACGCCTGTGCGACATCGGGGACGATGGGGCCGTAGTAGCGATGCCGGCTCCTGCTATTTCGAACGCGCCGCGCTCGCGCGATGGCCGCCCGACGACTTGCCGCTTTCGCGCGACTTCCAGCCACCGGCTTCTGCACCTTGCGACTCGCCGCGGCGACTGGACGCTTTCCCCGAGGCTTGTCGGCTGACGCCTGAATTGGCGTCGCGATCACCACTGCGACCGCGCCGAACGTCAGCGCGAGGCGGCGCACGGCAGAGGCAAGGAGATTCGGCATTGGCATGTAGGTAAGGGTACCTGAACGCGGCATCGCGCACAGCGGGCTCGCCAGCAAGCTTTCCGGACGACACTGACCGGGCACTCAGGAGCTGGGCTCGCAATTGAACCGGGCTCCACCATAAGGACGATACCCGAGCCCGCAGGGTCACGGACCTGAGTATCGGACGTGTCCGCAGCTGACTTCAAGGGGCGTCGCGCTTGTCCTTGCCATTCGTATTCGCCAACTTAGGTGGCTATTGGAGCCCACCATCGCTACGGTGTCCGGGCTGACCGTCCCTGGGTGCCGTCCTGCGCCCGCGTCTCCAGACCTGTACCGATGTCGGAATTCGAAGAAGGCGGGCTCGACTCGCTCGTGAGCTGGTTCAAGGCGAACCAGAGGCTGGTGTCGATCGGCCTCGGAGGCATCGCGCTGGTCGTCGTCGGCGGCTTTGTATGGCAAAAGTCGGCTCAGACCAAGATTCAGAATGCGGAGCGCGCGTTCTTTCAGGCACAGTCGGCGACGTCGCAAAATCCGGCCAATGCCGCCACCGAGCTCGACAAGGTCGCGACGCGCTACGCCGGTACGTCGGCCGGCGACCGTGCAAGCCTGCTGCTCGCGCAGTCGCTGATGACACAGGGGAAGACCGCGGACGCGCTGAAGAAGCTCGAGGCGCTGTCCGCCAGTGGGGGCGCGAGCCGGCTCGGTGCCACGCTGCAAACGCTCATGGCAGCCGCGTATGAAGGCCTGAACAAGCCCTCCGAGGCAGCAAAGGCGTACCTCGCCGCCGCGACGACGAGCTACGGCGACGCCAAGGTTCAACGCCAGGCGGACGCTGCCAGAGCGTACATGACGGCGGGCAATACGACGGAGGCGCTCCGGATCTGGACCGAGCTTGCGCGCGACGAGAAGGGGCCACTGGCAGCCGAAGCGCATGTCCGACTGGGCGAACTGGCCGTCAAGCAGTAGACGTTGCTGGTTGTCTGACAGGCTGGACGCGCGAGCTTCGCGCGTCCAGTTTTTTTGTCCCGTTGCGGGCGGTTTCGGGCGAGCGACCCGCTGGCGCAGTTCCGTGAATCGCGGAGGGCTGACGCATGTGGTGTCGTGCGCCCCGATCGCGGTTGCGTGCTCGGTGCGCCTCGAGCTCGGCGTACTGGGTCAGATACTGGCGTCAAAGCGTGCGGTCGGTGGCGCGGTCGGCTCGCGGAATCACGATTTTCCGCGAGGCGGCGGAGGTCACGGTTCTCCGACTTTACTTCTTATAAGAAGTATTATGTAAACTAGCTATGGTGGAAAACTGTGGATAAGTGCCTCTTTCGGGGTCCTGCTGTGGAAAGCCGGGTCGGTTAGGCACAAATCCACCCAACACCTGGTCACAGCCACGTCACGGGACTCGACTGCCATTTTCGCCATCCGGCGTCGCCCAGTGATCGCGTCCAGTCCCCGTTCCGCAGGCGTCAGCGGTACGCGTCGAGCACGCCATGAAACACGATGCGACCCTCGCCCGAGAGCTCGCTCCAGCCGCCGTCCGCATGCGCGGCCAATCGCACCGTGAGCACCCGATCGCTCGCCGTTCGCAGCCGAATTCCAGTGTCGCCACTCGCCATCTGCCACGAAGCCAAGCACGCCGCCGTTGCCACCGCGCCGGTGCCACAGGCGTACGTTTCCGCCTCGACGCCACGCTCATAGGTCCTGATCTGCCAGTCGTTCGAGCCACGTCCGGCGCTTACAAAGTTGACGTTGGCACCCGCTGGAGCCCGATCGGCGCCGTACCGGAGCACGCGGCCGCGCGCCGCGACGTCAACCGCGGAAAGATCAGTCACCAGCACCACCAGATGCGGAACGCCGACAACCGCGAATCCGATACGGAGTTCGCCGTCGCCGCACGCCTCCGTGGCAGCCGTCTCCAGCGACGTCACCGGGGCCAAGCGGACCGAGGCGACTCCTCCGCCATCGATCGATGCGGCGATCGACCCCGCATCCGACATGAAGTAAAACATCTGTTCACGGCTCGCAACTCCAAGCATGACAGCACTTTGAGCTGCGCAGAGTGAAGCATTTCCGCAGAGCGTTGCCCGGGATCCGTCGGCGTTATAGTACCGAATGCCGAACGCGGCGCCTGGCGCGTCGACGACGAAGACGATCCCGTCCGCACCGACGCCGATGTGGGATCGGCAGAGCGACGCGATCTCCGTCGGCGTTTCGAGCGGGTCGGGTGATGCACCAAGTCCCCGCGAGTCGAAGAAGATGAAGTCATTCCCAGACCCGGACATTTTCCAGAAGGCCCGCCCGGCGCTCGCCGCCGTCACAGCCGACCCGTGATCGACCACCAGCGCAGCCGCCAGACCATCCAGATCGCTTCACGGAAGATGCGCTTCGACATCTTGCTCTCGCCCTCGGTCCGGTCCGTGAAGACGATCGGAATCTCCGCGATGCGAAACCCTTTCTTCCAGGCGCGGAAACTCACTTCGATCTGGAAGGCGTAGCCGTTGGAGCGCACGTCATCCAGATCGATGGCCTCGAGCACACTCCGCCGGAAGCACTTGAAGCCGCCGGTGGCATCATAGAGCTGGAGGCCCGTCACGGTGCGCGCGTAGATGTTGGCCCCGTAGCTCAGCATCAGTCGCGCAATGGGCCAGTTCACGACGGTCACCTTTCCGTCGCGGTATCGCGACCCCAGAACCAGGTCGGCGTCTGCGATACTCCGCAAAAACTCAGGCAAGTGATTCGGGTCGTGCGAGAAATCCGCATCCATCTCGAACACGAACGCATAGTCGCGTGCGAGGGCCCACTTGAACCCTGCCAGATAGGCGGTGCCGAGTCCCATCTTTTTCGCGCGGTGCAGCACATGGACACGGTCATTCTGCATGGCGATCTCATCCACGATCGCTCCGGTGCCATCCGGCGATCCATCGTCAACGATGAGGACGGACAGGCGCGGGTCCTGTACGAGCACAGCCTCGATGATTCGCGCGACGTTGTCACGCTCGTTGAAGGTCGGCACAATGACCAGCGCACGCTCTCCCGAGGTGGCGGTCGCCTCCGCTGCCGAGCTCGTGTCGGCAACGGTCACGCCGTCTTCCTCCGATCCATCGCCATACCGCCGAACGCCAGGACGAGCGAGAGGACGGCGGCTGCCAGCGTGATCGCCTTGCCCCTTTCGTAGCTGGCGGACGCAAATCGCAGCTCGACCGACGTCGCACCGGCGGGAAGCGGGACGCCGATCAGCGAGTACATGGCACGCGAAGCCGTCACGGGCTTGCCGTCGACGGAGGCGGTCCATCCCGGGTAGAAATTCTCGGACACGATGAGCGCGGAGCCAGCCGGCGCGGGTGCGCCAAGCGAGACCGAGATTGCGCCGGGGTCGTATCGCGTGACACGCACTGGCAGGTCGAGCGGTGCCGGAGGTGCCTGCAGCGCAACCGCCTTGACGTCGGAACTATCGCTGAAGATCGCGACCGAATGGACCGGGAATCGTGGATCGAGGACGGTGGTGAGGGTGACGCTGTCGGCGGCCTTGATGATGGCTGGCGCCACCCACGCGGCGCGGTTGTCGCCGGGGAGCTCATAGAGGTACACGGTCGAGCCGTGTGCGTCGCGCGTCGGACCAACCACGAGTTTCGCCTCTTCGATCGGGAACTTCGCTGCGTCGGTGAGGAAGAAGCGTACGTTCGCCAGCGCCCAAAAGTTTGGGTTGCCGAGCTGCGGGTACCCTTCCTCTTCGCGCCCGATCAAGTCGTCGTACCGTCGGAGTTCGTTGCCATGGTAGCCTTTCGCCTGCCGAATCCCGTGCGCCATCAAGCCGCTGTAGTTCAGTCCTGGATCCCGCGGCACCCAGCTGCCGTCGATCGGGCGATCGATCACCCGCCCCGGATTGCCTGCCGTCGCCTTCTTGATGTAGTCGATCGCCGCGTCCGAGGCGAACGACTGTTTCGCGGGTGGCAGGAATCGCCAGTACTTCCGCATGACTGATACCTGATCGAGCGTCACGACCGCAACGAAAGCCCAGCCGGCGAGCACCGGCGAGAGCGAGCGTCGCCCGGCGAGTACCGCGATCAGGAGTGCCAGCGCCGCGAAGGTCATGGCGCGAACGGTGCCGAGCATGAGGTCACCAGCGTTGTTCGCGACGAGCGAAGCCACCTCGGGGTCGGCCATTGCTGAGGCGATTCCGGTCAGTGCGCCGGTAACGCCAAGGACGAGAAGGAGCCCGATCGTCACACCGGTCGCGATCAGAAAGCGGCGCGATGGTGCCTTCGCGAGCAGCCCGTCAGCACCCAACCCTGCCAGGACCGCCAGTGCAAATGTGGCCTGGAAAAAGACGGTACTGGGTGCGCGGAAGAACTTGCTGCCGGGCACGAGGTTGTAGATCAGGAGGTAAAACGGGGTTTCGCCACCGAGCGCCCAGAGCGTGAAGAAACTGGCGACTCCAGCGAAGAACACGACGTGCCGCGTGCGAACCTGGACGCGGAGCGCTGCCACGACGAGCAGCCAGACCGCAGCGCCGACGTACTCGCTGTGATGGTGGATCCGGTTCGGGCCCCAGTACTTGTCCAGCATCCCCGTGAACTCGGGAATCAGCGTGTTGACCAACTCCACCACGGGAAACGAAAACGACGTGCCGAAGGCGTAGTCACGCCCTCCGGCGCGTGGCGAAAATGGCGTGTACTCCATCACCGGGAGATACTGAATCGCGCTGATCGCAAACCCGAGCACGACTGCGCCAAGCGCGAATGCCAGACGACGGATCGCGATCGGACGATCGGGGCTCTGCGCGCCAAGCCCGAAGGCCGCATACAGCGCAAAGATTCCGACGCCGACCAGCAGGTACTGCATCAGCTGTGGGTGCGGGCTCAGCATGCCGAGGCCAACCACGATCGCCAACGCGCCCCAGGCCCAACGCCGACCGTCGCGCACGCCGCGGACGACGCAGAGCATCGCAAGCGGCAGCATGGCGCCGACGAAGATCTTCCCGTCGTGACCAGGATTGACGTACGACGCGTTCCAGCCGCTGAGCATGTACGCGACGGCGCCGACCAGTGCGCCAGCGAACTTCAATCCAAGCGCCCGCAGAAAGACGTACGTCGCGAATCCGCCGAGCATGTAGTGCAGAATCATGCCCCAGGTCATCGCCACATCGGTCGGCATGACCATTCGCATCCACGCCGTCGGATAGAAGATGTCGCCGTGCATTGCACCGACGTACGGCATGCCGCCGAACAGATACGGATTCCAGAGCGCGAACCCGCCGGTCGCGCGCAGGACCTGCGCACCAAACTCGCGGAAGGAGTATCCGGCGATGTATTGGTCGCTATAGATATTGACCAGGAATTGACCACTGAGCGCCGGATACGCCAGCAGCATGGTACCGGCGATACATGTCAGCAATGCCAGTAGCCACGCATGGCGCGGCTCGAGGACGTCGCTCTGGTTCACTTCAGGCAGCTGGGCCATCGGGTGTCGAAATGGGAGTACGGCGGCGCAACGAAGAACCCGGGAGAAAGGCGAGCCCCGGTAAAATTTCCAGCACCGTCAGCCAGATTCGGGATCCGGCAGCAAGCAGCGCCGCATCGGCCGGCGTCGCCAGGCGCAGCGAAATCAGGAGGCCCGTGAGTGCGGTCTCACGCACCCCGAGACCGCCGGGCACGACCAGCGCCAGAAATCCGAGCAGATACGACGAGGTGTAAACTGCCAGCGCCGCGAGCGAGATGCCACCGCCGTGGCCGAGGAGCGCGCGCCAGAAGATGCCGAATCCGACCCCGTAGGCAATCCACGCGACGACATTGGCGCCAAAAATGAGCGCAACGGTCGTACGCGTGATCGTCGGGATCCGGGGAGCAGGCTGCCGCAGCACTCGGCTCGCCGCGCGCAGTGACCAACTCAGGACCGCCGGTCCGATCAGAAGCGCCACACCGGTCAGCGCGACTGTCAGCCATGCGCCGGCCCGGATGAGCGGATATGCCGCGAGCAGGTCCCCTGCCCCGGCCAGCGCGACGACCGCGAATCCGGCGGCGAGATTCACGAGCTGCATGATGATCGCGGACCCGGTTGCTGCCACCGGCGATGCACCGGCCTCCTTCGCCAGCACGGCCATCGCCGCGATCGACCAGATCTTGCCCGGCACATACTTCCCCAGACTCGACACAAACCAGATGCGTGCGGCGTCAGTGCGTGCCAGGGGGCTGCCCCAGATGCGCAGCAACAGCCGCCATGACGCGATGAGTATCGCGTAGCCCGCGAACACACATGCGCTGGCGCCGACCAGGCCTGGCCAGGACGGCTGGAGCGAACCGGCACTGATCCGAATCGCGTCCCATTGCTGGATGACGAATCGAATGACGACGACTGCGATCGCACTCGCGACTGCGATGCGCAGCGCGGTCTTGACCTCAGCGCGCACGTACGATTCCGCGACGCGCGGTCTCGTACACGCTCCGATAGCGTTCGGCGACAGCGGCGGGAGAGACCAGTTCGATCATCTGCGCGCGTCCCGCGGCGCCCATCGTTGCTCGTGTCTCCGGGGCCTCGACGATCAGTCGGATCGCGGCGCTCCATGCTGACGGGTCATCGAGCGCCGTCAGCAGTGCACCGGTCTCGCCATCGCGAACAATGTCGGGCAGTCCTCCCGATCGCGCTGCCACCACGGGCGTCTCGCAGAGCAGCGACTCGGCCGCCACGAGGCCGAATCCCTCGTCGCGCGACGGTACCAGCGTGCAGGAGGCCTGTGCGTACATCGCCGGCATCGCGTCACGCGTCTGATGGCCGTGCCAGGCAATGCGGTGCGCGATGCCGAGCTGCGCCCCGAGTGCATGAAGCGCACTGGCGTCCGGTCCGTCTCCCACGACGTCGAGATGGATGTTGTCCGGAAGCTCGGCCAGTGCGCGTAGCAGGACGGTCGGATTCTTTTGCGCGTTCAATCGTCCGACGAACAGCAGGCGAGCGGGCGTGGCGCGGATGGCCGCCTGTGCCGTGAAACGGGTGATGTCGGCAGGCATGGGAGCCACCGTGATCGGTGCCGCCGTGAGCAGGTGGAGTCGCTGGGCAAGCCATTGGCTGACCGTCGTGACACCGGCCGCGCGACCGAGGGCGAACGACGCCAATGACGCGGTCACTCCGGTCGCCATACGGGCGTCGCTGCCGTGCGAGGTCACCACCATCGGTACGCGCGATCGGACGGCGGTCCGTCCGATCGCCAGCGCCGACGGAAACCACCAATGCGCATGGACGATGTCGACGTCTCCACTCGCCAGCCGGTGTCGTGTCGCGCGTCGCAGCGCCCCGAGCAGGCGAAGCATCGAACGCTTGCCGCGCGTCGACCCTTTCACCTGCTCAGCCATGGTGCCCGTGTAGGCGAGGGTTTCCTCGGCATCGTCGCCGTAGCGAACGCGCTGCACGAAGATGCCGTCCACGGTATCGCGCTCGAGCAGGCCTCTCGCATGCGGCGCAATCACCTCGACCGCGATATCAACGGTGGCGAGAGCGTGAGCGAGATCGAGGAGGAAGCCGCCAGCGGCGTCTCCGCTGCTTCGCGGAAAGTTGTGCGTGACGAACAGGACGCGACGAACGGTCACGACACGTCGGTGAAACGCCGTTCATCCATCTCGCGACGAATCTCGCGCAGCTCGGCACGTTGCACCGCGATCATTTCGCCGACGAACCCGCCCACGAATAGAACCGACCCGACGATGACGCAGGTTTCGATGAGATTCAGCATCGGCCGGAACCCGACGCCAGCAAAGATACGGATCCCGATCGCAATCACGCCTGTCAACACGCCGACGGCGAAGAGTGCCGCGCCGAGCAGCCCGAAGAACAGCAGCGGCTTGCGTCCAAAGCGCAGTTCGAACCAGACCGACAGCATGTCCATCACGCCCACGGGAATGCGGCCGATCCCGAACTTTGACCGTCCCGCATTCCTGGGGTACAGTGGCACCGGAATTTCAGTGACGCTGAAGCCCTCGAAGTGTGCGATGACGATCATGTAGCGGTGCCAGTCGGGACGCACCGGGAGTGCGTTCATGATCTCCCGGCGGTATGCCTTGACGCTGTTCAGGTCCTTGACCGGCACATCGAACAAGGATCGACTCAACCAATTGTAGATTCCACTCACGAACGCCTTTTCGTACTTACCTTCCTTGAACCCCGTGACCATGTCGGCATCGTCGGCGAGAATGGGTGCGACGAGTCGGGGAATGTCCTCCGGCTTGAACTGGAGGTCGGCTGGATAGAAGACCAGAATCTCGCCGCGTGAGTTCAGCCACCCCGTGCGCAATCCGTCCGCGATGCCGCGCTGTCTCCGGTGACGAACGGCGCGCAGGAATGAATACTGCTGCTGCAGGCGCTGCAACACGGCCCAGGTGTCGTCCTTCGAGCCATCATCGATGACGATGACTTCGTACCGCGTGCCCGAGCCGTGGAACGCGGCCGCCGCCTGTTCCATGAACAGGGGCAGATTTTCCGCTTCATCTTTCGCGGGAACGAGGACACTGACGTCGATCGTCGTGTCGCTGCGCCGGAGCGATTGGCGCACCGCGCTGGTGCCGGCCGCGGCGGTCGAGCTGGTATCGGTGCTGACCGTCATACGCGCTTCCGCATACGAGCGGAGAGGACGCCGAGCTGGTCGCGATACTTGGCGACGGTGCGGCGTGCAATCACAACGCCACCCTGCTTGAGAATATCCACAATGGCCTGGTCGGTCAGCGGGTCTTTTGCGTCCTCGCCATCGACCAGCTTCTTGATCTGGTCCTTGATGCCGCGCGCCGAGACGTCGTCGCCGTCGGTGGTGGAGAGTCCGGATGAGAAGAAGAACTTCAAGGGCAGCACACCGCGTGGTGTTTGCACGAACTTCTCGTTCGTCACCCGGCTGACGGTGGACTCGTGCATTCCGATCACTTCGGCCACTTCGCGCAGCGTGAGCGGCTTCAGGAACTGCACACCCTTCTCGAAGAAGTCGCGTTGCCGTTCGACGATATAGTTCATCACCTTCAGCATCGTCTGGCGGCGCTGCTCGATTGCCTGAATCATCCAATGCGCGGAGTTCATCTTGTTGGCGATGAAGTCCTTGCTTTCGGCGTCGTACTTCTTCTTGTCGCGCGCAATGTCCTGGTACGTCCGACTGAGCTTGAGGCGCGGCAGGTTGCCGTCATTGAGGTACACGACGTACCGACCGTCGAGCTTGTCAACGACGAGATCCGGGATGATGTAGTGCTCGTTGTCCGGCGCATACTTGAGCCCGGGCTTCGGATCGAGCTTGGCGATCTGATCGGCAACAGCCTGCACATCCGACACGGGAATCCCGAAGCGCTTCGCCATCTCGCTCCAGCGATGGCCGATCAGTTCATCAAAGCCGTCGCGCACCAGCGCGTACGCAACGCCCTCTGCCTGTCCCAGCTGTGCCAGCTGGAGCAGGAGGCACTCGCGCAGATTGCGCGCGCCGACCCCCGGTGGATCGAGCTGCTGGATGATCGGCAGCAGCGCTTCGACCTCCTCGATGGTGTACATCGGTAGTTCACTGATGTCGATGCCCGCGGACTCCGCAACGCGCAGCACTTCGGTATTCACACCACTGAGAATCTCGGTCAAGTCGCAGGCGAGATAGCCATCCTCATTGATGTTCCCGACGAACTCGTCGGCGAGGTAGGCCTGGCGGGTGGTGAGCTCGAGCATCTGGACCTGATCGCGGAGGTGATCCATCAGATCGCGTGACATCACGGTCACCGGCTCGATGTACTCACGCTCCTCGTACTCTTCTTTCCGGCCGCCGCTCTCGAACCCGTCCTCGAGGATCTTCTGCCAGTCCATCTCGTCGGTGTTGTCCGCCTTCTGTTCGTCGGGCGTCGCCACCTCGAGCGTCTCGGTCCCGTCCTCACCATCCTCGTCTTCGGGCACGAGTTCAAGAAACGGGTTGATCAGCAGCTCCTGCTGGAGATGCTGCTGGAGATCGAGCAGCGGCATGTACAGGAGATCCATCGCCTGATAGAGGCGCGGATTGACCTTCATCTCCTGCCGCATGGACGTGCTCTGATTGAGCCCCGTCTTGAAGCCGCTCATCGCCGGCCCCCCGCCCGTACCGTGCCAGGCATCAGGCGACGCCCTTCGAGTCGTCGCGCGAGAATCGCTCGCGCAGCCGTGCTGCGAGTGTCGGGCCGAGATAGATGTCCGCCACCGTGTCGTCGAACACCAGTTCGCGGACCGTTCCGGACACCTTGACCTGGCCATCGAACATGATGTAGGCCCGGTCAACGATATCCAGTGTCTGCTCCACGTTATGGTCCGAGATGAGGACGCCTATCCCGCGGTGACGCAACCCCGAGACAATGGTCTGGATATCATGGACGGCGATCGGGTCGACGCCAGCGAAGGGTTCGTCCAACATCATGAACTTCGGCTCGGTCACCAGTGCGCGCGTGATCTCGAGGCGTCGACGTTCGCCACCGGACAGCGCGTACGCCTTGCTCTTGCGCAGATGCTTGATGCTCAGCTCATCGAGGAGCTTCTCCAGGCGCGCCGCCTTTTCGGCCTTCGACAGCTTCAGCGTTTCGAGGATCGCCATGATGTTCTCCTCGACCGTCAACTTTCGAAAAATTGATGGTTCCTGCGACAGATAACCGATCCCGTTGCGCGCACGCTTGTACATCGGCATCGCGGTGATGTCGGCGCCATCGAGCACGATCTGCCCACTCTGCGGTTGAATCAATCCTACGATCATGTAGAACGTCGTCGTCTTGCCTGCCCCGTTCGGGCCCAGCAACCCGACGATCTCACCCTGCCGGAGGTGTAGCGCGACGTTGTTCACCACGCTGCGCTTCTTGTATGTCTTGACCAAGCCCTTGGCCTCGAGGCGCGCGGTCAGCTTGGCCTGCGTGCTCGGCGTGAAGATGGCGACGCGACCGGTCTGGATTCCGACGTTCTGCGTGGTGCGCTTCTTGACCTCGGCCGTGACCTCCTCACGTCGGTCCTTGACGGCCCCCCAGATGCCGGTCATGACCTGCACCTTGGCGCCGGGCGCGTCGACGCCTCCGGCCGGCATCGCGATCACGCCGTCCGCGACCAGTCGCGGCAGCAGCGCGTCGCGAAGATGTGCCCGCACCTGGTCGAGGCTCAGTGTACCCGCGGCGCGCTCAGCATCACGTCCGGCGGCCTTTTCGAGCAACAGATAGTCTTCGCGATATACACGTGCCACTTCGTCGAAGCGCGAGAATCCCTCGCTATCCGCGGCGGCGAACAATGCGTGCATTGCCATGACTGGTGATCGGTCATGCGGCGCGAAATGCTCGATCAACGCACGAATGCGTGGTGGGAGTGCGTCGTCCGGCGGCGTCGGCTGGTCGGTCACGGGCGAACCGGTGGAGTGCGAGGAGGGACCGCCACTGGCTTCGTGACCGGCTTGGTAGGTGCCGTCGGAGTGACCGGATTCGGTCGGAGCGTCGGCGTGACGGCTGCGGGCGCACCGGACGCGGGTGGTGGTGAATCGTCTGGCGCAGGAGGCACACCGATCGAGTCACGCAGCGCGGGCTCCAGATAGAGGCCGACCGCATGATCATCGATCACGACACGAGAGACGCCGGAGGAATCCAGCGTCACGGTGATTCGGTCGCCTCGCGAATAATTGATTCCGGGCCGCTCAGGCGTGCTGCCCTGCGCTGGCACCTGATACCGTGCGCTGGCATGGCCAATCGCCAGCAGTTCGCGCATCTGTGGCTTCACAACGACGCTGTCGGTTGCGGTGGAGTCTTGAGCTGCAATCTGGGCCAGTGCGTTGGATGAATCGGCCGTCTTGGCCTGACCGCGAGGCGACGGCGTCGTGACGGGTTTCGAGGGAGAGGGAGCCGGCTGCGCAGCGGGGCGAACGCGCGTACGCGCGGTGGAGTCAAAAAATGCGAAGATCGTGTCGCCTTTCACCCAGTCCTTCTCACCGGTGCGAATGGTGGCCGTGTCGGGAATCGTGGTTGCCACGGCGTCACGAAACGCGCGCACCTCTCGGAGCTGTTGCTGCGGCATGCGCACGGCGAGCGAATCGGCGATCAGATCTCGGTCGGGTGAGACGGCCCGCGCTCTCGACTTGCCCCAGACATAGGCGGCCTGCGCCTTGTTGTTGTCGACGCGCAGGTCGATGGTATCGGAGGTCAGCAGCAGGTCTTCACTCGTGGCACGCGCGTCAGCCTGCGCCAGCACACGCTGCACGAGACGATTCCTGGTGTAGAGCTCGACCTGCTTTCCCCGCAAGGTGTAACCGCGCTCGCCCTTGCCGATGATGACGGGCGAGATCATGAGGCGCGCAAACTCCTGGCCGCTGTCAAGGAACGCCGAGTCGCTGCGTGCGTCGAGATCGGATCGCGTAATTTCGACCTTGCCGCCCGCGAAGACGAGAGAGTCGTTCTCGGTCGTGATCTGGTTCGCGGTGATCTGCACCGGCTCGGCCTGCTTGCCGGTCGAATCGCGTTGGGACAGCCAGAGCCGTGGCCGCTGCACCGCTTCCAGCTTGGAAACAGGGCGCACGCCTTTTACGGCGCGATAGTATGTCGCTTGCGGGCCTCGCATGATCGAGCCACTGGGCAGCGTCGCTTCCACGTTGCCAGTCGCCAGCAGTCGCTCATCGGCCTGGAAGTAATTCATCTGATTGCTGCTGACCCTGACACGCGGTTCGGTGTAGCGGACATTCCCGAGCAGGTACAGCACCTGCGCCTGCTGATACCACTCAGCGCTATCGGCCAGCAGGCGCACTTCCTGGCTGATGCACCGGGCGGCCACGCGGCCGCCGATGAAGACGTTTCTCGGGCCATTTGGTGTCGACGTATTGGTCGTCATCCGCAGTGGCGACGAGTCGCTGGCCTGGGTCAGTTCGATGTTGCATCGGCCGCCAGCCGCCTGCGCCCTCGCCGTAAGCGCGGTGAACGCGCTCGCGAACAGGGTGATGGTCAGCGCGCGATGCAACCTCATTGCCTGGGCGTCCTGGGCCGACCAGCCGAGGGCGCTGCCGCCCGTTTCGCAGCCGTTGCCGAGTCCGATGTGAGGCCCGACGTCTGCGGAATCTCGCTCCGGAAGATCGGTGCCGATCCCTTCGCCGCAGGAAGCACAATGCTGGCACCGGTTGCACGCGAAAGCTGGCGCACCTTGACGTTCAGCATTTGCGGATCGCTCTCGAATCCGATCCCCTCGAGCCGTCGCTCTCCGTCGATCAGCACGAACGGGCTGTCCGACACGATCATGTTCCGGAACTGTTCAAACCGCACCATGGGAGACGACAGCCGCTTTCCATCGGTGCTCGTGATGACGACGTTCTCACGCGCCTCCATCACATTCGCGCGAAGATTGTACGTTCCACGTTTCGACGTGAGGGTTCCGTCCTTCTCGCCCTGACGGTTGAAGAACACGGTCGAGACGATGCGTAGTTCGTATCGCGTGTTCTCGTCGAACACGTAGCTGGTGTCGGCCGTCAGCTCCGCACGCAGCACGCCGCGATCCGTCAGCACCGTGCGCGGCTTGTACATGACCTGATCGGCCGAGTCCGCCGTCGTGACCACTTTGGCAACGGTCGTCTTGTCGCTCTTGCGGCAGGCGGACAAAATCGACATCGAGGCCACTGCCAAGCAGAGACAGGCGCGCATCAGACCACCCCCGCACGGAGCAGGTCGTGCAGATGCACGACGCCCACGAGCCGATCATCGGCGTCGAGCACTGGCATCGCCATGATGCCGAACCGCTCCATGCGATACACCACGGCGCTTGCCAGTTCGTCCGCACGCGCCGTCCGTGGCGTGCGGCTCATCACGTCGGCCGCCTGCACCGCGAACGGATCCGGGCTTTGCTCGAGCAGGCGGGCGAGGTCACCAGCCGTGACCACACCGTTGACGGCTCCATCGCCAGTACTCAACACCACCAACCCGCGGCGCCTGGCAAGGTGTACGATCGCGTCTCTCATGCTGGCTGTTACCGGCAACACCGGGAGATGTTCGTGCTCCATCACGTCCGACACGGTGGTCAGCAACTTCTTCCCCAGCGCTCCGCCCGGATGCAGGCGCGCGAAATCCTCGCGTCGGAAACCCTTGTGCTCGAGCAATGCCACGGCAAGCGCGTCGCCCAGCGCCAGCGCTGCCGTGGTGCTGGTTGTCGGGGCCAGATCGTGCGGGCATGCCTCTTCGGTGACGCCCGCGTCGAGCGTCGCATCCGCGGCACGCCCCAACGTGGACTTCGGCTCTCCGGTAATTGCGATCACGCCGACACCGAGCCGCTTCAGTTCCTGCAGCAACGGCAGCAGTTCCGCGGTTTCGCCGCTCTTCGACAGCAGGATGGCAACGTCGTCCGGGCCGACGATGCCAAGGTCACCGTGCACGCTCTCAACCGGATGGAGAAAGGTCGCAGCCGTCCCAGTCGACGTCAGCGTTGCCGCGATCTTTCGTCCGATGAGTCCCGATTTGCCGACACCGGCAACGATCACGCGGCCGCGCGAGGTTGCGATGAGCAGCACCGCGCGCGCGAAACTGTCGCCGAGCCGGGCTTCGATTGCCGCGATCGCCTCGCGTTCCAGCCGAAGCACGCGGAGCCCGCGGGCGACGAGGTCCGAGGCGTTCACGATGCGTGCGCCTCGAGCTGTGCGCTGTCGGCGACATACTGCTCGACCAGCGAATCCCACTCTCCCCGCGCCTGCAGCAGCAGCTCGATGAATTCCCGCGCTGCGCCGCGCCCACCGGAGCGCGTCAGGTGCACCGTTGCCACGGCCTTGACTTCCGCGACCGCGTTGGCAGGAGCCGCACCGATTGCCACCTGCCGCATGGCTGCAATGTCTGCCAGGTCGTCACCCACGAACGCCATCGCGTCGAAAGGAATGGCCAGTTCTTCGCTCAAGGCGCGCAACACCGGCACCTTCCTCAGGCCACGCCCTTGTCGCAGGTGCGAGATCCCAAGTTCTGAGGCGCGCAGGGCAGTCGCCGCCGACTCACGCGCCGAGATGAAGGCAATCGCGATCCCGGCGCGCCGGAGCATCACGATGCCAAGTCCATCCTGGATATCAAATCGCTTCAGTTCAATTCGCTCGTCGGCCTGAGCGCCGTTCGAATCGCCGATGTACACGCCGTTGTCGGTCAGCGTCCCATCGACGTCGAAGGCCACCAGCGCAATGCGCCGGGCGAGCACGGGATCGATCATCGATTCCCCAATGCCCAGAAATCAACGGCGCGATCGATCAGTGCTGGAAACTGGTCGAGGAAGACCATGTTCGGTCCATCACTGGGTGCGTGATCCGGATCCGGGTGAGTCTCGATGAACAGCCCCTGAGCCCCGGCAGCCAGTGCAGCGAACATCAAGGGTGGGATACACTCGCGGAGGCCACCGCTGGCGCCACCGTCGCCTCTGCCCGGCTGTTGGACGCTGTGCGTCGCATCGTAGATGACCGGGGCGTTGGCTGCTTCGCGCATTCGCGAGAAGTTGCGCATGTCGACCACCAGATCGCCATAGCCGAAGAACGTTCCGCGTTCGGTCACGGCCAGTACCGCGCCGTCACCGAACGGTGAGGCGTTCCTGACCTTGACGGCGGCCCCTCGCATTCCCTCGGGCTGCAGCCACTGCCCCTTCTTGATGTTGATCGGCTTGCCGGTGCGTGCCGCAGCTTCGAGCAGGTCGGTCTGGCGACAGAGAAATGCCGGGATCTGCAAGACATCACACACCTCGGCAGCGATTGCACATTGCTCCGGCAGGTGCACGTCGGTGAGCACCGGCAAGCCTGTTTCGCGCTTGACGGTGTCCAATGCGGCAAGCCCGCGCTCGATGCCCAGGCCGCGAATCGCTCCGGCGTTCGAGCGATTGGCCTTGTCAAAACTCGCTTTGTAGATCACGCCGCCAGGTACGCGCTCTGCGACGCGAGCGAGGACCTCGGCGATGCGCAGGTTCAACGCATCATCCTCGGCCTGACATGGGCCGGCAATGAGGAACAGACGATCCGCGGGAAATAGCGAGTGTTCGTGCATGGTGTTCAGTTGCCGGCGACCGTTTCCGATGCCGCGCTGGTGTCCACGCCACGGGCCCCCTGTTCGCGTAATGCGGCCCCGATGAAGCCAGCGAACAGCGAATGCGGCCGGGTTGGGCGGGACTGCAGTTCCGGGTGGAACTGGCAGCCCACGAACCATGGATGGTCCGCCAGCTCGATGATTTCGACCAGTGAGCCGTCGGGCGACAATCCGCTCAGGACCATCCCGTGTTCCACAAAGAGATCGCGATACTGATTGCTGACCTCGTAGCGATGCCGATGCCGTTCGCTCACTTCCTGAGCGCCGTAGGCCAACGCCGCGCGTGATCCGGGGTGCAGGACACATGGATACGCACCGAGACGCATGGTGCCGCCCATGTCCTTCACGCCTTGCTGTGACTCCATCAGCGAGATCACGCGATGTTCGCACTCGGGCGCGAACTCCGAGGAGTGACTATCGGGCAAGCCCGCCACGTGTCGGGCAAACTCGATGATGGCAACCTGCATGCCGAGGCAGATGCCAAAGAACGGAATGCGCAGCTCACGCGCTGCCCGGATCGCCTCGACCATCCCCTCGACGCCGCGCACGCCGAAACCGCCCGGCACGAGCAGGCCATCGTACTCCGAGAGCAGGGCGCGCGCCGTTTCATGATCGGTGAACCGGTCGCTCGACAACCACGAAATATCCACGCCGGTGTCATGCGCGATCCCACCGTGAATGAGTGATTCCTGAACACTCTTGTAGCTGTCGATGAAGTCCGTGTACTTCCCGACGACCGCGATCTTCACGCGGCCGGCGGGCTTCGTGATGCGACGGACGATCTCGCGCCACTGGCTCAGATCCGGCTCGGCGGTGTCGGGCAGTCCGAGCCGAGCCATCACGCGGGCATCAAAGCCCTGCTCGTGGAACGAGAGCGGAATCTGGTAGATCGTGGGTACGTCGCGACTCTCGATGACGTTCCCGAAGTCGACGTTGCAAAAGAGGGCAATCTTGCGTTTGGTGTCGTCACCGAGCGGGCGTTCCGTGCGGCAGATCAACACATCGGGCTGAATACCGACCTCCATCAGATCGCGCACCGAGTGTTGTGTCGGCTTGGTCTTCACTTCCCCAGCCGCCGCAATGAACGGAACCAGCGTGAGGTGCACGAACATTGCGTTCGCCTTGCCCACCTCAATGCGGAACTGCCGGATCGCTTCCAGATACGGCTGCGACTCGATGTCGCCGACCGTGCCACCGATCTCGCAGATCACCACATCATTTTCTGGCGCGATGCGCTTGATGGCGGCCTTGATCTCGTCCGTGATGTGCGGAATGATCTGCACCGTCTGGCCGAGGTATTCACCGCGCCGCTCCTTGGTGATCACGTTGGAGAAGATACGGCCAGTGGTGACGTTGTTCGCCTGACTGAGCGATCGATCGAGGAAGCGCTCGTAGTGCCCCAGGTCGAGGTCTGTCTCGGCACCATCCTTGGTCACGAACACTTCACCATGCTGAAATGGTGACATCGTGCCCGGATCGACATTGAGGTATGGATCGAACTTCATCATCGTGACGCGCAGTCCACGAGCCACCAGCAGGCGACCAAGTCCCGCAGCCGCGATGCCCTTGCCAAGTGACGACACCACGCCGCCGGTGACGAAAATGAACTTGGTTGGCTGCTGCGGTTGTGCGAGCGCGCTCATGCGGGGCTCCTGACGGCGTGAACGGAATCCCAGTGCGCATTGGCGCGCAGCAGGTCTGCTTCGGTATCGATGCCGCCGACTGTCACCGGTGACGCTGGTGCGACGCCGATGTGCATTCCGGCAGCGAGAGGTCGGAGCTGCTCGAGACGTTCGATCTGCTCCAGCGGGTGCACCGGGAGCTCCACCCAGGCGCGGAGGGCATCGCGTGTGTAGGCGTAGATGCCAAGGTGCTGTCGGACGCGCGCCGCTTGCAGCGACGCATCGGCGATGTCGCGGACGAACGGAATGGGCGCGCGCGAGAAGTAGAGCGCACGGCCATCGTCAGCACAGACCACCTTGACGCAGTCGGGCGAGTGCAGCGCATCGTGACCGGCGGGCACCGCGGCGGTACCGATCGGCGCCTGACCGCTGGTGACAATGCCGACGGCGCCGCGGACGGCGAGCTCATCCACAAATGGCTCGTCTCCCTGAACGTTCAGGATCACATCGGCGTCGGTGAAGTCGCGGAGGTTTGCGACCTCTGCAATACGATCGGTGCCGGACGGATGGGCCGGATCCGTCATGACCGCCGTTCCGCCTGCCGATTCGATGACTGCCAGAATCTCAGCGTCGTCCGTCGCCACGACCACACGGTCGGCGACACCAAAGCTCGAAACCCGTTGCCAGACGCGGAGGATGAGCGGCACGCCGCCCAGCAATCGCAGGGGTTTGTCGCGGAGCCGCGTGGCAGAGCGACGCGCAGGAATGATCGCGAGTACCCTCACGCGAGACCCCTCGTCGGATCGTTAGCGGCAAGAATCATTCCAGTAACGTAGACCCTTGCGGCACAATGGCAATGGCGGTCGAGAGCGGCGTGGCGTGATCGGACAATGCCGGGGAAGAATCCAACGCGCTTGTCGATCGCCCGCACCTGCCGTTGCGAAGCCTCCCCCGTTATGTGACGGCTTTTGTTCGGGCTCTGGCCAGTCCCAGAAAATTCTGGAGCAGCTGCTTGCCTCCTTCCGTCAGGACTGATTCCGGATGGAATTGCACGCCCCAGACAGGGTGGGTACGGTGCCGAACGGCATGGATCTCATCGGCCGAGTCGGTCGCGCGCGCGGTCACTTCGAGCTCAGGCGGGAGCGAGGCAGGCGCAATGACCAACGAGTGGTATCGCATGACCCGCAACGGCGACGGCAGGCCGGCGAAGAGATCGCTGCCGTCGTGCACGAGGTTCGAGGTCTTGCCATGCATGACCCGGTTGGCGCGCACCACCGCACCGCCGTACGCCTCGCCGATCGCCTGATGGCCAAGGCAGACGCCCAGCATCGGAATGCTGGCCCCCCAGGTCCGGATCACCGGCACGGTGATTCCCGCCTCGGACGGCGTGCACGGTCCGGGTGACAGCACGATCGCCTCAGGCGCCATTGCACCCACGGCATCGACCGACAGCTCGTCGTTCCGGTGCACTGCCAGTGTTTCGCCCATCTCGCCCAGGTACTGCACGAGGTTGTATGTGAACGAGTCGTAGTTGTCGAGAATCAGGATCATGCGCCGCGAGGATGAAACTGCCGATGAATCTGCTGGAGATAGCTCCGATCGACGTGCGTGT
The DNA here is from genome assembly GCA_038215035.1 of Gemmatimonadales bacterium. GTDB lineage: Bacteria > Gemmatimonadota > Gemmatimonadetes > Gemmatimonadales > Gemmatimonadaceae > JACMLX01. The sequence continues at coordinate 4,455 of JBBQRH010000011.1, read as the reverse complement.
ACAGCTGCGTAGTGGCGATGTCCGCGTGACCGAGCATGTCCTGAACCGCACGCAAGTCCGCGCCACCCTCGAGTAGGTGTGTGGCAAATGAGTGACGCAGCGTATGCGGCGTCACGTGCGTCGTGAGACCGGCGGCGTCGACGTACTTGCGCAGCAGTTTCCACGCCCCCATCCGGGAGAGTGAGCCGCCGCGCGAGTTGACGAAGAGCGCTGCGTTTGGCGAACCACGCACCAGCGTCGGCCGCAATTCGCGGGTGTAGATCGCCACCGCCGCCAGCGCACGCCGCCCGATCGGGACGAGCCGTTCCTTGTTCCCCTTGCCGATCACGCGCACGATGCGCTCATCGAGGTGGACGTCACCAATGCCGAGCGTGATCCATTCGCTGACCCGCAATCCGGCGCCATACGCGACCTCGAACAGTGCGCGATCGCGAAACGCCAGCGGCTCATCCAGCGAGATCGCACCAATGATCCGATCGACCTCGTCGGGCGTGAGCACCTCGGGCAGCGTCCGCCACTTCTTCGGTGTCTCCAGCTGTTCGCTCGGATCGTGCTTGATGTACGACTCGCCGACGAGGAAACGATAGAATCCCCGTACCGCGCTGACCATGCGACTCACGGACGCGGGGGACAGCCCAAGATCGACCAGATGGTGGACGAAGCCCCGCAATACGCGGGCATCGATCACTGTTGGCGACGGACCACCTCGCGATGCGAGGTATGTCTGCAGGTGCAACAGATCGCGACCATAGGCTTCGATGGTTCTCGGTGATGATCCCTGTTCGAGTGACATCGTGTCCAGCCACGCGTCGGCATGCTCCAGTGGATGCGTCACGTCGTGGATCGCGATCGTCGGAGACGATACCAGATCACACCACCAACGACGACCACGATCGCCAGAGCGACAAGGCCCGAGGCCCGCGTGGTGGAGGTGATCAGCGCCTGAAGCCGCTCCAGGTTTTGCCCGAAACGGAATCCGAGCCACGCGATGGCGCCGTACCAGAGTGCCGACGCAACGGCCATCGCGGGGAGCACCTGACGTATGGGGATCCGGAGCGCACCCGCCATCGGTGGCACCACAGCCCTGATTCCGGGAAGAAACCGACTGACGAAGAGTGCCCACACACCGTACGACGCATACATGGCCGCCACCCGTGCCTCGGCGTCAGCGCCACCCAGCCGCTTCATCACCGCGGCGCTGCCATACCGTCGGCCGACCGCATACATGCCCAGCGCGCCGAGCAGATTTCCGGCCCAGATCGCCGTTGCGGCGACGAGCAATGATCCTGAACCACGGGCGGCGAGAAAACTTCCGACGCCAACGACGGTGTCCGCCGGCAGCGGAGGGAAAACATTCTCGGCCGCCGCAGTGGCAGCCAGCGACAAGTACAGTGCCCACGTCGGTAGCGAGGCCAGCCAGGCCAGCAGCGTATTCACATCAACGCACTGCGGTGCGCACCGGGATCAAGGTTGCGACGGCCATGCAGGCGAGCCCCTCGCCGCGGCCCACCCATCCCATTCCTTCGTTCGTTTTCGCTTTGACGCTCACGCCATCAGCAGGCAGGCCGAGCGCGGTGGCCAGCGAGCTGCGCATCGCGTCGCGATATGGCAGCAGCTTTGGCCGTTCGACGATGACGGTGACATCGACCTGCGCGACGCGCCAGCCGCGTGACTCCGCCGCCTGACACGCGAGGCGCAGCATCTCGATCGAGTTGCGACCGCGGTTTGCCGGATCCGTGTCCGGGAAGAGTTCACCGATATCGCCCGCGCCCGCCCCGCCGAGCACGGCGTCGGTGAGCGCGTGGCACACGGCATCCGCATCAGAGTGTCCCACGAGCTTGATCTCGCCGGGAATCTCAATGCCACCGAGAATCATCGGCCCGCCAACCCCGAAACGATGCGAGTCATAGCCGATGCCGGTTCGAACCGGCAACGCCGGCGCGAAGCTCGGGGGGAACGACACGTCGAGCATCTCGATGCCAGCCAGCGGATCAGGCGCGCCCGGATGACGCAGCACACCTCTCGCCTCCGGAAACACGCCCCAGAGCAGTGGCGCGGTGACGCCTGACGATGCGAGCAGTTTGCCAGCCCAGGTGCGCTGATCCTGCGCCGCAGCCATCAGCACGTCGGCATCGGAAATCTCCGTTGCCCCGCACTGCTCGGAGATTCGTCCGGCACGCTCGAGGAGCAGTTCTGGCGCGTCATCGACCTCGGCCAGCAACGCCCCCGTTCGCGCCAGATGGATGTCGCGACGTGCATCCAGCTGCAGCGCCGCCGGATTGACTCCCAGCAATCGCAGCGCCGTCTGCGTCCCCTCCGCCGCCGGCTCGAGAAGTCCCAACAGGAGATGCAGCGACGACAGCGACGAATCGCCGGAACGCTCCATCTCGACCATTGCGAAATCGATGGCCTTGCGGGCGGCAGGCTGGAACCGGACAGGCATGTGCGAAAGGTTCGAGGGAGCAGTCAGTGACAGCCGTCCGGACGGGTGCTCAGGCAGCGACGGCGGCGGCGAGCGGGAGAATCGTGTAGTCCTGCCGGCGCCGCGCGGCAGTGAATCCAGCGTCGTGGATGAGTCGTTCCAGTTCGTCGGTGGTGGTCCGATAGGTGGTGTTCGCCGCCGACACCACGTTCTCTTCGATCATCAGGGACCCGAAATCGTTGCAGCCGTATCGGAGCGCCATCTGGCCAACCTTCATCCCCATCGTGACCCAGCTGCTCTGCAGATTCGGAACGTTGTCGAGCACCATGCGGCTGATCGCGACCGTGCGCAGATACTCGGTTGCATCGGTCTTCGGCATGTGCGAGAACTCCGGCGTGTTCTCGGGCTGCAACGGCCAGGTAATGAATGCGGTGAAGCCGCCGGTGCGTGCCTGCAGGGCTCGCACGCGATCGAGGTGCTCGATGCGCTCAGCCAGCGTCTCGCCCAGGCCGTACATCATGGTGACCGACGTCTTCATCCCTTCCTGGTGTGCAATCTCCATCATTTCAAGCCAGCGGTCTGCGCCCGCTTTCTTCGGTGCGGCATAATCGCGAACCCGCTGCACCAGAATTTCTCCACCACCGCCGGGAATCGAATCGAGTCCCGCCGCCTTCAACTCGCGGATCACATCGCGGGGATCCATGCGGAAGAGCGTAGCGAAGAAGTCCACCTCGCTCGGGCTGAAACCGTGAATGTGAATCGGATGGTTCCGCTTGATGTAGCGCAGCAGATCGAGATACCATTCGAACGGGATGTATGGATTGTGCCCGCCCTGAATGAGGATCTGGATCCCGCCGAGCTGCTTCGTCTCCTCGATCTTCAGCCCGATCTCTTCGAAGGAGAGGGTGTAGCCTTCCTTGTGCTTCGGCCGGCGATAGAACGCGCAGAACCCGCAGTCGGCCACACAGACGTTCGTGTAGTTGATGTTGCGGTCGACGATGTACGTCACCACTCCATCCGGATGCAACGCTTCACGGACACGATCAGCTTCCAGCCCCAACTCGAGGAGCGGGGCGTGCGTGTAGAAATCGAGGATGTCGCGCATCTTGCCTCAGGCGGCGGAGAGGAACACGAGGGGACGCGCTGCAATGCGACCCACGGCGTCAAGCCGACGATAGAACTCGGTGAGCCCCCGCAGGTGCGGAAGCGAAAGACGATAGTCCAGACCACTGAAGTACAATTCACACAGATTCCGCGGCACGCCCGTGACTGCCGCCGCCTGCTCCGCCAGTATCGGCAGATGGGTCACGCCCCAGTCGCGCGATGCGATCAGTCCGGCGTGCACCCGCAACGCATCGGCCACCGGCGTGGTGCGCTGCGCCACCCACACCGCAAAGACGAACGGTAATCCCGTCCAGGCCTTCCACTCGAGCCCCAGATCGATGTGATGCGGGTACATCAGGCTGGCTGCGTGTGTGCCTGATGACAGCATCAGCGCGGCGTCGCCGATCACGAGGCGGGCGTCATGCGGAGCGTCCCCGAAATGCGCGATATCCGCACTTTCGGCGTCCGCAGGAACCAGGCGTGGAGTCACTCCCCATCGTTCGCGAAACATCAGTCCGAGCAGTTCCACCGACGTCATGCTGCTGCGCGAGACGAGGACAGTGGCACCATCCAGATCCTCCACCGCGCGCTTGCTGAAGAGCATGACGCTGCGAACGGGGCCATCGCAGGTGATTGCCAGATCGGGGAGCAGCAGGTAGCGGTCGGCGTGCAATGCATATTCAACGGCACTGATGACGCTCACGTCGAGTGTGCCTGCCGCCATTTCCGCATTCAGCGCGCTAGGAATGCCATCGCGCATGGTTGCGTCGAGCGGTATGATCCCGCGATCCACCGCCCCGTACACCGGGTAGGTGTTGATGTACGGAATCCGTCCGACGCGGAGCACGTCAGGCCGCCACGCCGATCGCGTCGCTGGTGGCGCGATCAAACGTGCGAATCACGCGGTAGAATGAGTCGCGCTCGGCGGG